>NZ_JBITFA010000009.1:0-338324 GCF_044455705.1 Kitasatospora sp. NPDC051170 | reverse complement strand
CCCGCGGAGCGGGTCCCTACGGGCCTTCGGCCCTCCGTTCGCGGCCGTCCTTCGGACGGCCGACGGACCCGCTCCGCGTGTCCGTGACCTGACCTTCGGTCAGGTCGGCCCGGCTCCGCTCGGGCCTGACGGTCACTCCGCTTCGCTCCACTCCCTCCCATGGTTGAGCCTCCATCATATCGATGAACTGGGATTTTGACTGGACTCACAACAGGCTGACTAGGGGGAAGGTGGCACTGGGGGGCGCGTGCGGGTCGGCTTCACTACTGTCAGATTGGTCTAGCCCACGGTCTAGACCTCCGTTTCAGCCTCTCGGCGGGTCGGGGTGCGCTACCCTTGGAAGGTGAGCAACGGTCCTCAGTGTATCAGTCTCATAACGTCAGGTGATCCCGCCGGATTCGGGGTCCGGACCCAGGCTTTTCGGGTGTTCGCCGGAATTCGTGACCGGGGACTGATATCCTGCTGGATAGTCGCTTCCATCGGGCCCTATTTCCGGTTGGCTCGATTCCAGGGCCGATCTGTCGAATGTATCAGTAGGGCACTGTCAGCATTTCCCGCGTGGTCCCTGGTGTGGGCTCGGGAATGGGTGAGGGGAACGTCTTCGTGAACGTCGTGAAGCCTGGCCTGAAGTCCGCTCAGTCCGCTCAGTCCGCTGCCAGCATCTCGCTGCGCGGGCACCAGGAGGAGGCTCTGGAGGCCATCGTCCGGGGGCTGACGCCCCGTCCGGGACACCCGGCCCCGAACGGGCTGCGGGTGACGGTGCAGATGGCCACCGGCTCGGGGAAGTCCTACGTCGGGGCGGCGGCCGGCCAGAAGCTGGTGCCCCGCGGCGTGGTCCTGGTCGTGGTGCCCACGCTGGACCTGCTGGTGCAGATGGTCGGGTCCTGGCGGGCGGCGGGCCGCGCCGGGGACATGCACGCCGTCTGCTCCCTGGTCGACTCCGAGCTGCCGTACGGGGTGTTGGCGAGCACCAGCCCGCTGATGATCGGCAGGTGGCTGGCCAACGCTGCGAAGCACCGCAAGCCGACCACCCTGTTCGCCACCTACACGTCCGTGGGCGCGGTCGCGGACGCCTACGAGTACTGGGCCGAGCGTCGGGGCGAGCTGCTGCCCCCGCTCGGGCTGATGGTCTGCGACGAGGCGCACCGATCTTCCGGCAGCGTCGAGAAGACGTGGACCGTGGTCCACGACCAGGCCGCCATCCCCGCGGACCGCCGGCTCTACATGACGGCGACCCCGAGGATCTGGGCGCCGCCCAAGCGTCCCGTCAAGGGGCGGGAGGGGGCCTACCAGCCGCTGTCGGAGGAACTGGCGGTGTCCATGGACGATGTGCGGATCTACGGGCCGCACGTCTACTCCCTGGGCCTGGCGGAGGCCATCGACCGCAAGCTGCTCGCGCCGTTCGAGATCGTGGTCCTGGAGCTGCGCGACCCGCTCGGCGACCGGAAGGCCGCCGAGCAGCAGGGCGTGCCGTGGGGTCCGGGGGCCGGCGTGGAGAACGACGGGAGCGAGGACGAGGTGCCGGTGGAGCGGATCGCGGCCATCCAGGCCGGCCTGCTCAAGACGGTGGTCGAGCGGGGGCTGGAGCGGTGCATCACGTTCCACAGCCGCACGATCGAGGTCCGCTATTTCTCGGAGACGCTGAACCAGACGGCCGAGAAGCTGCACTTCGAGAACCCGCAGAAATACCCGCCTGAGGTCTGGGCGCAGTGGCTTTCCGGCGAGCATGACATCGACTACAGGAAGGAGCTCATCGGAGACTTCGGAAAGAGCGAGGAAGACGACGGCCTCAGGCACCGGATCTTCAGTAACTGCAAAGTCCTGGGCGAGGGTGTCGACATGCCGAATGCAGATTCTGTTCTCCTGCAAGGCAGGGGCAGCATGGTGGATATCGTCCAGGCCATCGGTCGGGCCCTGCGCATGCAGCCCGGAGAGGGAAAGACCGCCAGCCTGATCGTACCGGTTTTCCTCAAGGCCGGTGAGCAGCCCGGGGACATTCTGGAGTCGGACAGCTATGGTCCGCTGATCAAGATTCTGACTGCCTTGCGCTCTCACGACGCCAAGGTGGTGGAGGCCCTGGCGGTGCCGCAGAAGTCGGGCAAGCGGACGACCGGGCGCAGCGCTGAGGCTGCTGTTGGACCTGGTGAGAGCATGGTTGGTGCGGGTGGGTCGGGGGCGTTCACGCTGCCGGTGCGGTTCCAGGCGCCGGTGGATGAGAACGTGCTGGCGCTGTTCATCGCGTCGCGGGTGCTGGTCGGTGAGACGCAGCTGTGGCGTGAGGGTATTGGTCATGCGCGGCGGTGGTTTGAGGAGACAGGTGGGCTGGATGTTCCTTATTCGGCGCTTGTCGGGGAGAGCGGGAATTATCCGCTGGGGAAGTGGCTTTCGGACCGTCGGGGTGAGAATGCGAATGGTGAGCTGGCGTCATACCGGGTGGAGATGCTGGACGCGCTCGGGATGATCTGGTCCGTGAGCGATGCTCGGTTCGAGGCCGGGCTGGACTGGGCGCGGGTGTGGGCGGAGGGCCACGGCGGGTCGTTGGCGGCGCCGGCGCGGGCGTCGGTCGGCGGGTACGCGATCGGGACGTGGCTGTCGGAGCTGCGGGCCTCGGCGCAGGTGCCGGCCGGGGAGCCGGGGGCGCTGGCGCCGGAGCGGCGGCGGGCGCTGGAGGAGATCGACCCGTGGTGGTGCCCGGTGTGGCCGATCACCTGGCAGCGCGCCTACAGCGTCGCCCGGTCCTGGTGGCTCGACTCCGACGGGCGGGTCGACTGGGCGCGGCTGCCGCTGGACACGGTGTTCGAGGGCGAGCAACTCGGCCGGTGGGTGCAGGCGCAGCGGGCCGGCTGGCCCGGCCTGGAGGCCGATCAGCGGGACCTGCTGGCGGCGATCGGCATCGAGGCCGACGCCGAGCTGGTGGCCGCGAAGGCCGCAGCCGAGGCGAAGCCGAAGGTCTCGCGCTCCGATCGGTTCCAGCTTGGGATCGCGGCTCTGGCCGCGTTTGTCGCCGAGCACGGCCACCCGCGGGTGCCCCGCCCACACCGCCAGGTGGTCGAGACCGTGGAGGCCGGAGCGGACGGTGAGGAGGTGCAGGTGCACCAGGTGGCCCTAGGTGCGTTTCTCAACAACGCTAAATCCCGGAGGGCCAAGCTGACAGAGGATCAGCTGGCGATGCTGGCCGAGCACGGGGTGGAGTGGGCGTAGCGAGTGAGCGATGCGCCGTCGGTGGGCGCCGTCGTGACCGACGGCGCCTGCTCGGGGACGAGTGACCCGAAGGTGGCGTACCTGTCCTACTCCGCTGCAGCCGGCTTTTCCCTGCTTGTGCGGGTCCTTGATCGCTGCTCGCACGGTGGCGCTTGCGGGCTTCACGACAGGCTGTCAGTTGAGGGGCAGCACGGTCATGGGCATGAGGATGTAGCCAGGCGGTGGTTGGGCAGATGGATACCGCACCGTCTTCTGCGGCGTCATGCGATCAGGAGAAACGGCCTCGTGCTTGCCGGTGACGAGGTTGGCTGGGCGTGTGGGTGTTGAAGGTGTCGTGAGGTCGGACCGGGCAGATTCTGGCCGAACAGAGGCGTGGTTTCGCGGGGTCTCTGGCTCGGTGGAGTGCATGCGGTGGCCGGAGGCTGTCGCCGAGGTCTCGTTCGAGGAGTGCGCGGTACTTCAGCCGTTCCCGGTGCGTGCTGGTAAGCGGTTGGCTCCGGGGTGGTGGTGGTCTTCGACTACTGGCCGGCATGTCGCGTTCGGGTCGGCGGCGATGCGGCTGCATGTGATGCTCCTCGATCGGGACCGGCGGGTGAGTGGCCTGGCGGGACGCCCGGTGGAGCTTCGCTGGCTGGAGGGGCAGCGCGTTCGTTCGCACCTACCGCAGTTGATGGTTCGTCTGGCTGATGGCACGGGGGTGCTGGCTGACTGCACCTCCCGGCCTCAGCTCTCGGAGAGGCAGCGGGAGATCGGTGCCGTCGTGGGGCCGCTGTGCCGGTCGGTGGGGTGGCAGTACCGGGTGCTGGGTCCGGTGGACCTGGTCTGCCAACGCAATGTGACCTGGCTGGCCGGGTACCGGCACCCCCGGTATGGCGGCGGACGGGAGCTGGCCCGGGCGGTGCGGGAGGCGTTCGCCCGGCGGCGGCCCCTGTGGGAGGGGGTGGCCGAGGTCGGGGATCCGATCTCGGTGATGCCGGCGGTGTTCCACGCCCTGTGGTTGGGGAGCCTGTCGGCCGACCTGCGGGTGCCGATGCACGAACGGATGCCGGTGTGGGCGGAGAGCGCGTGAGCGGGGCGCAGCGGGGGCCGGTTGTGGTGTTGGGCTGCCGGGTGCGGTTCGAGCGGCGGGTGTGGACGGTGGCGGCCGTGGGCGGGGGTGGGGTGCGGCTGATGGCCGAGGAGGGCGGCGAGGTGGTGGCTGTTTTGCTGTCGTTGCTGTTCGCGGACCCTGCCTTCGAGGTCCTGGACGGGCCTGGGGTGCCGCGGCTGTTGCCGTGGGGGTTGTGGGAGGCGTTGCCTGCCGCGGTGCGGGAGCGTGCGCTGGCCTGGGAGCGGCATGTCCGTGAGGTGGAGACCGGCCGGCCCGGCGGTGAGGGGGATGGCGGTGCTGCGCGGAGTGAGTACGACCCGACGTTGAGGACGCTGGCGCAGCGGGAGGCGGCGAAGGCGGCGGAGCTGACGGCGTTGGGGGTGGCGGCGAGTGCGGTGACGGTGCGGCGGATGCGGGCGCGGTATCGGGACGGGGGGTTGTGGGGGTTGGTGGACGGGCGGGCGGTGCGGTCGCGGTCGGTGCTGGGGCGTGCGGACGAGCGGCTGGTGGGTGCGGTGGTGGAGGTGCTGGAGGAGAATCGGGGTCGCTCGCGGGGGACGTTGGGGCGGCTTCGGGTCTATACCGATCGGCTGCTGGTGCAGCGGTTCGGGGAGGGCGTGGTGCCGGTGCCGTCGGTGTCCACGTTCAACCGGCTCGTCCACGCTCTCGGCGACGGGTCCGGGTTGGTGGGATCGCGCCGGCAGCACCGGTGGCGGTCGGCGCGGCCCACTCCCCCGTTCACACCCACCGTGGTGATGGCGCCGGGCGAGCTGGTGATGATGGACAGCACCCTGCTGGACGTCTTCACGGTCCTGGACAACGGGGTGGAGGAGCGGGCCGAGCTGACCATCGCGCTGGACGTGGCCACGCGCAGCATCTGCGCGGCCGTTCTGCGTCCGAAGGGGACGCGCAGCGTCGATGCGGCCGTCCTGCTCGCCCAGATGCTGGTCCCCGCCCGCATGCGGCCGCACTGGCCCGAGGCCTTCTCGATGGAGCAGTCGGTCATCCCGTACGAGCGGCTGGTGAGCGTGGACGAGCGGCTGAGAGGGGTGGCGGCCAGGCCGGTCATCACGCCACGGACTGTCGTGGTCGACCAGGACAATGTGTTCGTCTCGGCTTCGTTCGTGGCCGCGTGCGAGTCGCTCGGCATCACGATGCAGCCCACGCCGCCGGCGAACGGTCCCGCGAAGGGGCACGTGGAGCGGGCCTTCGGGTCGATCGGCACGCTGTTCTCCCAGTACGTGGCCGGCTACACCGGAACCGATGTCACCCGGCGGGGGCAGGACCCGGAGGGCGAGGCGGTGTGGACGCTGCGCCAGCTGGACGAGCTCTTGCAGGAGTGGATCGTCTGTGGCTGGCAGGTGCGCGAGCACGACGGGCTGCGGCACCCGATGATGCCGCGGACCGCGTTGTCCCCGAACGAGATGTGGGCCGCGCTGGTGGCCGTCTGCGGGCACGTTCCGGTGCCGCTCGGGCAGGATGACTACATCGAGCTGATGCCGCTGGTTCGGCAGAAGATCAACGACTACGGCATCCGCATCGACTACCGCACCTACGACCACAAGGTGCTCAACCCCTATCGGGAGCAGCGCTCGACGGCCGCCGACGGGTTATGGGAGATCCATTACAACCCGCACTCCCCCGGCCAGGTGTGGGTGCGGCTGCCAAAAGCGGATGCGCCGCGGGGCTACGAGTGGGTGACGGTCCCGTGGATCCACCACTCTCTGGTGCGGGCTCCGTTCACCGATTTCACCTGGCAGTACGTCAGAGGCACTGTCGCCCGGCGTGGTGACCGGGTGCAGCACGAGCACGACTTGGCGCTCGCCCTGCGGGAGTTGTTGGAGCGCACGGGGGCTGGGCTGGGCAGCCCGCGCGAGCGGGTCGTCGCCGCCCGGGCCGGGGCGGCAAGCGCTACGGGTGCGGGTGCGGCCGTGGCCTGTGGAGGGGCAGACAGGTCACTGGAGGAGCCGGGCGTCGGTGTGCGGTTGCCGTGGGAGGTGGGTTTGTCCCGCCCTGGCGACGGCGGGGTGGACGGTGTGCTCTACGAGAGCGGTAACCCCTTCGACGATGAGGACGAAGCGGACGCCCAGGGCGAGGAAGTACGGGATGCGGTGCTGTCGGCCGGCGCTGCGGCCACAGGCTCGCGGGACGACGAGGAGGGCGAGCCGTGGCAGCCGGTGGGAGCGATGAAGGTCTACGACCCGCTGAAGGAGGCGATGCGCTGGTGAAGGGCTTGCCCGGGGGCGGGGATGTGTCGGCGCCGTTCGCCGCGGCGACCACATGGCAGGGCTGGGACCGCTTCGTGCACAGGCCGCCGGCGCAGGCCGGGGACATCGGTGATGACGCCTGGGGCCAGGCCGAGCGGGAGGCCTACCACTCGGAGCTGGCGGTGATGCTCACCCCGGCGATGGAACGGGTCTTCACCCAGGTCTGGCGGCTGCTGCTGGTCAACCGCTGCCAGCAGGCGGGCGCGCGGCGAGGACTGATCGTCTCCGGGCCGGCCACGACCGGCAAGACCACCACCTTGATGGCCCTCGGCCGTTCCTTCCAGCTCTCCGACGCACGCCAGCATCCGGGCCGGACCGGGCGCAGGCCTGTGCTGTTCATCAGCGTGCCGCCGGCGGCCACTCCGAAGATACTGGTCAGCGAGTTCGCCCGGTTCCTGGGCATGCCGTTGTCCGAGCGGCTCAACCAGACGGACATCACCAACGCGGTGTGCGACACCCTGTGCGAGCTGGGAACGCAGCTGGTGCTGATCGACGATGTCCACCTGCTCGACACCCGGCGGCGTTCCGGTGCCGAGACCTCCGACCAGCTCAAGTACCTCGGCGAGCGCATCCCGGCGACGTTCGTGTACTCCGCCGTCGACATCGAGACCTCTCCCCTGCTGACCGGGGTTCGGGGCGCTCAGATCGCCGGCCGGTTCAAGATCTTCCGTAACCGTCCGCTCGCGTACGGGACGGCCGCGGATCAGCAGACCTGGCATGCCCTGCTGCACGGCATGGAAGACCTGCTGCGGCTGCGCGCCCACAGACCGGGAACTCTCGTCCGGCACGCCGCCTACCTCCACACCCGCACCGGTGGACGGATCGGCAGCCTGTCCCAACTGGTGCGGGAAGCCGCCTTGATCGCTCTCACCGAAGGCACCGAGAAGATCACCAAGAAGCTGCTCGACGAAGTCGAGCTCGACGCCACCGCCGAGGCCGACGCATGGCCACGGCGACGTCCCATGACGTGAACCGGCCGCCTCCTTCCCGCGTCGGCGGGCGGAAGGCGCGGTGGCGCTGGGCGCAGGGTCCCGGGCGGCGGGGAGATCGGGTTGCGGGGCGGGCCCGTGACCACAGGTCGCCGGGCAGGGGCCGGTGAGGGCTTGCGATGTGAGGTTGTTGAGGGGGTAGCAGGAGATGGGCCGTGCACGGCGGAGCAGTGGAGTCGCCAAGTCTCTGGGGCCGGGCGGCGTGGTGCGGGTCGCGCCGCTGGACGGGGAGATGACGCTGTCGTTCGTGGGCCGGGTCGCGGCCCGGTACCACGTGGACACGCGAAGCCTGCTGGCCGCGCTGGTCGAGGTCGACCGCCTGCAGAACCTGCTCGGATCGGTTCGGCCGGACAGCGAGGTCTACCTGAACGCCGCCGCGCGCGCCCGGCTCTCCGTACTCAGCCAGATGCCGGAAGAAAGCCTGCGTCGGGCCCTGCCCGCTTGGGCGCAGGAGGAGCCACGCCCCTTGTATGCCCCTGGCCCGACGGCGATGCTGACGGCGGGTGTCGACAAGGTCGCGGGGTGGGGCCCGGCCTGTCCGGGCTGCGTCGCGGTCCGGACAGGCCGCCGCGAAGGCGCCCGGGTGTACCTGGCCGCGCACCGGCAGGTCTGCGGCCGGCACCGGTACTGGTCGATGGCCGTGCCTGGCACCGGCGGTCTTGTGGTGAGCCTGGCCGCGCAGCCCGAAGTTGTCTTGGCGCAGCGCCGCCATCAACGGCTACTGCGCGGCTCCCCCATCGGCCGGGAGGCGTTCGAGACCGCGCGGGCGGTCACGGCCTGGTGGTGGAGCCTGGGGTGGCCCGAGGAGACGCTGTGGCCGGCACGGCTGGAGGCGACCCGGCCAGCCGGGGAAACGGCAGGCAGGTGGCAGGTGCTGGCCCGGGACCTGGTCACCTATCCGGAGACGGTCACGGTCGCCGCCGTGCTGGCCGACCCAGAGGTACGGCGGCGTCTGATCGCCGACGCGGGCGGCCACCTGCCCCATCGCCTCGGCAACCTCCCCTCACTCATCGGCGAACTCACCGAACGCCTCGGTCGGCCCTGGCTCGCGGACCGTCTCTCCCCCCTCACACTCGGCCCACTGTTCACCTGGGCGCACAAGGCCTCGACCGAGGAAGCCGGATGCGGGGCGGCACCCCTGAAACTGGGGCTGTGGGAGGTCCACTCCGGCCACCGCCCCCGCCATCTGGCAGAAGACCTCGCCGACTACGACCGCCAGGCCCGCGGCGGGAACACCGAAGGACAGTCCGCGAGCAAGCATCGACGTGGCCACAGCCGCAAAGGCGACCGCTCCTTCACCACCGGCCTGGCCCACGCCCGCGCCTACGCAGCCGCCAACGGGCATCTGGCCACCCGCAAGGACACCGTCCAGGACGGGTTCCCCCTGGGCGATTGGATGTCCAACCAGCGTTTCCATCACCTTGGCATGCCGCTGTGGCGCAGCACGGCCCTGCACGCACTCGACCCATGGTGGAACGCCCCGTGGCCCACCCAGTGGCAGCGCACCTGGCACCGGGCCAAAACCCACACCCAGGCCCACGGACCGCTCGACGCGGCGGCCGGCTTTCCCGGCACCGACATCAGCCTCGGCGAATGGCTCCACTTGCAGTGCACCCGCTACCCGCGATTGCATCCCGAACAGCGGGACCTGCTCGCCGAGTTGGGCATCGACAGCGTGGCGGCGGCCATCGCCCGCCCCCGGCGCCGCAGCATCCGGGCCGCAGCCGAGGAAGCCCTCGCCCATGCCCGCGCGTGGGCGGCCGAACACGGCTCCCTCGCCGACGTCCACACCTCCACCGTCCACGACGGATACCCGCTCGGCAGGTGGCTCGCCGGCCAGCGGGGCCGGGCAGGCCTGGGGAAGATGTCGGCCGATCGCGCCGGGGCGCTCGCCGCGATCGACCCCTGGTGGCGACCGCCCTGGCACCTGCGACGGCAACGCGATTACCACCACGCACGCCGGCAGGCTCACCTCATGGGCGGTAGCGACCCGTCGGTGTACTGGTCGGTCATGAGCGAGTCCGCGCGGGCCTGGCTGAAGGCGCAGCAGCGACTGTGGAAGGAGCTCCGTCCCGGCCAGCAGCACCTCCTCGCAGGCATCGGTATCACTGCAGCGGGTGTCCTGCCCGACGTCGTACTGCCCGTCCCGGTCTTCCCTGTTCCCGTCATCGGGCCACCTACCGCCCTCGAGCACGCAGCGCACCCCGAGAAACCCGGCGAAGCCCGGGCCCGGCGCGATCACGCACTCACCCATGCCCGCCGGTGGGCCACGGAGCACGGTCATCTCGCCGTCCCCAGTGACCACCTCACCGACAGCGGCTTCCCTCTCGGCCGATGGCTCGCCGAACAACGCCGCAGCGCCAAGACCCGCTCTCGCCACGGCACTCCGCCCCCGGCCCACGCTCAGGTTCTCGCTGCCCTCGACCCCTGGTGGAACCCTCCCTGGAACATGCAGTGGCAGCGCAGCTACTACCGCGCCCGCGACCACGTCCAGGCCGGCCTGCCCTGGGACCCCGCCCGCCGCATCCTCGTAGCCCAGGGCAGCGCCTTGGGCTACTGGGTCAAAAGCCAGCGCGGCGTCTATGACCAGCTCCACCCCGACCAGCGAGAACTCCTCACCGCCATCGGCATCACCGAAGGCACAAAACGGCGACGCCCGACAGACAGCCCGGGAAGAGGTGATCCAGCCACCGACCTACCAACGACCAGCGAACCTGACCAACACCCAAACCACCTGACCAACACAGCCCGAACCAGCAAACCCACAGCTCAGCAGCCAGATCAGCCAGACAGACCATCACCACGCCCAACACCACCCCGGGACCACGCCCCAGACCCAAACTGATCAGCCCAGGTCACACCCCCACACTCTGATCAGAAAAAACACCCCTGGACAGCAGCTCGCCGAGCACGGCGTGGAGTGGGCGTGAACCGCACCGTCGGGGAACCTATGGGCGTGTTACTGCGGGGGCGTCGGCTGTGACGGAGGGCGCCATCTCGCCGAACTGTGGGATGCGCCCCGGCGCCGGTTCCGGCGCCGCGATCCCCGTATCGACAAGGGATCGCCCCGTCCTGTCCAGCAGCAGGTACGTCTGCGCCGCGGCCTTGGTGCCGTCCGTCACCGCCCGCTGACGGCCGACCAGACCTCCTCCAGCAGGGTCCGGTAGTCCTCCCCGTATGCGGCCACGCCCGCGAACACGGCATCCACGGCTGCCCGAAGCGGATCCGCCTCGGCGGCGGCGAGCAGCGTAGGGAGGGCCATGTGCGGCTGGGACATCCGCTGCGGCGAGCCGAACGCCGGGACGGTGCCTGTTGTGGCGACGATCACGGGTCGGGCCTCCCCGGGCGTGACCGGCGGTTCGAACCGGGCCTTCTCGGGCGGGACTGCCCGGCCGACCGTGCGGCGGGGAGCGCGCGGATCGGAGCTCAGGGCCTCCCACATGCGCGTGGGATCGTCGAGCGGCGGCGGCAGCGGGCCGCCGTCGGTGAGGGCGGTGAGCGCGGCGGCGACCCAGTCGAGGTCGGTGAGGCCGGCCGTCGTACACGCGCGCCGGGCGGCGAGCAGTGCCACCTCCCGCTGGACCTGGGGGCCCGCGGCGTCCAGCGCATGCACCAGGGGCGCGTCGAAGGCCAGCAGGCCATGGATGTTGCCGCCGACACGGCGTAGGGCCTCGCTCGGTACCGTCCCGCCCCACTGCCACCGCTCGTAGGCCGCCTGGCGTTGCCGATCGGCCTCCTCCTGCGCGAGCCGGGCCCGGCGCTCGGCCTCCGCACGCTCCTGGGGAGTGGGCGGGGGCGGGAGCCGACGGGCGTAGTCGTGCCAGTAGGCCGCGGACTCGGTGGTCTGCCGAAGGACCCGGTCCGGCTCGGGCGGGGCGGGCCAGAACTGCAGGAGGTACCGGTCCGCCTGCGGCTCGTCGGCGAGTCTGGTGTCCCGCCGCCGGCCCTCGTCCATGCCGTGCGCGCAGTACCGCACCCGGTAGTCGGTTTCCTCGAGGTCCAGCTCCCAGACGGCCTCGCCCGCCCACTGGATCAGCCTGCTCTCGTCCGAGGCCGGGCGGAACGAGACCTCGACGACGTCCTCCCAGGCCGGATCCAGCGGCAGCTCCTCATCGTGCACCTCGACGGTGAACCCGACGCTGCCCGTGTGCAGCCCGGTCGCCAGCCAGAGCGCACCGGGTATCGCGGCACCGCACAGCCCCGCGCTCTGGCCCGCGAACGCCTCTGCGAGGCCGGGGCCGAAGCTGTCGGGATCGCTCTCGACGTAGATCTGCCCGTAGTGGACATGCACCTCGCCGTCGACCGGCCTGCGCACCGCCATCGCCCCTCCCCCGCCGAAGTCCCGTCCCAGGACGGGCCATGTACGGGAAGCGTACGGAGACCCACTGACACTGACAGTCGTCAGTGGGTCTCCGGTGGTCGTGGCCCTGCGATGGGCCCGCGTTGGAGGAGATCGGCCCGTGGCAGTGCCCGGCCTGGCCGATCACCCGGCAGCGCTCCTACGCCGCGACCCGGCGTGGTGGCTGGAGTCGGACGGCCGGGTCGCCACCGGCCGCCGAGTCGGTGTCCCATCAGCGGCCGGGACCGGCCATCAGCTCACGCGGCGCCCGCTCGGCGTCGCCGGGCTCGTACGCGGGGTGGCCGGGGTGGGGGCGGGAGAACGGGACTGCGCTGGTCACACCGCCAGCTTAATCGAACAATTGTTCCCATGCCTGGTCGGTCGGCTGCTCGGCGACGCCGGGTGTCGGGGCCCTGTCCCGGCGGGGGCTCCGACGCCCGGCGTTGCCGGGTGGGTCTAGCGGGTGCCGCGGCGCACGAGGACCTTGAGCACCTCCCGGGCGTCGCGGCGACGGTCGGCGTTGCGGGCGGCCACCGCAGTGATGGCGGCGGCGGAGACGGAGACGGCGAGGGCGTACCAGCAGGCGCTCGCCGCGGTGATGAGGGCGGCGTGCTGGACCACGGTGATGCGGACCTGGTGCAGGTAGAGGCAGTAGGCGGCGGTGAGGTCTCCGGCGCCGGCGGCGAACTGCCACCACCACTGGGCGTCCCAGGACTGGCCCGTGAGGTCGAGCAGGCAGCCGAAGGCCGGGCCCCGCGCGGCTCCCACCGTGTCACCAGGCCGTCCAGCAGGGTCGGGTTCAGCAGCGGCGCGATCCGTACGACGTCGCCGACAGTCCGGATGCCTTCGCGATGGCCGGTGCCCGGGCGCCCTCGTACCCCGCCAGCCCGGCGACCCGGCGCGTGCGCTGGGCGGTGAGCCTGTCCAGCTCCTTCTGCGCGGCCCCGGCCTGTCTCCCCCACCCCACGTGCAACCGCCGCTGCGGAGGGTGCGTCAGTACACCGACGGTGGGGCACGACACGGTCAGCGTGGCGCGGAAGTGAACTGCCCACGCTCAGAGGGAGGGAAAGCTACACAGCCATGGGAAAACCCGACTTCACCACCGGCCCGGTCGCCCCGGCAGCGGCGTCGACACCCGGCCCGCCGCCCTGGAACGCCGCTCCCCCCGGCATGGCGACCACTCAACTGGACAGCCCGCACGAACTCGCCGCCTCGGCCGGGATGGCCCGGCAGATCGCCACCGACCTCAACCAGGCCAACGGCAACAGCGGGCCCCTCACGCTGGGCCTCAGTGACTACATGAGCGCCGCGTCGGGGGGTACCCGTGGTTTCGCCTTCAGCAGCGCGCTCACCAGCTGCACCGAACGGTGGCTGAAGCAGTGCACAGCCCTGCACGACCGGATCGACGGGATCGCCACCAACCTCGACACCACTCAGCAGGCGTACACGGCCAACGAGGCCAGGAACGCCCGACTGTTCGGCACGGCAGTTCACTAGGGGGGATCGGGCACATGGTGTCCTTCAAGCAGTTGTACGAAGCCCGTCCGGACGAGGTCACGGAGGCGTCCGAAGCCTGGTCCAGGGTTGCCAAGACCCTCACCACCCTGGACGGCCGGGTCCGCAAGGACCTCACCAGCACGGCGCAGCGGGCAGGTTGGAAGGGCTTGGCGGCGGCCAACGCGAGCTCGGCGCTGGAGGGGGTGGACACCGACTTCAAGCAGGCGTCGGCGGTCGCGACCGCCCTCGCCGCGATCGTCACCACCGCCGCCGAGGAGTTCCGCGCGGCCCGCAACGACCTCCTCACCGCGATCTACGACGCGAAGACCGAGGAGCTGACCGTCACCCCCGATGGCGGGGTCTGCTGGCCCCCGCTGCCCGGCTCGCGGAACGACCCCGACGGGGTCGCGGCCGCCAGGAAGTACAACACCGAGATGCGGGCCAAGGCCGACGCGATCTCCACCCGGCTCGGCAAGGCCGTCGACCGGGCCACCGCCGCCGATCAGACGGCCGCCGCCGCCCTCCGGAGCGACATCGGCGCCAGCACCACCTCGTTCAACCCGAAGCCGTACGGCGCCGGCCCGATCGCTGACGCCAGCCGGGCCAAGGACCTGATGTCCAAGGCCGGCAGCCTCTCCGATGACCAGCTCGAGCAGTTGCAGGCACTCATGGCCACCAACGCGGGCAACAAGGACTTCTCCACCGCCCTGCTCAACGGCCTCGACTACGGCGGCAAGACCGGCCCGGACGCCCTGCTGGAGTACTCCAAGGTCTACGGCGACCTCGCCCACGGCAACCGCAACGCCAAGGGCTACCAGGACGTCTACGGCAACCTGTCCGTCGCTCTGGCCACCGCCACCCGCGACGGCGGGATGGGCGGAGCCTGGGAGGACGGCCTACTGGCCGCCGCCCGCCGCCCGGGGGCGTCCGCGGCGGGGTACAACGACAACTACCCGGCGCTGACGGCGCTGATGGGGGCGAAGGGGACGTTCGACAAGTCGTTCCTCCTCAAGGTCGGCAACGACCTGGTCGGCTACGAGCGCACCGGCACGACCAAGGGCGAAGACCTCTGGGGGCCGAACTGGAGTGCTCTCACCGATCAGACCGACCCGATGGGCGGTCTGATGACTGCGCTGAGCCGCGTCCCCGGGGCGTCGAAGGACTTCTTCGACCCGGCGAAGGGCAAGAACCTGGACTACCTGCTGCACGAGCGGAAGTGGCCCAATCAGGGCTACGAGCAGAACCAGGTGGACGGCCTCGTGCGCGGCACCTCCCGAGCCGCGTTCGGCGACGCCCTGGAGGCCGCCACGACTGGTCGGGACCCGCACGGCAACCAGCCGCCGGTCCGTCCGCACGACCGGGTCATGTCCCAGATCATGGACGAGACGCTCAAGTCCTTCGCCGGCAGCGGTCCCGGGGACAAGGCCGGCCTGCCGGCCGCGCTCCGTCGACCGATGGCCGACATGATCGCCGACTACGCGCCGGACATGCACGAGATCCTCGGCAAGGAGTTGGCCGGCCCTGCCCAGCCGGACGGGCTCACCGTCCGGCGCGACCAGTTGTTGCGAGTGATCCGTGGCGCCGCCGAGGATCCCGCCTCCTTCGCGATCATCCACGGCGCCGAGACCCGGGAGATCGCCCTCCGTCTCGGCGACTACGGCCCCGAGGCGTTCAAGCCTGACGCGGTGGGCGGCGCGAACCACAAGCTCCACTCATTCACCCAGGAGGCCGGCTCCGCCCTCGGCGCACTTGACGCGGTGTTCGCCGACACTTCCTCGGATCACACGGACTCCGAGAAGGCGAAGGCGGACTGGGACGCGAAGATGAACTACCACCTGCTCGGCACACCGGCGAACCTGATTCCGGGAGTGGGCGACGTCGCGCAGCGCCTGGTCGATGTCGGGACCGCCCAGTACGCCAACGACGCCAAGGCACTGGCAGACTCCCAGCTCCAGGGCAATCTGAGCTCCCACTTCTCGGCGGGACAGAACCAGTTGAACAAGATGATCGACGAAAGGGTGGCCGAGTTCGGGACGGACCCCGCTGCCGCGGACATGACCGGGAGCGTGTCGCAGCAGCTCAAGACGGACGCGCGCACCACCTACAACGTCGCCGTCGACGGCACCTACCGCACCGTGTTCGGGCGGTCGTGAGGATGGTGGAAACGATGCGCAACGACCGTCCCGACGACTCCGACAGCCCTGACGGGCGCATCGGCGCGGCGCTCGATCGGCGCGGGTTCACCACCCGAGGACTGCGCGTGCGGCTGGCGGCAGGGGTGTTGGCGCTGTCTCTCGTCCCGGTCGGGGGGGTGGGGTTCGCGCTGTACCGGCTGACGAACCTCGGCGGGCCGGACAGCGTGTGCGACGGCGCCGCCACGGCTGACCAGGTGCACGACCTCCTGGGGTCCGGCCGGATCAGCGAGCGCAAGAGCACCTACTACTCGGCGACGGAGACGTCCACCGGGAACAGTTGCTCCGCCACGGTCAGCTCCGGTCTGTTCAACACCTCCGAGAAGACTGTGCGCTTCACCGTCGTCCTCAACAGCAAGGAAGGCCCCGCGGAGTTGGCCGCGTCCGACGCCCGGCTCTTCTCCGGCGACTCGGCCGGTGCGGTGACCCCGTCCGCAGCGTGGGCCGTACTCCCCGATGGCTGCCAGAAGGGCCTGCGCGCCGAAATCCGCACCAGCGAGGCCGGCGACGACGAAGCCAGAGCCCGACTGGCTGTGGCCTTCGCCAACGGGGCGGCCAAGACACGCTCGTGCGCGGACCGGAAGCTTGCCGCTCCGAACAGCCTGTCCGCGAACGGGGCCGAGACGGACCCGGACTGGGCCAACCTCTGCGGCTTGCCCGGGTTCGCGCCCGCGAAAAACCCTGAGGCCCAGTGGCACATGCCGCAACAGGTCACCACCGCGTTCGGCCCGATCTGGTCCTGCACGATCGGCGGCGACCCGGGGTACGACAGCCGGGCACAGATCTTCGCGATCACGACCGAACCACGGACCACCGCCCTGACTCAGAAGGACGGCAAGAACGGCAAAGAGCCGTCCGATGTCGGACGGGCCCGCTGGGTCGCGGGTGGGACACTCGTCGCCACCTGCCACGGCAAGGAGGTCTTCTTCACCGTCAACGGCGGCTACACGAACGGTCTCGGAAAGCCCTTCCTGTTCCCCGACCAGAAAGACCTCGTACGGCAGTTCCTCACCGCAGGGGGCAAGGCGATCGGCTGCGAGCCGATTCTCTGATTGCCTCCGTCGAGGGGCCCGACTCTGTGACGGCCACTCGACGGACGGATCGAGCGATGGCCGACCTCGCGAGCGAGCTCCGAAGCGGTCCCTCTGCTGCGCGATTCGCCAGACGGCTGGCGCCAGGCCACCGAATGGAGGTGGTCGCGCCGGCGTGGGCTCTGCTTCCAGGCGAGTGCGGCAGGGGTCTTCGGGTCGCGGTCACGACGTACGGCGTGACCGAGCCCAAGGCCGAGACGATGGCCCGGTCCGCCACGACGACGGCCAACGGCATTGCGACGCAGCGAGGATGCGGCAAGGTCGTCCTGCCAGCGCCGCGCACGCTGTCGACGGCCGGGGCGGAGCGACCGTCTCCGGCAGCGGCCGCGCCGCTCCCCCGCTCCCGCTCATCCCGGCACGCTACCGCCCCCACGCTGCGGCCGACCTGGACGCTCCGCGCAAGCAGCGCCACCCCGTGAAGCGGATCTTCGACCGTCTCGTCGACGAGCACGGTGCGGACGAGGTCTCGTACCAGATGGTTCACGGCTACGTGGCCGAGCACCGTGCGGAGATCCGCCTCCAGGCGGGCCGCGCGGTGGTGGACGCGTTCGTGCCGCAGACCCACAAACCCGGTGCGGAGGCGGAGGCCGACTTCGGGGACGTGACGGTGCGTCCGGCCGGCGAGCTGGTGACCTGCTACCTGTTCGCGTTCCGGCTGTCCTACTCGGGCAAGGCCGTGCACCGGATCTTCGCCTCGGCCGGGCAGGAGGCGTTCTTCGAAGGCCACGTCCACGCTCTCAACACGCTGGGCGGGGTGCCGACCGGCAGGGTCCGCTACGACAACCTCAAGGCTGCCGTGGCCCGGGTGCTGGGCTTCTCCCGGCAGAGGGTGGAGGCGGAGCGGTGGACCGCGTTCCGTTCGCACTACGGCCTTGATGCCCTCTACTGCCAGCCCGGCACCGGCGGCGCCCACGAGAAGGGCGGAGTCGAAGGGCAGATCGGCTGGTTCCGCCGCAACCACCTGGTCCCCGTTCCCGACGTCGCCACGCCGGCCGAGCTGAACGCGATGATCGACCGGTGGGACGAGCAGGACGAGGGCCGCCGGATCCGCTCGCGCCCGCGAACGATCGGCGAGTACCTCGCCGTCGAGCGCCCCCTGCTCGCGCCGCTGCCGGATGAGCCGTTCGAGACCGGCCGCCTGTCGACACCGCGGGTGGACCGCTACAGCCAGATCAACGTCCGCACCACTGCTACTCGGTGCCGGTGCGGCTGATCGGCCGCACCGTCCGCGTGATGCCCCACGCCTCCGAGCTGGTCGTCTACGACGGCCGGGAGGAGGTCGCCCGCCACGGGCGGCTGATCGCCAGAGGCGGCACCCGGCTCGACCTCGACCACTACCTGGAGGCCCTGGTCCGCAAGCCCGGGGCCCCCTTGCGCGCCAGAGATGCGAAGACCTCGGCCACGAAGTCGCCGAGGTCTTCGCGAAGCCGTTCCGCCTCACCAAGATCCACAGGCCGCAGCATGGACCACCACGACCATCAAGATCAAATGGACCTAACGAAGTACTACTAGGCATCGGAGAGTACGGAATGGACGGTTGAGCCGTTGCGCTCCTTGCGGATGTGAAGTTGGGTGGGGATGCGGTCGCTGAGGTCTCCGACGTGGCTGACCACGCCTACGGCGCGGTCGCCTGCGCGGAGTTGGTCGAGGACGTCCATGACGTCGGTGAGGCTCTGTTCGTCGAGGCTGCCGAAGCCTTCGTCGACGATCAGTACACCCAGTGGGCGTCCGCCGGCTTCGCCGGTGACGACGTCGGCCAGGCCGAGTGCCAGGGCCAGGGAGGTGGTGAAGGTCTCTCCCCCGGAGAGGGTGGAGGTTTCGCGTTCCTGCCCGGTCCAGTTGTCGAGGATGCGCAAGGTCAGGCCGGCCTTGCTTCGGCCCTTGCCGGGGTCTTTGTCCTGGCTGTAGGCGAGCTGGAAGCGTCCGGAGGTCATGTTCAGGAGGCGGGTGTTGGCTGCTTCGGCGATCTCTTTGAGGCGGCTGGCGAGGACGTATGCCTCGAGTTCCATGCTGAGGGTGTTGGCGGTGCTGCGTCCGTTGGCGACCTCGGCGAGACGGTCGGCCTGGGCGTGGTCGGCGTGCAGGCGTTCCAGGGCGGCGGCGGCCGGGGTGAGTTCATCCGTCAGCCGGTGGAGTTCGGTGGCGCGGGTGTGGGCCTCGTGGGTGTTGTTGGTGGCGCCCTTGACCGCCGTCTCGGCCGTTGTCAGCGTTGTCTGTGCTGCGGCCTGGTCGGCGAGAGGCTGTTGACCGGCCTCGACGAGTTCGGGGGTGGTGAGGAGGTCGGTGGTGGCAGCGTCGTCCTTGTCCCACTGGTCGAGTTCCGTCTGCCACTGCTGGATGGTGTCGGTGGGCTGCTGGGCGTCGGTTGCGTCGTCAAGGGCGGGGAACCCGGCTTCGGCGGCGCTGTCGCGGGCGGTTGCGGTGGCGTCGGTGTGTCGAGTGGCTGCTGTCGCGGTCCGCCGGGCGTGCTCGATGACGGCGGCGAGGCGGTCCCTGTTCTCGGTCAGCACGGTGATGCGCTGGTCGAGTGTGGGGGCGTCGGCGCGGGCTTCGTCGAGTTCGTGGATGATCTGCTGCTGTTCCTGGCGCAGTGTCGCGGCCCGGCTCTGGACTTCGGTGACCTGCTGCCGGGCCTGGGTGTGCTGCTGATCCCGCCGGTCGTGTTCGGTTTGCAGTTCGTCCAGGTTCTGCTGGGCCTCGACGAGGTCGGCGGCCTTCTGCCGGGCCGTGGTGTGGACGGTGCGGGCCTGCTCAAGCCGTGCCCGCAGTTCGGTGACGGGTTCGGTGCCCGCGGCGCCCGTCGCCTGCGCGTGTCGGGTGGCCAGGTCGGCGCGGGTCTGGTCGACGGCCTTGTGGAGCTTTTGGGCCTTCTCGTACGCTTTGGCCGCCTTCTCCTCGTCCGCGCGGGTCGGCTGCTGCTCGGAGGGCTGCGCGGGGCGGGGGTGCTCGGGGGAACCGCACACGACGCACGGTTGTCCGTCTTGGAGGTCTGCGGCCAGTTCGGCCGCCATGCCGTTCAGCCGCTGTTCGCGCAGGTCGAGCCAGGTCTTCTGGGCGGCTCGGGCCTGGCCGTCACGTGTGTCCGCGGTCTTGGCCGCCTTTTCGAGTTCGGCGGCCAGCGCATCGCGGGTCTCGGCTTCCTCCAGTTGCCGCGCGAGCGCGTTCTCCTCCTTCGCCAGCTGCGGCACCTGCTCGGCGGCGCTGCGCAGCGCCGCGATGCGTTCGGTGGCGGTGTCGCGGGTCTGGGGCCAGCCGTCGAGCCATGTCTGGGCGTCGTCCAGTTCCTCGTGGGCGAGTTTCTCTTTCCCTTCCAGCGTGGTGAGCTGGCGGACGAGTTCGGTGTGGCGCTCCTCGCGGGGGCGCATGGCTTCCAGGCGCCCGAGGGTGGCGTGCAGGTCCTGGTGGGCCTGTTCCAGTTCGGGTGTGGTCGCGTTGGCGTGGGTGGTGTCCAGGAGCTTGCGGTGCCGGCCTTCGGTGTCCTGGGCGGTGGCGAGTTGGTCGGCGGCGACGCGTACGGCGGCCAGTAGCGGGCGCAGGTGCTCGGCGCTGCGGGCGTGCTCCAGACGGGTGCGCAGGTGCTGGTTGTGTTCGCGGCTTTCGTCCAGGGCGGTGCGGCGGGTGAGGGCTTCGCTGTAGCGCTGCTGGCGGGCGGCGAGGGCGCTGGCGAGGGCGAGGGCCGTCTTTGCGTCCTTGTGGGTCTGGTCGGTCTTCTCCTCGGCGATGCGGGCGGCGTCGTGAGCGGCCGCGGCGCGGGTGAGGAGGTCGTGTGCCCAGGGCAGCAGGTCGGTGCCGTGGGACGTGCTGGGGGGTGGTGTCTGGAGGAGTTGGGGGCCTGCGGCCTGTTCGATGCGGCCGCCGAGCCGGTCGACGGTGCTCTGTGCCTGCTGGAGGTCGTTCTTGAGGGTGTTCCGGTGGGTGGTGAGCCAGGTCTGCAGTTCCTGGAAGCGGTGGGTGTTGAACAGGTGGCTCAGCAGTGCGCGCCGGTCGTTCGCGCTGGCGTGGAGGAATGTGGCGAAGTCGCCTTGTGGGAGCAGGACGACCTGACAGAACTGCTCCTTGGTCAGGCCGAGGAGTGTGGTGATCTGGGTGCCGGTTTCCTGGATGTGGGCACTGACGGGTTCCCATGCGGGGGTGCCGTCCGGGCGGGTGATTCGTTCGTGCAGGTGTGCGGTGGCCTGGGCGGTGGCGGTGCCGTCCTTGGCGCGGGTGCTGCGGTAGGTCTGCGCCGGGGTCCGGGCGATCTTGAAGCGGCGGCCGGAGATGCTGAATTGCAGTTCGACGTGGGTTCGTAGGGTGTCGGGGGCGTGGTCGCTGCGCAGCCTGCTGGTGGGCCGGTGGCCGGGGACCGAGCCGTACAGGGCGAAGCACACCGCGTCGAGCACGCTGGTCTTCCCTGCGCCGGTGACGCCTTTGAGGAGGAAGACGCCGGCGCTGAACAGCTGGTCGAAGTCGACGTTCTCGGTGCGGGCGAACGGCCCGAACGCGGTGATGGTCATCGTGTGCAGACGCATCAGAGGGCTTCTCCCCGGGCGGTGACGCGGACGTGTTCGATGCCGCGATGCAGCAGGTCGCGTTCGGGTTCGGTGGCTTCGGCGTGGGTGACGTGGCGCAGGAATTCCAGGGCGATCTCGTGGTCGGTGAGGCTTTCCATGCGTTCGCGTGAGGGCAGGTCGTCGGCGGAGGCGCCGGTGGTGGCGTGGGTGAGTTTGAGGACGTGCGGGAAGCGCTGTCGCAGGCGCTCCATGGCCATGTGGGGGCGGCTGGTGTCGGTCAGGGTGACGTGGAGCCAGGCTTGTTCGAGGTCCGCGTACTGGTCCTGTGTCAGGAGTTCGTCCAGTTCGCCCTCGAGGCGATCGAGGCGGTAGGGCTCGGGGCAGGCGACGGTGCGGGCGGTCACGGAGCCGTCGCCGTCCAGGTCGACGAGCCACATGCTCTTGGGGTGGCCGGCCTCGGAGAACGAGTAGGGCAGGGGGGAGCCGCTGTAGCGGATGCGGTCGTTGATCGACTGGCTGCGGTGCAGGTGGCCGAGCGCGACGTAGTCCATGCCGTGGAACAGGGCGGCGGGAACGTTCGCGACACCGCCGACGGTGATGTCGCGCTCGCTGTTGGGGGTGGGCTCGGCGCCGGTGACGAAGGCGTGGGCGAGTACGACGGCGCGGGTCCCGGGTCGGGTGGCCAGGTCTTCGCGGATTCGGTCCATCGCCGTGCCAAGAACCGCCTGGTGGCTGGTCGCGGGCGCGCCGAGGCTTTCGCGTACCAGGGCGGGTTCGAGGTAGGGCAGGCCGTAGAAGGCGACGTCGCCGTGCGTGTCGTGCAGCACTGCGGGGCGGGCCGAGTCGTGGGGGTCGGTGCGCAGGTGGATTCCGGCGTGCTCGATCAGCCGGGAGTTCACGCCGAGCCGCCGGGGCGAGTCGTGGTTCCCGCTGATCATGACCAGGGGGACCTTCAGGCCGGCGAGTTGTGCGAGGGTGCGTTGGAACAGGTCGATGGCCTCCAGCGGCGGGATCGCCCGGTCATAGACGTCGCCCGCGACGGTCACCACGTCCACGTTTTCACGCTGTGCCACGTCGATCAGGTACTCGAGGAAGGCGCGCTGGGCCTCCAGGAGGGGTTCGCGGTGGAACGAGCGGCCCAGGTGCCAGTCCGAGGTGTGCAGGATCCTCATGGGCCGTGACCGTAACGCCTACTTGCCAGTCACACGAACTGGCTTTCAGTTCACCGTACTTCAGCGCAGAAGATCGACAGCAGGCGTCAATTTCTGTCATTTTCGGGCGGCCTTGGATCACCCGGCATCCGAGGCGGACAATGAGGCGGGACGGACGTTCTAGGATGATGTGCCCCGGCACCACTGCCTCTCCGGGCGGCCGATGGTGCGACGGGTCGCCGTGCCCACGCGGCCCGGTGAGCGAAGTGGAGCGGGACGAGCGCAACTCGACAACCACCGCACCGTCGTGGAACGGCTCGGGGCCGGGACGGTCGGCGAGGACATCGACAAGCACCTCGGCAAGATCGCGGTCGCCGTCGGTCTGCGCAACTCCGTTCTTCTGCACGAGCGTTGCTTCCTCGCTGTCGAGGGCGACACCGAACAGCGCGCCTTCCCCCTGCTGTTCCGGCTGTGCGAGGGGCTCACCCTGCAGGCCGCCGGTGTAGCCCTGTGGTCCTGCGCCAACAACGAAGGCGCTCTGCACCTCGCCCAGTACCTGATCACCCGGGGCCGCACCGTGATGCTGGTGGTCGACGCCGACAGCCGGAACGTGTCCAAGAGCATCTTCAAGCCCGCCAAGCTCACCCAGTTCTTCGGGAGCAGCGCCCCGCAGCACGTGAAGTTCCTCGGCGAGCCTGAGGACGACGCCCCGGAAGCGGACAAGTTCAACGAGTTGGAGGAGATCTTCAAGGACGAGGTGTGGGCGCGTGTGGCCAACCGGATCTGGGCCAGGACTGCCACTGATCAGATGGGGCGCCCGTCCTGGTGGCCAAGTCGACTGCTCTTGCGGCCGGCTGGAGCGCCCGGTCAGATCTCGACGTCCATCCAGGCGATGTCGTTGAGCTCGACGTCGAGGCCGCGGGCGCGGCGGCCGCCGTCCTTGAAGTACTCCTCGCGCAGGGCCTCGGCGAGGATCCGCTCCTGCTCGGCCTGGCCGGCTCCGGCGTCGCGGGCCTCGTAGAGGCGCTGGGCGACGGGGCCGGGCATCTTCTGCGTGATCACGCGCTCGCGCGGGTCGTCGGTGGTGCCGCCGGCCGCGCTGTAGCCGAAGGTCGCCTGGATGTGGAGCATGAAGCCGTTCTTCTCGGCGTCGCGGCGCACCCGGCGCTTCACGCGGGGCTGCCAGGCGGTACGGACCTTGGCCTCGATGGCCTTGGCGGCGGCGGGCCTCGGGTTGCCCTGGCCCTTGAGCCAGCGCTGCACGGTGCGCTGGGAGACGCCGAGGTCGGCGGCGAGCCGCCTGGTGGAGCCCTTGGTGCCCTTGAGGAGGAAGCGCACCCGGGCGGGGACGGACTGCGGGATCGGCTTGGTGCGCTCGGCGCGCTCCAGGCCCTCGTCGATCTCCCCCACGGGTCATCAGCTCCTTCTCTCCGTCCCGGCCGGGACTGTGTCACGTTGGCCGGGGTGTTGTGTCGGTGAGGGCCCGCCGGGCGGATGCCGGCGGGCCCGGCTACTCGTCCTCGGAGACGATGCCGCCGGTCTTGATGTGCCGGGCCGGGTTCGTGGCGTCGGCGAGCAGCTCGGCGATCTCCGGCATCGGCCGGGAGCCCTCGAACTTCACCATCCCCGGCGACACCCCGAGGCGCAGCGAGGTGGTGAGGGTGCCGTCGGGCCGGGTGAGGATGTCGAGGGGGCCGGGGCCTGGGGCGGCGAAGACGGCGCAGTCGGAGAGGACGGCGATGGCGTGCAGGCCGGTGTCGTCGGCCATGCGGCGGAGTTTGCGGTGGAGGTTGACGGTGGCGGTGTCGATGACGAGGGCGCGCATCAGCGGGTCCCAGGTCGGGCGGTCCAGGGCGGCCCAGCGTTCGCCGGGCCTGTAGCCGTGTCCGCGGGGGCGTTCGCGCATCTTGCCGATGGTGCCCTTGGCGGTCTGCTTGATCGCGGTGAGGACCGCGAGCTCGGCCGGGTCGCCCTGCTTGAGGGCGGCCATGGCGTCGAGGAAGGCGAGCGGGTCGTGATCGGCGAGGGTGAGCGGGACGCCGAGGGCGGCCATCGTGTCCAGGTACGCGGCGCGCAGGTGCTTGTGCCACGGGTCCAGGTACGGCCCGTGCTCGTGGCGCAGCCACGCCTCTGTGGGCTGTACCCGGGCGCCGAGTTCCACCGCGTAGGCGAGCTTCACCGTGGAGTACCAGGCGGGTCCCGTCGGCCGCTCGCCGTCCGCGGTGAACGGCGACGGGAGCAGCGGGTCCGTGTCGAGGCCCGACAGGTCGATCAGCCACGAGCCGGGGGTCTTCGGGTCGAAGACCGGGTTGAGCTCGTGCGCGGGCGGGCCCAGCGGCAGGGTGAGGCGGCCGGCGGCGGCGAGGAAGGCCATGTTGACGTCCAGGCCCACCGCCCAGGCGGAGCGCTTCTCGGTGCCGGTGAGCTCGCGGTGCCAGTCCCACGCCTCGGTGACCAGCTCGCCGCCCGGCTCCCGGCCTTCCGCGAGCGGGTGGATGTCCGGGACCTCCGGCGGCGCCGGGTCGAACGCCTCCTTCGGGCGGGAGCCCTCCACCGCACCGGACGTCCAGCCCGTGTCGGTGCGCACGGCCTTCGTGGGCGGGCGCAGCGCGGTGACGAGTTCGAGGCCGGAGACGGCGGTGGAGCCGCGGGGGGTGAGGACGCGGGTGGCGTAGGTGCCGAGCAGGCGGGCCAGGTCCGGGGCGGCGAGGTGGTCGGGGATCTTCCAGCCGCCGGAGGCGAGGGCGCCCCAGGCGGGGATGCACAGCTGGACGCACTGGCGCTTGCCGTCCTCGGGGGTGCGGTAGATCCGGGCCCAGGGGCCGAGGCCGCGCTGGGTGAGCAGCCAGCCGGCCTTCTCCAGCTGCTTGACGCACCTGTGGGTCTTCGGCAGCTGGCCGAGGCGCTGGACGAAGTCCTTCTTCTCGTCCCGGCCGAGCGGTGGCAAACCCAGCTCGGCGAGGGCTGCGTCGGTGAGGACGAGCAGGGCGTCGCCGTCCTTGCCGTGCCGGTGCAGACGCCCCTGACCGAGTTTCGCCTCCAGTGCCCACTGGACGACGTCGACGAGCGTGCGCCCGGCCGGCGCGGTCGCAGCCCGCGTGCCGTCGGCGAGGTAGGCGACCAGGGCCTTGCCGGACGGAGCGACGTCCAGCACCGCGAGGGGACCGGCCGGGAACCGCGCCGTCGCGGCGGCTTCCCAGCCGGACGGCCCCTCAGCCGCGGCCGGCTTCTTCGCCGGGGCCTTGCGCGCCCGCGGCGAGGCCACCGGACGGGACGGTCCGGGACGGCGCGGCGTCGCTGCGGGCGCGGCCCTGGGGACGGCCTGGCGGGGCGCGGCAACCGGAGCGGCCGGGGCGGGCTGCTGGTGGACGGCCGGGACGGCGGCCACCGGGCGGCAGAAACCGCCCAGGTGCATCGGGTGGCCCTGGGCGCGGTAGACCGACGGCTGCCCGCACTGCACACACGGCGCGGGCGGAGCCATCAGCAGCGAGCCGTCCGGATTCTGGTCCAGCATCACCACCTGCGCGGACGTCGCGAACGGGGCCGGCTGTTCGGCCTCCGGGGCGGCGGCGGACACCTCCGGCACCGGCACCGGAATCGGGGCCGGGGCCGGGGCCGGGGCCGGGGCCGGGGCCGGGGCCGGGGCCGCCACGGTGACCTGCTGCACCGCTTCGGAGGGCGTCTCGGGAGCGGGCACCTGGGTGCCGTCGGCCCGCACGAGGCCGGCGGCCTGCGCCCGGCGCAGCCACTCGGTCGGCTCGGCCGCGCCGTGCTGGAGTGCCAGCGTCGCGAGGAAGGCGATGTAGACCTCGCGCTTGGGCGGGCGGGGCTCCGTCGTCCCGGCCTCCCACCGCACGATCGTCTCGCGGCGGGTCTTCAGCGCGGCCGCCAGTTCCTCCTGGGTGTAGTCGCCGGCCTTGCGCAGCCGCTCCCGCTCCGCGGGCACCGGCAGGTCGTCCCCCGGCCGCGGCCGGGCCAGCAACGCGTCGATCGACGCGAACAGGTCGTCAGTCACAACCCCACCTCCACCGCACACCCTAGCGTGAAAGTCACTTTTGGAACGCACATTGAGGCACACATTCACCGGGTCGGGCAACACGAAGCCGTCGATTGACGGGCTTGTTGTCCTCTGACACCCGACCCTGGCCGATGGACAAGCGTGATGTGCGGTCTTCCGGGGGCAGGCAAAACGACCTACGCGATGGAGCTGGTGCGACGCGGTTTCGTTCGACTGTCGATCGACGAGGTGCTCTGGCGACGACTCGGGCAGCGTGACGCCGGCCTGGTACTGGAAGCCGAGGCATTCGACCAGCTCAAGGAAGAGGTCCGCCGCGAGCAACGGCAGGAGCTCGTTGAACTGATGCTCGCCGGGCGCGACGTAGTGGTGGACTACAGCTTCTGGAGCCGCGCCGCCCGCGACGACTACAAGTCGCTGGTTGAAAGCCACGGCTGCCGCTGGGAGCGTCATGCAGCTGTCGCCTTGAGGACCTGAAGCTGCTCGGCGGGGAGGGGACGGCCGCCCCAGCGGATGCCCTTCTCGCTGTGGATGCGAGCGCGCTCCTTGCGTTGGGCGGCGAGGACGTCGGGGTGGCGGGCGCTCTTGTTGCGCCAGCGCAGATAGGCGTGCAGGGCCCGGGTCAGGACGGTGTGGTTGCGGTGGTTGGAGCTGGCGATCGTGAACTGCCGCAGGGGCCCGAAGTGGGCCTCGATCGGGTTGGCCCAGGACGCGTACCTCGACCGCGCCACCGCACGCCCGGTGCGGCGCTACGAACGCGCCGCACCGGGCGAGCTGGTCCACGTCGACATGAGGAGGCGGTCGGCGGTGCCGGGTGGGTTCGGGGCCCGGTCAGGCGCAGTGTGCGGTCGTAGAGGGTGGTGCCGTCGCGATCGAGGACGGTGATGCGGGCGGCGGCCGGTGGGCGCGCCTTGCCGGGGCCGGCCTCGGAGTCGGTGGGGCGGTGGGTGTAGGTGGCGGCGAGGACGGCCAGGCGCTCGTCACCGTGGAGACGGGCGGCCTGCTCGCGGGCGGTGGTGACCTGGTCGGCGGACTGCTTCTGTGCCTGGCGCAGGTGGTGGATGTGGGCGCAGGTGCGGCAGAGCAGCCAGCCGTCGACCTTGACGCACGTGGTCTCGGGGTGGGCGCCGCACTGCTCGCAGGTGCGGGTGCCGGTGGTGCGGCGGGTGACGGCCGCGGCGAGTTGCGCGGCGACCTGCGACGACCGTGGGAGAGCCGGCCGAACCGAACAAGCTCACCCACCCGGGTCCGCCGCGGGTTCCGACACCTGCGCGCCCGAACCTCAACGCCGGCCGAAGTGCCGAAACCCTCCCGGCCGGGCCCCGGTCGCCCGCCCGGCTCGAAGAACCGCCGCCCCGCGACCCGCTACGACGTGGGCCTGCTCTTGGCCACCGACGGGTCCTACCGCAGACCGACCCACCACAAGGTCGGCACCGAATCACGGCGCACCGGATAGATCACAGGCTCAGCTCCCCGGTGGCGGGCCGGCCGTCGGCCGCCACCTCCCGCAGGACGGCGGCGGCGCGCTCGCGGTCGGCGTCGGAGACCCACAGGGCCGGAGTGCTCTCGTGAAGCCCGTGCATCAGCGGGCCTCCTCGCCCGTCTCGGACGCGTCGAGCAGTTCGCGTACGCGGGCGGCGACTATGGCCGGCTGCTCGGCCTGGACGAGGTGACCCGAGTCGGCCGGCTCGAACCGGCCGTCCGGCAGCGACTCGGCCCACCGGCGCTGGTGCTCGACGAGTCCGGCGTGGTGGCGCGCCCTTCCCGGCTGCGGGCGGGAGGCCGAGAGCAGGACGGTCGGGCAGGACGGCGGGGCGGGCGGCTCGGCGCGGAAGCGGGGAATCGCCTCCGCCACGGCCTTGACCTCCTTCCTCGTCTGCGCGATGCCCGCCGGGACGAGGTCCTCGGCCAGCATCGCCGCGTAGGTGTCCGCGGGGAACGCCCGGCGCACGCTCCCGCTGCCGAGGCGGGCCAGCGGGCGGAACCGGACGAGGGCCTGCATCACGGCCATGGTGCGGTCGACCTGGACGACCGTCCGGTCGAAGGTGTCGTAGACGGGCGCGGTCTCCGCCGTCGGATCCAGCAGCAACAGCCCGCGCAGCCTCGGCCCGAGCGCCGCCGCGGCCCGCCGCGCGACCAGGCCGCCCATGCTGTGCGCGACGAGCACGAAGCGGCCGGGGACGACCGCCCCGGTCAGCGCGACCAGGTCGGCGGCCAGGTCGTCGATGCTCGGCCGGCCCTGCGTCCGGCCGCTGCGACCGGCGCCGGCGCGGTCGTACGCCACGAGGCGCGCCCGGTCCGCGAGCAGCGGCAGCACCGGATCCCAGCAGGTGCGGCCCATGCCCGCGCCCGCCTCGAACACCACGTGGTCCGGGCCGGTGCCGGACTCCTCCACGTACACGGATCGGCCGTTCACCGGCACCGCCCGTCCCCTCGACTGGCGCATGTCCCCCTCCGATCGCCGTCGATCACCTACGGATCGCCATTATTTCCACTTCCGATAATAGTGCCGAATGTGGAATCGTAAAGCCCATGGACACCACCGACGTGCTTCTCCACCCAGTGCGGCTGCGCATCGTGCACGCGTTCGCCGGCGACCGGATCCTCACCACCGCCCAGCTGTGCGCGCGCATGCCCGAGGTGCCGAAGGTGACCATGTACCGGCACGTCGGCGTACTCGCCGAGGCCGGCTTCCTGGAGGTCGCCGACGAACAGCGCGTGCGCGGCACCGTCGAGCGGTACTACCGGCTGCGCCGGGACCGCCCCTCCGTCGGCACCGCCGACGCCGCCGCGATGACGCCCGACGACCACCGCCGGGGCTTCGCCGCCGCCATGGCCGTCCTGATCGCCGAGTTCAACGCCTACCTCGACCGCGAGGACTCCGACCCGGTGGCCGACGGGGTCTCCTACCGGCAGGGCACGCTGTGGCTGGACCCGGAGGAACTCGGGCGGATGACGGGCGACCTGCTCGCCGTGCTCGGCCCCTACCTGGCGAACGCACCGGCACCCGGGCGAAGGCCGTACCTGCTCAGCCCGATCCGCTTCCCCACCGACGCCGCCCCGGACGACCCGTCCTGATGTCGGCGGGGGAGCCCTGCCGGACCGGCGGGGGAGTTTCTTCCGGAGGGGTGGAGATGGCGGCTGGTACCCCGGGGGCCGGGGGATGAGGGTTTGCCGGCGAAGGATCGTTTCCAGTTCTGGCAGGACGCGCCGGGCAGGACCCGGGAGTGCGAGGCGACCAGCGCTCATGCGGACAGTTCCGAGGCGGAGTCGCGGTGGTCGGAGCCGGTGGCGATGTTCCGGACGTCGTTCCGGTCGGAGCGCTTCGTGCACGACGAGCGGATGGTGTGGCGTTCGGACCGTCAGGAGCCGTACCACCTGAACCTGCTGACCTCCGGCACCCAAGCACTGAGGCGCGGGAAGGACCAGCGAGAGAAGTCCGGCCCCGGGGAGCTGTGGATGGTGGACAAGACGACCCCGTACGACGTGCGGGTCTTCGGCACCGGGCCGCCCGCGACGGTGTCGGGCCGGACGGCCTGGTCGAGGGAGGCGCCGACGTCCGGGGAGCAGAGGCGGCCGTCGTGGATCAGGACCGCACACGCCCGCACGGGCACGCGGGAGGAGTCGTGCCCGGCCCGCTCCCGCCCGCTCCCGCCCGGCCCTGAACGCCGGCACCGGCGCCGGGTGCTCTGGCGGGCCGGCGTGGCGGGGGTTCGTCGGGTCACGGGGCGCGTAGGCGGGCGGCGTCGAACTCGGTCCAGATCGTCTTGCCCAGGGTGTGCGGCTCGGCGCCCCAGCGGTCGGCGAGGCGCTGCACGATGAACAGGCCGTGGCCGCCGGGCAGGGCGGGGTGGTGCGGCCGGCGCGGGGCGGGCAGTTGGGCGCTGCGGTCGCTGACCTCGACCCGCAGCCGGGCGGGGGTGAGGTCCAGGACCAGCTCCAGCGGCCCGTCGCCGTGCAGGACGGCGTTGCCGACGAGCTCGGCGACCACCAGGACGACGTCCTCGGCGGCGGCGCCGTCGGTCTGCGGCCCGCGTAGCCGGGGGCACCAGTCGTCGAGTGCCTGGAGGGTGTGGGCCCGGGCCCGGGCGACGGGCTGGGGCAGCCCCGCGAGGGGCAGCCGTCTGCGCTGGCCGCCGGCGGGCAGGGCGGGTTCGGCCCGGTGCGGGTCGCTGTCCAGGGCTCCCCTGCTCATCGTCATGTGAGGGCAGCCTTTCGGATCGACGACGCTTTCGCAGCCCGGTTTCCCGGCGCCTGCGGGATTATGCCTGTCCGGGGGCCGCGGCGGTGCCCGAGGGGGCGCGGCGCCGCGGCCACCGGGCCGTTCAGTGCGGCAGGGCCTCTTCGACCGAGTCGTGGATGGTGAACACCGTTCGCGCGCCGGTCAGTTCGAGGACCCTTATTACGGTCGGCGCCACCGCCGCGAGGCTCAGGTCCAGCCCTTCGCGCTGCGCCGCCAGGCGTGTGCGGAGCAGGAGGTTCAGGCCCGAGGAGTCGCAGAGGGCGACGTCGCGCAGGTCGAGGACCACCGCGGCCGGGCGCCGGGCGACCAGCGCGGCGAGCGTCCGGGGGGCCTGGTCCAGGGTCTCGATGTCGAGGTCGCCCGCGAGGGAGCACACCACCGCGCCGCTTCGTGTCTTGCGGCTGCGTACCACCAGGCCCGGCGTGGGTGCGGCGCCCGCCAGGGCGGTGTGGCCCGGGTCGCTGTCGGATGGTCTCATCGTCGTCCCCTCCGTCGTCCGTGCGCTGTGACTGTGCGCGGCCCGGGGTTCGCCGGCCGGCCCCGTGGCCGTGTCGGGCGTCTCAGTCCTCTTCGATGCCTTCCCGCAGCCGCCGCAGTGTGCGGCTGAGCAGCCGGGAGACGTGCATCTGGGACACGCCCAGGCGCTCGCCGATCTGGGACTGCGTCATGTCCTCGCAAAAGCGCATCGAGAGGATGAGCCGCTCGCGCTCCGGCAGCGCGGCCACCAGCGGCTTGAGCGCCACCAGGTCCTCCACGCGGGCGAGTTCGGGGTCTTTGTGGCCCAGGTGGTCGACCGGGGCGCCGGGGCCGTCCTCGTCCTGCGCGCTGCCGATGTCCAGTGAGCCCGCCGTGTGCCCGTTGGCGGCGGCCAGTCCCTCGAGCACCTCCTCGACGGGCAGCGAGAGGCGCTCGGCGAGTTCGCCGGGCGTGGGTGCGCGGTCCAGTCGCTGGAACAGCTCGTCCTGGGTCCTGGCCAGCAGGATGCGCAGTTCCTGGAGGCGGCGGGGCACGTGGACGGCCCAGGTGGTGTCGCGGAAGTGGCGCCGGATCTCACCGAGGATGGTGGGCATGGCGAAGGTGGTGAACTCCGCGCCGAGGTCCGGGTCGAAGCGGTCGATGGCCTTGATCAGGCCGAGTGCGCCGACCTGGAGCAGGTCCTCCTGCGGCTCGCGGTGGGAGGTGAAGCGGCGGATGGCGAACCTCACCAGGGAGAGGTTCATCTCCACCAGGGTGGTGCGGACGTACGAGTACTCCCTGGTCCCCTCCTCCAGGGCCGCCAGGCGCCGCAGCAGGACCTTGGTGAGCTCACGCGCGTCGGCGGGGGCGATCTCCTTGGGATCCGTTCCTTCGGGCAGCTCCGTGAGCGGCGGCTGCCGAATGCTCGTGCCGGGAGCCGCTGGGCGGACGAGCAGATGGCCGGTGGGCTTGGGCATGCGAGTCCTTTCTCGAGACGGCGCGACGGGGGCCCTGGTACCCGGGCCGCGCCGATCGATGCACCCGCCCGCCGTGGAGGTTCCGTGAACGTCCGATCCGGTGCCGGCCCGCGGGGCCGGGTCCTCTTGCCCTGGTCGGAGAGGCTTTCGGTGCCGCGCGAGCGCGGTCATTGCGCCGAGCGGCGGGACTCCCTGAACTCGCGGGAGACCTCCCACGCGTCCCCGGCCGGGCCGACGTGGCCCAGCTTGTCGGGGTTGAGGTCGGGGTTGAGTACGAAGCGGATCGTCTGGATCCGCCCGTCCGGCACGTCGAGCGCCAGAGTCTGCAGCACCTTGCCGTCCCGGTCCCGGCGGGCTGAGTCTCTCCAGCAGCAGGAGCGCTGCCGTCGACACGGAGTCGGCCGGCTCCGCCGAGCGCTCCGGGTCCTCGTAGGGGTCGGCGAGCAGCGGCTCCGGAAACCACGGCCCGACGTACGCTCCTGCCCGCCGACCAGGGCGCCGGTGTGGAGCCGTACAGCGGCGGGCCGCGGCAGCCGGCGGCGCGCTGACGGCCCCTGCCGCCCGCCCGCGCGGGACGCGGGCCCCGGCCCCGGGGGCCGGCGTTACATTGGGCGGGAAGGGGCGCCGATCCCCGGCGAGGTGGCCGATGCACTCGATCACCGACTGGCTGGACGGACTGTCCGGCCCGGTCGTGTACGCGGTCGTCGGCGCCATGGTCCTGACCGAGGACGCCCTGTTCTTCAGCTTCTTCATCCCCGGCGAGACGGCCGCCGTCCTCGGCGGCTTCCTCGCCGACCAGGGCAGGGTCTCGGTCGGCTGGATGGTCCTGGTCGTGGTCTGCGCCGCCGTCCTCGGGGACTCCGCCGGCTACGAGATCGGCCGCCACCTCGGCCCGGCGCTCCTGCGCACCCCTCCGCTGCGGCGCCACCGCGCGCAGGTGGACAGGGCCCGCGAGCTGATCCGCCGGCGCGGGCCGGCCGCCGTCTTCTTCGGCCGGTTCGTCGCCTTCTTCCGCCCCCTGGTGCCGTCCCTGGCGGGTGTCTCCCGCATACCGTACCGGCGTTTCCTGCTCTACAACGCCCTCGGCGGTGCGGCCTGGGGCGTCACCTTCACCCTTCTGGGCTACTTCGCCGGGGCCGTCTACACCAGGGTCGAGGGCACCGTCGGGCGGGTCACGGCGGTGGCGGTGGTTGTTCTGGTGGCCGCCGCGTTCCTCGTGCGGTACCTGCGCCGGCGCCGCTCGCGCCGCCGCGGGAGTCCGTCGGCGGCACGGACACCGGGCGGCCCCGGACGGCCGGCCGGTTCGACCCCGGCTTTCGGGGCACCCGCCCGGTGTCCGCGCCGCCGACGCTTCGGAAGGGAGCACACCATGACCACGCGCGACGACGACGACACCGGAACCAGCGGAACCGGGGGTGACGGATCGGCCCTGGAGCGGTCCGCCGAGGAACGCTCGATCACCGCACCCACCCCGGCGGACGTCCGCAGGAAGGCGCAGGGAGGGGCCGGGGAGCGGGAGCGCTCCGCCGAGGAACGCTCGATCACCGCACCCACGCCAGCCGACGTCCGCAGGAAGGGCGGCGCGACGGACGGCGACGACGACGAGGAGCCCGAGCCGCCCGCGGCGGACACCGTGGCGCCCTGAGCCCCGCCGGGCGGGGCCCGGGGCGGGCCGGGCGCGGGCGGGCCGAACGCGGAACGCGGAAGGTGCGGTGTCGGGGCGATGGATCGGCGCAGCGCGGGTAGCCGCACGCTGTCGCAGCCCGCTGTCGCAGCCCGCTTCAGTGATGTCCGTACTCGGAATTGGAGACTCGTATGACCGTCGCCACCTGCCGCTCCACCTCCGTGACCCTGCCCGAGGGCCCGTTCCCCGCCGTTTGCGTCGAGGCGCAGCTGCGCTTCGACGCCTCGCTGCCGTACGCGGTCTGTCTGGCGTTCCCGTCACTCGACGGGCCGGACGAGGGGGAGATCCGGTGGTTCTTCGGGCGGGACCTGCTGAACGAGGGCCGTCACGCGCCGGCCGGGTGCGGGGACGTGACGGTCTCCCCCGGTCCGCGGGGGCGGGTGCTGGTGACCCTGCGTGGCGGGGAGGAGCGGGCGGTCATCAGCGTCCCGTCGGACGCGGTGACGGCGTTCCTCCTGGACTCCTTCGATCTGGTGCCGGCCGGCCGTGAAGGGGAGTACCTCGATGTCGACGCCGTGGTGGAGAGGATCCTCTCGTGAGCCGTCGGGGGGTGGCGGCGGGGTGCGGCGCTCGGCGGCTGCGGGCCGGCGTGTGCCCGCTCCCCCGGGTGTTGACCGTAGGACCGTGCCGTCCGTGCCGTCCGTGCCGTCGATGGAAGGGGATGTCTCGTGATGCCGTCCGCGCGCGCCGGCGCCCGCCACGGCGCTGAGGGCCGGGGCGGGCCGGCGGGTGTTCAGGGGATGGCGGGGTGTTCGGGCCGGTAGACGGTCAGCGCGGCGGTGGCCTTGGACAGGCGCAGGCGGTCGGGGGCGGGGACGGCTTCGCCGTCGACGGCGAGGTGGCGGACCTCGTGGAGGTCGGTGAGGTCGAGGGCGGACAGGCGTGCCTCGCGGTAGACGCGGGAGGTGGCGAGGGTGCCGGTGAGGAAGGCGAGCAGGAGGCGGGTGCGGGCGAAGGGGTGGCTGCCGTCGACGGCGCGGATGTCGAGCCGGCCGCCGTCCAGGCTGGTGCGGTGGGTGGGGGCGAAGCCGGGCGGGTCGTAGGTGCCGTTGCCGGCGAAGAGCATCCACAGGGTCCGGGGGACGCCGGAGACGGTCACTCGTACGGGTTCGGCGCGGGCCAGGACGCGGACGAGGGCGACGGCGAGGGCGGGCCACTTGCCCAGGCGGTCCTCCAGGTGTTCGCGGGTCCGGACGAGGTCGGGGTAGATCCCGATGCTGAAGGTGTTGAGGAACATCCGCCGCTGCCCGTGGTCGCCGGTGGCCAGGGCGATGTCGACGGCGCGGGCGGTGCCGGCCCTGACGGCGTCGGCGGTGGAGCGCAGGCTGTGGGTGCCCAGGTCGACGGCGAAGTGGTTCAGTGTGCCGCCGGGGAAGACCGCCAGGGGCAGGTGTTCCCGGGCGGCGACGGAGGCGGCCAGGTTGACGCTGCCGTCTCCGCCGCAGATTCCCAGGGCCCCGCCGGACTGCGCGGCGAGGGCCGCGGCCCGCTCCAGCAGGGCGGCCAGGTCGTCGCCGTCCGCGCACATGAGGAGGTCGGCGTCGGGCAGTTCCCGGCGCAGTTCCTCCTCGACCGAGCACCGGCGGCTGTCGGGGGTGGTGAGGGGGGTGGAGCCGGAGGCGCCGTTGACCACGATGTGCAGGCCGGCGCCGGTGGGCAGCGCGGGCGCCGGGACGGCGGGGGCGGAGGTGTCGGCCGGGCGGTCGCTGCGGCGGGGCCACCAGCGCAGGGTGAGCGCGGCCGTCCCCGCGCCGAGGGCGGCTCCGGCCAGGACGTCGCCGGGGTAGTGGACGCCGACGTAGACGCGTGAGGCCATCACCGCGGCGGCCACGGGAGCGGCGATGGCGCCCAGCAGCGGTGACTCGATGGCCAGGGCGGTGGCGAAGGCCGCGGCGGAGGCGGAGTGCCCGGAGGGGAAGGAACTGGTGACGGGCTGTTTGAGCAGGCGCCGTACGACGGGCACGGGGTCGAGGGCGGGGCGGGGCCGGCGGGTGAGGCCCTTGGCGGCGATGTTGGCGAGGGCGGAGGCGAGCAGGAGGGAGCCGCTCGCACGCAGGGCGGCCCGCCGGGCGGTGCGGTTGCGGGTGGCGCCCAGCAGTGCCGCGCCGCCCATCCACAGCTTCCCGTGGTCGGCGGCGCGGGTGAGGCGGGAGAGCCACGGGTCGGTGCCGCGCAGGCGGCGGGAGGCCACTTTGACGAACAGCCGGGCGTCGAGGTCGTTCAGGGCTTTCCTCATACGGGGCGGTCCTCCTTCTCGTGCGGGGACGGGACGGCCGGGGCTGTCCCGGCCGTCCCGTCGCAGATGGGTGCGTTCCGTCCCGGGGGCGGTGCCGTCCTCACCACCGGTACCAGCGGCGCCGGCCGCCGGCACCGTCGACGGTGCGCACGAGGAAGCCGAGGAGCCACACCACCAGGACGAACAGCGCCACCCACCACAGGATCTTGACGGCGAAGCCGAGACCGAAGAGTACGACGGCGAGGAGCAGGACGAGCAGAAGAGCGGCCACGGGTTGGTCATCTCCTTCGTGTGTCTACTTGGACGCTCATGCTGATGACCCGTTCGGCGCAATGCATGCCTGCGGACCGTCGTACGGATCAGCGGCGCCGGGCAAGGCGGCCGCCGGCGCCGGGCATGCTGGAAGAGCTGGTGCGAGGCGGGCGGCGGTGCGCCGGCGTGCGTCGGCGTGGACGCGGGAGAGGTTGGTCAGGTCCGCCCAGGCCGGCTTGAGGCGCCTGCCCCATTCGTCGAGCGGCCTGCCGTCCTCGAGGAGCAGGCCGCCGAGGATCTCGACCTTCCACGGGGTGAGGTGGCCGGCGAGGGCGAGGTGGACCTCGGCGCCGCCGGCCCACTCGCCGGTGGTGGGGACGGTGCGTGACCACAGGTCCCGGCCGGTCTGGGAGGGGGAGCCCATCAGCACGGCGTCGTCCCGGTGGCGGCGCAGGGCCTTCGTCATGTCACGCTCGGACCCAGCCGGATCGGTGGCATCACCCGCGCCGTGCCCGTCATCAACGGGTATGAGGGGTGGCTTGTTTGATGAGATGTCAGTCGTGCGGACTATCGTCTCGACGTCGGCGCGGATCGGCGGGCCTGACGGTTCCAGGCGGCACTCGTCGGGTGCGACCGGGGGACGGCCTCCGAGTGATCCGCAGTCCTGACCTTGACGAGGGGACGGAAGAATCATGAGCCGCCTGACTGTGGCGATGCAGATCTCCATCGACGGCTACGTCGACAGCAGGCTGCCGGACGCCGACTGGCAGGTGTGGAACTGGGGCCCCGACTGGCCGTGGAGCGCGGACCTCCGCGCGGCCTTCAACGGCCTGCTCGCCGGCGCCTCGGGCCTCCTGCTGAGCCGGCCCATGGCGGACGAGGGTTACCTGGGGCACTGGGGCCGGATGGCGGAGCAACATCCCGGCGATCCCGACTGGGAGTTCAGCCGGGCCATCGGCGCGCTCCCCAAGTTCGTTCCGAGCCGGTCGGGCAGGCCCGAACTCGACTGGCCACGGACGACGGTGCTCAACGGCGAACTGACCGGCGCTGTGGAACAGGCGAAGAAGCTGGCCGACGGGGACCTGGTCTGCTTCGGTGGCGCCGGCCTGGCCTCCTCCCTGCTGCGGGAGGACCTGGCCGACGAGCTCCGGCTGTTCACCAACCCCGGTTTCGCGGGCGAGGGCAACAGCGTCTTCGGGCCCTGGCTCGCCACGCGGAACTACCGGGCCGCCCACTCGACCGCCCACACCTGCGGCATCGTCGAGACCCGCTGGGTCAGGTAGACGCACCCGGGCGCACCGCGTTCACGCAGGGACCGACCGCTCCCCCGGCCGGCGGCGGACCTCGGCCACCCGCAGGGCCGACGGCACGGAGGCGACCGGTCAGGTGTGGCCGGGGCGGCGCGGCCTCGCGCCGCCGGGACGACCGGCCCGCTCCGGTGCCCCGGTGGCCGAGCCGGCCTCCGCGCAGTCCCTTTTCCGGCCACGTGCCCCCGAGCGCTGGTCCGGCGCGTTCGGCGGCCCCACGGTCTCCCCTGTCAGAACGGCCGGCGGGTTCTCTTCGGCCGACGTTCCGGTCCCCCGGCCACCCGGCCCCGGAACCTCTCGGGCCACACCAGAACAAAGCACCCCACGCCTTGCGGAAATCCCATATGGAAATGGCCTGGAACACGTTGAACCAAGGCGTGTTCGATTGACCCGCATAAAAACGGCCCGGATACTGATCGGGCACGACGCAACGGAAATTCGTTGCGCAGTGGAATTCAGTTCGTAATTTCATCCGACTGGGGAGGATCCATGTTCTCGAACGCGAGGAAGACCGTGGGTTCGATGGCTTTGGCCTTCGCCGCGGCGGCCACGCTCACCGTGGCCGTGCCGTCCGGCAGCGCCTTCGCCATCGACCACATCCCGTGCGACGGAAGCCGCAACGACTTCCTCAAGATCTGGTCGCACCTCGACGGCCGTGACAGCGTCGACTGCTACGCGAACGGCGGGTCGATCGGCTTCGGCGGGTGGTGGGTCGACCGGATCTCCACGGGAAACAACGACCTGGTCTACTCCGACGACAACGGCGACTCGGTGAGGGTCAACCGCTGGACCGACATCTCGTACCCGAACCACCCGCCGAAGGTCAACTCCATCCGGATCCTCTGAAGAGCCGGCGGAGCGGGCCCCGCACGGAATTCTTCCGGCCGCATCGCCACACGTCCCGCCACCTGGATCGCCGTCGAATCTTCCCGTGACGTGAATTCGCTCCAGCCCGGCTCATCGGTGCCGGCCACGCCCCCCGGCATGGCCGGCACCGGCCCGTGGCGCCGCAGCCTGCCGGACCCGGTGCCGGCCACCTCCGGAGAGATACCCGGCCCTCCGGGCCGTCGAGCGCCTGCGGACTCCGGGCACCGTTCGTCGAAGCTCGCCGGCAGGGGATCGCCGTCTCGCGCCCGCCCCGGGTGGTGGCGGCCGGGGTCGGTGGCCGAAGGCTCCCGGGGTGCTCTGGTGGGCCGGGCCGGTTCTGGGACGTGACATGGTGTCCCGTGAAGGCATCGGCCCCATCCCACCAGGAGATCCTGTATGAGCAGCGACGTAGCGTCACCCGAGAACCCCGAGAGGCCGGAGGCCGAACCGGCCGTCGAGGCTCCCGCGGCCGCCGCCCAGGACGACGTCAAGGCCCGGTTCCTCGCCGCACTGGAGCGCAAGCACGGCGCCAAGGGCGCAGGCGCGGCCGGCGGCCCGAACGGCGATTCGAAGATCCACGGCGCGCACGCCGCCGCAGGGGGCAAGCGCAACTTCCGCCGCAAGAGCGGCGGCTGACCGCACCGGTGCGCACCGAAGCGGCCGGGCTGCGGCGGGGCGAGCAGGCGCGGGGCGGCGGTGCGGACGGGTTCCTGTTCCGCCGCTGCCCGCTGCCCGGTGGCTGCGGGGCCGGGGGCGGTGGTGGTGGTGACGCTGCCGCCCCCCACGCGCCCCCGGCGGCGGGCGGCCGCAGGCAGACGGCCGGGGCGCCGGCCCGTGCGGCGGGTCCGGCGGGTCGTGGTCGTCGCAGTGGCGGAGGCCGTGCGCGGGGTCTACGCGCCGGCGGGCGGGTCCTCTGCGGGGCCGCCGTCACGGCCCGTGGGGTGTAGGCCGGCGGGGTGTCGGCCGGTGGGCGGGGAGTTGCCGCCGGGGGTGACGGTGCCGGTTTCGTAGGCGATGACGACCATCTGGGCGCGGTCGTGGGCGTGGAGTTTGGCGAGCAGGCGGCGGACGTGTGTCTTGACGGTCGCGGTGCTCAGGCCCAGGTGGTCGGCGATGGCGGGGTTGGGCAGTCCGCGGGCGACCAGGTGGAGGACTTCGCGTTCGCGCGGGGTCACGTTCGCCAGTTCGCGGGCGGCTTGCGGGTGCGGCGGTTCGTGGCGGGCGGCGAACTCGTGGATCAGGCGGCGGGTGACCGCGGGGGCGAGCAGGGCGTCGCCGGAGGCGACCACGCGTAGGGCCGTCAGGAGGTCGGCGGGGAGGATGTCCTTGAGGAGGAATCCGCTGGCTCCGGCGCGCAGCGCCGCGTAGACGTACTCGTCCAGGTCGAAGGTGGTGAGGACCAGGACGCGGGTGCCGTCGGCGTCGGGGTGTGCGCAGATGCGGCGGGTGGCCTCCAGGCCGTCCGTGCCGGGCATGCGGATGTCCATGAGGACGATGTCGGGGCGCAGCCGCAGGGCGAGTTCGACGGCCTGTTCGCCGCCGGCGGCCTCGCCTGCGACGGTGAGGTCCGGGGCGCTGTCGATGAGGAGGCGGAAGCCCGCGCGCAGCAGTGCCTGGTCGTCGGCGATGAGGACGCTGATGGGGCGGTTCACGGTGCTGTCTCCGGTGGGCAGGGCAGGCGTGCGTGCACGCGGAATCCGCCCGTGGTCAGGGGGCCGGCGGTGAGGGTTCCGCCGCACATGGCCGCCCGTTCGCGCATGCCGATGAGTCCGTGTCCGCCGCCGGGGCGCCGGGGTGGGAGGTGGGGCGGGGGGTGGGACGGGAGTCCGGGTGGGAGTCGGGGCGGGGGGTCGTTGACGACCTCGATCTCGACGGCCCCGGGGTCCGTCCGGGTCAGGTTGACCCGGCAGTCGGCCGATGCCGCGTGTCTGACGACGTTGGTGAGGGCTTCCTGGACGATCCGGTAGACCGCCAGTTCCACGCCCGGGGGCAGTGGCGGGTCCGGGTCGACGACGGACAGGTGTACGCGCGGGCCGGCGGTGTCCGCGAGCGCGGGCAGGTCCGCCAGGCCGGGGGCGGCTTCCAGCTCGGCTCCGTCACCGGGGGAGCGCAGGACGCCGAGCATGCGGCGCATCTCGGTGAGTGCCGTGCGGCTCGCCGTCCCGACCAGGGCGAGGGTGCGTTCGGCCTCCTGCGGGTCGGTGGGGGCCACCGCGCGGGCCACCTCGGCCCGTACCGCGATGACGGTCAGATGGTGGGCGACCACGTCGTGGAGTTCGCGGGCGATGCGCAGGCGCTCGTCGGTGACGGCCTGCCGGGCGGCGAGCCGGGCGTACGAGCGCTGCTCTCGCAGCGCGGTGCCCACCAGCCAGGGCAGGGTCATCATCAGCGACGCGAAGACGACGCCCCCCGCGACCTCGGAGGCCGGGGCCGGTCGCGGTGCGAGGGCCGTGGCCGCCGCGACGGCGCCCAGCGAGCAGCCGAGCGCCGTGGCGGAGCGGCGCCGCGCCTCCCGCGCCGCCACCGTGTACAGGGCGGCCGCGACGGGGAGCCAGGACTCCTCCCATCCGGTGAGCACCGTGGCGAGGACCGCTGCGGCCAGGACCGTGCAGAGGACTCCGACGGGCCGTCTGCGCCGCAGCGCGACCGGCAGCCAGACCGCCGCCGCCACGGCTCCCGCGCCCCAGCCGCCGCTGAGCGCCTGGCTCGCGCCGAACGCCAGGGCGAGGAGCACGGCCGCGGCCGTGTCCACGCCGTGCCACTGTCCGTCCCGCAGACGCCCGGCCACCAGCGGCCGTGACTGCCCGTCACCCATGCGGGCCACGCTATCCGAGCGGGGGCCCGGGGCCCGTCAGTCCGCAGGACGTCATCTCGCGGGCTGAGTCATCCGCGCGGCCGATGCCCGTCCTACCCTCCTGGGCTGACACCGCGTTCCTTCCCGGGGGCGAAGCCGCCGGGCCCGCCGGGCGGAACAGTGGAGCGCATGAACCGGAGAGCACTGATGTCCTCGGGCGCCGCACTGGCCGCCGCCACGATCCTGGGTCCGCTCGCGCCGGCGGCCCTCGCGCGAGCGGGGCGGGGGGAACCGGTGCGGTTCCGGCTGCCCGCCCCGAACGGACCGTACCCGCTGGGTACGGTCGCGCTGCACCTGGCCGACACCGCGCGGCCGGACCCCTGGGTGCCCTCCCGCCCCTGCCGTGAGCTGATGATCAGCATCTGGTACCCCGCCCGCGGCGGGGCGGGCCGCCCCGCCGCCCCCTGGATGCCCCCGGCGGCGGCCGAGCGGTACCTGGGCCGCCTCGGCCTGCCTCCGGGCCGGGTACGGCTGGGGGACACCCACGGCCGCGAGGGCGCTCCCGTCGGCGGCCCGCCGGGCCCCCTGCCCCTCGTGCTCTACTCCCCCGGGTCCGACGCGTCACGCTCGTTCGGCACCGGCGTCGTGGAGGACCTCGCCGGTCACGGCTTCGTGGTGGTCACCGTCGACCACACCTACGACGCGGCGGTGGTCGCCTTCCCCGGCGGACGCGTCGAGACGGGTCCGCCGAACGGGGTCGGCGACTACGCCAAGGCCCTCGCGGTCCGCAGCGCCGACATCCGCTTCGTCCTGGACCGGCTCGCCGTCCTCGGCTCGGGAGGCCACCCCGGCGTCTGCCGCACCCCGCTGCCCGCGGGCCTGCGCGGGGCGCTCGACCTGCGGCGCGTCGGGATGCTCGGCCACTCCCTGGGCGGCGCCGCCACCGCCGCGACGATGCTCGCCGACGGGCGGATCACGGCGGGAATGAGCCTGGACGGGGGCGCGGCGGGCCCGGTGGTGGACGCCGGGCTCGACCGTCCGTTCCTGGTCGTGGACACCCCGGGCAAGGGCGGCATGGAGAACAACCCCGCCCTGCGCGCGTTCTGGTCGCACCTGCGCGGCTGGCGCCTGCACCTGACCGTACGGGGGGCGGCGCACCAGTCGTTCGGCGACGACGTGCTGATCCTGCCGCTGCTCGCCCCGCTCCTGGGCATGTCGGCGCCCAAGCTGGAGGAGGAGGTCGGGACGATTCCCGGGCACCGGGCGCAGGCGTTCCAACGCGCCTACCCGCGGGCGTTCTTCGACCTCCACCTGCGCGGCGGCCGGGGGCGGCTGCTCGACGGTCCCTCCGCCGGCTTTCCCGAGGTGGGCTACGCGCGGTGAACGCATCGGCGGAGGGCGTCCAGGAGCGCGGCCTGGTGCCTGGGCGCAGGGGCGGGTCGTCGGCGGGTCGTCGGCGGGTCAGAGCCGGCGGGCGTCGGTGATCTGGGCGGGGTGGTGCCGAGCCACCAGGTCGGGTCGGCGGTGCCGTCGGTGGTCACGGCCGACCGTGACCGGCCTGCCGCCTGGGGACGCCGGCGTGCTCCTGCGGATTTGCGCCGCGAGTGCCACGTGTTCCCCTCCCGCCGTTCGGCCGGCACGGTTCGCCGGAACACCGGCCACGGGGTGAGGTGGGGGAACCCGGGCGGCGCGGCGTCCCCCACGGGGTCGGGTGCCGCGGGCCGTGCCGGGGAGACGAGCCCGTACCACCAGCTGGTCCAGCCGGCACGGAATTCTTCGAGGTCGCCGGATGCCCGCGGGATGCGGGGCGGGGGCGGTGGTCGATGGGGCTGGACGGGTGCAGTTCGGTGGCTGGGTGCCGGGGGCTGCGGGTGAAGTGGTGTGCCGGCGGGTTGCATGGGCTTGCGCCTCGGCGGGCGTGTGGATCCGACGGATGGAAGAGCACCATGGCTGATCGCGAGACTCGCAACCGTACCGGCCGCAGTCCCCTGCGCCGTGGGCCGGCCGCCGCCGTGTTCGCGGCCGGCGTGCTGCTGGCCTCGGCGGGGCCGGGGGCCGGGACCGGTGTGGCCGCGCCGGCGCCCGGTACGCAGTTCACGCCGCTGACGGCGGCGGTGATGACCGAACCGGCGCCGTTCGAGGCCACGGACGGCAGGACGCACGTGTCGTACGAGCTGCTCGTCACGAGCGCGCTGTCCGCGAGCACGCCGCTGCGGCTCGACCGGGTCGAGGTCCTGGACGGCCGTGGCCGCCGGGTCGTCGGCTCGCTGGGCGGGCAGGAGCTGGCCGAGGCCGCCAATGCGGTGGGCGACCCGCTGCCGGGCGCGGACGGTTCCACCCCGGCTCCCCCGGCGCCGACGCCGACCGTCATCCAGGGCTCCCAGCAGTGGGTCGTCTGGATCGACCTGGCCCTCGACCGCGGCCGGCCGGTGCCCGAGGTCCTCGAACACCACCTCTCGGGCGCCGTCCTGACCCCCTCCGGCCCGTCCGCGTTCGAGGAGACGGTGCAGGCCACCCCCACCGCCCGCAGCGCGCCGCTGGACCTGGGCGCGCCCGTGCTCCCGGGTGCCTGGTACGCCAGTGAGTCGTGCTGCGGCAACACCCACCACCGGCGCGGCCTCGCCCCGGTCAACGGCCGCTTCCTCGTGCCGCAGCGCCTGGCGATCGACTGGTACCGGGTCGGCGATCAGGGGCAGGCGTGGGAGGGCGACCCCGCGCGGCTCACCAGCTACCTGAGCTTCCGCCAGCCGGTCGTGGCCGCGGCCGGCGGCCGGGTGGTGGAGGTCCAGGACGGGGTCCCGGACAACCCGCCGCCGCTGTCGCCGCCCGTGCCGCCGATCGCGGACACCGTCGGCAACCACGTCACCCTGGAGGTCGCGCCGGGCCGCTACCTGCTCTACGGCCACCTCGAGGCCGGCACGCTCGGCGTGCGGGAGGGCGACTGCGTCGAGGCCGGGCAGGCGCTCGGGCTGATCGGCAACAGCGGCAACTCCACCACGCCGCACCTGCACTTCCAGGTGATGACCACGGCCGAGTTCTTCCCGACCGACAGCCCGCCGTTCACCTTCCGCAGCTTCCGGGTCCTCGGACACGTCGAACCCCGGATCTGGGACGACAACCTGGGCCGGCAGCCGACCGGTGTCCTGCCGGTCACACCCTCGCCGTTCGACGGACCCCACCGTGACCGGTACCCGCTCGACCGCGAGGTGCTGGAGTTCTGAGAGCAGGGACCGGTGTGGCGGGCGAGGTGATCCAGGGGTTCGGGACCGGCAAACAGTTCCCGGTCGCCCTGTCCTACGAGGCGCGGATGTACTCCTGCCAGCGCCTCAACAGGGTCCTCGCGGACACGCAGATCCTCTTCGCCTCTACAAGAAGCACCACTGGCTGATGCGCGGCGCGACGTTCTACCGGCTCCACCTCGTCCTGGACGAGCACCCGGCGAACGGCAGGCCTGGTTCCTGGCCGAACACCTCGTCGACACACCGCTGGTGCGCGTCTGAGGGACAGCCACGGCTGCGGCGCCGGCCCGGCACCGGAGCCGGGTATCTCGGCGACACGAGGCGCTCCTCCACGTGAAGGGAAGCGAGCGATGTCCGCGGCCTGTCGGTGAGCAACTCCCGTCCCTATACTGCGGGTTCGGCCGACGCTGGTCGTGGCGGCGGGGTGGTGGCGAGGATCAGGGGGTGGGCGGGATGGGTGACGATCGGCTGAGGGTTCCGCACGAGTACCGGGTGGCGACGACGCGGGTCGGGGGGCTCGCGCTCACGATCCTGCTGCTGTCCTTCGGGGCGCTGCTGCCGATCTGGAACGACAAGGAGTTCGCGCCGTCCACCAAGGCGATCGGCTCGGTGCTGGTGATCGGTTTCTGCCTGCTGGTGGTCGTCGGGGTCGCCCGGGCCGGCACGCTGGTCACCCCCGAGGGGGTCACCGTGCGCGGGATGGTGCGCCGGCGCCGGCTGGCCTGGGCCGAGATCGCGCGGTTCGGCAAGGCGCCCAACCCGAACGCGCACGCGGGCCGCGGTGCGCCGGCGTTCCTCACGTACGCGTTCCGGGCGGACGGCCGTAAGGTCCACCTGCCGTACGTCGACGACAAGCACGTGGTGGTGGACCGTGAGGTGGAGCGGCTGAACGCGCTGCTGGCCGAGCGGCGCGGCGAGGCCGGCTGAGCTGATCCGCGGGGCCCGTCCTGTCCCGCTCGGGCGGGACAGGACGGGGCGGGACAGGACGAGACGGGACGGGCCCGGTCAGCGGGGGCCGGGGTCGCTGGTGCCGGGGCGGCCGTTCTCGAGGTGGCCGGCCCAGCGGCGGCGGAAGAGGGGCGCGCCCGGGGCGGTGACGGAGATGTCGTACCAGCGGCTGCGGGGGTCGACGTCGAGGGTGAACTGGGCGGAGGCGTGGGGGCGCAGGGTGCGGGTCGTCGCGGGGCCCTTGGCGTAGGCGTCGGCGACGGTCACCGTGCGGGGCGCGGGCCCGTTGTTGCGGACGTGGACGTGGACGCCGGTGCCGCGGGGGTCGAAACGCGCGACCAGTTCGGTGCCGGCTTCGCCCTCGAACTCCTGGAGGGAGCCGTTGGGGCCGTGCACGGCGAGGTGGTAGCGGCCGGAGTCCGGCAGTGTCCAGTGGTCGGTGAGGGTGTCGCCGCCGGAGACCGCGTAGCGGCGCGGGGCGCTCGCGGGGGCGGTGCGGTCGTAGACGTAGAGCCAGGCGCCGGCCTCGCCGCGGTTCTCGAGGTCGAGGTGGAACCGGCGGGCGTCGTCGGTCTCCTCCTCGTTGACGACGAGGTCGTAGGGCAGGGCGCGGGCCGGGCGGGTGCCGGGTTCCTGGACGGGCATGCGCTGGGGCAGCGGCACCTGGTAGGGCCTGCCCCGGGAGGCGAGGGGGGCGGGCACCGGTATGGACAGGGGCCTGGGGTCGGTGCCGGAGAAGTCGAGGGCGGAGGTGAGGTCGCCGCACACCGAGCGGCGCCAGGCGCTGATGTTGGGCTCGTCGATGCCGAAGCGGGCTTCCAGGAAGCGCAGGACGGAGGTGTGGTCGAAGGTCTCGGAGCAGACCCAACCACCGCGCGACCAGGGGGAGATGACGAGCAGCGGGACGCGGGGGCCCAGGCCGATGGGCTGCAGGCCGCCGGGGTCGGCGCCGGGGACCAGGGGGCTCATCTCGCCGGGGTACTTGCCGAGGTCGAGGAGCTCGTCGCGCAGGCTGGTCCGGAGGTCGTCGGAGACCATGCCCTGGCCGCCGGGGGCGCTGACGACCGGGGGCATGGGCGGGACGACGTGGTCGAACAGGCCGTCGTTCTCGTCGTAGTTGATGAGGAAGACGGTGCGGCCCCACACCTCGGGGTCGGCGGTGAGGGCCTCGAGGACGAGGTTGATGTAGTAGGCGCCGTCGGTGGGGGTGGCGGAGGGGTGCTCGCTGTACTGGTACGGCGGCACGATCCAGGAGACCTGGGGCAGGCGGCCCTGTTCGACGTCGGCGCGGAACTCCTTGAGGGTGTGGTCGGTGGCGCCCTTGTCGACGAGGGGGCCGGTGGCGCCCTCGGCCTTCTGGTAGCGCTCGAAGAACATGAGGGAGTTGTCGGTGTAGTTGTCGGTGGGGGTGCCGGGCTCGCCCGAGCCGCCCTGGTAGAGCTTCCAGCTGACGCCGGCGGCCTCGAGGCGTTCGGGGTAGGTGGTCCAGGTGTAGCCGTCGGTGTCGTTGCGCTCCCACAGGCCGGGGCCGTTGGGCTTGCGGCCGTAGGCGTTGCGCGGGTCGCTGGTGCCGGTCCACAGGTAGATGCGGTTGGGGGCGGTGTCGGCGTGGACGGAGCAGAAGTAGGAGTCGCAGACGGTGAAGGCGTCGGCCAGGGCGAAGTGGTACCGGAGGTCCTGGCGCTTGAGGTGGCCCATCGTCATGACGTCCTGCTTCTGGTTCACCCACTGGTCGTGGCGCCCCTCGTTCCAGGCGAGGTGGCCGCTGCTCCAGCCGTGGTCGGTGCCGGCCTGGTGCTCGGTGGTGTTCCCGGGGTCGATGTACCAGGGCAGGACCTCCTGTTCGGAGGCCGGCAGGCCGCGGTCGTGGTAGCGGGCGGTGCGCACGGAGGCGGCGGGCTGGTGCCAGTTGGGCTTGCCGTCGGGCAGGAGGGTGGGGCGCGGGTCGTCGAAGCCGCGGACGCCGCGCAGGGTGCCGAAGTAGTGGTCGAAGGAACGGTTCTCCTGCATCAGGATGACGACGTGCTCGACGTCCTCGATCGAACGGTGGCGGCCGAGGGCGGGCAGGGCCAGGGCCCTGCCGACCGCGGGCGGGAACATGCCCAGGCCGGCCGCGGCGGCGGAGGCGCCGCCCAGCTGGAGGAATCGGCGCCGGTCGAAGGAGGTCACGTGAGGCCCTTTCCGTCGGGGGGACTGGTACGGAGCGGGCCTGACCTTAGGAGCCGTGGGCGGGATGTACACGGTGTTCCGGCGAATGCCGTGTGATCGTTCCGCCAATTTCCTGTTGTCCAGCCAACTTTGCGGCTGGGTGGGGCCGGGTGGCCGGGCGGGCCCGGGGCGGGAGAAATTTTCTTTCCGGCGGAGCGATGAGTTCTGGCGGCGGTGGCGGTCAAACCCGGGAAAGCAACGACGACCGCCCGGGGAGACCTGAAATGTCCGGCACCACCACCGCCACCACCGCCAGCACCGCCAGCACCGCCAGCACCGCCTCCACCACCACCGCCGCTGTGAAGCCGAGCCGGGCCCTCGTCCGGACGGTCTGGACGCTGCGGATCCTGCTCGCGCTCTTCTTCGCCCTGGCCAGCGCCCTGCCGAAGCTGCTCGCGATCCCCGCCGCCACGACCGTCTTCGACGGCATCGGCTGGGGCCACTGGTTCATGTACCTGACCGGGCTGGTGGAGCTCGCCGGGGCCATCGGCCTGCTGGCCGGACGGCTGGCCGGGCCGGCCGCGACGGCGCTGATCGTGTTCCTGGTGTTCGCGTTCGTCACCCAGCTCACCGTGATGCACGGGGAGAACGCCGGGACCCCGTTCCTCTTCATGGTGCCGCTGGCCGTCATCGCCTGGAACCGGCGCGCCGACACGGCCGGGCTGCTCGGCCTGCGGCGCTGACCGGGCGCCTGCGGGAGCGCCGGGCGGGTCAGCCGGTGGCTGCGGGCCGCTCGCCCGCCGCCACCGGCGTGGCGCCGAGCGGGCCGTGGCCGATGCAGGGGCTCGGCCGCGGCCCGGTGTCGTGTGCGGCGGTTTGGGTGAGGGCGTACTGGACGGGCACGCCGATGACCGCCACCGGCAGTACCGCGCACAGCAGGGCGTGTCCGAGGCTGAGCCGCAGTGTCCTGGAGCGTACGCCGGTGACGAGTTGCCGGCTGCCCCAGCACACCGCGACGACGGCCAGTGCCAGGCCCGCCCGGCTGAGCGGCAGGACGTATGCGGGGGCTCCGGGGCTGTCGAGGCAGCGGCTCACGAGCTCGTGGATGTCGGCGTCCGCGACGAGTGTCGGCGCCGTGCAGGCCCATCCGAGGCAGGCGAGCAGCAGGGGGACACGGGCCCGCAGCCACCGGGGGGAACGCTGTTCATCGTTCATGTGAGCGGCACCGGTTCGGATTCACTCCCCTGCCCGATCCTTTCGACGGCGGTCGGCGCGGGTTCGCGCGGGTTCGGCGAGCCATGGTAGCGACGGCGGTGGGGGTGCTGGGGGTCGGGTAGCGTGGCGCGTTCTGGTGTGGGTGGTGGAGAGGGTGGAGGAGCGGGATGGGTGTGCGGGTCGGGCAGCGGGTGGGGCTGGGTGTGGATCTGGGGATCGGGGAGGCGGTGGCCGAGGGGGTCGGGGTGGTGGGGGCCGTTTCGGTGGGGGCGGGGGTGAGGGGTGTGGTCGAGCGGGTGGACGGGGTGGTGCCGGAGGGTGCGGAGGTGCGTGAGTACCGGCGGTTGAAGGGGCTGTTGGAGGACTACGGGCACACGATGCCGGCGGGGAGCCGGGAGCGGCTGGAGGCCGAGGTGGCGGGCCTGGAGGCGGTGGGGGCGGCGTACCGGGAGCGGGTGACGGTGCGGGTGCGGCTGGACAACGGGCTGGTGCTGGAGGGGGTGGATGAGGGGGTGTTCGTCGTCGACGTCGGGAACGGTGCGTCATGAGGGGTGGATGAGGCGGCTTCTGTAGGTGAAGACGACGGCCTGGACGCGGTCGCGGAGTTCGAGTTTGTGGAGGATGCGGCCGAGGTGGGACTTCACGGTGGCCTCGGCGAGGTGGAGAGCGGCGGCGATCTCGGTGTTGGAGAGGCCGTGGCCGATGTGGAGGAGGACTTCGCGTTCGCGGGGGGTGAGGCGGGCCAGGCGGGTTTCGTGGTGGGGGTCGGGGGCGGCGGGGATGTGGGGGCGCAGGGTGTCGAGGAGGCGGCGGGTGATGCGGGGGGAGACGGCGGCGTCGCCGGCGGCGATGTCGCGGATGGCGGTGAGGAGTTCGTGGGGGCGGGTGTTCTTGAGGAGGAAGCCGCAGGCTCCGGCGTTGAGGGCGGCGAAGGCGTAGGCGTCCAGGTCGAAGGTGGTGAGGATCAGGACGCGGGTGCGGGGGCGGGCGGCGGTGAGCCGGCGGGTGGCCTCGATGCCGTCGGTGCCGGGCATGCGGACGTCCATGAGGACGACGTCGGGGCGTAGTTCGCGGGCGAGGGCGACGGCCTGGTCGCCGTCGGCGGCCTCGCCGACGGGTTCCATGTCGGGCTGGGCCTCGATGACGGTGGTGAAGGCCATGCGCAGGAGGGCTTCGTCGTCGGCGATGAGGACGCGGATGGTCATGCGGGGGCCGGTGCCCGGGTGGTGTCGAGGGTGAGGCGGGTGTGGACGTGCCAGCCGCCTTCCTCGCGGGGGCCGGTGTGGAGGGTGGCGCCGTAGGCGGCGCAGCGTTCGCGCATGCCGGGGATGCCGTGGCCGGCGGGGGCCCGTGGGGCCCGGTGGGGGTCGGGGTGGTGGGGGCCGTCGTCGGTGATGTCGAGGGTGACGGTGTGGGGGGTGCAGTGGATGCGGACGGTGGCGCGGGTGCCGGCGGGGGTGTGTTTGAGGGTGTTGGTGAGGGCTTCCTGGACGAGGCGGTAGACGGTGAGCTGGGCGGTGGCGGGGACGGGGGTGTGCTCGCCGCTGAGGTGGAGGGTGGTGGGCAGGCCGGTGGCGCGCATCCGGTCGGTGAGGGCGGGGAGTTGGGCGATGCCGGGGAGCGGGTGGCGTTCGGCGTCGGGTTCGCCGGGTTGGTCGGTGTGGTCGGTGTGGTCGGGTTCGCCGGGTTGGTCGGGTTGGTCGGGTTGGTCGGTGTGGAGGATGCCGAGGGTGCGGCGCATGTCGGTGAGGGCCTGGCGGCCGGTCTCGGCGACCTGGATGAGGGTGGTGGTGGTGCGGTCGGGCGGCGTGGGGCGGGTGTGGGCGGCGGCGTCGGTGAGGGCGACCATGACGGAGAGGTTGTGGGTGACGATGTCGTGGATCTCGCGGGCGATGCGGGTGCGTTCCTCGGCGGCGGCGAGGCGGGCCTGCTGGTGGTGTTCGCGTTCCAGGCGGATGGTGCGTTCCTCCAGGGCGGCGAGGTAGGCGCGGGTGGTGCGGGCGCCGGCGCCCAGGGCGGCGGTGGCGACGACGGTGGCGGTGGCGGCGGTGAAGGAGGCGAGGAAGGCGCCGTCGGTGGTCCAGCGCAGGCAGGCCAGGAGGGCGCCCGCCTCGAGGACGGCGGCGCCTGCCAAGGTGGTGCGGTGGCCGGTGCGGGCGGCGAGGGTGTGCAGGGCGATCAGCAGGGCGATGTCGGCGGGCAGTTGGACGCCGGCGAGCCACTGGAGCAGGGCCGCGGCGGCGACGGCGGCGAAGACCGTACGGGGGGCGTGGCGGCGGCGGACCAGGGGCAGGGTCAGGGCCGCGGTGAGGGCGGCGGCAGCCCAGGTCTCGTGCGCGGGGCGGGTGATGAGGGCGTGCGGGATCAGGAGGAGGGCGGGCAGGGCGTCCCGGGCGGCGGGCGGCAGGAGGGCGGCGGCCTTCGCCCAGCGGGGGTGGACGACCGGCGGGGTGGCCGCGTCGGGCGTCAACGCGTCGGGCATCGGGGGGGGTCCTGTCGCTTCGGGGGCGGAGGTCGCTTCGGGGTCGGACGTCGCTTCGGGGTCGGACGGTGTACGGGCGCGCTGTCACGGTAGGGGGCGCACGTGGTGGGGCGCATGGTCCCGCCGGGTGAGGGTGGGGCGCGGGGGTACGACCGCAGGAGGAGTGCGGGTGCCTCCCGGGGTCGCAGGGCGGGCGGGGCCGCGGGGTGGCTCCTTGCGACCCGGGTCGGGTGGGGGTGGGGTCCGGGGGGCGATGTGGGGGCGGGGGCGGCGCGCCGAGCATGGCCGGGTGACCGAGATGATCGCGGGGCCTTCGATGTCCCTTCCGGAGTTCGTCGTCGTGGCGGGTGCGCTCGCCCTGGTGGTGGCGCGCTGGCTGCCCGCCGCGGTGCGGGGGCGGGTGGCCCTCGGGGCGGCGGGGGTGTTCGTGCCGTCGGCATCGGTGCTGGCGGTGGTGGGGGTGCGCTGGCAGGTGGTGCCGGTGCTGGCGGGTGCGATGGTGGCGTTGCCGTTCGCGCTGTCGCCGGTGCTGCGGCCGCGGCTGCGTCCCGGGGGGCGGGCGGTGTGGCGGGCGCGGTGGTGGCTGGCGGTGCCGGGTTCGGCGGCGTGTGCGGGGCTGATCGCCGCGGGGCCGGTGGCGGCGTGGGCGTTCCCGGTGCCGGTGTTCCCCGAGCCGTCGGGTCCGTTCGCGGTCGGTACGCGGGTGGTGCAGTGGAGCGACGCGCAGCGGCCGGAGACGTTCACGGCCGATCCGGAGGACCGGCGCACGGTGGTGGTGCAGCTCTGGTACCCGGCGCGGCCGGGCGGGGCGGGGCGGGCGCTGTACCTGGGGCGTACCCGGGAGGAGGCGCGGACGGTCTCGCGGGCGCTGGCCGGCGGGGTGGGGCTGCCGGGGTTCCTGATGGACGGGGTGGTGGGGGCCCGTACGCACGCGGTGGTGGACGCGGCGGTGTCGGAGGGGGGCGGGAGCTTCCCGGTGGTGCTGTTCTCGCCGGGCTCGGGCGGGGTGCGCACGCAGAACACGGCGTGGGCGGAGGAGTTGGCCAGTCACGGGTACGTGGTGGCGGCTCTGGACCATCCGTACGACTCGGCGGCGGTGGAGTTGGAGGACGGGCGGGTGGTGCGTTCGGCGACGGCTTCGAGCGGGGACGCGGCCAGGGACGAGGAGCTGGCGGCGGGGTGGACGGCGGTGCGGGCCGCCGACCTGGGGTTCGTGCTGACCCGGCTGGAGGAGCTGGGCCGGGGCGGGAGCGGTGACGCGCTGGCGGGGCGGCTGGACACCGGGCGGGCCGCGGTGGCGGGGCATTCGATGGGCGGGGCGGCGGCCCTGCAGGCGGCGCGGCAGGACGGGCGGTTCGCGGCGGTGGTCGATCTGGACGGGTTCCCGCACGGGCCCCTCTCCCCCGCGCTGCACCGGCCGGTGCTGGCGCTGACCCAGGAGGTGACGGCGGCGACCGATCCGCGCTACGGGCCCCGGCTGGAGGCGGCGCTGGCGGCGAACACGGGGACGGGGTACCGGCTGGCGCTTGCGGGGGCGGCCCATCTGACGTTCATGGACGGTCCGCTGTATCTGCCGCCGGTGCCGCAGCTGGTGGGGTCGCTGGGGCGGGAGGGGAGTGTGCGCAGGGTCGCGGCGGTGACGCTGGTGTTCCTGGACTCGGTGCTGCGGGGTCAGGGCGGGGATGTGGCCGGGGCGCTGGCGGGGTACGGGAGCCTGAGCGTGCAGCGCGCCGGGGGGTGAGGGCCGGGGGTGACGCGGTAGTTGACCAGGAGGCGTCGTTCGACGGTGCTGGAGAGGTTCGGCTGCCTCATTGCTCCTCGTTCCACGCGGTGGTGCGGGCCTCTTCGAGGCTAGCAAGGGGCGGGGCGGGGCGAGTTGGCGGGCGGGGTGGGTTGGCGGGGTCGGCTCGCGGGGCGGGGTCAGGCGGCGGGGCAGGTCAGGTCGGTGGCGGGCAGGTTGCCGGTGGTGAGGTAGTGCAGGGCGGGAGTGTCGGCGCAGGAGGGGCCGGCGACGATGACGCCGTGGCCTTCGCCGCCGGTGACGGTGATCATGCGTGAGCCGTGCAGGGCGCGGTGCATGCCGTGGGCCAGGTCGAGGGTGGCCTGCGGGTCCCATTCGTTCTGGACGATGAGGGCGCCTGCGGTGTTGTCGACGGTGGTGGCGTCCTCGCGGGCCTCGGTCGGCCAGAAGGCGCAGGGCTGGATGCCGGCGGCGAGGTCGCCGGCGAGCGGGTGGCGGGCGCGCTCGCGCCGGGCGTCGCGGCGGTACTGTTCGGGGTCGCGCGGCCAGGTGCGGGTGTCGCCGCAGAAGACGGCCCAGGCGGCGGACATCTCGTTGTCGCCGGGGAGTTCGTCGGGGGCGGCGGGGGCCGGGGGGCCGCCGGCGGCGGCGGCCTTGAGGGCGGTGATGCGGTCGGTGGCGGCGGCGGGGTGGACGAAGGCGCGGTACTCGGCGCGGATGGCGTCGCCGTCGAGGGCGGCGCCGGTGGTGGGGACGGGGGTGCGGTCGGCGTGGGCGATCAGGTCCCAGAAGGTGCGGCGTACGGCGGCGGGGGTGGCGCCGAGGTGGTGGGTGGCGTCGCGTTCGGCGGCCCACTCGCTCCAGCGGGTGAAGGCGAGTTCGGCCCGGGCGGGCCAGGCGAGGAGGGTGCCGCGCCAGGCGAGGGCGGGGTCGACGGCGCTGTCGAGGACGATGCGGTCCGAGCGGCGGGGGAACAGCTGGGTGTAGACGGAGCCGAGGTAGGTGCCGTAGGAGAAGCCGAAGTAGGAGATCTTCCGCTCCCCCAGGACGGCGCGGATGAGGTCCATGTCGCGGGCGGTGTTGCGGGTGGTGAGGTGGGGCAGCACGTCTGCGGCCTTCGCCCGGCACTTGTCGGCGACGGTGCGGGCGCGCTGCACGTCCTTGGGGAAGGTGGCGTCGTGGTAGGGGTGCAGGACGGTGCGCTCGTCCTCGGTGAGGCCGCAGGTGAGCGGTGAGCTGCGGCCGACTCCGCGGGGGTCGAAGCCGACCAGGTCGTAGCGTTCGCGGACCTGGGCGGGGAGGATCTGGGCCATGTCGGCGGGCATGGACAGGCCGGGGCTGCCGGGGCCGCCGGGGTTCATCAGCAGCACGCCGTGGCGCCGGCGGGTGTCGTCGGTGCGGATGCGCGAGATGGTGAGGTCGATCCTGCGGCCGGCGGGGTCGGCGTAGTCGAGCGGCGCGGCGATCGTCGCGCACTCGAGCGTCGCGGGCTGCTCGGTGTCGCAGCGCTCCCAGCGGGGTTGCTGCGTCGTGTAGGGGCGCAGCGGGTCATCGGCGGCGGAGGCGGGGGCGGGGGTGAGCGCGGCGAGGAGGGCGGTGGCCGCGCCGAGGGTCAGTGCGGGAATCGTTCGACCGGATCGCGCGGCCATGGGCTAGGCCCTCTCTTTCGGATGTTGTCGGATGAGCGGGCGTCTCCCCCAGCCTTCGGCCGGGAGGTGCCCCCATGGGTGCGTGCATCGGCGGCGCCGAGGAGGGAGTCCATGCGGTGGGGGCACCTCCCGGCCGAAGGCTGGGGGACATCGGCGACTGACGAGAAGCCGGCGAGGTGCGTGCCCCGGCGGCGACCGCCCGGCAAGATCCGAAAGAGAGGGCCCGGCCCCCCTGTACGGAGTCGTCGGTGTCTCGCGGTGCCTCCAGTCTCGGGTGCGCCGGGGGCGCGGCGCGTACGGCGTGGGGAGGGGGCGGGGGTCCGACCTGCGGCGTACGGGCGGGTGCCGGTGTACGGCGCAGGTTTGAGACGTCTCCAGTTCGCGGGGTGATGGCGTCTCAAAGTGCTGGTGGGCGGGGGTGAGACGGCTTCGGGTGGCGCGGTCGGGGGGTTTCGGGGTGCCTACATTGGTGGCCGTGCCGGACGCCCGTCCGCCGTCCGCTGTCCCCTGACCAGGAAGAACCGATGAAGAAGATCACGGCCGCCCTCGGCCTCGCCGCCACGCTCGCCGCCTCCACGCTCGCGCTCGCGCCGACGGCCTCGGCCGAGGAGACCTGCCCCTGGCCGTACGTGTGCTTCGAGGACGGCAACGGCCACATCGTCACCATGTACAAGGACCAGGGCTGGCAGAACACCGGCTCGCTGACGCGCTCGGCCGCGTGGGTCACCAACGCCCGCCACGACGACTGCACGCTGCTGAAGTACTCCAGCGGCTTCGTCGACCGCCTCTACCCGGGCCAGGGCTGGTCGCTGCACTCGCAGGTCGTCGCGATCGACATCCTCAGCGGCTGCTGACGGTCCGTTCAGGGACCGGCCGGGACGCGCCGGGGTCTGCTGCCTGCGGGCGGTGGCCCCGGCGCGTCCCGTTCGGCGTTCCCGCCCGGTCCGGCCCCGTTCGGCCCGGCTCGGCGGCGGGCGGGCGGCTCGGCGGCGCGGGCGGGTCAGCGGCGGTGGTAGAAGAGGGCCCGGTCGCGGTTGCCCAGCCAGCGCAGGGTCAGCGGGCAGGAGGAGACGGGGCGCCAGCGGGCCTCGAGTTCGGCGAAGAAGGCGTCGTCCGCGCACAGCCCGCCCGGGCCGTCGCCGAGGTAGAGCAGGGCCTCGCCCCGGTAGGCGCGCAGCGCGTCGGCGGCCATCGGGTCGCGGTGGGGCGGCCAGAGCAGGGCCAGGGCGCGGTCGGGGTGGGCGGCGGCGTCGGCGGGGGCGTGGCCGGGGCGGACGTCGGTGTAGCGGAAGCGGGAGGTCCAGCCGTTGTGTTCGGTGCGGGCCTCGGCGTCGGTGGCCAGGACGTCCAGGCCCTGGTGGCGCAGCAGGTGGGCCCAGTAGCCGCTGCCGGCGCCGACCTCCAGCAGGGGGCGGCCGTCCAGGCGGTCGGCGATCCAGCGCAGGGCGGTGTGCGAGGCCAGGGCCCAGGCGTAGATGCGTGAGAGGTCCTGGCGGCGGGGCAGGGGCGCGCCCAGGCCCTCGGGCAGGTGGTCGAAGACCTCGATGACCGGGCGGGCGGTGGGGCCGTGGCGCAGCGCCGGGTACCAGAGCAGGGGCACCATCTGGGGGTTGTGGGCGGCGAAGTCGAGGTCGGCCGTGGGCAGGAGGTCGGCGAGGGGGCGGAAGGGGCGGTCCCAGCCCGGGTGGCGGATCTCGGGCCGGGACGCCCACAGGGCGAGGAGCCGCTCGGCGGTCTCGGTGACCAGGCGCACCGTGGGGTCGGCGGGTGGTGTCGTCAACGCGGGTGGCCGGTCGGGGAGTTGGCTCGGGTCGGCGGCTGCCTAGAGGGCCATGTGGTCGGGGACGACCAGGGCGGGGGCCGTGGTCTCGGTGGGGGTGCTGCCGATGGCTATGTGGGCCTCGACGGTGATGCCGGTGCCGGTGCCCGTCGTGGGCCGGCTCTGGGTGGCGCTGACGCCGGTGACGGCAGCGGCGGCCAGGGCGGCCGCGGCGGTGGCGATCAGGGCGCTGTGGCGCGGGCTCAACTCCATGGCGGGGCCTTTCGGTTCGTGGTGCGACGGTTCGTCGGCAGCCTAGGCGCGGGGGCCGTCGATGATCAACCGGAGGAAGTGAACCGGGGGTGTCGGGCATGGGGCCATTGGCGGGCTGTCAACCCCGCAGATCTAAGGCGTCTAAGGCATCTAAGTACCTCTAAGGAAGGTAAGGGGGGTCTCTACGCCTGGGGATCGGGGATCCGGCGGGTCTAAGGCGGGGTGCGGGGGCGGGGCTAAGGCGTGCGGGGGCCCGAAGATGGGGCAGGCGCCCGATGCCCGGGCCCCCACTGGGGGAGGAAAGTCTTACTCGTCAGGGAAACGGCAGAGACGAAACCCCGAAGGGGAGCCCGAGATGTTCGAGTACGAGACCTTCCAGCAGACCGCCAACGAGCTCGCCCACCGCGCCGAGCACGAGCGCCTGGTACGCGAGGCCAAGCAGGCGCAGCGGCTGCGCCGCCGTACGGTGGCGGCCCGGTTCACGCGCCGCGTGGCCAAGCGTGTGCACTGAGGGCTCGGCACCTGGGCGGTGCCGGGCGGATCGTGGAGGGGAGGCGCCTGGTGGCGCCTCCCCTTCGGCGTTGCGGGGGGCCTGAGGGCGGATCAGGCGGGGGCGTCGGGGGTGTCGGGGGCTGTGCGGCGGGCGTAGGCGCGGGCGGCGCGGGCGCGGTCGCCGCAGCGGGTGGAGCACCACTGGCGCCGGCCCTGGCGCAGCAGGAAGCGGGTGCAGGGGGGTGAGGCGCAGGCGGCCAGGCGGGGGGCATCGGGGCCGGTGAGCAGGTCGGCGGCGTCGGCGGCGATGGCGGCCAGGGCGTGGTCGACCATCGCGGTGGTGGGGTGGGGGGTGCTGCGGTAGGGGCCGGACTTCTCGTCCCACTGCAGGAGGCGGGCGGTGGGGACGCGGGTGAGGGCGTCGTTGACCGCGGCGAGGGCCGCGGGGTGCGCGGGCTGGGCGCTCGCGTACGAGGCGAGCAGGGAGCGCAGGTGCTCGCGCAGGGAGCGGACCTGGGCGGCGCACATCTCCTGCAGGCCCGCGGGGGCGGGGGTCAGGCCCTGGACCAGGAGCCAGTGCTCGGCGTCGGCGGGGGTGGCCAGGCGGTCCAGGTGCAGGCCCGGCTGGGTCAGGGCGCTGTTGGCCAGGGCCAGGCAGATGTGCTGCTCCTCCCCGGGGGCCGGGGGGACGCCGGGGTCGGCTTCGGTCATGGATCTCATGGTAGCTCTTGCGCTCATCCGTGAGGATCGCCTAGTTTCTCTCACGGATACATCACTCCTATCCGTGAGGTGAATGTCGTGACGCAGCTTCCCGTGCGTGTTTTCGGTGGCCCGACCGCGCTGTTCGAGTACGGCGGTCTCCGCTTCCTGACCGATCCGACCTTCGACGGCCCCGGGGACTACGGCCGCCCCGGCCGCCCCGAGCTGACCAAGCTCGCCCCGCCGGACGGCTCCGTGGAGGAGCTCGGGCGGGTGGACGTGGTGCTGCTCTCCCACGACGAGCACGCCGACAACCTCGACAACGCCGGGCGCGCGCTGCTCGCCGACGTGCCGCTGACGCTGACCACCCCCGGCGGCGGCGAGCGCCTGGGCGGCGGCGCCCGCGGGCTCGCGGACTGGGAGGAGGTCGAGCTGGAGCGCCCCGGCGGCGGCACCGTCACGGTCACCGCCGTGCCCGCCCTGCACGGGCCCGGCACGCGCGAGCAGGTCGAGGCCGTCACCGGCCAGGTCGTCGGGTTCGTGCTCACCGGCGAGGGCCTGCCCACCGTCTACGTCAGCGGCGACAACGCCTCGCTGGAGGTGGTCGAGCAGATCGCCGCGCGCTTCGCGCCGGTGGACACCGCCGTCCTCTTCGCCGGCGCCCCGCGCTTCCCCGTCCTGTTCGACGGCGAGCCCCTCGTCCTGGACAGCGCCCAGGCCGCCCGCGCCGCCCAGATCCTCGGCGCCCGCGCGGTGGTGCCCGTCCACCAGGACAGCTGGGCGCACTTCACCGAGGGCAACGAGGACCTGGTCGCCGCCTTCACCGCCGCCGGGCTGGCCGACCGGCTCCAGGCGAGCACGAAGGGCTGAGGCGCGGCGGCGGGAGGGGCGTCAGTTCCAGGCGGTGGCGCCGTGGGCGCCGTGGGCGCCGGGGAAGCCCGTGCCGGGGAAGGCGCGGGCGACGGCCTCGGCGTGGCGCTCCTCCTGCGCGGCCGTCAGCTTCTGGACCACCGCGATCGCCAGGCCCGCCGCCACCACGTCCAGCACGTCCGAGACCAGCAGCCACATCGCGGCGTGCCGGCAGGAGTCGCTGTAGTTGGCGACGTCCGCCATGTTCCCGCCGATCCGGTCGACGGCGCGGGCCAGGGCGAAGGTGACCCACCAGCCGTTCAGCAGCGCGTGCGGCAGCACCCGTACCCCGGAGGCGTCCGGGCGGACGCTGGCCTGCCAGGTGTCGAGGGCTATCTGGCGGGGGAACCACAGGTTCACGATGGGGGTGAACCAGGCGCCGATCGCCCAGCCGCGCGACATGCGGTGGCCCATCGGGTCGAACACCTCGGCGTTGACGCGCACCCGGTAGAACCAGGTGATGAAGGCGGCCGCGGTGCCCGCCAGGGCCAGCAGCTGCAGCACTCCGGTCAGGGTGACCAGCGCGGTGGCGCCGCCGAGCACATGGGTCAGGTCGTCGGCGGAGGCGTACATGAGCAGCGCGGCGACGGCCGAGAGCAGCGCCACCCCCGCGCTCACGGCGAGCAGGACGGTGGTGACGGTGGCGACCGTACGCGGCGGCTGGTAAACGGCGGGCGAGGACATCGGGACAGGCACTCCAGGAATGGACCACGGTTGACGGTCCGCCACCCTAGGGCTTCACCGTTCGTGCACACCAGTGCCTTTTGTGCGGCGGCCCCGGGAACGGGTGGTGCCCGCCCCCCGAAGCGGGGGCGGGCACCGGTGGTTCTCCCGTACTACATGCAGGCGCGGGAGGACCAGTGGCTGCACCACAGGGACTCGACGATGGACTCGGACTCCTCGGCGAGGCCCTGGAGGTCGAGGATGAAGGCCATGGTGTTACCTCTTTCTTTCTCGGTGGTCACCGGGGCGCGGGTGCGTCCCGGGGGTCTATGAGTGGCAGTGCGCTGCGGCCGGTGGCGGCGGCGTGCAGGGCCAGCAGGAGTCCGGCGGAGCCGGTGGCCAGGTCGCAGGACAGGCGCAGGAGCTGGTGGCCGGGGACGGCGGCGCGGCCTTGGTGGCGCACCAGGTGCCAGGTCAGGCGGGCGAGCTGGCGGTGCAGGTGGGTGCGGGCGCGGGGGGCGGGGCTGGCGGCGAGCGCGGTGATGAGGCCGGCGCGGCCTTCGAACAGGCCCGGCATGAGGACGAATTCGGCCTCGCACGCCTTCTCCAGCTGGTCGGCGGCCTCGGTCAGGGCGGGGTCGTCGAGGTGGGCGAGGAGGGCGCGGGCGGCGAGCGCCGCTCCGGCGGAGCCGTCGGCGAGGTAGGCGGTGGTGCGGCCGTCGTGGGCGAGCAGCAGGCCCTTGTGGTCGTGGCGGGCGCGGGCGAGGTCGTGGGTGAGGGCGGCGTGGGCGGCGGTGAGCCAGTGCTTGTCGCCGGTGTGCTCGTACAGGCGGGTGAGGAACAGGGCGCTGCCGGCGGGGCCGTGGAGCAGGCCGGTGCGGGTGGGGGGCTCGGCGGTGGTGAGGCGGTGGGCGAGGGTCTCGGCGCGGCGGGTGAGGTCGGCGGCGTCGCCCGGGTGGCGGTGGGCGAAGTGGAGGTGGGTCAGGCCGAGGCCGGCGAGGCCGGAGGCGAGGGAGGGGCCCAGGACCCCGAGGTCGTCGCGGGTGGCGGTGAGGTGGTGGACGCGCTCCAGGACGTCGCGGGCGTCGTCGCCGCGGCCTGCCGCCTCGAGGGTGAGGGCGGTGCCGGCGAGGCCGTCGTAGAGGCCGGGGTGGACGGCCTTGGGGTGGCGGGCGGCTTCCCGGAGCCAGTCGAGGTGTTCGGCGGGGACGGGGCGGCCGGTGGCGGTGAGGGCGTAGAGGACGCCGGCGGCGCCGTGGGCGAGGTCGGTGCCCTGGCGGGTGAACTGCTCGGGGTCGCCCGGGTGGAGGCGGTCGCTGCGGTGGGGGGTGGCGGCGGCCAGGATGCCGGCGGCGAGGTCGTCGGCCAGGCGGGCCAGGCCCTCGGGGGTCGCGGTGTCGGGCAGTTCGGCCGGGCCGGGGCCGGTGGCGGTTGCGGCGCCGGTAGCGCCGGTGGCGGTGGCGGTGGCGGTGGCGGTGGCGGTGCTGGAGTCTGCGGTGTGGAGGCTGCCGGGGGGCAGGGGGCCGGCGGTGGCGCGGGTGAGGTCGGCGAGGAGCTCGTCGGGCCAGGTGCCGGGCAGGGCGAAGCGCTCGGCGGCGGCGTGGGCGAGGTCGGCGGCCTTGCCGGCGTCGAGTTCGATGAGGAAGGTCAGCGGCAGGAAGAGGAACAGGCGCAGGCAGGCGAGCGCGTAGTGGTCGACGGCGGTGCCGGTGCGGGCGGCGGGGCTGATGAAGCCGGGGGCGCCGAAGGCGGGGGGCGTGCCGTTCTCCAGGTCGAAGGCGAGCTCGAAGTCCACCAGGGCCAGGCGCCCGTCGGGGCGGACCATGACGTTGCCCGGGTGGAGGTCGCCGAAGGCCACGCCGCGTTCGTGGAGGGTGGCGAGCATGCGGGTGAGCTGCTCGGCGAAGTCCAGGGCCAGGGCCGTGTGTTCGGCGATGCGCCGCGGGTCGGGGTCGCCGTCGAGGAGGGGGTGGCGGCCGGTGAAGAGGAAGCGTTCGAGTTTCTCGCCGTCGATGAACTCCTCGACGAGGTACTCGTGCTCCCACACGGTGCGGTGCTCGTACAGGCGGGGCACGAAGTCCAGGCCCTCCAGGCGGCGCAGCATGTCGCGTTCGCGGTGCAGGCGCTGGACGGCGTCGGTGCCGTGGGTGTCGAGTCCGGCCAGGGGGCGGGCTTCGCGCAGGACGACGGTGCGCCCGTCGCGGCGGTCGCGGGCCTTGTAGACGCCGCCGCCGTTGGAGAAGTGCAGGGCGCGTTCGATGGTGTAGGGGAAGTCGTCCGGGGCGGGTTCGGGGGTGGTGCGGGTGTGGATCTGCTCGTTCAGGAAGGGCGGGACGGTGATCCAGTCGGGGACGGAGAAGACGGGGCGGCGCCGGTCGGGCACGAGGGTGCCGGTGGCGTCGCGCAGGGCGGAGACGGTGCGGCCCTGGTCGTCGAGGCAGTAGAGCTGGCGGAAGGCGCCGTAGCGGACGTAGAGGATGCTGGTGCGCCAGCGCAGGTCGCTGAGGATGTAGGGGCCGTGGTGTCCGTCGAGGAGGGGTTCGAGGGCCTCGAGGGTGGTGCGCAGCTCGTCCTCGTCGCGGGGGTAGAGGGTGAGGAGTTTGCCGCTGGAGCCGCGGGGGGCGTACTTGGCGTTGGCCTTGAGGACGGTCTCGCGGCTGCGCAGGTACTTCACGCTCAGGGCGTGGGTGTGGCAGTGGTCCAGGACGGTGTCGATGATGCGGGGGGCCTCGTCCGGGGTGCCGGAGACGTGGATCTTCCATCCCTGGTCGGGCAGGACGGTGCCCTGGGGGTGGTGGTAGACCCAGACGCCGTCGCGGGTGCGTTCCCAGCCGGGCGGCAGGGGGGCGGTGGCCTGGGGGTAGAGCCCGGCGGTGTCGTCGCGGACGGCGGGGTCGTCGTAGAAGGCGCGGTCCGCCTGGCAGTAGGGCTCGTAGTCGGACGGGCGCATGCGGGGTTCCCCCTGGACCGTGGTGGGTGGGGGGCGCGGTGGCGGGTGGGCCGGCCCCGGATGTCCGGTTGCTGTCCGGTCGGCTGTCCGGTCGCGGTTGCTTTCCGGTGTTGCTGTCCGGTCACCCCGGCCGACCGAGCGTTCGGTTTCGGTGCGGGGGTTCACAGTTATCCACGGCCCGGGGAGTGCGGGCAAGGCGTTGCCAATTCGTTGACGGCGTGTTAACCGGTGTTGCCCGGGCGGTGGTTGTGTCCGGATATGCCGGATGGGGGTTCGGCCGGTTCGCGGTGAACCGGGGCGGGGGCGGCTTCCGTTGGCGCGGGGCGCGTTTCCACTACTGCAGTAGTGGCACTACCGGCGTAGTGGCACTACGGGAGTAGTGGCGGCGCGGCGGGTTTCGCGGATGCGGGCCGGGGGCGGGGTTCGCGGATACGGGCGGCCGGTGCGATTTTCGGCCAACTCGGCGGCGCCGGGCTGTCGTAGGCCCCGGGGCCGGGCGCGCTTCGGGTGCGGGCGGCGGGGCGGGTGCGCAGGTCAGGGGCGGGGCGGGTGCGGGTGCCCCGGGCGGTGGCCGGGACAATGGGCGCGAAACCGGCCGTACGGCGCCCGCGCCCGTACGCCCCCCGCTGGAAGAAAGCGAAACCCCCACATGGATCTCGGCGTGCGCTGGAAGCTGCACGGTGACGGGCGCACCCCCGCGCCCGGGGCGGTCGTGCGCCCGGACGAACGGCTCTCCTGGCCCAGGACGGCGGGCCTGGGCGCCCAGCACGTGGTCGCCATGTTCGGGGCGAGCTTCGTGGCGCCGGTGCTGATGGGCCTGGACCCGAACCTGGCGATCATGATGTCCGGCGTCTCCACGGTGATCTTCCTGCTCGCCACCCGCGGCCGGGTGCCCAGCTACCTGGGCTGCTCGCTGTCCTTCGTCGGGGTGGCCGCCGTCATCCGCGCCCAGGGCGGCACCAGCGCCACCGTCACCGGCGCGGTCTTCGTCGTCGGCGTGGTGCTGTTCCTGACGGGCCTTGCGGTGCGGCGCTTCGGCGCGCGGGTCATCCACGCCGCGATGCCGCCGGTGGTCACCGGCGCGGTGGTGATGCTGATCGGCTTCAACCTCGCCCCGGTCACCGCCTCCACCTACTGGCCGCAGGACCAGTGGACGGCGCTGCTGGTGATGCTGTTCACGGGCCTCGCGGTGGTGTGCCTGCGCGGCTTCTGGTCGCGGATCGCGATCTTCCTGGGGCTGCTCTTCGGGTACGGCGTCTCCTTCCTCTTCGACCGCGTCCTGGGCAAGGTCCACACCGTGGACGCCGCCGGCCACGCGGTCGAGCACTGGCGCCTGGACCTGTCCGGGGTCGGGCGCGCCGACTGGATCGGCCTGCCCGCCTTCCACGGCCCCTCCTTCCAGTGGTCGGCGGTGCTGGTCGCCCTGCCCGTCGTCATCGCGCTGGTCGCCGAGAACGCCGGGCACATCAAGGCGGTGGGCGAGATGACCGGCGAGAACCTCGACGAGCGCCTGGGCACCGCCATCTCCGCCGACGGCGCCGGCTCCATGCTCTCCACCGCGCTCGGCGGGCCGCCCAACACCACCTACTCCGAGAACATCGGCGTCATGGCCGCCACCCGCGTCTACTCCACCGCCGCATACTGGGCCGCGGCCGGCTTCGCGCTGCTGTTCGGCCTGTGCCCCAAGTTCGGCGCCGTCGTCGCCGCGATCCCCGGCGGCGTGCTCGGCGGGATCACCGTCATCCTGTACGGGATGATCGGCCTGCTCGGCGCGCAGATCTGGACCCGCTCCGGCGTCGACCTGCGCAACCCGCTCAACCTCGTGCCGGCGGCCGCGGGCATCATCATCGGCGTCGGCAACGTGACGCTGAAGATCACCGACACCTTCTCCCTCAGCGGCATCGCACTGGGCACGATCGTCGTCGTCACCGGCTACCACGCGCTGCGGGCGCTGGCGCCGGCGCACCTGAAGGAGCAGGAGCCGCTGCTGGACGCGGGGACCTCCTCCTACGACCGGACGGGCGCGGAGGAGGGGCGCACCTGACCGGGCCCGCGGCGGAGGGGCGGGGTCCCCGCGGGACCGGGGCGGGGTGCCGCGGCGCCCCGCCCCTCCCCTCTCCCCCGCCATCCCTTGCCCTTGTCAATTAGCTGCGCGTGCAACTATTGTGCTCGCAGGGAATTTGGTACGTCCCGCCCCAGCCCCAGCCGATCCGGAGCCCCGCCATGAGCAGCGCCCTGTTCACCCCGTACACCCTGCGCGGCGTCACCGCCCCCAACCGCGTCTGGATGCCGCCGATGTGCCAGTACAGCGCGGCACCCGACGGCGAGGCGGCCGGTGCGCCCACCGACTGGCACTTCACCCACCACGCCGCGCGCGCCGCCGGCGGCACCGGGCTGATCATCGTCGAGGCCACCGCCGTCACCCCCGAGGGCCGCATCTCCCCCTACGACCTGGGCCTGTGGAACGACACCCAGACCGAGGCGTTCAAGCGCATCACCGCCTTCCTGCGCGAGCAGGGCACCGTCCCCGCCGTGCAGCTCGCCCACGCCGGGCGCAAGGCGTCCACCGAGCGCACCTGGGTCGAGCGCGGCCGCCCCCTCGCCCCCGAGGAGCCGCACGGCTGGCGCCCCCTGGCACCCAGCGCCCGCGCCTTCTCCCCCGCCCACACCACCCCCGACGAGCTGAGCACCGAGCAGATCGGCGTCCTGGTGCGCCGCTTCGCCGAGGCCGCGCAGCGGGCGCTCGCGGCCGGCTTCCAGGCCGTCGAACTGCACGGCGCCCACGGCTACCTCATCCACGAGTTCCTCTCCCCCCAGTCCAACCACCGCACCGACGCCTACGGCGGCTCCTTCGAGGGCCGCGCCCGCTTCGCCCTGGAGGCCGCCGCCGCGGTGCGCGCCGTGTGGCCCGAGGACCTGCCCCTGTTCTTCCGCGTCTCCGCCACCGACTGGCTCTCCGAGAACCCCGCCGACCCCCGCGAGGGCTGGACCGTCCAGGACAGCGTGCGCCTGGCCAAGGAGCTCCAGGCCCTGGGCGTCGACCTCGTCGACGTCTCCAGCGGCGGCCTGGTCCCCGACGCCGCCGTCACCACCGGCCCCGGCTACCAGGTCCCCTTCGCCGAAGCCGTCCGCACCGGCTCCGGCCTGCCCGTCGCCGCCGTCGGCGAGATCACCGAGGCCCGCCAGGCCGAGGACATCATCGCCACCGGCCGCGCCGACGCCGTCCTCATCGGCCGCGAACTCCTGCGCAACCCCTCCTGGGCCCGCCACGCCGCCACCCAGCTCGGCGCCGAGCCCCGCGGCCCGATCCAGTACCACCGGGCGTAGGGGCGGCGCGGTGCCGGTCGGCCGCCGGGCCGGCGGCCGACCGGCACCGGACACCGCGGTCCTCAGAGGCGGAGGCGGGAGGAGTCCCATGGGCGTCCGACCCGCGCACCACCCCCCGCGCACCACCCCCCGCAGCCCCGGGTACCCCGCACTGCCGACGGCATCGCCGCCGCCCGCAACGCCACCCTGCCCACCTCCACCATGGCCGACGTCCTGCGGCTGCGCCGCGAACGGGGCGGGGACCTGCCCGGCGAATAACGAGGAGCCGGACGACCTGTGGCCGGTCCTGCCGTCCGAAGCCGCCCAGGACGCCTGGTCGAGTACATCATCGATACACGCGGCCACGTCGTACTCCTCACCCGCGTCATCCCCCTGTGACAGCCCGGCCCAACACCACCGGACTCGGTGCGTACGGGAGTTGAGGGCTGCGCCGGGCCCGCCCCCTCGGGTGGGGGCGGGCCCGGCGCTCGCGGGTGCGGGGGCGGGGTGGGACTTGTCGCACAAGGCGGCCGTCCGGGTGGACCCGGTGCGCAGTGCCGTTGGTTCGATGGCGATCGATGCTAGAAATCTCGTGCCCCCCCGGCCGCGCTGGAGCGGTGCGGCCCCCAGCGAGAACGGGAAACCCCCTCATGGCTTTCGCCCTGCGCAAGACGCTCGCCATCGCCGCGGCCGCCCTGGCCGCCTCCCTGCTGCCGGCCTTCGGCCCGGGCGGGGCGGGCACCGCCCGGGCGGCCGTGCGCACGCCCAACCAGTACTGCCTGGCCAACACCTGGGGCGCGGCGGGCATCTCCGCCAAGCCGTGCAACGGCGGTGACGCGGGCCAGCACTGGGCCCTGTCGGGCGAGCAGATCGCGCTGAGCAACGCGCGCGCCTACTGTCTGGCCAACACCTGGAACGCCACCGACGTGTCCACCAAGCCCTGCAACGCCTCCGACCAGGGCCAGTACTGGACGGTGACGGGCCAGCAGATCTCCCTGACCTTCGCGCCCGCCTACTGCCTGGCCGACGCCTGGGGCACCCCGAACATCTCCACCAAGCCCTGCGACACCTCCGACCCGGGCCAGCACTGGGTCGTCTTCAACGACCAGATCAGCCTCGCCCTGGTCTGACGCACCGTCAATCCACCGTGCCCGGGGCCGCGTTGGAGCGGACCCGGGCACGGGCGTCCCCCTCCATAGCAGGGATGCGCGGTCGCGGCCACGGGTGGCCGGCGGGCGGGGCCGGTGTAGGGTCGCCGGAATCCGCCGCCCCGGGGTGGCGGGTCCGTGGTGTCGAGTGCGAGGAGCGCATCCGTCGTGAAGGTCCTCATCGCCGGCGGTGCCGGCTTCATCGGCAGTACCGTCGCCTCGCGGCTCGTGGACGAGGGGCACGAGGTGGTCGTGCTGGACAGTTTGGTGACGGGGCGGCGGGAGTTCGCCGCCGGGCGCGTGTTCTACGAGGGGGACATCGCCGACGGGGCGCTGGTGGACCGGGTCTTCGCCGAGCATCCGGACGTGGCGGCGGTGGTGCACTGCGCGGCGCTGATCGTGGTGCCGGACTCGGTGGCGGACCCGCTGGGCTACTACCGGGCCAACGTCGCCAAGGGCATCGCGTTCCTGGGCCACCTGGAGCGCAACGGCTGCACGCGGCTGCTGTTCTCCTCCTCCGCGTCGCTGTACCGGGCGGGCGGGGACCTCATCGGGGACCACACCGGGGACTTCGCCGGGGACTTCGCCGTCGACGAGGACTCCCCCACCGCGCCGCTGAGCCCGTACGCGCGCACCAAGGAGGTCTTCGAGCTGGTGCTGCGCGACGTGGCCGCCGCGGGGGGCCTGCGGGTGGTGTCCCTGCGCTACTTCAACCCCATCGGCGCGGACCCGCGCCTGCGCTCGGGCCTGCAGGTGCGCCGGCCCACCCACGCGCTGGGCAGGATGATCGACTGCCACCACGGCGGCGAGGCGTTCACCCTCACCGGCACCGGCTACGCCACCCGCGACGGCTCCGGCATCCGCGACTACGTCCACGTCTGGGACCTCGCCGACGCCCATGTGCGGGCGCTGCTCGACTTCGACGCGGTGGCGCAGGCCGGGGACGGCGGCTACCAGGTGATCAACCTCGGTACGGGCACGGGTACGACGGTGCGCGAACTGGTCGCGGCCTTCGGTGCGGTCACCGGGCGGGAGCTGGAGGTCGTCGAGACGGCCCCGCGCCCCGGCGACGCCGCCGGCGCCTACACCCGCAGCACCCGCGCCGCCGCCCTGCTCGGCTGGAAGCCCGAGCACACCCTCGAGGACGGCATCCGCGACTCCCTGCGCTGGCACGCGGTGCGCGAGGACGTCCTCGGCGCGGGCTGACGAGCCGCCGCGCCCGCTGCGCCGTTTCGTTCACGCGTCGGCGGGCGGGGCCGGCGGGTGGGTGAAGTGGGCGGCGACGGTGTCGGCGAAGGTGCGGGCGAGAGGGCCCAGGGTGGTCCAGTCGCGCACGGCCCAGCCGGCGGTGAGCGGGGGCAGGCCGGGCAGGGGCAGCAGGCGCAGGCCCGGGTGGCCGGGGCCCTGCCACTGGGGCAGGGCGGGGACGACGGCCTGCCCCAGGCCCAGTTCGGCGAGCAGGATGGCGGTGTCCCAGTCGGCGACGCCGGTGTCGAAGACGGGGCGGATGCCGAAGTCCGCGAGCCGGGCGTCGAGTTGGGAGCGGGCGACGGAGTTGGCGGGCAGGCCGATGAGGCGGGCGTCCTGCAGGTCGGTGACGTCGACGCGGGTGCGGGCGGCCAGCGGGTCCTGGGCGGCGACGGCCAGCACCCAGGGCAGGCTGACCACGCTGCGCTGCTCGATGCCGCGCACCGCGGCGCCCATGGTGATCCAGGCCAGGTCGACCCGGCCCGCGGCGAGCGCCTGCAGGCAGCTGCGGCTGGACACCTCCGTCTGGAACTCCAGGCTGGCGCGCGGGTAGCGGCGGCGGAAGTCCACCACCGCGCCCGACATGAAGTGCCGGATGCTCACCGCGCCGGTGGTCACCCGCACCGATCCGCCCTCGCCGTGGGCGAGTTCGGCGATGGTGCGCAGCGCGTGGTCGATGCCGCCCAGTCCGCCGGCGACGGCGGTGTGGAGCAGGCGTCCCGCAGCGGTGGGGACGACGCCGCGCGGGTGGCGTTCGACCAGGGGCAGGCCGAGTTCGCGTTCCAGGCGTTTGACGTGCTGGCTGACGGCGGACTGGCTGCAGGTCAGGTCGCGGGCGACGGCGCTCAGGGAGCCGGCCCGGCAGACGGCGGCGAAGACGCGCAGATCGTCGAGGGTCATGGTCATCCAAGGTATCGCTTGGGGGTGTCCCAGGGAATCGGTGGATTGACTTGGGTGTCGAGGGGGATCGATCATCGCTGGTGGGCCCGCTGAAGTGGGCGGCGACGAGGTGGGCGGCAACCCGCCCGCTGCCTTCGCGGCGCTCCGGACGCCGAGAGGCGGGGGCACGGCGGGTGCCGACCCGGTCGGGGGACGCAACGGATGTGGGGGTGCGGGGGATGCGGTACGCGCAGGGGCCGGGCACGCACGGCGAGGTGGTCGTGGCGGCGGAGCCCGGGCGGGTGTGGGAGCTGGTGAGCGACATCGCCCTGCCGGCCCGGCTCAGCCCCGAACTGCAGCGCACGGCCTGGCTGGACGGGGCGAGCGGCCCCGCGGTGGGCGCGCGGTTCGAGGGCCACAACCGGCGTGCGGGTACGGCGGACTGGCGGACCGTCTGCGAGGTGACGGAGCTGGTCGAGGGGCGCGTCTTCGCCTGGGGCGTGATGGACGCGGACGGCTGCTACGGCGAGCCGGTCGACGCCCTGGCGGGGGCGCTGGCGCGCTGGCGCTTCGACGTCGCCGACCTCGCCGACCTGTCCGGCGGCGGGGACGGCGGGGTGCGGGTGCGGCTGTCGGTGGTCATCGGCCCGGGGCGCAGCGGGCTGAGTGTGGCGATCGACGCGCAGCCGCAGCGGGAGGAGGAGTTCGTCGCGTTCCGCCTCTCCGAGCTGCGGGCGGGGGTGGAGGCGACGCTGGCGGGGGTCAAGTCGCTGGCGGAGCAGGGGGGTTAGGCAGGTCCGGCGTGGTGGTGGTGGGGTGTTCGCCCGGACGGGCGGTGGGTGATCGTTTCTGCTTGGGTCGTTCGGGTGGAACAGGGAGTGGGCGCGCCCGGCGGGGGCTATCGGATGTGGCGACACGTCGGTCCTTCGAAAGGTTCACCGCCATGAAGCGGCTCCGCATTCCCGCCCTGGTCCTGGGCGCCGGCGCCCTCGGTTGCGCCCTGGGCTTCGCGCAGGGCGGCCCCGCGCCCGCCGCCGCTGCTGCTGCTGCGGGGACCACCTACCAGTACGTGTTCGGCGACAACATCACGCTCCAGCCCGGGCAGGAGGCGGGCGCCGACGTCCTGTGCCCGGAGGGGCAGGTGCCCACGGGCGGCGGCATGGGCACGGCCACGACGGGCAACATCAACCCCGACTTCCTGTACGCCACCGGGCGGCAGTGGATCGTCCGGGCGAAGAACTGGGGCAGCGGGCCCGAGAACGTGCGGGCCTTCGCGATCTGCGCCCCCGGCACCGCCGTCGGGCCGTTCCTGAGCGACGGCATGACGCTGCCGGGCAGGAACTGACGGCGGGGGCGACGCGCCGACCAGGCCCGTTCGGCGGGCGCTTTCCGCGCGGGCCCGTTCGGCGGGTGCGGGCACCTGCCCCTCCGGGCACAGGACGTCGGCGCCCGCCTCCTGATCACCGGCCAGACCCTGGACGGCAGCGCCGTCGTGGAGAACGTCGCCGTGCGGATCGGCTGCCCCTGACCCTCCCGGTGGTTGCGGTCAGGCGGACTCGACGGGCAGGCCGGCCTCGGTCCAGTCCTGGATGCCCTCGCGGTACTTGCGCACGTCGGTGTAGCCGAGGGCGGTGAGGCGGTCGGCGACCTGGCCGCTGTTGGCGCAGGCGGGGTTGGAGCAGTACGTGACGATCGCGGCGTGGAGGTCGGGCAGCAGGGCGGGGGCCAGGGTGTCGACGTCGTCGCGCACGAGGGCGAGCGCGCCGGGCAGGTGCTGGCGGGCGTAGTGGTCGCCGCCGAGGGTGTCGACGACGGTGACGGAGCCGGTCTCGATCGCGGCCGCGAGGTCGTCCCGGGTGATGAGCGCGGTCATGCCGCTACCTCCTTGAGATTCGGACTATAGTCCGGTTATGGCTCACGACCGTAGCGGACCACAGTCCGCTTCTGCAATCCCCCCGGCGGACGCCCTGGCCGCCGACGGCCCCGCCCCTGTCCCGCTGGAGCTGCTGCGCACCCCGCCGCCCGCCGAGCGCGCCGACGCCGCCCGCAACCGGGCCGCCGTCCTGGAGGCCGCCGCCCGGCTCTTCGCCGAACACGGGGTGGCGGCCGTCTCCATGGACCAGGTCGCCGCGGCGGCGGGCGTCGGCAAGGGCACCCTGTTCCGACGCTTCGGCAGCAAGGCCGGACTCGGCGCCGCCCTGCTCGACGCCCGCGAACGCGTCCTCCAGGACGCCGTCCTGCGCGGCCCCGCACCGCTCGGCCCAGGCCCCGCAGGCGCCCCCGAACCCGACCCCGCCGAACGGCTGACAGCCTTCGTCGACGCCTACCTCGACTACCTGCTCCCCCACCTCGACCTGGTGCGCATGTCCGAGACGGCCACCCCCGGCGCCCGCTACCAAATCGGCGCCTACCGCTTCTGGCACCGCCACACCGCCCTCCTCCTCACCCGCGCCGCCACCCCCGACCCCGACCACGACGCCCACTCCCTCCTCGCCACCCTCGCCGCCGAACACGTCCACGCCCTCCTCCCCCACCTCGGCGAACAGCGCCTGCGCGACGGCGCCCACCGCCTCGCCGCCCGCCTCGCCGGCGCCGGGGGCGACTGAGCCGGTGACGGTGCGTCCGAACGGCACCGGCAAGCACGCGAACGGGCGGTGGCATGATGCGCCGATGGAACCTTCGCAACTGCGCCGCGCGGTCGAGGCGGGGCGGGCGGCCGCTTCGGGGGCGGGCCTTGTCGTCGAGGACGTGGTCGTCGTCCACGACTCGGACCGCGTGGCGCTGCGCCTGCTGCCGTGCGACGTGCTGGCCCGGGTCGCGCCGTCGGGGCAGCTGGCCGACTCCGCGTTCGAGGTGGAGGTCGCCCGCCGGCTCGCGGAGGCCGGCGCCCCGGTGGCCGTTCTGGAGCCCCGGGTCGCCCCCCGCGTCCACGTGCGCGACGGCTTCGCCGTCTCCCTGTGGACCTACTACGAGCCCGTGGCGCCGCAGATCGCACCGGGCGACTACGCGGACGCGCTCATGCGCCACCATGCCGCGCTGCGCCGGATCGACCTGGACGCACCGCACTTCAGCGACCGGGTCGCCGGAGCCCTGAGGGTGGTCGAGGACCGGGAGCGCTCTGCCGAACTGCCCGGCGCCGACCGGGAACTGCTCATCGGCACCCTGCGCGACCTGGGCGCGGAGATCGGTGCGGACAAGGCCGGCGACCAGCTGCTGCACGGCGAACCGCACCCGGGCAACCTCCTCGGCACGAACAGGGGGCCGCTCTTCGTCGACCTCGTCACGTGCTGCCGCGGCCCGGTCGAGTTCGACCTCGCCCACGCGCCCGACGAGGTGGCGCAGCACTACGCGGGAGCCGACCAGGACCTCGTCCACCGGTGCCGCGCGGTGGACTGGGCCATGTTCTCGGCCTGGCGCTGGCGCCGGGACGACCGGATGCCCGACCGGGACCACTGGAGGGCGGAAGGGCTCGACCGGGTCCGCTCCTCGCTCGAGCGCCTCGGACCGGGCTGAACTCCGGCGGGGTCCTTTCGTGTCGGTTCAGGGTGTGGGGACGCCGAAGTCGCCGGCCGTTTCCGAGATCGTGATGCCGGGCCAGGTCGAATCTCGCTGCTGTCGGTGTCCCGCTTCTTGCAAGAGGGGTGCTTCTGGCTTCAGGGCCGGTAGATGCACTCCGCGAGCGTTGCGTGCTTCTTCCAGCCCAGCGACTCGTACAGCGCGCGCCCAGCGTCCGTTGCGCCGAGAACACCGAGAACCGCGCCCTCCCGCAGGGCGTGGTCGGCGAGCGAACGCATCACGAAGCCGCCCAGTCCGCGCCGCCGGTGGCTCTCCTCCGTCACCACCCGGTCCACGACCACGGCCTCCCCAAGGGCGGCCAGCTGCCCCTTGGCGGCCTGCTCGCCTGCCGCATCCAGCACCCGGATGCAGGTGACGGCTCCTACGGTCTCGACCGTCGTGGTGTACCCGTCGGGCGGGACCGGATGTGTGGCCATCAGGTCGACGGCCATCAGATGTCCGGTCTCCTCCCAAGCCACCACCCATCCACCGGGCAGCCAGGGTTCGATCTCCTCCGGTTCCGCGGGCATCTTCATCCAGGTCCGCGGTGCGGACACGCAGGCAGCGGCGCTGCGGACCAATGACTCCTCGGCCTCGGGGAGAACATGGCGCCCCACTTCGTCGGGGTTGTCGGCCACCTCGATGTAGTACCCCCAGGGCATCTCGACCGGCGCGGGCGTCCGTCGGGACACTGCCCAGCCCGCCGCCCAGGTCCTGACCATGTCCCCGACCATCAAGCCCTCCCGAAGCTGTGACCCCACCCATCGGCAATGTAATAGCCATCGCCTAAGAGCACATATTACGTCACCTGAGGCCGGCGGCACCTGCTTCAGCCGACGCTCAACGCAGAGCAGATCGCCGACGGGGACTCGGCCCGGTCCGCTCCTCGCTCGCGCGCCTCGGACCGGGCTGAACTCCGGGCGGGGGCATGCCTGTTCCCGCCCGCCACGCCGTGCGAGGCGACCCGGCGCCGTGGCGCGTGCGGTCGCCGGTGCGGGTCAGGTGAGCGACTTGCCGTCGAATCCGTCGGCCAGGAGCCGCCGGTAGGCGTCGCGGACGGTGTGCGGGACGTCCTGGGCGACGGCGAAGCCTCGCCTCGGGTACTCGATCACCCGCTGGAGGTCGCCGACGAGGCTGTCGATCACGAGAGCGTCGTCGCCGATCGTCCTCGCGTAGTCGTCCAGGCTCATCGGGGTCGAGGCGCACACCGCCTCCACCTCCGGCCACACCTTGCGGCAGGTGGCGTAGGCACGGCGCTGCATGTAGGGCGTGCTGACCAGCAGGACCGAGCGCACGTCGACACCGGCGGCCTGGAGGACCTCGCGGGAGAAGTGGATGTTCTGCCCGGTGTTGCGGGCCCGCGGTTCCCGGTGGATCGCGTGGCTTTGTTCACGAGATTCGACAGCGTTTGTTCATGACTTCGGACAGCACCCAGGTCGCCCGTGTTCGATTCCTAGGGCCACTGCGGCGGCACAGCGGTGGATCGCAGCTCCGCAGAGAGGGCCCGCTCCTCGGCGAGCGGCTCACCGCGGCCACGGTCGTCGGCACGGCGCTGATGCTCGTGGCCATCGCCGGCCTCGCGGCCGCCGAGTCGCGACCGGACGCGAAGAGCTGACCACCGGCGAGGTGACATGAGACGAGGGTGGTGCGCCAGGGCCAATGGTCTGGCACGCCACCCTCGCACCGCCGGAAGCCGGTGGACGTCCGGCGCTGCCGCCGGCGGACCTGCGCTCTCAAGGCGCAGGCACGGCACCGATCTGCTGCAACACCCCGAGGAGGTCGGGCTGGCCCCGCTCCTTGATGATCTTTCCGCCGGCCAGGTAGTAGAAGTTCATGGCCTGGACCGAGATGGTCTTTCCGCTGGCCGGGATTCCGAAGAACTCGCCCTGATGCGTTCCGCGCATGGTGAACCGGGCGGCCACCGTGTCGCCCTCGGTGACGGTCTCTTCCAGAGTCCACCGGACATCCGGGAACCCCGCGCGCATCATCGCGATCAGCTCCAGGTAGCCCTCAGGGCCCCGCAGCGGTTCCGCGTGGCTCGGCGCATGAAACTCGGCATCGGGGGCGATGACCTCACGGGCAAGGTCCTCGTCAGCTGTGTTGATGAACTCGACGAAGCGACTCATCACGGATTCGGTGGATTGCGGCGACATGTCCGTCCGCCTCTCTCTTCGTGCACTGCCCCTCGCAACGAGCGAGCGGAAGTACCACAGTACATCGAATCGATGTGTACATCGAATCGATGTAGGTGTGGGACGATAGGGACATGCTTGACCTAGCGATACTGGGCTTCCTGGCCGAGCGGCCTTTGCCCGGACATGAACTACGCCGCCGACTCTCGGAGCTGACGGGCTACACCCGGCCGGTCAGCGACGGCAGTCTGTACCCGGCGATCAAGCGTCTCGCCGCGGCGGGCCTGCTGGAACGGCGCACGGACCCAGCGGCGGGCCCGGCCCGCTACATACTGAGCGTGACCGACGCCGGGCGCACCGACCTGCTGAAGCGGCTGCGCGCGCCCGCCGACCACGAGATCAGCGACTTCACGCGGTTCTTCACCGTCCTGGCGTTCCTGTCCCTCCTGCCGGACGTCGCCGAACAGCACGCGGTGCTGCGGCGGCGACTGGAGTTCCTGGAGCAGCCGGCAAGCTTCTTCTACGACGGCGACCGGCCGCTGCGTGCCGAGGACATGACCGACCCCTACCGGCGCGGCATGCTGCTGACCGCCCGCGCCATCAGTAGCGCCGAACGGGCCTGGTTGCACCAGGTTCTGGACGGTGACGAGCCAGTCACCGCGCGCACCGAGACAGACCCCTCTACGCTCGGACGACCTGTGCGCTGACCAGCCCCGGAGGTAACCGCTCATGCTTGCGTCCTGGTACGACCGACAGGGCCCCGCCGCCGACGTGCTGCGCGTCGGCGAGCTGCCCGACCCCACCCCCGGCCCCGGCGAGGTCCGCGTCCGCGTCACCGTCTCCGGTGTCAACCCCGGCGACACCAAGAAGCGGCGCGGCTGGCTCGGCTCCTCGATGCCCTACCCACGGGTGATCCCGCACAGCGACGCCGCCGGAGTCGTCGACGCCGCGGGCGAGGGAGTCGACGAGCGCAGGCTTGGACAGCGGGTGTGGATCTACGGCGCCCAGTCCTACCGGCCCTTCGGCACGGCCGCCCAGTACACCGTCGTACCCGCCGATCTGGCTGTTCCGCTGCCCGACCACCTCAGCGACGAGGTCGGCGCGGCCCTGGGCATCCCCGGCATCACCGCCCACCGCGCCGTGTTCGCCGACGGACCGGTCGACGGCGAGCTCGTGCTGGTGCACGGCGTTCTGGGCGGGGTCGGCTCCCTGGCCGCGCAGCTCGCCCGCTGGGGCGGGGCCAGGGTGATCGCCACTGTCCGGCGCGGCGCGGATCTCGCACAGGTCGATCCGGCTGTCGTGTCCCACGCCGTGGCCCTGGACCAGGAGGACCCGGCGGCGGCGATCCGCGCGTACGCACCCGAGGGCGTGCACCGGATCGTCGAGGTATCCCTGTCCGACAACGCAGACCTCGACAACGCCGTGGTCGCGAACGGCGCGGTCATCGCCGCCTACGCGACGAGCGCGGACCGGACCGAGATCCCCTTCTGGCCGCTGCTGTTCAACAACGTCATCCTGCGCCTCATCGGCAGCGACGACTTCCCCGAAGAGGCGAAACGCCAGGCAGCACGCGATCTGACCGCCGCGGCCGCCGTGGGCGCCCTGACCGTCGAAGTCGGCGACCGTTACGAACTGGCGGACATCGCCAAGGCCCACGACCGCGTCGACGCTGGCAGCCGCGGCCGCGTCCTGGTCACCCTCCCCCAGTGACCCCGGCCGTCGTTCACCGCGCCCACGAGTGCGCCCCCTGATCAGCCGAGGAAGCAGCCGAGCGGTGCCAGGGGCGGCGCGACGTTCTCAGCCGAGACAAGACCTGAGCGTGCCTCCTATGACAGAACGTCTGATTTCGCGTTGACCTGCGAGATCAGGAAGACAATCCCAGATCGCGGTCGTCACCGGCACGGCGCGGATGCTCGCCGCCATCGTCGGCCTCGCGGTCGCAGAGTCTCGGCTGAACGCAACGAACCGACGAAGCGACGAGGCTGGTCAGCCTGGATACTCCGCCTGGTTGGCCGGCCTCATTCGGTTGGGTGACCAAACGGGCTGCAGGACTGCGCTGTTCGAATCGCCTGACCAAGCCCTGCTGTCTGAAGTCATGAACAAACGCTGTCGAATCTCATGGACAGAGCCAATCGCGTGGGCGGGCACGCCGAGGGCGAGGGCGTGCTCGGTGAAGTGCGCGGCCTCGCCGCGGGGGAAGCGCTCCGGCCGGGCCGGGTTGGGCCCGCCGGTGAACACGATCCTGGGCACCAGGCCGTCCAGGTAGAGCGCGGCGGTCTCGGCGGCGACGCCGAGGTCGTGGCAGCCCAGGCCGATCGCCACGTCGCACGGGCGCCGTTCGTGGCCCATGCGGTGGTAGTCCCAGACCAGTGCGGCGTCCGCCCACTGCCGGGCGGTGATCCCGGGCCGGCGGGTGTCGGTCATCTCGTTCTCCCGGGCGCTGGTGGTGGGTCAGCCGGCGAGGGCTTTGCGGGCGCGTTCGGACAGGGCTCCGGCGCCGGGGACGCCGCGGGCCTGGTATCGGCGCATGGTGGTGCGCATCGCCTTGATGGATTCGGTGTTGCGGGCCGAGGAGACGCCGTCCATGAAGTCCAGTGCGGTGCCCCAGGTCGCCACGGCCTCGTCCATGAGGCCCTGTTTGTCGAGGGTGCCGGCGAGTTCGTCCATGGTGAGGGCGTGGATGCGGCGGAACCGGTGCGGGTCGCGGCCCACCAGGGCGTTGCGGCGGTGCTTCTCCGCGTTCTTGTGGTCGCCGAGTTCGGAGAGCGTCTTGCCGGTGTGGGAGCTGATCGTCGCGCCGGGCGGGCCGGCGGCCAGTGCGTAGTCGGCGACCGGGCCGTCGGCGCGGGTGAGGGCGTCCTCGGCGGACAGCAGGGCGGCTGCGGCCTTGTCCCCCTGGCGGGTGGCGCCGTAGGCACGGGCGCTGGTGATGAGGAGCAGGGCCCGGGTCTGCGCGTCCACGTGGCCGGCGGAGCGGCGCAGGGCCTCCTCGGCGAGGTCGACGCAGTGGCCGGGCTGTTTGAGGTTGAGGGCCTGGTGGGCGAGTGCGCGCAGCATCCAGGCGCCGTGGCCGTGGAAGTCGCTGACGCAGGCGAGCTGGTAGCCGAGGAGGTAGTAGCGCTGGGCCGCGCCTTCCTGGTTGAGGTCGTGGTGTTTCCAGGCGAGCAGGTAGGCGAGTTCGGCGACGGCGCCGTAGGCGTCCAGGCGCACCGCCTCGTCGTCGTAGCGGCCGCTGAGCATCGGGGCGGCGGCGTCGGTGAGGTAGAAGGTGGCGGCCGACAGGCCGTGGCCGCCGCCCAGTTGCTCGTCCGCCGCGCGGAACGCCTGGACGGTGTTGCGCACGGCGGCCACGTCGGCCCGGCCGACCCTGGCGCCGGGCCGGCGGGCGTGCAGTGCGCGGGCGACGGCCTCGTGGTCGTAGTTCAGCGGCAGGGCCAGGGCCCCTGAGACGTAGACGGCCCTGTGGAGCATGTCACGGCGGCTCACGTCCATGAGGGCCCTTCCCAGGTCGGTGGTGGCGGCGACCGGGTCGACCGCCAGCGTCGGCGACTGCTGTGGTTGTACGTCCCCGTACCCGATCTCGTCCAGTGTGACCAGCCGACCGACGGTCTTGCTCAATGCCTGGACCAGGTACTCGGCGCTGCGTCCCCTCGGCCGCCGCTGCCCACTGCACCACAGCGACACCGTCGCCTTGCCAGTGCGGACGTCCAGGTCGCCGTTGAGCGCGGCCTGTTCGCGGTGGGCGCGCGCCACGGCCTCGAGCTTCAGCCCGTGGCCGCTGATGAACCGCTGGAGCGCGGTGCCGGATGCCGCCGTCATGAGTTTCCACCCCGGTCTCGGCTGTTAACCCTGAAAACCACTTTCCGTGGCGAAGCCTGTACCGAGAGGCACTGGTGCGGTGTTGAACTGATCAGGCGCCCCGGTACGGCTCCCAACGTATCGCCGGTTCTCGGAATCGGCGGTCCTTTTGAGCTGATTGATGGTGAATCATCCACCTGTCGGGGACGCGTCGAGGAACTCTGCCAGGCCCCCGATCGAGTGAGGCTCCCATGGAACCGAGGTCACGAACCGTCACGACGAGGTTCCCCGCCGACCGGGCGAGCATCGGCTCCGTCCGCCGCTGGGCGCAGCGGGCGATACGGGAACTCGGCCTGGATGTGGGCGAGTTGGAAGGTCTCGTGGACGATGTGAGGCTCGTGCTGTCCGAGCTCGCCGCCAATGCGGTCGTTCACGGCTGCGGGGGCGCAGGGGCGGATGTGGTGCTGGGCGCGGCGCTGGGGCTCACCGAGGACGGTGCGCTGCGGGTGTGCGTCGGCGATCCCGGGGCCGGACGGCCTGTGTGCCGCGCTGCGGACGGGGAGGACGTCGGCGGGCGTGGGCTCGCGCTCGTCCTGGCCGTGGCGGACCGGTTCGGTGTCGACTCCCTTGCCGGGGGCGGGAAGTCGGTGTGGGCGGAGTTCGACCTGCCCGCACCAGCCCGTCCCGTGGCAGCGGGCCTGCGTGTCGCCGCGCGGGCGCAGCGGCGCCGGTCGGCGGTGTCGGCGCCGCGGGGAGGCCCGGCGGCGCTGGAGCGAATACCGGCGGCGTGACCCCGATCCCCGCAGCGCCCGCCCCGTGAGGGGCGGGTCGCGGGAGAGCACCGCGCCGCTGCTCCGACCGGCGCGGGGGCCCACCGCGGCACCGGACCGCGCCGCCCGGCGAGGGCGCCAGGTTCGGTGAACCCCGTTGGCCCGTTGGCGAATTGGGCCTCCGAAACGGGGCCCGGCCCCTCCCTTCAGGCCGGGCCCTCGCAACCGACCCTCCGAACGAGCAAGCACATCGGCACGGGTCACCGGAGCCCCGCCCCCGGCCGCCGGCCCTGGCAGGTGGCAGCGCCCGGGGCGGGCCCGCAACACCGAGCAGTCAGGCCACCAGCCGGTGGCCCGCCCACCTGTGTGAAGAGAGAGCAGTATGAGCACGCCGCAGCCCAAGCCGCCGACCCCGCCCGCGCCTCCGGGCCCGCCCGCGCCGCCCGGTCCCGGGCCGGGGATCCCCGTCACCGCCCGCGCCTGACAGCACACCGCCGAGTGGGCGGCGCCGCAGCAACTTGCCTGCGGCGGCGCCCGCTCGGGACCAGCGCCGAAGTCCGTTCACGGAAAGGGAATCCCATGGGAAAGCACGGCGGAGGATCGGGCAACGACGGCCCCGGCAAGGCCGGCGGCGGCAGCGGCGGGGGCCACTCCGGCAAGCCCGACACCGCGCCGCACGACGGCCAGCGCGACGCGCCGCCCACCGACCTGCCCAAGCCGTCCAAGCCGTAAGGGGGAAACATGAGTTGGGACAAGCTGACGGACGTGCTCCGGGAGTGCGGGGCGCTGTCGGCCGACTGGGAGGAGACCTTCCGCGCCACGGCGCGCGAGGTGTTCACCCCGGACCGGATCCTCCACGACGGCGAGTGGGTCGACCGCGCCGAACTCCCCCACCGGTGGGAGGAGTTGGTCACCTCCGACCTGGCCCTGGTCACACAGGTCTACGACGGCGGCGACACGCCGTCGTCGTCCAGCTCCATGCCCACCGTGGTCGCGCAGATGCTCCGCCACCTGGACGTGGCCGAGGGCATGAAGGTCCTGGAGGTGGGCACCGGCACCGGCTGGACGGCGGCCCTGCTCGCCCGCCGCGTCGGCGACGCGAACCTGACCACCGTCGAAGTCGACCCCCACCTCGCCGACCGGGCCCGCCACCGGCTGCACACCGCCGGCCTGCACCCCGCCGTCGTCACGGGCGACGGCACGCTGGGCCACCCCCAGGGCGCGCCCTTCGACCGGGTGCACTTCACCGCCGCGCTCCGGCACCTCCCCTGGACGATCGTCGAACAGACCCGGCCCGGCGGGATCGTCCTGGCCCCCTACGGCACCCCGTTCTGCAACGGCGCGCTGCTGCGGCTCACCGTCGCCCAGGACGGCCGCTCGGCCAGCGGCCCCTTCCTCGAGGACGTCTCGTTCATGTGGGTGCGCGACCAGCGCCCCGACAGCGGCGAGTTCGACATCGACGACATCCGCCGCAGCGCCTCCGCAACCGACCCCGCCGACCTGGCCGACCACACCCACGCCGCCTTCGCCGTCGGCCTGCGCCTGCCGGACCTGTACCGCCAGGACGTGTGGGCCGGATACGACCGCCACGGCACCGGACGCACCGAGATCTGGGACGGCACCTCCTACGCCCACTGCCGCTACGCCGACTGGGACGGACCGCACGCCGTCTCCCAGTCCGGGCCCCGCAGCCTGTGGGACGAACTGGAAACCGCCCACCGCTGGTGGCACGACCAGGGCCGCCCCGGCCTTGAGCGCCTCGGCCTCACCGTCACCCCCGAACGCCACACCGTGTGGCTGGACCACCCCGACAACCCCCTCCCGGGCCAGGGCTGACACCCCAGGCATAACGGTCCGCCGCCCGGCCCGCGCGGGCCGGGCGGCGGACGCAACTGCCCCGGGCGGGCGCCGGCACCACAGCCCCTCGGGAGAGTGAGAGAGACCATGAGCACCGACAGCACCAGCCCCGCACCCGCCCCGCCGGTGGTGGACGTCCACGTCATCGTGCGCGCCCCAGGGGGCGAGATCCTGCTGTCCCAGCGCGGCGGACCCTACGGCCACGGCCAGTGGCACGCCCCCAGCGGCAAGCTCGACCCCGGCGAGAAGCCCGCCGTCGGCGCGGCCCGCGAGCTGCACGAGGAGACCGGACTCGAAGTCGACCCGGAGCACCTGCACCTCGCCTACACCGTCCTGCACCACCAGAGCCCCACCACGCAGCGCCTCGGCCTGTTCTACGTCGCCACCGAGTGGAGCGGCGAGCCCGTCAACCGCGAACCGGACAAGTGCCTCGACCTGCGCTGGTTCGCCGAGCACGACCTGCCCGAGGACCTCATCCCCTACCCGGCCGCCGGCATCCACGGCGCCCTGACCGACCCCGGCGGCCTGGCGTTCCACGGCTGGCCGACACCCTGAAACGCCCCCCGGACGTCGGCAGCGGTCCGGCGCCCGGCCGGTGCGGCCGGGCGCCGAACCCGCGGCAGGGGCGGGCACCCGCCGACAGGCGGGTGGGGGGCGGACGGTGGGGAACGGCGGCGGACGTGCGCTGCAAGGCAATCAAGCGCGGATGTCCACACAGCCTCTCATGGCCTTCTGGGCGCTTTCGGAGGGGTGCGCGGGCATGGAGCTGGCTGGCCTTCGTCAGATTGCGTACAGGTGGTGCGGGATCGCGTGCTCCCAGACCGCTTCGAACGCCGTGGCGCACAGCTTCACGGTCTGCGGGTCCGCCGTGATCTCGTCCTCCATCACCGCGCCGTCCCCGGAGAAGTGGTGCACCCGAAGCAGCGCCCCGTCGAACAGCCAGAAGTCGTTCCCCGGCAGGGGGATGCCCGTGGCCCGTCGCCGTGGCAGCCAGCGGACGTCCTCGCCCGCCGTGACGTTGGCGTGGGTGACGTAGTGCTCCCACCGGATGTACTCGGACACGGGCTCGGAGACGATCCGGGCCCGCCGGACGGCCACGCCCCGCGCCACGGTGTCCGTGATCAACTGGTCGTAGGGATGCCACCAGGACTGCCGGTCCGCCCAGTCGATCCGCTCGCCGCGCCGCCACGCCTCGAACCGCTCGGTCGGGGCGTACGCGTCCCGCAGTTCCAGATGGACGGCGGAGCGCCAGCACTGCTCGAGCAGGTCAGCGAAGCTGGGCACGCTCGATGGCATCGCACGCCTCTCTGATCATGGGCACCATTCAGGCCGGAAGCCTGACGATGAACTCGCCCTCGGGTACCGATCCGCCGCCCCTGGGAGAATCCACCCTATGACCACCACCACCGACCCGTTCCCGACGTACGAAGACGTGAAGGCCGCCAAGGACCGCGTCCACGGCGTCATCCGCCCCGTCCCCGTGTTCGAGATCGACCGCGAGACCTTCGGCACCGCCCGCGTCTTCCTCGCCCTGGACTTCACGCAGTCCTCCGGGTCCTTCAAGGACCGGGGCGCGGCGAACTTCATCGGGGCGCACCTGGCGGCCGGGAGCATGCCCGGGGCCGGGGTGGTGATCGCCTCCGGGGGCAATGCCGGGCTGGCGTGTGCGTGGGCCGCGCAGCGTCACGGCATCCGGGCCACCGTGTTCGTGCCGGTCACCGCCCCGGCGGTGAAGGTCGCCAGGCTGCGCGCGTTCGGCGCGGACGTGCGCCAGGTCGGCGCCGAGTACGCCGAAGCCGCGGCCGCTGCGGCCGAGTTCGCCGCCGCGACGGGGGCTCTGGCCTCGCACGCGTACGACGACCCGTACATCGCCGCCGGTGCCGGGACCCTGCTCGGCGAGATCCACGCCCAGGTCCCCGGCCTGGACACCGTCGTCGTCGCGGTGGGCGGCGGCGGGCTGTTCGCCGGCACCGCCATGGCCGCCCACACGCTGGGGGTGCGGGTCGTCGCCGTCGAGCCGGAGAACTGCCGGGCGCTGAACGCCGCGATCGAGGCCGGTGAGGTCGTGGACGTCCCGGTGGACTCGGTCGCGGCGGACTCCCTGGGAGCCCGCCGCGTCAGCGAGACCGCCCTGCACTGGGCGCAGCGCGTCCGGGCCCGTTCCGTCCTCGTCACCGACGAGGCGATCCGCGCCGCCCGGCAACTGCTGTGGGACCAGCGCCACCTGGCCGTCGAGCACGCCGCCGCGACGGCGCTCGCCGCGCTGACCTCCGGTGCCTACGTTCCCGGGGAGGGCGAGCGTGTGGCCGTGGTGCTGTGCGGGGCGAACACCGACCCGTCGGACCTCGTCACCACCTGAGCTCGTCGATTCTTTTGTAGCGGTTCGTTGGGTTTGGCGCCCTTCTTGTGGTGGGCGGGCGGGGCGTACGCCTCGCCGGTGGCCAGGACTCTGTCCACCTCGTAGCGCGCGGTGGGCCGCTGGTTCTTCGAGCCGCGCGGCCGACCGGGGCCGGGGCGGGTGGGTTTCGGCGCTCGCGCTGGTAGGAGCGCCCGCCGCGGGTCTACGTGTCCCGGGTGCTGCGCGCGGACTGACGCGGAGGCCGCGGCGGGGCCTCGGCGGGGCCTCGGCGGCTGGATTGAATGATAGGAGATGGGTATCATTGACTCATGCTGTATCAGACACCCCGCCTTGAGCCTGTCGACCACCAGGTCCTGGAGCAGATCGACTCCATGCGCGAGCGGCTGCGGCACGCGGTCCAGCAGGCGCCGATGAAGTGGACGCTCGACCTGCGCAAGGCCCTCACGGCCAGTGCCATCGCGGCCTCGAACACCATCGAGGGCTACCGGGTCGACGCAAGGGACGTCGCCGACATCATGGACGGCGAGCGCGAGGTCGAGGCCAGCGACGAGAACAAGGCGGAGACCCTGGCCTACCAGCAGGCCATGACCTACATCCAGTCCCTCCACGACGCCGCCGACTTCCGCTACAGCAAGGAACTGCTCAACGCCCTGCACTGGATGCTCCAGGGCCACCACCACCCGCGCAGGACCGCCGGCCAATGGCGCAGAAAGGCCGTTCGGATCACGGCCCCCGGCGACGAGCTCGCCACGGACTACGAGGGACCGGACCACGAGCTGCTGCCCGCTCTGACGGGTGAGCTCGTCGACTGGCTCAACGAGGGCGACCTCGAGCACCACGTCCTCGTGCGGGCCGCGATGGCGCACCTCAACCTGGTGAAGATCCACCCCTGGTCGGACGGCAACGGCCGGATGTCCCGCTCCCTGCAGACCCTCCTGATCGCCCGGGGCGGAGTCCTCGCCCCCGAGTTCTCCTCGATCGAGGAGTGGCTGGGGATGCCCGGCAACACCTGGGAGTACTACAAGGTGCTGCGCGAGGTCGGCGGTCCCGTCTGGTCGCCCCAGCGGAACACCCTGCCCTGGATCAAGTTCAACCTCCTCGCCTACCACCAGCAGACGCAGCGGGTCCAGCGCCGCGTCGACCGGTCCAACGACTGCTGGACGCAGCTCGTCGAGGCGGCCGACCGGTACGGGATCACCGAACGCCAGACGACCGCACTGCACGAAGTGGCGATGGTGGGGCGGGTGCGCCGCTCGCGCTACGAGAAGGCCGAGGCGATCAACACCCAGCAGGCGACGAGGGACCTGCAGGCCCTGACCAAGGCGGAACTGCTGACAGCGGTGGGGCAGACGAAGGGCCGCCACTACGTCGCGGGCCCCCGGTTTCCGCAGGAGGTCCTGGAGACCGCCCGGCGGCACCACGCCATCGTCGACCCGTACACCGCCACGTAGCGGGCGATTGCGACCGGCACGAGGGCCGGCCCCGGAAGTCGCGGTGAGGCTGAGGCCGGTGACGGCGAAGGAGAAACGGCGCGCGCCGTTGCCCGGCGCCGCGTTGCGTTTCATGCGAGCCCCCGGCGGGGCGTCAGGCAGGATGTTCTGCCGTTCGGCCTCGGGCCGGCAGGCGTAGGCTGCCGCCATGACCGCCATCGGGGAGCTGATCAGGGAGCTTCGCCTGGGGCTGGGCTGGTCGCAACGCCGACTGGCGGCCCGACTCGAGGAGTTGACGGGAGAGTCCGTCACACGCGACGAGGTGTCCCGCTGGGAGAACGGCGGGCGTACGCCGGTCAAGTGGCTACCCAACCTGGCTACCGCCTTGCAGGTGACGCCGAACCCCCGGGAGGCGTTCGAAGCGGACCCCGGCCTGCTCGACCGCATCCCGCGCGCGATCTTCACCGAGGACGGCGGACTCGCCCCGGTGGTCGCCGAGTTGCGTCCATCGCTCCTGCTGTTGCTGGAGTCGGTGGAGGTGTCGCAGGAGTGGCGGGGCAAGGGCGTCGGGATGCGCCTGACCGTCGAGGCACTTCGCCGGTTCGCGGCCGACCACGTGACGGTCACCCTCGCGCACCGGGAGGAGTAACCCCCGAGCGCCACATTCTGCCCTGACTCCGAAGCGGGTGCGTGATCTGACGATCCGTCAATACGTCTGCAATGGAAGCGGCTTGTTTGTCAGGACGCTGTGGTACGTTCCGTGGACCAATAGAAAATAGGCGACCCCGGCGATGCGCCAACATCCCGGGGTCCGGCACCAGGAGTCCGAACTCCCAATGCGCGTTCATCGTAGCGCCCACGTGCGCGATTTCACCGTGCTGCCCAACTGCGTGCTGCAGTACCGGCGGCTGTCCTACACCGCCCGCGGCCTACTCGCCGACCTGCTCTCCCGCCCGGACGGGTGGCGCGAGGACGGGCGGCACATGGCCGACACCAGCCCGCAGGGGCGCGGCGCGATCCGCAAGGCGCTCAAGGAGCTGACCGAGGCCGGGTACTACCGGGTCGAGAAGGTCCGTCTGCCGGACGGCAGGATCGTCACCGAGACCCACGTCTACGACACCCCGCAACTCGGGCCGCCGAGTGTCACCCCTCCGGCCTCCGGTGGAGGGGCCACCGGGCGCGCTGTCGGCCAAGTAGTAAAGAACCGGCGGAAAGAACCCACCCTCCCCGCGCCCTCGGATCCCGAACTCAAGGCGGTAGAAACCCTGTTCCGGGTGATCCGGCCCGAGCCGCGCCTGCGCCTCGGCGAGGCCGAGGCACGGGAGTTGGCGCCCCTGGTCGCGCAGTGGCTGGCGCGCGGCAGCACGGCCGCCGACCTCGCCCACGCGCTGGTGCCGGGCCTGCCCGTGCCGATGCATTCGGCGGTGGCGGTGCTGCGCTACCGCCTGGAGCGCAAGATGCCCCCCGTCCCCGGCGCAGCGGTCGCAGCCCGGTACTCGGAGTGCGCCAAGTGCCACGATCCCGTGCCCCGGCCGGGCATCTGTCGCCCCTGCGCCGGCCTGACAGCCCGAACCCCCACGGCCGGCCAAGGCGTGGACGTGGCAGCCGAAGGTGCCGCGCGGGTCCGAACCGCCCTGCGCACGGCACTTACCGGCAGACGGCCCGCACACGCCGCCGCCTGAGACACGCTGCCGGTCCAGAGGGCACCAGCGGAACTGGCCTCCTCCTCCAGCAGGCACGTCGCCCTGCTCCATTACTGCCCGCACATCGCCCTGCTCCGTCAGCGCCGCGCGCCGCCCGGCCCGGCGGCGCGCGGCGAGGCCAGGGGCGGGCACCCGCCGGCAGGCGGGCGGGGGGGCGGACGGTGGGGAACGGCGGGAGAACTTCTCAACACACCTGATGACGCGCGGGTGTTCACCCGGCGGCGGGCGCCTCGCCCGGTGCCGTCCCGTACCTTCCGTGCCTGCGAGGCTAGTGCCCCACGGCCGACAGGAGGACGTCGACGAGGCGCTCGGCGGCGTCCGGGCGGCCGTGTTCGGCGGCCCGCTGGGCGATCCGCGTGCGGCGGGCCGGGTCGGTCAGGAGTGGGCCGATGGTCTGGCGCAGGGCGTCGGGGGTGGCGGGGCCGAGCAGGGCGAGTGCCGCGCCGGCGTCGGCGAGGTGGCGGGCGTTGTGTTCCTGTTCGCCGCCGGCGGAGGCCGCGAGGGGGATGAAGACGGCGGCTCGTCCCAGCGCGGTCAGTTCGGCGAGGGTTCCGGCGCCGCTGCGGGAGAGGACGACGTCGGCGAGGGCGAGCACGTCGGGTAGTTCGGGGCCGACGAAGCCGGTGGCGAGGTAGCGGGGGCGCAGGTGTTCGGGCAGCGCGGCGGCGCGCCGGCGCAGCCGTCCCTCGTGGCCGGGCCCGCACTGGTGGATGACGTTGGCGTGGCCGAGCAGCCAGGGCAGGACTTCGCTCACCAGCTCGTTGATCTGCTGGGAGCCCTGGGCGCCGCCGGTGACGTAGACCGTCGGGAGCGACCGGTCGAAGCCCCACAGGGAGAGGGCCGAGATCGCCTTCTCCCCGTGCCCGGTGAGCACTTCGGGGCGTACCGGGTTGCCCGTGACCACGGCTCTGGCGCGTACGGCCCTGGGCAGCAGGCGCAGCGTGGACTCGGAGGAGAGGGCGACGCGGGTGGCCATCCGGGCCAGTGCCCGGTTGCCGAGGCCGAGGCGGACGGTCTGCTCGTGCACGACGAGCGGGCGGTGGCACATCCGGGCGGCCATCCCCACCGGTACGGCGACGTAGCCGCCGGTGCCGAGGACCACGTCGGGTGCGAAGGCGGCGACTGCGGAGCGGGCCTGGGCCACGCCGAGGGGGACGCGGCCCATGTCGCGGACGTTGGCGGGCGAGACCATCCTGAGCGGGTTGGCGTGGCGGCGGATCTTGCCGGTGGCGACGGTGGTGAACGGGATGTTCTCGGCGGCGCTCACTCGTACCTCGAGGCCGGCGGTGGTGCCGATCCACAGGACGTCCAGGGCGCCTCCGGCCTGGGCCAGGCGGGTGCGCAGGGTGCGGATCGCGGTGAGGGCCGGATAGGTGTGGCCGCCCGTTCCCCCGCCGGTGACGATCAGCCGCAGGGGGCGGCCGAGGCGGGCGAGGAGGTCGCTGGGGTCTCGGTGCACCGCTGGAAGATACCAGTGCCGCCGGGGCGCTTCGGCCGCCGGTCTGACCGGCCGTCAAGGACGCCTGCGCGACGGCCCGGGCTCCCCCTGGCGGTGGTGGTGTTCGTAGGATCGGGGCATGTCCGACGAGTGGTCCTTCCCCGATGACCTGATCCTGCTCCAGCGGGAGTACAACGCCGCCAGGCGGACGATGTGGGCGGAGGCGATGGAGTCGCCCGAGCCCCGCCGTGCGCAGCTGGAGCTCGGGGAGCGCATCTCCGCGCATCCGTTCTGGGAGTCCGTGCCCGAGGAGCGGTGGCACCTGGCCAACCGGGCGCTCAAGCAGGCCAGTCTGCACCCGAGGGTCTGACGGGCCCGGCGGCCGGCGGCCCCGGCGGCGGGCGGCCGGGCCGGGTGGTGCCGGTACGACTTAATCCACTCGTCAGGTGGTTCCGGCGTATCGCTGCCCGTTTCGCGTGGCCGGCGCGCCTATAAAGGGGCCCGTCCTGTTGTCCGACTGATGGGCTCTCACCATGCTGCAGGCCGCTTCGCGGGTGCTCGCCGCCGTGTGTCTCGCCTCCGCCGTCTCCGCCGTCGCCGTCGCCCCGGCGGCCGCCGCCCCGGCCTCCTCCCCCGCGCCGCGGGCGGCTGCCGCGGACGAGCTGACCAGCCCCTGCGGGCCGGTCTCCGACTACCGCGCCTCGGACTGGTGGCGCACCACGACCGAGCCGCAGATCGCGCAGACGGTCGCGGAGACGGCGACGGCCGAGCGCTGGCGGTGGCGCAACGACGTCAACACGCTGTGGCGCGGCGACACCCGGGAGAACGTGGAGGACATCTTCCAATCCGGGTTCGTGCCCCGCGGCGAGCAGCTGATCCCGCTGGACCAGTACATCGTCAAGGGCGGCGGGCAGGACAGCGCCCACCTGAGCACCAGTTGCGCGATGTGGGTGGCGCAGAAGTTCGCGACGTACGGGGCCGCCAGGACGGGCTGGGTGTACGAGATCTACGCGCCCGGCGGCATCGACGTCAACGCCACCGCCCGCGTCAACGACTACCAGTCGCCCTACCTGTGGAACAAGGAGATCGACTTTCCCGGCGGGGTCGAGGGCCGCTACCTCAAGGGCGCCTGCAAGTACCGTCTGACCGCCACCGATCCGGACACGAAGGTCAGCACCTTCGAGAACCTCGGCTGCAAGTCCAACGCGGGCTTCGCGCCCTACAGGGCCCCGGCGGCCGCTGCCTGACGGGGCCCGCGCAGGCCGGCCGGCGGCCGGGTGGACGGCGGGGAGCGGCGGGGAGCGGCGGGGAGATTGCTCGACAGCCGCACTCCGTACGGGCGTTCACCCGCGCCGCCGCACCAGGGCCCAGGCCGGGAGCAGGGCCAGGGCCAGGGCGGCGGCGGCGAGGGTGTAGGCGGTGCGGAAGCCGGCGGGGGCGGTGCCGGCGGCGGCGAGGGTGGTGGAGGTCAGGGCGGTGCCGATCGAGGCGCAGAGCTGGGAGTTGATGCTCAGCGCGGTGGTGGCGGCGGCGAGTTCGTCCTGGGGCAGGTGGCGGGTGGCGGTGGTCATGGTCGGCATGAGCACCATGCCGGCGCCGGTGCCCATGACCATGGCGGCGGTGACGACCCGCCAGGCGGGCACGTCCGCCTGGCCGCTCTGCCAGGCGGTCAGGGCCATGCCGAGGGCGCCGAGGGCCACGCCGGGCGGGACGAGGCGGCGGGGGCCGATGGCGTCCAGGCGCCGTGAGGCGATCTGCATGGTCACCCCGACGGCGAGGCCGACGGGTGCGCCGAGCAGTCCGGCGGCCATGGCGCCCTGGCCGCGTACCTGCTGCCAGTACAGCGGGGCGAGCAGCATCGAGCCGAAGTAGCCGCAGGTGAACAGGGCCTGGGTGGCGGCGGCGGAGGCGAAGGTCCGGTCGCGCAACAGGCGCAGGTTGATGAGGGGGTGACGGATCGTCAGGGAGCGGCGGGTCCATGCGGCGATCAGGAGGGCGCCGGCGGCGGCGGGCGGCCAGGCGGGGTGCTCGCCGGCGAGGGCGTAGAGGAGCAGGGCCAGGCCGGGTGAGAGCATCAGCAGTCCGGGCAGGTCCAGTTTCGGCGCCTGCGAGGCCGGCTCCCTTGGTGCGTCGGGGAGCAGGAGGCGGCGGGCGAGGACGAGGGCGAGCAGTCCGACGGGCAGGTTGACCAGGAACATCCAGCGCCAGGAGACGGTGTCGAGCAGCCATCCGCCCAGGACCGGTCCGGCCACGGGGCCGACCAGGACGGGCAGTCCGAGCAGGGCCATGGCCCGCCCCAGGCCGGTGCGGTCGGCGGCGCGCATCACCATCGTCATGCCGACGGGCATCAGCAGGCCCCCGCCCAGGCCCTGCAGGGCGCGGAAGGCGATCAGGGCGCCGATGTCCCAGGCGCAGGCGGCCAGCAGCGAGCCGGCGGTGAAGAGGGCGAGGGCGAGCAGGTAGGTGCGTTTGGCGCCGAGGCGGGCCATCGCCCAGGCGGCGGTGGGGATCACGGCGGCCAGCGCGAGGGTGTAGGCGGTGGTGGCCCACTGGACGGTGGCGATGGGGGCGTGGAAGACCTCGGTGAGGCGGCGCAGGGCGACGTTGACGATCGTCGTGTCGAGGACGGAGAGCAGGGAGCCGGTGACGACGACGGCGACGGTGCGTGCGAGGGCGGAGCGCCGGGGCGGGGTGGCGGCGGGGGCTGGGGCGGCGGTGAGGTGGAGGGTCACGGGTTCACGCCCCGTAGGGGTGCCGGGTGCGGGCGGTGCGCAGGGCGCGGGCCCACCAGTGGAGTTGGCCGAGCATGCCCTTGGCGGCGCCTTCGCCGACGGCGCCGTCGCGGGGCCGGCCGTCGGGGCCGATGCCGGACCAGGGGCCGTGCAGGCTGACCGAGTCGCGCATGGTGACGGCGTGCAACTCGGCGAAGACCAGGCGCAGTTGCTCGACGGCGCGCAGGCCGCCGCCGAGGCCGCCGTAGGAGACGAAGCCGACGGGCTTGGCCTGCCACTGTTCGCGGTGCCAGTCGATGAGGTTCTTCAGGGCGGCGGGGAAGCTGTGGTTGTACTCGGGGGTGACGACGACGAAGGCGTCGGCGCGGGCGAGGCGGGGGGTGACGCCGGCCAGGGCGGCGGCGGCCCGCGGGGTGGGCGCTGCGCCCCAGTCGGGCATGGCCAGGGGCAGGTCGACGTCGGCGAGGTCGATGACGTCGAGGTCGAGGTCGGGGGCGTGGTTCGCGGCGCTCTGGAGGAACCAGTCGGTGACGGTGGGGGCGAGGCGTCCTTCGCGGACGCTGCCCACGATCACGGCGACGCGCAGCTTCCCGGCGGCGGCGGCGGTGGCGTCGGCGGTGGTGTCGGCGGTGGCAATGGCGGCGGCGGCAGTGGTGTCGGTGTCGGTGGTGGTGTCGGGCATGGCGGATTCCCCTCCTGTGGCGGCCGGCCGGTGGTCCCGGCCGCTCCTCCGGTAAAGTACAACGTGCGTTGTAAAAAGTGCAACGCTCGTTGTCATTCTTGAGAGGAGTCCACGGTGAGCAGCAGCAACGAGGCCGCCGCCGCACTGTCGCCGCGCGCGCTGGCGAAGCGGACGGCGATCGCGAGCGCCTCCTGCGCCGTCTTCGGCCGCGAGGGCTACGCGCGCGCCTCCGTCGACGCGCTGGCGGCGGCGGCGGGCGTGTCCACCCGCACGCTCTACAACCACTTCCCCGGCGGCAAGGCCGAGCTGTTCCGCGCGGTGGTGTCCTGGACCTCCGGCGAGGTGCGCGACGCCCAGATCGCCCGCCTCGACGCCCTGCTGGACGCCGGGCACCCGCCGGCGCCGCAGGACCTGGAGCGCGTCCTGGTCGCCCTGGCCCGGGCGTTCGTGGCGCTGATGGCCGAGCACCCGGACCACTTCGCGCTGGTGCGCCACATCCACGCCGAGGCCGACCACGTGCCCCAGGAGGTGCTGCAGGCGTGGCGCGAGGCCGGCCCGGGCCCGGTGGGGCGCGCGCTCGCCGAGGCGTTGGGCGCCCTGGCCGGTGCGGGGCTGCTCGACGTGCACGGGGACGCGGCGCTGGCGGCGGCGCACTTCATGGCGCTGACCTCGCACTCCATCGTGCAGCTGACGCACTACGGGGTGCTGGCGCTGCCCGAGGAGGAGACGCGGCGCCAGATCACCGGCGGCGTGGCGGCGTTCCTGCGCGCCTACCGGGCCGCCTGAGGGGCCGGGGGCCTGCCCCGCCACCGGGCCCGGGCGGCGCGTTTGACCCGCCCCGGCGGCGGGCGCAGATTGGTAACAGGGGCACCGCGCCTCTTCGACCGTGCCCCCTTTCGGCACAGGATCACCGCCACGCGGCGGCGACGGAAGGGAGCCCGGTCATGAACGTCCTGATCACCTGCCTGGGAACCGTCCAGGGCCCGCGCATGCTCGACGGGCGCACCGGCGACGGGTCGGTGGGCCTGGCCCCGCACTCCGGTGAGCCGTTCAGCGGAACGCGGTGGCAGATGAACGGCGGCCTTGAGGGCGTCGTCACCCTGGTCTGCCAGGGCGACGTCCCGGGCAACCGCTTCCTCGACGGGCGCACCGGCGACGGCACGGTGGGCCTGGCGCCCAACACCGACCCGCCGTTCACCGGCACGCGGTGGCTGGCCACCAGGCTCGGCGACGGCTCGACCACGTTCAAGTGCCTCGGCGAGGTCGAGGGCAACCGCTTCCTCGACGGGCGCACCGGCGACGGCACGGTGGGTCTGGCGCCCAGCACCGACCCGCCGTTCACCGGCACGCGGTGGAAGGTCGGGGTGCCCATCGACGACTCCTGACGGCCCTGACCTCCTGACAGCCCGGCGGCCCGGCAGCCCGGCCGCCCGGCCGGGCGCGGGGCGGTGTGTGGAAGTCTTGCCTGGTGAACGATGCCCTCACCGCCGCCCGCGAGCGCGCCGCCGGCCACCGGCGCCGCTTCGAAGCCCGCTTCGCCGCGTACTTCGACTCCCTGACCGACCCCGCCGGCGGCGCCCTGCAGACCCCGCCGCACGGCGCGTTCCCCGCCCGCGCGCTCGACCTGGTGCGCGAGCTGTCGCTGCGCGGCGGCAAACGCCTGCGGGTGGTGCTGCTGTACGAGGCCGCCGCCCTGGTCACCGGCGAGGAGGTCGGCGGGCTCCAGGAGGCCGCCGTCGCGATCGAACTGCTCCAGACCCACGGCCTGATCCACGACGACATCATCGACGACGCCCCCCTGCGCCGCGCCGGCCCCTCCACCTACTACGCCTACCGCGACCAGTTCCCCGAGCGCCCCGACACCGCCCTGGCCCTGGCCCTGCTCGCCGGGGACCTGGCCGCCTTCCTCTCGGCGCGCGTCCTGCTCACCGCCGCCCTGCCGCCCGCCTGCGCCCTGGAGATGGCCGCCGTCCACGCCGACGCCGCGGCCGCCACCGTGACCGGGCAGATCCTCGACCTGGAACGCGACTTCCACCCCGACCCCGGCCTCGAACTCCTGCACACCGTCACCGAGTTCAAGTCCACCCGCTACTCCGTCCTCGCCCCGCTGCGCCTGGGCCTGCTCGCCGCCGGCGCCGACCCCGCCGCCCACGACGGCGAACTGCGCGCCTACGCCACCGCGCTGGGCACCGCCAACCAGATCCACGACGACTGGCTCGACCTGTTCGGCGACCCCGCCCGCCTCGGCAAGCCCTGCGGCACCGACCTGCGCTCGGGCCGGCGCAGCTACGCCGTACGGGCTCTGCTCGCCGCCGCGAACCCGTCCGAACGCGCCTTCCTGGACGCCGCGTTGGCGGACCGCTCCTTCGGCGAGGACACCCTGGAGCGCGTACGCGCCATCGCCCGCGCCCACGGCGTCGACCGCGCCCTGCAAGGCGACGCCCGCCGCCACGCCCAGCGGGCGGAGCGGCAGGCCGCCGCGTGGCGGGGGCGCTGGCGGCAGGAGGCGGTGGCCTTCTTCGAGCACCTGCCGGCCTGGAGCGTGGCCCGCGACCACTGACCGGCGCCGGTGCGGTGGCGGTGGCGTCACCGGCGGCGGGCGGGGCCCGGGTGCGTCAGGTGGCGGCGGGCAGGTGCGCCAGGAGCGCGGGCGGGGCGGGGTCGGGGTGCAGGACGGTGAGGGTGGAGGCGGCGCGGGTCAGGGCGACGTACAGGTCGCTCAGACCGCGCGGGGAGGCCGACAGCAGGCCCTGGGGGTCGAGGAGCAGGACAGTGTCGAACTCCAGGCCCTTGGACTGGCGGGCGCTCAGCAGCACGACGCGCCGCAGCAGGTCCACGCGCGGCCCGTGGGAGGCCGCGGGCAGCGCGGCGGCGAGGGCGGGCAGCAGGTTCTCGGGGGCGATGACGGCGACCTGCCCGAGGGCGGCTTCGGCCAACTGAGCCACACAGGCGGGCAGTTGATGGGCGGGCACGTGGAGGCGGCGCGGGGGCCGTCCACTGCGGCGCACGGCGCGCGGGGGCGCGAGGGCGGGGCCGATGGCGGCCAGGACCGGCCCGCCGGCGGTGACGATCTCCTCGGGGGTGCGGTAGTTGACGCTCAGCTGCTCCAGGCGCCAGCGGCTGCCGAAGGACGGCTCCAGGGCCTCCTCCCAGGAGCGGGCGCCGTCCGGGGCGCCGCTCTGGGCGACGTCGCCGACGATGGTGAAGGAACGCGTCGGGCAGCGGCGCACCAGCAGGCGCCAGGCCATCGCGGACAGCTCCTGCGCCTCGTCGACGATCACGTGCCCGAACACCCAGGTCCGCTCGGCGGCGGCGCGCTCGGCGACGGTGCGCGCGTCCCACTGCTCGTACCGGTCGGCGAGCAGGTGCGCGTCCACCAGGTCGGCGGCGCCCAGGCGCCCGGCCGCGTCCTCGTCGTCGTCCTCGCCCGCACGCGAGCCGCGGGCGATGTCCAGGACGCCCTGGGCGTAGGCGACGCGCTCGGCCCGCTCACGGGCCTGGCGGATGTGCTCGGCGCGCTCGTCGTGACCGAGGAGTTCGGCGGCCTCGTCCAGCAGCGGCACGTCCGCCGCCGTGAACGCCGAGCGCGCCGGCCGGTGCAGTGCGGCGCGCTCGGCGCCGGTGAGGGCGGGGGCGGCCGCCTCCAGGCGGGCCGGGTCGGCGAGAAGGTCGTCGAGGAGGCGCTGGGGGGTCAGGGCCGGCCACAGCCCGTCCAGGAGGCGGCGCACCTGCGGCAGGCGGGGCAGGGTGTGGCGCCAGTGGTCCTCGGCGGCGGCGATCTCGTCCTGCTCCCCGTCGCCGGGGACGGCGGCGGACGCCCCGGCGCCGAGGGCGGCGGCGAGGTCGCGGGCGACGGCCGCGTCCAGGGCGGCGGTGTCGATACGGTCGGCGAGGTCGGCGTCGATGCGCTCCTCGAGGTCCGCGATGACGCGCGCCAGGCGCCGGGCGAGGTGCTCGAGGACCGGGCGCACGAAGTGGGGCCGGGCCAGGTTGTGCGGCAGACCGGTCGCACGGGCCGCCTCGGCGGCGCGCTGCAGGAACTCCACCGACAAGTACAGGAGTTCACCGCCCGCCTCCACCGCCACCGGCCCGGCCACGGCCGCCTGGCGCCCGCGCACCGCCGCCGCGATCACCTCGGCCATGACCGCCCGGCCCTTGATCCCGGCCGCCTGCGCACTCTCGGCCCCCTCCACGGCGACCCCCGGGAAGAGGTCGGCGACGGTGGCCAGCAGCACGTTCGTCTCCCCCAGCCCGGGCAGGACCTGCCCGATGTAGCCGAGGAAGACCGGCCCGGGCCCGACGACCAGCACACCGCGCTCGGCCAGACGCGGATGGGTGTACAGGAGATAGGCCGCACGGTGCAGCGCCACGACGCTCTTGCCCGTGCCCGGCCCGCCCTGCACGACGAGCACCCCGGCGGGACGGGAGCGGATGATGCGGTCCTGCTCGGCCTGCAGCGTCGCCACCACATCGCGCATACGCCCGCTGCGCCCCGCGGTCAGCGCACTCAACAAGGCCGCCTCCCCGACGAGTTCACCACCCCCGGGATCGGCCGCACCCGCATCTAGGAGCTCGTCGTCGATCCGCGCCAGCGTACGGCCGCGCGCGTGCAGGTGACGGCGCAGCCGCACTCCCTGCGGGGCGGCGGCCGTCGCGGTGTAGAAGGGACGCGCCGCCGGCGCACGCCAGTCGATGAGCAGCGGCTCCTCGTCCCCGTCGGGGTCGGGATTGCGCAGCGAGGTCCGCCCCAGGTACCGGGCCCGCCCGCCGACGGGGTCCAGACGCCCGAAACACAGCCCGTTCTCGGCCGCGTCGAACCCGCCGACACGCGCACGCAGGCGCCGCACGGCGGCCTCGTTCTCCAGCCGCGCCTGCGCGGTGCCGGCCGGCCGGCGCACCGCCTCGGCCAACTCGGCGGCCGCCGTGGCGCGTTCGGCGTCGAGGCGCTCGTACAGGTGGTCCAGGCGGCTCTGCTCGCGGGCGAGCTCGGCGGCGACGCGGGGCTGCTGGGACTGTCCGGGCAACGGTGCTCCACAGCTCGAGGGTCGGGGGAACAGGTCGTCATACGGACGGCAGTCCCCGGGAGTTCCGGCGCACGGCGGCCCGTTCCAAGCCCCGCTCGCGCCCGGACCACGCCCACGGGGGCGCCCGCGCCCGCATCACCCCCCGCCCCCGCGCGGCGGCACCGCCGGTCCACCGCCCCTTGGTGGCCTGCACGCCGGGGCGCCCTGCCGGCCCCTGCGGGCCTCGCCGCCGGCTCCGGTCCCACTGCCGCGTACCGCTTGTTGCGCGTCCGGGGCGGGTTCACCGGGCGACGGACCCGTTCGGGTCTCCGCTCGTGCGCGGCCTCCCCGGCCCTGCGGGGAAGGTGCTGCCGAAGGCGGAGTGGGCGGTCACCGTCGAGCCGCCGGGCCGGGCCGGTGTCGGCGGGCAGCGGATGGACGCCGGGCCCGACCCTCACGGCGACCCGGTCCGCCGGCGCCGGCCCGCGCCCGCCGGCTCCCGTCAGCGGCGGGTCTCGATCCGCAGGCCGCCCGTGGTCACCTGGCGGATGGGCTCGCCCGCCAGCAGGTCGTGCGGCTGGCCGAGCGGGCGCCGAGCAGCGTGCTCGTCACACCCGGCTTCCGCAGCGTGGCCGCCTTCCTGCGCAGCAGGCGCGAACGGCTGGCCCCGGACCGGCTGGGCCTGCCCGCGCGCCGGCGGGCCCGGCGGACGCCCGGACTGCGCCGCGAGGAGGTCGCCGAGCTGGCCGGGGTCAGCACCGACTACGTGGTCCGGCTGGAGCAGGGCCGGGGGCTGCGGCCCTCCGCGCAGGTGCTGGCGGCGCTGGCCCGGGCTCTGCGGCTGGCGCCCGGCGAACGCGACTACCTGTTCGACCTGGCCGGACACCGCCGCCCCGGCGGCACCGGCGGCGGGGCGGACGCCGGCCCGGCGCCGTCGCTGGCCCGCCTGGTCGACGACCTCTCCCCGCTGCCGGCCATGCTGATGGACCACCGCTACGACCTGCTGGCCTGGAACCCCGAAATGGCCCGGCTGCTACCGGACTTCGACGCCGTGCCGGCGGGCCGGCGCAACGCCATGTGGCTGTGCCTGCTGCACCCGCCGATGCGCGGCTTCTACGCCGACCGCGAGTCCGTGCTGCGGGACGGTGTCGCCCACCTGCGCGCGGCCTGGGCCGCCCACCCGCAGGACCGGGCACTGGCCGGCCTGATCGCCGAATTCACCGCACAGGACGAGGATTTCGCCCGGCTCTGGGCCGAGCGGGAGGTCCGCGTGAACGGCCGCGGCCGCAAGCCGCGGCGGCACCCGGCCGTCGGGGCGATCACCGTCGACTTCGAGATCCTGCTCCCGCTGGAGGACCCGGAGCTGCGGCTGCTGGTCTACCGCGCCGCGGACCAGGAGAGCCGCGCGCTCCTGGAGCGGCTGTGCGCGCGATGACCGGGCCCCGACTCGCGGTCGGTGACAGGAAGCGTGACCCCTCGGCGCCGACAAGCGTGTCCCCCGGACCGGGAACCACAGCTCACCGACCCCCTCACCGGCTCCAACCGACGCGTCCGGGCCCGGGCTTACCGGCTGAGTCACTGTGCGAGCTCCTGCCGCACGAGCACCGCCGTGGCGTCGTCGTGGCACTTCGAGCGGGGCCGGCGCCGCCGCTGCGGGTCCGATCGTTCGAGCTCGCGCGTGTGGCGGCCGGCGATCGCGAAGTCCTCGTCGATCCGGCCCGGGTTCGGGGCCGATGCGATGGAGACCAGCACGTCATGCCCCCTCGTGGCGAAGTGCACCGGTCAGGGCCCGGCCTGTCCTCGGCCCGGCCACCCCGGCTGCCCGCCAAGCGCGGTGCGCAGCCACTCGAGCGGGTCGGTCGCCGGAGCGGAGAGGCGCGGAGAGGCGCGGAGAGGCGGACGGTGAACCCTGCGCTTCACGGATACTGGCCAGGGCAGGGCTTCGTTCCGGTGCGGAGCGTTGACCTGCCCCGCAGGCAGTCAGGTGTGCTCTTTGAAAGGGGTGTCCGGTCGTGTTGTTGAAGGTCTGGTCCAAGGGACGGGAGCAGTTGCCCGTCGGTGAGCGGGACGTCGAGGCCGTGATGGCCGAGGCTCTTCGTGCCGCGGTCGGGGGCCAGGCGGTGTTCTCCTTCTTCGAGCCGGGGGTCGAGCGTCGCATGGCCTACCTGCGTGCGACGGTCGGCGAGGCCGGCGACTACGGGGCTCTGCTGTGGATGAACACCTTGCACGTGGGCGGGGTCTACGACTGGTGCTGGCTCTCCGACAACCCCCGCCCCTCGGGGGCGGAACCCGCGCTGGTCTCGGACAACTGCACGGGTGCCTACTACGACCCCTCCAGCGTCCTGCCGCTGGCCTCCATCACCGCGGCGGTCCGCGAGTACTGCCTCGGCGGCACGGGCGAACGCCCGGCCTCCGTCGACTGGGTGACCGGCGAGTTCAACGGCTACCGCAACGACAACGGCAGGGGCGGCATCCCCGGAGACCCGCCGCCGCGGTGAGCGGTGTCGGCCTGGAGGGAGCGTCAGGGGCGGCGGGGAAGCCTCGCGGGCCGCTGTCGCTGCAGCCGTCGCCTTTCGTGTGGAGAAAGCCGGCGACCCTGAACTCTGATGAATGAGACCAGGACTGGGACCAAAACGGGCTCAGGCGGCGTGCGGCGTGAAGGCGACAGTGGAGGTGTCGCCGTCCGGGGCGATGTTCAGGGATGCGTCCAGCGCTTTGGCGGGGCGGGCCGGCGGTCAGCTGGATTCGGTGGGACTGCTTCCGCTTCCAACCCCTTGACAGTAACGTCCCGTTAACCGGAACATCACTCCCGTGAACCTGTCAGACAGCCAGACAGGTGGTACGAGACTGCGGCGTGTCAGCGCCATGGAAGCGGTCCTCACCCACCTCCGCCGCGCCATCGAGCGCGGCGACTACGCGATCGGTGACAAGCTCCCCTCCGAGGCGGAGCTCTGCCGCACTCTGGAGGTCAGCCGCCCCGTGCTGCGCGAGGCCCTGCGGGCCCTGCAGACCATGGGGCTGACCGTCTCCAGGACGGGGAAGGGCACGTTCGTCGTCGCCGGCGCCGTCGAGGACCCCACCTTCGGCGACTACGCGGCCAGCGACCTGCTGGAGGTGCGCCGACACGTCGAGATCCCGGTCGCCGGCTATGCGGCGCTGCGCCGCACTCCGGAGAACCTCGACCACCTGGACCGCCTCCTGGACCGGATGGAGCGGGAGACCGACACCACCGCGTGGGTCGCGATGGACACGCTCTTCCACCTGGCCGTGGCCGAGGCCGCCCAGAACCCGGTGTTCCGCCGGATCATCGAGGAGATCCGGGACGCGCTGGCCCGCCAGTCGGCCTTCCTCAACGAGCTGGGCGGTCGGCGCGAGCAGTCCAACCGCGAGCACCGGGCGATCGTCGAGGCGCTGGTGGACGGTTCCCGACACGACGCGGTGGAGGCCATGGCCCACCACCTCGACCGCGTCGAGACGACCCTCACCGACATCGTGCGCCCCCCGCGCACGGACATCCCCACGGAAGGCGGACCCGAGGCGTGAGCGAGCAATCCCTGCAGGAAGAGTCCGCTCAGGCGGACACGCGCACCTCGTCCGGTCACGTCGACGCCGGTGACGCGGGCTACCGCAAGTCCCTCAAGTCCCGGCACGTCAACATGATCGCCATCGGCGGCGCCATCGGCACCGGCCTGTTCCTCGGCGCGGGCGGCCGTCTCGCCGACGCCGGCCCTTCCCTCTTCGTCGCGTACGCGGTCTGCGGCGTCTTCGCCTTCCTCGTCGTCCGCGCCCTCGGGGAACTCGTCCTGTACCGGCCCTCGTCCGGCGCGTTCGTCTCGTACGCCCGGGAGTTCCTCGGTGAGAAGGGCGCGTACACCGCGGGCTGGATGTACTTTCTCAACTGGGTGACCACCGGCATCGCCGACATCACCGCCGTGGCCACCTACACCCACTACTGGGGCCTGTTCTCCGACATTCCGCAATGGGTGATCGCGCTCGTCGCCCTGGCCGTGGTCCTCACCGTGAACCTCATCTCGGTGAAGATCTTCGGCGAACTGGAGTTCTGGTTCGCCATCGTCAAGGTCAGCGCCCTCGTGATCTTCATGGCGATCGCCGTCTTCCTGCTGGTCACCCGGCACCCGGTCGACGGCGCCACCCCCGGCCCGTCGCTGATCACCGACCACGGCGGTGTCTTCCCCAACGGCGTGCTGCCGATGCTGCTGATCATCCAGGGTGTCGTCTTCGCCTACGCCTCGGTCGAGTTGGTCGGCGTCGCGGCGGGCGAGACCGAGAACCCCGAGAAGATCCTGCCGAAGGCGATCAACTCGATCATGTGGCGCGTCGGCCTGTTCTACGTCGGCTCGGTCGTCCTGCTGTCGATGCTGCTGCCCTGGAACAGGTACTCCGCAGGCCAGAGCCCGTTCGTGACGGTCCTCTCCCACATCGGCGTCCCGGCGGCCGGCGCCGTGATGAACCTCGTCGTGCTCACCGCGGCCATGTCCTCGCTCAACTCCGGCCTGTACTCCACCGGGCGCATCCTGCGCTCGATGGCGATGTCCGGCTCGGCACCGAAGTTCACGGGAGTGATGAGCCGCACCCAGGTCCCCTACGGCGGCATCCTGCTCACCAGCGGCATCTGCGTCCTCGGTGTGGGCCTCAACTTCGTCGTCCCGGCCGACGCGTTCGAGATCGTGCTCAACTTCGCGGCGATCGGCATCCTGTCCACCTGGGGCATGATCATGATCTGCCACCTGCTGTTCTGGCGGAAGACGCAGGCGGGCGAACTGTCCCGGCCGGGCTACCGGCTGCCCGGCTCTCCGTGGACCGAGATCGTCACGCTCGGCTTCCTCCTCTGCGTATTCGTCCTGATGTACGCCGACGGCGGCGCCAGCCGCACCACCGTGTTGTGCGTGCCGCTGATCGCGGCCGCCCTGGTGGCCGGCTGGTACGGCGTACGCGGGCGGGTCGCCCGTACGAAGTCCTCCAAGGCGGATGTGTGAACCACGCAGTGCTGTACAACCACGCAGTGTCGTACGGAGGTCCGCCGGCCCGGCCTCCGGTGATCCGGGAGCCCCGCCACGCCCCGGTCGCCCACCTCGTCCGCGGTGGAGTCGTCGAAGGCGTCCACTACGGCTCGGTCGTCCTCCTCGGCGCCGACTCGGCCGTGGAGCTCCGACTCGGTGACATCGAAGCCGCCTTCTATCCGCGCTCGGCGCTCAAGCCGCTGCAGGCGGTGGCGATGGTCAGGGCGGGGCTGCCGCTCGACGGGGAGCTGCTGGCGCTGACCGCGGCCAGCCACTCCGGCGAGGCACCGCACCTCGCCGGCACCCGGCGCATCCTGGAGCTGGCCGGGGCCCGCGAGGACGACCTGCGCAACATCCCGGACCTTCCGTACGACCCGGTCGTGCGCGACACCTGGGTGCGCGAGGGGCGCCTGCCGTCCCGGCTCGCGCAGAACTGCTCCGGCAAGCACGCGGCGATGCTGTACACCTGCGAGCTCAACGGCTGGTCGCCGGAGGACTGTCTCGACCCCGCCCATCCCCTCCAGCGGGTCATCGCCGAGACCGTCGAGGACCTCACCGGCCAGGCGATCGCCCAGGTGAGCGTCGACGGCTGCGGCGCGCCCCTGTTCGCCGTCTCGCTGTACGGGCTCGCGCGCGCCGCGGCCCGGATCACCACCTCGCCGGCCGGCACCCCGGAGGCCCGGGTGGCCGACGCGATGCGCGAGCACGCCGAGATGGCCTCGGGCTCGGGGCGCGACGTCGCCGCGCTGATGCGCGCCGTGCCCGGGCTCCTCACCAAGGACGGCTTCGAGGGTGTCCAGGTCGCCGCCCTGCCGGACGGCCGGGCCGTCGCCGTGAAGATCTCCGACGGGGCGAACCGGGCGCGCACACCGGTCGTTGCCGCGGCCCTCGCCCGCGCCGGTGTCGACCGGGCGGCTCTCGCCGAGTTCGCGGGTGAAGCGCTGCTCGGAGGCGGCAAGCCGGTCGGCAGCGTCCGGCCGGTGCGTGCGCTCGACCCGCTCTCCCCGACACAAGCCCGACCGGGCGAATCGTCCACCTCCGAAAGAGGCCACCCAGCCATGACCTCCGCAGCCCACCGCAGCGACCACGACCTGCTCGGCCACCGCGACGTACCCGCCGAGGCGTACTGGGGGATACACACCCTGCGCGCCAAGGAGAACTTCGCCATCTCGGGGACGCCGATCTCCGCGTACCCGCACTTGATCGACGCCCTCGCCGCCGTCAAGGAGGCCGCCGCCCTCGCCAACGAGGAACTCGGCCTGCTGGAGCCGGCGAAGGCCGCCGCCATCGTCGAGGCCTGCCGCGAGATCCGCGACGGCAAGCTGCACGACCAGTTCGTCGTCGACGTCATCCAGGGCGGCGCCGGTACCTCGACGAACATGAACGCCAACGAGGTCGTCGCCAACCGGGCGCTGGAGCTGCTCGGCCACGCCAGGGGCGAGTACCGGCACCTGCACCCGAACGAGGACGTCAACCTCGGCCAGTCCACCAACGACGTCTACCCGACCGCCGTCAAGATCGCCACGGTCTTCGCCGTGCACGGTCTGCTCAAGGCGATGGCCGTGCTCCAGGACGCCTTCGCCCGCAAGGCCGTCGAGTTCCGCGACGTCCTGAAGATGGGCCGCACCCAGCTCCAGGACGCGGTGCCGATGACGCTGGGGCAGGAGTTCTCGGCATACGCGGTCATGATCGACGAGGACCGCAGCCGGCTCGCGGAGGCCGTCGAGCTGGTCCAGGAGATCAACCTCGGCGCCACGGCGATCGGCACGGGCCTCAACGCCCCGGCCGGATACGCCGAGTCGGCGCGTCGCCACCTGGCCGACATCACCGGCCTTCCGCTGGTGACGGCCGCCAACCTGGTCGAGGCCACTCAGGACTGCGGCGCCTTCGTGCAGATGTCCGGCGTGCTCAAGCGGATCGCCGTCAAGCTCTCCAAGAGCTGCAACGACCTCAGGCTGCTGTCGTCCGGGCCGCGCGCGGGCCTGAACGAGATCAACCTGCCGCCGGTGCAGGCCGGTTCGAGCATCATGCCCGGCAAGGTCAACCCGGTGATCCCCGAGGTCGTCAACCAGGTCGCTTTCGAGGTGATCGGCAACGACGTCACCATCACCATGGCCGCGGAGGCCGGGCAGCTCCAGCTGAACGCCTTCGAGCCGGTCATCCTGCACTCCCTCTCCAAGAGCATCATGCACCTGGAGCGCGCCTGCCTGACCCTCGCCGAGCGGTGCGTCGCCGGGATCACGGCGAACGAGGCGCAACTGCGGGCCGCCGTGGAGAACTCCATCGGCCTGGTCACCGCACTCAACCCCCACATCGGCTACGAGGCGGCCACCGGCATCGCCGAGGAGGCCCTCGTCAGCGGGCGCGGCGTCGCCGAACTCGTGCTGGAGAAAGGCCTGTTGCCGGCCGAGCGGCTGCAGGCGCTGCTGCGGCCCGAGGTGCTCGCGGGGAGCGCTTCGCCGCAGCCGTGACCCCGGGCCGCCGGGCCGCCGGGCCGCCGGGCCGCCGGGCCGCCGGGCCGGTAGAACTCCCCCGGGCCGCCCGGCCGGTAGAACTCCCCCGGGCCGCCGGGCGGGTAGACCCCCCCGGGCCGTTCTTCCAGCCACTGCCGTGCAGCCGGCACGAAAGCCGCAGCCGAGCGGCTTCCGGTCGCGGGTGGTCGCGGGCTCCGAACGCCGCCGGAGCGCTATGAATGCCACCAGAACTGCGACCGGAGAACGGTCCGCAGTTCCTTCCGGCAACGCGGAATGCCTGGGCATGCTCAGCGCTCGGTGGGCCGAGCGGCCGCCCTCCGCAGCGCGTCGAGCAGTCTGTGCAGCGCGGGCTGGGCGGGTGACGGCTCCCGTACCGCTGCGTAGATCGCCCGCACCGGCTCCGGGTTGCGGACCTCGCGTACGACTACGCCGGGATGGCGGTCGGCCAGCCCCATCGTCGGAATCAGGCTCACCCCGAGCCCGGCGGCGACAAACCCCTGCGCAGTGGCGTAGTCCCCGCTCTCGACGACGAAGTCCGGGCTGAAGCCGGCCGAGGCGCAGGCGTCGAGGACGGGGTCAAGGCAGGGGCCGGGCTGGTCGCTGCCGACCCACGGCTCGTCGGCGAGGTCGGTCAGGTCGAGTGCTTGCTTCGTGGCAAGCCGGTGTCCCCGGGGCAACACTGCGACATACCTGTCGTCGGCCAGGTGCACGAACCGGATGCCGTCCACGGACACCTTGTCCCGTGGCCGGACCACGAGGGCCACGTCAGCCCGACGCTCCTTCACCTCCAGTAGGGAACCCTCGGGATCGCTCAGTCTGAGTTCGACCTGAACACCTGGCTGCTCTCGGCGCAGCGCTGCCACGGCCGGGGCCACCATCGTCGCTCCTGCCGTGGCGAAGTACCGGACCACCACCCGGCCCGTCCGTCCGGCCCGCAGTTCGGCGAGCGCGGTCTCCGCCTCGGCGACGTGCCTGCCTATGACGGCCGCGTACTCGGTGAGCAGCCTCCCGGCCTCCGTGGGCCGCACGCCCCGCCCGGTTCGCTCCAGCAGCCCGATCCCGGCCTCCTTTTCCAGTGTCGCCATCTGCTGGCTGACGGCGGAAGGCGTGTAGCCGAGATTTCGCGCTGCCGCGGTGACCGATCCGCTGGTGACCACGGCCCTCAGCACCTGCATACGCCGCATATCAAGCATGTAGAACAGCTTAACTCTCCATCCAGATCTTTTCGCTTGTCTTACGGCGACCTGCGAGGCACCGTACGGGGAGGAAGAACCCCTCAGGAGGCGGACAGTGCTCAGCGGCCCACGCGGAACCCTCACGCGCATGTCCGTCCTTGCCCTGCTGTGGGGATCGGGCTTCCTCTGGATCAAACTCGCCCTGGACGGCGGCCTGTCCCCACTCCACATCACCGTCATCCGCTGTGCGTCGGGAGCGGGCGTTCTGCTGCTTCTGGCCCGCTCCGGCGGCCAGCGCCTCCCGCGCGACCGCAGGACCTGGAGCCACCTCGTGGTAGCCGCCTTCTTCTGCAATGCCCTTCCGTTCTTCCTCTTCGGCATCGGCGAACAGAGCGTCGACTCGGGCGTGGCCGGCGTCCTGAACGCCACAACTCCGCTGTGGTCCTTGGCCATCGGAGTCGCTCTGGGCACGGAGCGCGGTATCCGTCCGGTCCGCCTGGTCGGCCTCCTGATCGGCTTTGCAGGTACTTTGCTCATCTTCGCCCCGTGGCAGCGCGGCGGCCTGACCGGCTGGGGCGTGTCGGCCCTGCTCGCCGCAGCCGTCAGCTACGCGGTGGCCTTCGCCTACATGGCTCGGCACCTCATCGGCCGCCGGACCGCCCCGCTGGCCCTCTCGGCGGCCCAACTCCTCGCCGCGACAGGTCTGACCACCCTTGCCCTTCCCGCAGGTACCACGACCCCGTCCGCTCCCACCCTCACCGCGGTGACCGCCGTCGCCGTCCTCGGCGTCTTCGGCACGGGTGTCACGTTCCACCTCAACTCCCGGCTCATCGCCGACGAGGGCCCCACCACTGCTGCGGCCGTCGGCTATCTGCTGCCGGTGGTCTCGGTGGCGCTGGGCGCGATCGTCCTCGACGAACGGGTGGGCCTTCGCGTCATCGCGGGTATGGCCCTGGTGCTCGTCGGCGTCGGACTGACGTACAGCCAGAACAGCCGCCTCACCCGGTCCGGCGCCGCTGCGCCGCGGCGAAGGTCTGGATCGAGCATCGGATGAGATTGACTACGCAGGCCGGATCCCCTTGGCGAGAGGCCGACTTCCGCACCCTGTTCAGTGCGACGACACTCAGCCAGCTCGGTACCAACATCGGCTACGTCGCCCTCCCGTTCATCGCGGTGTCCGCCCTCGACGCGAGCCCCGGCCAGGTCGGGGTACTTGCCGCCCTGAGCACTGCCGCCTTTCTCCTCGTCGGCCTGCCGGCCGGAGCATGGGTGGACCGGATGCGGCACCGGCGTGTGCTGATCGCCGCCGATCTGATACGAGCAGCTCTCCTCGCCACCGTCCCGCTGGCCTGGTGGCTCGGCTCCCTCACGCTCGGCCAGTTGTATGTGACCGTCCTGCTGAACGGCTGCGCCACCGTCTTCTTCGACGTCGGTTCACAGAGCGTGCTGCCGCAGTTGGTCGGCCGCGACGGTCTCGTCCAGGCGAACGCTGCCGTGGTGAGCCTGATGGCCGTCGCCAACGTGGCGGGCCGGGGCGCGGGCGGAGAACTCGTCCAACTGCTCACGGCCCCCGTGGCCGTGGCCTGCGCGGCCGTGGGCTACCTGGCCTCGGCCCTGCGCCTCACCGCGATCCGCCGCACACCTGCGCCGGCCTCACTGCCGTCCGGGAGGCCCACGCGGCTGAGGGCGCAGATCGCCGAGGGCCTGCGGCACGTCTTCGGCAACCGGGAGCTACGAGCCCTCGCGCTCACCGCGGCCCTGAGCAACCTCGGCTCCCAGATCATCAACACCATGCTCCCGGTGCTGTTCATCCGAGAACTCCATTTCCCGGCCGAGGTGTTGGGCCTGTTCTGGGCGATGGGCGGAGTCGGCCTCCTGCTCGGAGCGCGCTGCGCCCGGCCCATCGCCCGGCGCCTCGGTCACGGCCGCACCCTCGGTCTGCTCGGCCTGTGGCTGGCGCCCGCAGGACTGCTCGTCCCGCTGGTGGGGCGTGGTCCCTGGCTCTGGCTGGCAGGCACCGGCTGGCTGCTGGCCATGTTCAAGACGGGTATGGACAACGTGCTGGGCGTAAGCCTGCGGCAACGTGCGACCTCGGATGCACTCCTCGGCCGGATGAACGCCACCTTCCGCTTCCTGCTCACCGGTGCACTCGCCATCGGCTCCGCCGTGGCAGGCGTGATCGGTGAGCTGGCCACCGTTCACACCACGCTCTGGGTAGGCGCCGCCTTCCTGGCGACGGCCTTTCTCCCCGTCTTCCTCTCGCCGGTCCGAACGCGACGCGAACTGCCGAAGCAGCAAGAAGTCTCGCCTGCGAAGATCCCGGCGCGGAAGTCCTGACCGACCGCTCGCCTCGCTCCACACCGCTGCGCGGACACGCGACGACGAAGGCCCGGACCGCTGAGGCGGTTTCTGTCGGTTGTCGCAACACGTGGTCGGTGGTCCAGGCCGCGAGGAGTTCAGCCAGACGCTCGGCTGGGGTTTCCCAGCCGAGCGTTTCGCGTGGACGGCGGTTGAGCTGGTCGGCGACGGCCGTCGAGGTGTTCGGGGGTGCGGACCGACAGGTCGGTGCCCTTGGGGAAGTACTGCCGCAGCAGGCCGTTCGTGTCCTCGTTCGAGCCGCGCCGCCAGGGACTGCCCGGGTCGCAGAAGTAGACGGGGACGTCGGTGGCGACGGTGGCGACGGTGAAACTCTTGTGGGCGGCCATCTCGGCCCCCTGGTCCCAGGTCAGCGAGCGCTTCAGCTCGGCCGGGAGGGTTTGGACGGCGGCGACCAGGGCGTCGCGGACGGCGTCGGCCGTGCGGGCGCCGGGCAGGTGCAGCAGCATCACGTAGCGGGTCGAGCGCTCGACCAGGGTGCCGATCGCCGACTTGTGGTCCTTGCCGACGATCAGGTCGCCCTCCCAGTGGCCGGGCACTGCCCGGTCCTCGGCCTCGGCGGGGCGTTCGCCGATCACGGCCATCGGGTCGATAGAGCGCGGCCGGCGGCGGTTGGCCTGCCGTTGGGGCCTGCGGCGGACGCGGCCGGAACGCAGGGCGCCGGCGAGCTCGCGCCGCAGTTCGCCCCGGCCCTGGACGTAGAGGGCCTGGTAGACGGTTTCGGGCACGACGTGCATCTCCGGCCGGTCGGGGAACCTGGTCCGCAGAGCCTGGCATCTCTGCTCGGGGCTCCACCGCTCGTCCAGTAACTCCTGGATCGCCGCCCGCAGTTGGTAGTTCGAGAGGATCTTGCGGGGCTTGGGGCGGGGCCGGCGGGCATCGGCGCGGGCCTGGGCCGCGTGGGGCCGGTAGGCGCCGCTGCCCGGGCGCAGGTTGCGTCGGGTCTCCCGGCTGACCGTGGAGGGACTGCGACCCAGCTCCGCGGCTATCTGCCGGATCGTGGCCTTCTCCCGCAGGCGGTCGGCGATGTGGATGCGCTCGGCCTCGGTCAGGCACCTGGACGGACCGGAAGGCGGCACCACCGCGTCGATCGGTGGTGCCGCCTTCCGTCGGCGGTCCGCGCTGCGGCCGCTGCGCCACCTGCGGCCGGTCCTGCTGTCGACGCCGACGATCCGGCACGCCTGCGTGTTGGTGTGGCCCTGCCCCATGAGCCGGGAGCATGCCGCCCGCTCCCGGCTCATCTTCACCGGCCCCTGGGCCGTCCGGTCCTCACGGATCTCGAAGTCCAATGCATCCCCTGAACTGGGGTGTTACAACGACTCCTGGAACCCAAGAACCCGGTCGGGGCCTTTCGTTTGCCCTGGCGGGCGGAGGCGGAGGATACGAGATTCGAACTCGTGAGGGGTTGCCCCCAACACGCTTTCCAATTCTGCTGGGAGCCGTTCGGCGAGGTTCATACCCGTTCTGACCTGCTGCTGAGCTTCCTCCACGGTGGGCTCTGAACCTCGCTGGACGGGGGTGAATGAGACCAAAACTGAGACCACGGAGGGGCGTGAGGGGCTGACCGGTCAAGGTGTGGAAGCTGACCTCGCATGGGCCGTCGAACCGCTGACACGGATGATGCCCACACTGCTTGCGACCTCGCCGACATGCACCTCGTCGGACAGATCGAGCCTCGGAGCTTCGAGGAGTATTTCCGGCTGCTCGAACTCGCCGCACCTGGTCGCGTAGCAGGTGTCTCGGTGATCAGGCCGTTCGTGCTTGGTCGACCTCCTGCTCTGATCGGATCAAGTATGTGACGGTAGGTCAAGAACTCTGCCGTGCAGGTCTACGACGTTGGTAGGATCGCCAACCTCGCGCAACCACCTTCTGAAGGGCGCCGGATGACTCCCGATGGGCTGAGAGAGCTTCTGTGTCGAGCCGAGGGTGAAAGCCACGACTTCAAGCTGAAGCTGCACGACACCTCGTCCCCCCGGGGCAAAGTCAGTCTCGTCTGCGACGTGCTCAGCATGGCGAACACCCCCCGGGATGGTGACGCCCACATCATCTTCGGCGTCGAGGAACTGGGCAACGGGTCGATCAATCGCGTCGGCGTGGACCATGTTCCGGACGACGCGACTTGGCAGCAGATCCTTGGGTCAGCCGTTGAGTCGCCACCGCGCTTCAGCCTTGAGCCGGTACAGCTCGACGGTCTCCTCTATGCAGTCTTGACGGTCCCTCCAGAGCGTCGCGGTCCCTACCTGGTGCGGCCGGAGTGGCGGAGCAAGTTCAAGGAGGTCGGATCCGGGACGCTGGTTCCTGGAGTCATCTACTACCGCAGAGGCAGCAGCAACACCCCAGCCGGCGGGGACGCTATTCGCTGGATCGTCCACTGGATGGCGAGTGGTGTCGTTGAGCCAATGAGAGGTGGCGCGGCCTCGCGCGAGGGTGGATGGGAGCGATTCCTTAGTCACGTCCACGGATTCGCGGATAGCCAGCACTATCTGCTGATCTCGCCCCGCATGGAGGCAGGGCAGGTCAAGGATCTCAAGGGCCTCGCAGGGCCGCCGTGGTCCGCTGTCCTTGATCTGGACCCGGACAGTGAGAATGGCGGGCTAATGGGATCGCTGGAGGGAGAGATCCAGCGTGAGAAGAGTCTCTACAGAGTCGTGCCGCAGGATCCTGCCATGGCCTTGGGTGGGCGTAGGTCAGTGCAGTGGATCTTCGCCAAAGGGCTGGCGTCGGAGCCAGGGTTCAATGGGTCGCTTTCGTTTCGTCAGTGGTCCGCCCAGTTCTCCATGAATCTGGGCCGGCATCTTGCCCAGTTGGCGGCTGCCCTTGCACCTGCGCCGGTCACTTGTGTGATCCTCGGGTACGGCGACGCAGAGACCCTGGTCTTCCAGGCGATTCTCACTGAGCTTTCAGGCAGTGTAGGTGAGGCCCTCGACGTCCTGATCGCTACAGACGATCCGGCGGCTTATCAGCAACTGGCAGGCATGTTTGAGGCCAGTATTGTCCATATTTCTGTTAATGAACTCTGCGCGGGCCTGATTCACCTTCAGCCACAGTCGGCTCATCTTGAAAACGAGCGTATGTTGCCGAGCCTCTCGGGCGCTCCGGTGGCTCTGGATCCTGCTGATGTCCCCTGGATTGAAGAGGAACTTGAGGTCCTCTACCTCGATTCTCCGAGTGAAGCCCCGGATGCCGATAGCGGCGACTTCCTTGCGGGGAGCGAGATCAGCTGGTATGACCTGAACCGGCGGATGGACATCGACCGAGTCAAGACCTCACAGTTGAGCACCAAGGTCGTAAGGGAGCTGGACAGCGGTGGTAGCGCTGTGCGGGTAAATCTCTACCATACCCCCGGGGCGGGCGGCACCACAGTAGCTCGACGCGTGCTCTGGGATCTGCATACTGTCTATCCATGCGTTGTGCTACGTGGAAATCCATCAGCCCAGTACGTCGGCAACAGATGGGCTGAAGACAATGCCGAGCGCATTATGCGCTTGGCGCATACTACGCAACGGCGAGTGCTCGTTCTGGCTGAGGGCAGTAAAGTTCCGCGACGGCTTCTAGACGATCTATATGACTCGCTCAGGAATCGCCAGGTCAACGCCGTTGTCCTGCAGGTCATGCGGCGCGCATCTGCCGAGGCGGACGACGTGCGTGTCGTTCAGCTGCCAGCGTTTCTGATCAATTCAGAGGCGGATCGATTTCTCGAGGAATATTCGCGAGCGCGACCCGACCGTCGGAACGAACTCCGTGTGATCCGAGAGTCATCCAATGTTCGCGAACGGGTTCCGTTCCATTTCGGCCTAGCTGCGTACGGACGGGACTTTCTTGGACTAGAACGGTATGTGGCGACACGGCTCGAGAATCTCGCACCCTCGGCATGCGAGCTGCTTCAGAATATTGCCCTGGCCTATTACTACGGACAGAAGGGAATGTCAGCCCAGCTGTTCGGCGAGATCCTCGGGGGCGCTCCGACTAAGCCGGTGAAGCTGGCTCGGCTGCTTCCTGACGATGTGCTGGACCTGCTTGTCGAAGAGGAAAACGGGGTGTGGCGAATGGCCCACACTCTGCTTGCCGAAGCGGTCCTTCGCCTGCTGCTCGGAGCTCGAATCTCGGACGCGAGAGAGTGGAAGGCCAGTCTTCCCGATGCGGCTATCGAATTCGCCCGTCTTTGTTGCGGCAGCGGCGGTACGGTTGGCGACAGCGAACTCGACTTGATCCAGCGGATTTTCATTTACCGGGACAGCAATGAACTGCTGGGAACGGAGCAGGCTGGAAGTCGGTCGTTCTCTCAGCTAATCGAGGATGTCACGTTGCCGAACTCGGCGGTCCGACTACTCGAGACGTTGACCGAACTCTTCCCGTCCGAGTCTCATCTCTATGCGCATCTGGCCAGGTACCAGGCAGTCCGTATGCACGATCTGCCAAGTGCGAAGCGGAATATTGCCCGCGCGGTGGACCTCTCCACCGGTGATTCGGTCGTCTACCACATGCAGGGGATGATCTATCGCCAGGAGGTCTATGACCTTATGGATCAGAAGTCTGCTCTTGCCGAAGTTGCTGATGCAGCAGAGCTGGCGAGCCAATCGTTTATTACGTCGCGTGAGATGCGCCGGGACAACGAGCATGGATACATCAGTGAGATCCAGATGCTGATCCGACTCGTTGAGTACTCCCGTCTGACGCCTGACAGACAGCGTGTTGTCTCGTTCGCTCACACTGGAATCGATCTGGTGGACACCGCGCTCGAGCGGGCGGAAGACTTGCTGGCTCAGGTCGCCCAGCTGCGGACTGGCGACCAGGCAAGCCAATATGCGATCAAATGCCGGGCGCAACTGGATGAGCTCTACGGCAACCACGAGGAAGCTGTTCTGCGCTACCAGACTCTGCTTGGTCGGACAGACATTGATAGGTCATCCGTGAGGAGGAGCCTGGTCTGGGTCTATCTGAAGAAATCCCAAGGGCAGTGGCAGAACGTCAAGCATAAAGATATGCAAACCATCGAGAAGCTCCTCCGTGAAAATCTTCGGGAGCGGGCAAGTGATGATCGGACCATGCGCCTGTGGATCAGGGCCGCGCGCCATGCCGTTAAACCGCCGACAATTGACGAGCTGCTTGGTCAGCTTGACATATGGCACAGGGATAATCCATCGCTAGATTCGAGTTATTACCTGTACGTTCTGCAGGTCCTCAAATACCTCGAATCATCGTCGCCTGTCGCCCGTGGAGAGGCAGACCGCTACCTCGAAGAGTGCAGGAGGCGCGCACAGTTCCGCACTGACCGGACGCGGAGCTTCGAGTGGCTTGGAGCAGGTACCGGTATGTCTCGTTTGGTTCACCAGACTCGTATGGGAGAATGGGACAAAAGTCAGGATTTTTTCAAGCACTCGTCTCTGCTTGAGCGGATCCAAGGCCGGGTTGGTGAGTATGTGGGTCCGACCAAGGGATGGATCGATATCGGGGCCCTTAAGGCGTTCTACGTGCCAGGCCGCGCCGGACACCAGCGCGGGTCGGCGCACCGGCGTGTCACGTTCCTGATGGGGTTTTCGTACGAGGGGCTGCGTGCATGGGAGGTTCGCGACCTCTAAGGTCCGTTTTCAAACCGACGGGTTCCGGGCCAGTTGGGACGGCCACTGGACGCAGCGAGGCCATTTCAGGCCTCAGTGCGATGGGGCATGCCGAAGGTGGCCTGCGGCTTTTCCTGCCTGGTCCCTTCGCATGGCAGTCATGGACAAGTCAGCGAGGCGGGGGACGAAGGTCACGTCGAGCCGCTCGACCGGATGCAGCAGGCCGCGCTCGCAGGTCTCCGCAATCCACACCGCATAAGCGGCTCGCGGGTAGGCGGTGTTGATGCCGATCTCGCCCTTCGGGATCGTGCCGTTGAACGGTGTCGGGATGCCCTCGGCGTTCCAGTAGTTCCACGCTTCCAGTGCGGTTGGCGCCGGGACCTTCGCGGCAGGGGCGCGTGTACGGTCCCGTGAACGGTCCACACCGGCCGCCGATGCCCAGTGGGCGTCGGTCAGTGCGGTCAGTGAAATGGTGGTTGGCGCGGTCGCTCCGGCCAGCTCGGTCCGTCGGAGTGACAGGCTGACCGGAATCTCGGTCACTGCCGTCGGTCAGTACGACGGACTGACCGGAGGCAGCGGTCAGTGCGCCGCCCCCGGTCACTTCGGCCCCCGTGGTGGTGGTCACGAGACGGCGGTGATGTGCCGGGCAGAGGGGTGGTAGCGGGCCTGCTGGCCACCTCCGGTGCCTCCGGCGGTGCCGTCGGCCTTGACCGCGAGGCCGCTCTTCACGAGGCGGTCCAGGTGACGGCGGGCCTTCTCGATGTCGGCGCGGTCGGGGTTGGCTTCGCCGGTTAGGGCGGTGGCCAGGTCACGGGTGGTCAGGCCGTCCGGGGCGGCGCGCAGGAGGGTGACCGGGTCGAGGGTGGGTTCGACGTGGGTGGTGCCGAGCTGGTGGTCGTGGAAGACCGGCAGGGGGCCGATCTCGCCAGTGACGGTCTTGAGGTGGTGGATGGTGACCGCCGGGTCGCCGGCCTCTCCGGCGATGAACAGGACGCTGCCCGCTCCGGCGGTCAGCCAGGTCGAGCCATACACCCGGTCCAGGGTCGGGCGCTGGCCGCGCGGCGCGTCGGCGGCTGCCTTGCGCTGGTGGTGGAGCTCCATGATCTGGACGCCCGCGCGCAGGGCGCGCATGCGGGCGTTGTTGAAGGCGACGGCCAGGGAGTCGTCGACAAGGGTGCTGACTGCGTCCTTGAGGCTGTCGATGACGATGGTGTCGGCGCGGTGGGCGGCGGCGAGGTCGGCGAGGAGGTCGGGTTCCTTGTCGACGGTGGCGGGGAGCGGGCCCTGCCACACGGCGAGCCGGTCGCGCAGGTGGGCTTCGTCGGCGGGGGTGATGCGGCGGGCCATTGCGCGGGCGATCTGTTGGGGGCGGTCCATGGCCAGGTAGAGGACGCGTTCTCCCTCGGCGACGGGAAGGTCGAGGACGGCGGCCTGCAGGCCGAGGCGGCCGGGTCGGCGGCCTGCACCCGGTCGAGATCCACCCGGCCGTCGCCTGGTGGGTCGGCTCCTGCCTCGTCCTCACCACCGGGGCCCACGGTGTCGCGCTGGTCCACGACGGGAGTGAGCTGGCCGAGCAGTACAGCGGCCTGTTCAACCGGGGTGCGATCAACTGCCGGCACCGCGCGGCGACCGTGTCCGTCATCGGCGAAGGTGACGAGGACCTGTTGGCCTACGCAATCCGCACCCTTCAGGTGCCCGGCGCCCGGATCAGCACGACCGGCGCCGCGGTGACGATCCGCCTCTTCACCGCTGACGGGGCACTGATCACCGAAGGCACCGGTCTGGAGCGGATCTGTGACCTCATCGCCCGGGACAAGGTGCCCATCCCCGTCAACGACCACTCCCGGGGCCGGGTCGTCCACCGGCCCGACCTCGCCCAGCACTACGCCACTGCGGAGGGATGACCATGATCGACGCCGCCAGGATCATCGAGTCCGGGACGAACATCCTCTTCGTCACCCTGGACTCGCTGCGCTACGACGTCGCCCGGGCAACGCTGCACGCCGGCCAGACACCCCGCCTCGCCGGCCTCCTGCCGGGAGGGCAGTGGGAGGAGCGCCGCACGCCCGGCACGTTCACCCTCCCCGCGCACATGGCGTTCTTCTCCGGGTTCCTGCCGAAGCTCCCGCAGCCGGAACAACCACCGCGGCTGTGGGAGTGCCGGCCCCCGGCGTTCAAGGACGTCGACCCGCGCACGTTCGTCCTCGACGCGCCGAACCTCCTCGTCGGCCTCGGCCAGCACGGCTACCGCACGGTGTGCATCGGAGGGGTGACCTACTTCTCCCGGGAGACGCCGCTCGGCTCGGTCCTGCCCGACATGTTCGATGAGGACTTCTGGCGCCCGGAATTCTGCTCGCCCGAGCCGGACTCGACCCGCTACCAGGTGGAGCACGCCCTCGGCGTCGCCGGGGCCCGGTCGGACCGGCCGCTGTTCCTGTTCGTCAACGTCTCGGCGACGCACGTCCCCCACGGGCACTACCTGGGGGACAGCTGCGACTCCTGGCAGTCCCAGGCCGCCGCGATCGCCTACGCCGATGAGCATCTGGGCGCCCTGGTCGACGCTCTGACCAGCGACAGGAGGTGGCTGATCATCATGTGTGCCGACCACGGCGACGCCTTCGGTGAGGACGGCTACCGCGGGCGCGGAATCATCCACCCCACGGTGACGAACGTGCCGTTCGCCTGCATGGTGCTCTGACCCCGGCCTACGCTCCGAAGCATGACCAACACGCAGTCGCCCACCCGGGACGCGGCCGTGGTCGTCGCCCGCGACGCCCACGGCCACGTCGCCGTGCTGACCGCTCTGTTCCCGCTGCACGGCGGCGAGTACCTGTTCCTCCCCGGAGGGCGCCGGGAAGGCGAGGAGAGCCCGGAGCAGTGCGCACGGCGCGAACTGCGCGAGGAGGCCGGTATCACCGCCGGGGCCTGGCTCCCGCTCGGTTCCTACGCCATCGTGCCGGGCTCCACGGCGCGCCTGCACCTCTTCGAGGCCCGGGATCTCACCCTCGGCCCGCAGGAACTCGCCCCCGGGGAAGACGGCTTCAAACTCATGTGGTGGCCCATGGAGGACGCCCTCGCGGCGGTCGACGAAGGCCGCTTCCTCCTCCAGGGCGGTCCCCTCGCCCTGCTCCTCGCCGACCGGCGGCCCGCCGCAGCCTGACGGCCGGGGCGGTTCCTTGCCCAGCTTTGCGCGCCGTGCGCCGAGTTGCTGGGCTCGGGGGCTCAGGCGGTCCTGCCGGACACCGCGGCCGGCTCGCGGGCACGGACGGTCCGGCTGGACGGTCCACCGGCTTCGGGGCGCTGCCGCTCCGGGACACGGTGGAGCGTGCTTTCGGGCGCTGGGAGAGGACCGGCGACGGGGAACAGGACCGGTTCGGCCCGACAATGGCCGGCGAGGAGCAGCGGGTGGATCCGTTGCAGAGGAGGACAGGTGGACGAGGACGAGCCGCTGGAGCAGTGGGCGGCCCGCCGGGAGGCACGGCGCCGGCCTGTCGGCGAGCTCAGGGCCGTGACCATCGGCCACGAGGGCGCGCCGGCCCACCTGCACCCGAAGGAACCCCGACTCGTGTCCCGCTGGGACGGCTACGAGTGGGTTCCGGAGACCATCGCGGCAAACTACGCCTCCGCGCAGCGTTTCCTCCACGGCATCCAGGGTGACGGCGTGATCCCCATGACGTCGGCCCAGCCGCCGAGGAAGCCCGCAGGCAGGCACCGAAAGCCCTGACCGTGCCGCAGGTGTCCGGGCCTCTCGTGGCGCCCGGAGCAAGATGCTCGAGCGCCAGATGTTCGGGCGGGGCAGGCTTCCACCTTCTCCCCCGGAGATGCGAAGTCGGCATCGCTCGACGGGTCTGACGACCACTACTCGTGCTGGTTTGCGATCCGTCCGCCGAGTTGTTCGAGGAACTCCTGCACGCTTGCCGAACGACTCGTCGGCGGGACGGCCAGGGCCGGCCAGGCTTCGCCCCCTTCGGCCTCACCGTCACCGCCGAAGGCCACACCGCATCCGAGAGGGGCCACGAGCCGGTTCCGCTCGGCCGGACAAACAGCGAGGAGGCCCCTGCCCTGGCGGGCGGGGCCTCCTCGGTCCCGGGCGTGCCGTTCAGACCTCGCCGAACTCTCCGGCGACGGTCGCGGCCACGAACGCCTTCCAGGCGTCGGCCGGGAACAGCAGGGCCGGGCCGTCGGGGTCCTTGGAGTCACGGACCCTGCCCGGATGCGCGTCGTCCACCTCGATGCAGCCGCCCCCGCCGTTGCTGTAGGTGCTCTTGCGCCACGTGGCGCCCGTCGGATCGTGCATGGTCCAGTTCCTTCCGTGCCTTCCGGATCTCGGCCAAACTGTCCGGCTGGCTGAGCGCGTTGACCTGGAGCCGATCGTATCTAGCGAGCCACTGGGCGACCGTGTCGGCATCCTGTTCCAGGTATCCCCGCTGCAGGGTCTCCGTGTACCCGACCAGTGCCCGGTTGGGAAGGGTGAGGAGCACGACGGGGTGGGACAGCGGCCGGTCCTCGGCGAGGCGGTAGGGGGCGATCTGGATGACCACGTTCGGAAGGCCGCTGAGCTTCTCCAGGTGCGCGAGCTGCAGGGCCATGACCTCCGGGCCGCCGATGGGCCGGTAGAGGGTGCCCTCGTCGAGGACGGCGTGGACCGACGTGCCCCGCTGGAGCATGAGTTGGCGCTGGGCGAGTACTGCGAGCCGGCCGTCCGCCTGCTCCCGGGTCGCTTCTCCCCGCCGGACGATCCCGGCTTCGTAGGCGGCACTGTACTGCGGGTGCTGGAGAATGCCCGACACCATGTCGGTGTCGAACAGCCTGGCCGCGATGGCTTCGCGCTCCCGGCGCAGGTACTCGGGGAAGCCGGGAAGAAGAGCTCCGTGCTTCCAGCTCCACCACAGCCCGGTCAGGGCACCGCCCGCGTCCAGGGCGGCATCCACCCGCTCTACGAACTTTAAAGACGGCGCCTGTTTGGCACCCTCGACATTCGAGATGTAGACATTGGAGTACCCCACCAGCTTGCCGAGCTGGATCTGCGTCAGCCCCTTGGCCTCACGTGACCTGGTGATTTGAACAGCCAAGGCCGCCAGTGGTGATGACGTTGGGTCAAGTGTGCGACGGGGCAAGATCCCTCCCCTTTAAAACCGGATCGACTAGAGATTTGAAACCCTTTCAATCGTAGGGGCCGACACGCCACCATGGCTACACCCAGTGAGGCGCCGGTAGCGCCGAGCAATCCCATGGAGACCTCCATGCCCATGCGCAGACACCCTCCTACGCCCTCCCACGCGACGACGCGCCACCGGCCGCAGGCCGGCGAGCCGGCCGACAACCGGGCGGTCCACGCCGCGAGAACCGAGCAACTGCCGGACAGGTCGCACGACTTGCCCGCAGCCGAGACCGGGCAGGGTGCCGGGTGAGCCGCGTGAGCGAGTGGGCCATCTCGATGGACCCCACGCCCCAGGAGCCGGCCGAGTACGTCCTCGTCTGCATCTCCGAGACCGGACCCGGAAGGGCCTGCAACGAGACCTCGGGCAGCCTGGACAGCGCCGAGGCGTACGGGGAATGGGCCGGGCGGCACACCGGGGCCCATCTCGACCACCGGGAGTACCGGCTCGTCGCGGAGATCCCGATGCGGGTGTTCCAGACGGGGCCCCTGTGAGTCCCACGCCCATCGTCGCGACGGCCGGTGCCCGAAGCGTCGCCCCGCCGGCTTCGGGCAGTATTCCGCCGCCCGCACCGGCCGGATGCCGCGACGCCCGCACCCGCCGTCCGTCGTTCCGCCCGCCGGCCATCGCCCAAGGACTGGAGAGCCGATGAAGCTCCAGTCGTGGATTGTGCGGCTCGCCGCCGCCGGGGCGGCGCGACACCTCCTGGACGAAGGCCGGCCGGAGCAGTGGGCGGGGATGCTGACCGGCAATCCGACGAGCAGCGACCAGGACGATGCTGCGCCGCGCCCGAACGGACGAACGATCCATGCCGAAGACGTACGAGGACGAGACCGGGCGGCACAACCCCGAGCAAGTGAGGCCCTCCATGGAACCGAGGTCACGAACCGTCACGACGAGGTTCCCCGCCGACCGGGCGAGCATCGGCTCCGTCCGCCGCTGGGCGCAGCAGGTTCTTCCCGAACTCGGCCTGGACGTGCCGGAGTTCGATGACCTCGCAGGCGATGTGAAGCTCGTGCTGTCCGAGCTCGCCACCAATGCGGTCGTTCACGGCTGCGCGGGCGCGGGGGCGAATGCGGTGCTGGGCGCAGCACTGGGGCTCACCGAGGGCGGTGCGCTGCGGGTGTGCGTCGGCGATCCCGGGCCCGGACGGCCTGTGTGCCGCGCTGCGGACGGGGAGGCCGTCGGCGGGCGTGGGCTCGCGCTCGTCCTGGCCGTGGCGGACCGGTTCGGTGTCGACTCCCTTGCCGGGGGCGGGAAGTCGGTGTGGGCGGAGTTCGACCTGCCCGTACCCGCCCCTCCCGTCGTGACCGGCCTGCGTGTCGCCGCGCGGGCGCAGCGGCGCCGGTCGGCGGTGTCGGCGCCGCCGGGAGGTTCGGCGGCGCTGGAGCGAATACCGGCCGCGTGACCCTCCGGGCTCCACAGCGCCCGCCCCCGTGAGGGGCGGGTTGCGGGAGAGCACCGCGCCGCCGCTCCGACCGGCGCCGTGCTCGCCGCACCACCGGACCCCTGCACCCTCCAAGGGCACCGGGTCCGGTGAACCCCGGCGGCCCGTTGGCGAAGTGGGCCGCCGGCACGGGGCCCGGCCCTCCCCCGGGCCGGGCCCGCGTCCGACCGGTCCGTTGGACGAGGACGAGTACCTGCCGGCCTGGAGGAGCCGGGGCACCACCAGGACGAGCGCGGATCGGGCTGCGTGCGGCGCAGGAGCCGATCATGAACTACATCGAGTTCGGGGGGGTGACTACGCCGAGGCCCTGCGGACGCGGGCTCCGTTCGGCTAACTCGGCTGGCTCCCACCACCGGATGGGCTCGGCCACTAGCCTCTGGGGGACGGCGTAGGAGAGGTGGGGAACGGTGCTCGACCCCGACGAGGAGAGCCTGTCCGGCTGGTACACCGCCCGGCGCAGCCGACGCCGGCCGGCGGGCACGCGCGATGCCATAGTCCTCGACCCCGACGCCCGTAGCGGCCTCTTCGAGGACACGCCCTGTCTGGTCGTCGAATGGGACGGGGCCGTGTGGCAGCCGGTCGGTGTGGCCGAGAACTACTCGGAGGCGTACCCGGTCATCGTCCGGCGCGGCGCCGGCTTCGCTCCGCCGCAGGACGACACCCCCGTTGCGCTGCTGCGCAAGGGGAGCGGGCGGCACCGCAAGGACTGACTGCGGGTCCGAAGCACGGCGAGGCCCCTCCCCGTGGTGAGGGCCTCGATGCTTTGCCCGCTGCCCGAACTCCCGTGTCACCGGCTCGACCTGGAGCACGGCGGCGCGAGCGTGCGATGCGCCCCCGGTTCGGTCCCGGTGCGCCGCACGGCCCGGCTGTGCGGCGCGCGGCCAGGCCGGGGGCGGGCACCCGCCGGCAGGCGGGTGGGGGGTGGATGGCGGGGAACGGCGGCGGGCCTGCTCAACAAGGCTTCCACGCGCGGGTGTTCACCCGGCGGCGCCCGGCCCGGGGTGGGACGGGCGCCGGACGCGGTGGGCCGGGGCGGGCACCCGCCGGCAGGCGGGTGGGGGGTGGATGGCGGGGAACGGCGGCGGGCCTTCTCAGCAAGGGTTCCACGCGCGGGTGTTCAGCCCAGGAGGTCGGCCTGGAGGGTGACGACCTGGCGGAAGGAGGCGAGGGGGACGCCGTCGGGGTTGGTCATGGTGACCACGCCCATGACGTCGGAGGCGGACAGGTAGGCCAGGCGGGCGGTGGGCAGGTCCTTGGCGGTCTTCTTGCGTCCGTTGAGGGCGGTGAGGGCGACGCCGTCGGTGCTGTCCCAGTCCTTGAGGGAGATGGTGTCGGAGTCGGGCAGGGCCTTGGGCGCGCTGCGGGCGCGCACGGTGGTGTAGGCGTCCCAGGATTCGTGGGGGGAGGCGAAGCGCAGCAGGCGGATCTGGGTGCGGGTGCCGTCGGAGGTGGTCCATTCGCGCACGACGGCGCTCAGGCAGACGTTGCGCTGGAGCATGGGGCGCAGTTTGGTGGCGTCCTGCTGGTCGGCGCCGATGGCGTCGCAGGGTGTCCAGTCGGCGAAGGCGGTGGCGGCGGGGGTGGTGGGGGCCGCCGTGGGGGTGGCGGGGGTGGTGGTGGTGGGGGCGGGGGTGTCGGTCGGGGTGGGGGTGGGGGTGGCGGTGGGGGTGGGGAAGGGCTGGGCGGTGGCGGGGGCGCCGGCTTCCCTGGGGGCGGGCAGGACGAGGTAGCGCAGGTCCGCCCAGTGGGGGACGTTGTTCTTGGCGTCGGGGGCCTTCTTGCCGGCGGGCAGGGGCGGCAGGGCCAGGGCGGGGAAGGTGTAGCGGCCGTCGCCGGCGGTGGCCAGGCCGGGGATGTCGGTGCGTTCGGGGGCGGTGAGGGCCAGGGCGGTGCCGGTGCCGGCGAGGGCGAAGACGAGGGTGGCGCTGCCCCAGCGCAGGGCGGCGCGGCGGCGGGCGCGGCGGGCCTGGGGGTCGGGCGGCGCGGCGGCCGGGCCCGGGGCCGGGAAGGCGGGAGCGGGGGCGGCGTGGGGGTCGGAGGTGGCGGCCAGTTCGAGGGTCTCGCCGACACCCGGCGCCGGGGCCGGGGTGGGGGCCGGGGTGGGCGCCGGGGCCGGGGTGCGGGGCTGGTCGGTGTGGTCGCTCATGCGGTGGCTCCCGGGGCGGCGAGGCGGTCGAGCTGCGCGGCGTACAGGGCGATGATCTTGTCCTTGGGCAGCGGTGCGGGCCCCTCGGCGTTCATGATGACCAGCAGGTCGCCCTCGGCGGCCGAGCACTCGAGGTAGTCGATGGGGGCGGAGGGCGGGGCGGGCATCAGGTAGCAGTGCGCCTCGGGGTGCCCGGGCACGGAGGGGCCGACGCGGAAGAGGCCCGTGTCGCCGGTGAAGACGGCGGTGTACTCGTTGATGCGCTGGACTTCCTGCTGGTTGAACTGGCGCAGTTTCAGGCCGATCAGCAGGTCGTCCTCCTTGGTGCGGTAGGTGCGCACGCCGCTGCCGCGCACGTGCAGGCCCTCCCAGTAGGAGCGGATCGTGTCGCGTTTGGCCTTGGGGACCTGCTGGAGCTCGGCGTCGAGCTGCTCGGCGAGCTGCTGGGTGCCCAGTTCGGTGTCGTTGCCGTAGCCGCCCTCGTCGGGGCCCGGTTCGTAGCCGGCCGGGACGGGCAGCAGCAGGTCGCGCAGGGAGCCGAAGTGGCTGCCGTTGGACTTGGCGCCGTAGGGGGTGGCGGTGGGCGCGGGCGCGGCGGGCGCGTCGGCGGCGGCGGCGGCGGGGGCGGGGTCGTCGTAGCGGGTCTTGATGACGCCCACGCCGATGACCACGCCGACCAGGGCCGCGGCGAGCGTCGCGGCGCCGGCGCGTACCAGGGGGTGCGGGGCGGGGCGTACGGCGGCGGTCGGCTCGGCGGGCGCGGCGGGTACGGGCGGCTGCACCTCGGGTACGTCGGGCGCGTCGGGCGCGGGCGGCTGCGCGTCGGGGGTGCCGGGGGTGCCGGTCCGGGTCTCGTCGGTCATACCAGCCGCTCCCACTGCTGCTTGGCGAGGCTCTTGACGCTCTCGGGGTCCACGGGCCTGGGCGAGAAGACCTCGATCTCCATCACCAGGGCGCCGCGCCGGGCGCCGGCGCGGGCGTAGTAGAACTGCTCGGTGCTCTCGGCCCAGTGGTCGGGCTCGTCGAAGACGCGGTAGGTGCCCTCGATGTCGGGGGCGAAGGGCTGTCCGGACGGGACGGTGGCGGCGTCGGAGTGCTCGGGCGCGTACTGGGTGAGCAGGACGCGGTAGCGGATCTCGTCCTTGGTCCAGTCGACCTCGGCGGCGCGGCGGAACCCGCTGCCGAGCAGGGCCTTGAACTGTCGGGCGGCGTCGCCGTGGTGCTGGGCGATGTCGCCGGCCGACACCCAGGACGGCTGGTCGGGCAGTTCGCCCCAGGGGGCGGAGCCGGTGGGGGGCTTGACGAGCAGTTTGGTCAGGTCGCCCTCGACGGCCGGGGGCCTGGGCTGGGTGGCGGCGAAGGCGCTCGCGTCCACGCTCTGCTGCGGGTAGGCGGGGCGGGCGACCTGCAGCGGCGGCAGCGGCGTGGGCGGGCGCTGGGCCTGGACGGCGTAGCCGACGGCGGCGCCGGCCAGGACGCCCAGCGCCAGGCCGTACACCGACAGCAGGACGGGGCGGGGGCGGCGCGGCGGGCGGGGCGGCTGCTCGGGGCCGGCGGCCAGGACGTCCAGGGCGGTGAGGGGGGCGGGCACGGTGTCGGGGTAGACCGGGGCGCCGCCGGGCACGGCGGGCGCGGGCCCTGCGGGCGGCGCGAACGAAGGCGGGGCGAAGACGGACGGTGCGGGCCCGGCGGGCGGCGCGAAGGCGGACGGCGCGGGCGGGGTGGAGGCAGGCGGCGCGGGCGGCTGGGCGGGCGCGGGCTGCGCGGGTTCGGTGGTCACGGGGCGGCTCCGGAAGGAGGGGGTGAGGTGCGGGCTGCGGGGCGGGGCGGCGGAGTTCAGCCGCCGGAGTTCAGCCGCCGGAGGCCAGGCGCTCGCGCTGGCGCTTCATCAGGTCGCTCAGCAGCGCCTTGTCCGGGGTGCCCTTCACGTCGACGTCGATGGTGTACTGGACGTCGCCCTGGCTGGAGATGCCGGTCATCGAGCCGGTGTACGCCTGCTGTTTGGGCTGGTGGACGAAGCCGTGGGCGTCGGGGTCGCCGTCGATGTCGATCGACTCCTGGGACTTGACGCTGTAGCCCTTGGCGAACCGGGTGGCCTGGGCGGTGGAGCCCAGGTGGATGAGGGTGACGGTGACCTCGGCCTTGCCGTCGGCGGTGCGGTAGATGCGGGTGGCGGCGTCCTGGTAGCCGAAGGAGTGCAGGAGGTCCTTGATGCCGTCCTGCTTGCCGAAGATCCCGGCGACCTGGTCGTCGCTGAGGCCGGTGCCGTCGGCGGAGCCGTAGGACTCGCCGCCGTCGGGGATGGGCAGCAGGAAGAAGCGCAGGTCGCCTTCGTGCTTTCCGCCGCTGACGGTGCCCTTGACGGTGCTGGCGGGCTTGGGCGCGGGCGCGGCGGGCGTGGGCACGGGGACGGGCACGGCCGTCGGGCTCGGGCTCGGGCTCGGGCTCGCGGGCGCCGTCGCGGTGGCGGCGGCGGTCGGTGCGGGGTGTGCGGGCGCGGCGGCCACCGGGCGCGCGTCGGGTTTGCCGAGGGCGACGGTGGCGGTGGCGGAGGCGGCGGTGACGGCCAGCAGGCCCGCCGTGGCCAGCGCGATCCGCGCCGCGCGCGGCATCCGGCGCGCGGGGGCGGGGTCAGGCGCGGGGTCTGGGGCGGGGTCTGGCGCGGGGGCGGGGTCAGGCGCGGGGTCTGGGGCGGGGTCTGGCGCGGGGGCGGGGTCAGGCGCGGGGTCTGGGGCGGGGTCTGACGGGTCGCCGGGCCCGTACAGGTCGGCTGCGGGCTCGGGTTCGGGCCCCGGCGCCTGCCCGGGTACGGCGGGTACGGGCTCGGGCGCCTGCTCGGGTACGGCAGGTACGGGCGCGGGCTGCGGTGCGGCGGGCGCGGCTTCGGGCTGCGGCGGTGCCGCCGGACCCGTGGTGGCGCTCTCGTGGTCGGGCGCGGACAAAGGACTCCCCCCCGGGGAACGATCGTGGTTTCCACGCGCGGGCCCTTCTCACGGGCACCGCTCCCCCAAGCGTGTCCCCGGACCGTCCATCGCGCGTCTCACCAGGGATTATGAGAGTTCGACGGCGAACGCGCCAACCAGTTCAATCACCACACTCCCCCGCATTGCCTGAGCATTCGGACACTCCGTGACCCAAACGCAACGGGCCGGGGGCGGGGCGGGGGGCGGTCCGTGGCGGCGGGTCAGCCGTACTGGATCTCGACGCGGCTGATCACCACGTCCTTCACGGGGCGTTCGCCGTCGAGTGCGGTGGCGGCGATCGCGTCGACGACGGCCTTGGAGGCGGCGTCGGCGACCTGGCCGAAGATGGTGTGGCGCCGGTTGAGGTGGGTGGGGGTGTTCTGGGTGATGAAGAACTGCGAGCCGTTGGTGCCCGGGCCGGAGTTGGCCATGGCCAGGAGGTAGGGGCGGGTGAAGAACAGCTCGGGGTGGAACTCGTCGGCGAAGGTGTAGCCGGGGCCTGCGGTGCCGGTGCCGGTGGGGTCGCCGCCCTGGATCATGAAGCCGGGCACGACGCGGTGGAAGAGGGTGCCGTCGTAGTAGGGGCCGCTGCCGGGCAGGCCGGTGCGCGGGTCGGTGTAGGGGCGCTTCCCCTCGGCGAGTTCGGCGAAGTTGCGCACGGTTTTGGGGGCGTGGAAGCGCAGCAGTTCCAGGCGGATCGTGCCCTCGGTGGTGTGCAGGACGGCGTAGCGGGCGTCGCTCACGGCGCGGCTCCTCGGGGAAGGGGGGCGGGTGCGGGAGGGGCCCATGGTGGCACAGGGTGCACTGGGTTCGGGTGCTGGCTCTAGGGTGGGCCGGATGAGCGTTCATGTGGTGGTGGGGTACGGGCCGGCGGGGGCCGCGTTGGCGCGGCTGCTGGCCGGGCAGGGGCACGAGGTGCGGGTGGTCACCCGTACGGGGGGCGCGGGGCGTGCGGTGGTGGCGGGGGTGGAGCATGTGGCGGCGGATGCCGCGGACGCCTCCGCTTTGACGGCGGCGGTGCGCGGGGCGGTGGCGGTGTACGGGTGTGCGGCGCCGCCGCTTCAGCGGTGGGGGCGGGACTGGCCGGCGCTGGCGTCCTCGCTGTGCGCGGCGGCCGGGGCCGGTGACGCGGTGCTGGTGATGCTGGGCAACCTGTACGGCTACGGGCCGGTGGCGGGTGCGCTGCGCGAGGACCTGCCGCAGGCGGCGGCCGGGCGCAAGGGCCGGGCGCGGGCCGGGGTGTGGGAGCTGGTGCGTGCGGCGCACGAGGCGGGGCGCGTCCGGGCGGTGGAGGCGCGGGCCTCGGACTTCTTCGGCCCCGGGGTGACGGGGGGCGGGCACCTGGCCGAGCGGGTGGTGCCGGCGCTGCTGGCCGGGCGGGCCGTGTCGTGCCTGGGTGATCCGGACGCGGCGCACAGCTGGACGTACGTGCCGGACGTGGCCCGGGCGATGGCCGAGCTGGCGGGCGCGCCGCAGGCGTGGGGGCGGGCGTGGCACGTGCCGACGGCGCCGGCGCTGTCGGTGCGGCGGATGGCGGAGCTGGTGGCGCAGGAGGCCGGTGTGGGCGGTGCGGTGCGGGTGCGCCGGCTGTCGCCGCTGGTGCTGGGTGCGGCGGGGTTGGTCTCGCCGGTGCTGCGGGAGCTGCGGGAGGTGCGCTACCAGTTCGACGCGCCGTTCGTGGTGGACTGCTCCGCGTACGAGGGCCGGTTCGCGGTACGGGCGACGCCGGTGGCGGAGCAGGTCGCGGCGACGGTGGCGTGGTGGCGCGAACGCGCCGGTTAGGGGGCGTGCCCGGGGGGTCTCCGGCGGGGCGCAGGGGTCAGGGGTTTCTGACGGCGCGGTGGCACTACGCCGGTAGTGGCACTACTGGCGTAGTGTCACCCGTCCGCAGTATCACTACGGATGTAGTTGCACTGTGGGTGTAGTTGCACTGTGGGTGTAGTCGGTTGGCCGGTGCGGCAGGGCGTGGCTGTCGGCCGTCCGGCCGGGTCCGCGGGGGTGTGGTGCTCAGTCCCACCACAGGGTCCAGCGGCGGGCGCCCGCGAGCTGCCCGGCCAGCTCGGTGAGGGTGCCGGCGCCCTGGAAGAGCTGGTCGGGGCAGAGCGCGGCGAACTGCGCCGCCAGGGGCAGGGCCTGCTCGGGGGTGGCGGGCGGGTGGGGGACGCTCAGTTCGAGGGTGTCGAAGCCGGCCTCGACGAGGCGGGCGCCGTAGCGGTGCTCCCAGTCGGCGAGGACGGCGGCGACCTCTCCGGTGGTGTGGTGGTTGACCGGGCCCGTCCAGCCGCAGGCCGCCAGCGCGTGGGCGCCGCCGGTGGCCGCGACCAGGCCCAGGCGCACCGGGCGCACCGCCTCCAGGGCGGCGGCGAGGTCGTAGGCGGCCGCGTCCGCCGCGGCGGCGTCCGGGACGGCGGCGGGCGCGGGCGCGGGGGCGGGCCAGGCGGGTCCGTAGGGGGCGAGGGCCTGCGCCGCCTCCTCCTCGTCCTCGTCCTCGTCGGGCTGGATGCCCTGCCACCAGGTGCGCAGCAGCGTCTGCGGGTCGTGGGCGCCGGGGTCGGCGTCCCGGCCGGGGCGCAGTTCGCCGGTGTGCCAGGGGCGGAAGTCCTCGTCGCCTTCGCGCAGCGGGCTGAGCAGCAGCGGCCACAGGCCCGTGGCGGGGTGGGCGCGGTGCAGGCGCTCCCACAGGCCGATCGGGGCGGGGCCGTCGCCGACCCACAGCAGCGGCCGGCGGGCGTCGTCCTCGCCGGTGACGGTGCGTCCGGGCGGCAGGGGGACGGTCAGGGCGGCCAGGGCGCCGGCCAGGGGTGTGCTCATGGGGGCCAGGCTAGGGGCGGGGTGCGACAAGCCCGTGGGGCGGGGGTTCGCTCCCGCCGCGGGCTGCGGCGGTGGCCGCCGCCGGGGGGCGGTGCGGTGCGGGCGGGGTGCGGTGCGGTGCGGGGTGCGGTGCGGGCGGGGCTGGGGCGTGCCCTTCGGCTCACGCCGGGTCAAGCGGGCCGCTCCCCCGGCCTTCGGCCTGCAGGTGCCCCCGTTTCGCGCCCGGCCGGGCGCACGCCCGGGCGTGCGGCCGGACCGTCCTCGTACCGGACGTACTCGGGCGGTCCGGCCGAAGGCCGGGGGGAAGGGATGATCCGGCGTCGCACGCCCGGCGAGATCCGAAAGAGAGGGCCTAGAAGTGGGGGCCGGTGGCGGGGCGCTGGCGCGGGATCGCGGGCAGGGGGTGGCCGTCGCTGGAGGTGCGCACGGGGGCGGGGGCGCCGGCCGGGGCAGGAGAGGTGTGGGGGGTGCGGGCGGGGACGGGGCGGGTGAGGGGTGCGGCGGCGGGGGTGATGGCGGGGGTGGTGGCGGGGCGGGGCTGGTCGAGGCTTTCCAGGAGGACGGCGAAGTTGACGTAGTCGAGGGGTTTGCCCGCCTGGTGGCAGTCGTTGCCGGTGACCAGGCGGCTGACGCGTCCGCCTCGGCGGGTGAGGGGGCCCAGGGTGGTGCGCAGGTCGGGCTGCCAGGTGCGGGCGGTGGGGAGGTGTTCGAGGGAGAGGGTCCAGTCCTCCTCGTCGACGAGGAGGGTGGCGCCGGGTGTGCCGGGCAGGACGCGGGTGCCGTAGCGGCCGCGGACGACGGCGCGCTGTTCGAAGTCGGCGTCGCGCAGGGTGACGGTGATCCGCCACGCGCCGTGGAACCTGTGCATGGGCGCCTCCCGGGCGGCCGGCGGGCGCGCCCGGCCCCGGACGGCGGGCACGCTCCGTCCCCGTCAACGGGCCGAAGGCCCCCGCCGGCTCAGCGCGGTGTGCGGGCGGCCGAGACGGCCGGTGCGGCGGCGCGGGCGGTGTGGGCGGTGTGGGTGAGGGCGGGGTAGCCGTGGGCGGTGAGGACCAGGTCGGCGAAGCGGTGGTCGCCCAGGGGGACGCCGTTGCGGCGCAGCAGGTCGAACAGGCTTGCCAGGTGGGGTGGTTCGGTGCCCTGGGGCAGGCCGGCGGGGGTGGTGGCGAGGACGCCGAGGAGGGGTCCGGTGCGGCCCGGGCGAGGGCGGTGGGGGTGCAGGCGCAGGTGCAGGACGAGGCGGGCGGCGCCGGTGTCGGGGTCGGGGCTGGTGTCCATGGCCAGGGAGTGGATGGCCTCCCAGGCGTAGCGGCGGGGCAGGTAGGCGCGCACCAGGGTCAGGCCGGCGGGGCGGGCGCGCAGCCAGAAGCCGAAGGGGACGGGGGCGGCGGCGGCCAGGACGGCGGCGGTGGAGACCAGGAGGGCGGGCACGGCGCCCAGGCGGGCGGCGGCGCCGGTGCGGGTGAGGACCAGGCCCAGGGCCAGGGCGGTGAGGCAGCCCAGGGGGGCGCCGGCGGCGCGCCACAGGAAGGCCAGGCGCACGGTGCGGTGCGCGGGTGCCGGGCGGGTCACGGACGCCGGCGCGGTGCGCGCGGTGCGCGCGGTGCGCGCGGTGCGCGCGGCGGTGCCGGGGGCGGGGTGCGGGGTGTCGGGGGTGGTGTGCGGCGCGGTGGTGTTCGGGGTGTGCGGCGTGGTGTCCACCACGGCCCCTCCTGGGTGCTGCGGGCCTTGGGAGGGGCGGCCGGTCGGGCCGCCTTCCCCCCTTGCGGGTGCGGGGCGCGGGCTCGGTGGTGCCGCTGGTGTCCCCGCGCGGGGTGGCCGCTGTCCCCTTGCCGGGGGCGGCCGGGGTCGTCCGGGCGCTTTCCGGGTGGTCGGGTATGCCGGGTTACGTTGGTGCGAACGGCAGTTGACGGGGCGTCGGCCCGGTCGGTGTCGCTGCGCAGGCCCCCCGGGCCAGAATGTCAGCCGTGCCCGACGGGGGTCAACTGGCATGGATCATGGGTATCGTCACATCCATGCCAGCTGGCGCGATCCGCCGGTGGTGCACGGGGACGGGGGCTGGGGATGGCGCGGTCGGGGGACGGCCCACCGGCCCGGGACGCGGTGCCCGGGGCCGTACCGGGAACGGGCGTGTCGGGCACGGGCGTGTCGGGAACGGGCGTTGCGGGCACGGGTGTTGCGGGCACGGGTGTTGCGGCGGCGGGTGCGGTGGACGCGGGCGCGGTGGAGGGTGTGGTGGCGCGGGGGCTGGCGGCGCGGATCGAGGCGCTGTTCACCGCGGTGCGGCGCCCGGACCGCGGGCAGTACACCAACGAGGAGGTCGCGCGGGCCTGCCGGGAGGCGAGCGGGGAGTCGTTCTCCACCACCTACCTGTGGCAGTTGCGCACCGGGCGGCGGGACAACCCGACCAAGCGGCACCTGGAGGCGCTGGCGCGGTTCTTCGAGGTGCCGCCGGCGTACTTCTTCGACGGGTGTCAGGGGGCGCGGATCGCGGGTGAGCTGGCGCTGCTGGGGGCGCTGCGTGATGCGGGGGTGCGCAGCCTGGCGCTGCGGGCGGTGGCGCTGTCGCCGGAGGGGCTGGACACGGTCGGCGAGCTGGTGGAGGTGATCGCCCGCCGGGACGCGGCGCGCCGGCGCCCGCCCGTCTGAGCCCGGTGGTTCCGCCGGCCCGGGCGGGCCGGGGCGGGTCAGGGGCGGGTGGCGGTGGCCAGGGAGCGCAGGTGGGCGTGGACGGCGGCGGGTTCGGTGCCGGTGAGGTCGGCGATGCGCTCGCAGGGCAGGTCCAGGACCAGGTGCAGGAGCAGGACGTCCTGCTGGCGGGCGTTCAGGTGGGCGAGGGTGCGCAGGGTCCGGGGGCCGGCGCGGGTGCGGACGCGGTGGCGTACGGCCTGCCAGGCGCAGGCGGCGGGGCTGGCGGTGGCCAGGGCCTGGGGCCAGTGGCGGGCGAGGTCGCCGAAGGCGTCCTCGACGGCGGGCGGGGCGTCGGCGCAGGGCAGCAGGAGGGCGGCGTAGGCGAGGTAGTGGGGCAGGTGCAGGTCGTGCAGGGCCCGCAGCCCCAGGAGCTGGGTGCCGGCGTGCGGCGGTGGTGTGGGCATGGGTGTCGTGTCCCGGAAGGTGGTGTTCGGAAGGTGGCGTTCGGAGGGGGCGTTCGGAAGGGGGCGTTCGGAAGGGTGGTGTTCGGGGTGGGCGGCGGGTGCGGGCGGGCGCCCGGGGGCGTGTGTGCGCCCGGGTGCCCGCCCGTGCCGCGGGCGCCGGGTGTTACGGCAGGGGCCGGGCGCGGCCCGGCCCCTCGGCCGCGGCGGCCGCAGCGGTGGCGGTGGTGCCGGTGGCGGCGGTGGGTGCGGGTGGGGCGGGGTGGTGGCCCGGGGGGCCGTAGGAGTGGTAGGGGCCGTGGGCGGCGTGCAGGCCGTACGGGACGCCGTCGGCCTCCTCCCGGTCGCGGTCGGCCGCGAGGCCGGCGCGCAGGCCCGCCCAGAGGCGGAAGAGGATCTCGGTGGAGGCGCCGGCGCTGGAGGACCTCATGGCCAGGGTGAACTCGCGCTCCCGGGCCAGGGGCCCGGCGGCCTGGGCGGGGGTGCGGGCGCTGTGGGTGCGTTCCCACGCCTGCGCCCACAGGCGTGCCCGGGCCTCCTTGACGCCCAGGACCTCCATGTAGGTGAGGAACAGTTCCCTGCGCAGCGGTGCCTCGCCGCGCAGGACCAGGGCCAGGGTGGAGGAGGGCAGGCGCCGTCCCAGCAGGCGGGCGCGGCGGTCGAGTTCCTCCAGGGAGGGCCAGTGGGCCCTGCGGCGCATCTCCACCATCGCCTGCCGCAGGTCGGTGGAGGAGTCGGCGTCGTCGGGGTGGCGCTCGCGCCATCTGAGGGCGCGCCGGCGCCGGGTGCCGCCGGCGTGCGGGACCCGGTTCCAGTACGCGGCGGTGGCCCATTTGCGCCGGGCGGCCTTGAGGTCGCCGCCGCAGGCGCCGGCCATCGCCTCGACGGTCTTCCAGCCGGGCAGGGTGCGTCCGGCGGCGGCCCGCTGCAAGGTGGTGGGGTGGAAGTTGGTGCTCTCGGCGAGCTGACGGTACGTCAGGCCGGAGCGCTGGCGCTGTTCGCGCAGCCAGGAGGCGAGCTTGCCCAGGGCGGGCTCGGCGGCCTCGATCGGTTTCTCGGGGCGTCCCATCGCGTGTCGGCGCCGGTGTCCGTCAGGCCCGTTCCCGCCGCGCCCGCGCTCCCAACAGGCAGGCTGCGGCGGCCAGTTCGAGTGCGGCGGGCACCGGGGTGCCGGTGCGCACCAGGGCGGCGGCCACGACGACCACGACGACGACCACCACCGGGTGCGCGGCGCGCGGGTGGGGGTGGGGGCCGTGGGCGGCGCCGGGGTGGACGGGGGTGTGCTTGCTGCGCTTCCTCGTCATCGAGGAGCCCTCCTATATCACCGTCTGCTCCAACAGGCGGGCACTTTCGGCGGTTGGCGTCGCTCCCGGTGCCCGGTGACACAACACTGTGTCAGGCGTACGGGTGAATCCCAATCGCTTCGGTGAACATCGCGCGGATTGATGCGCCCGCGTCCCGCTCCCCGTCCGCGATCGCGCTCACACCCGGTCACGGCGGTGCAGGTCACGGCCGCGAAACCCGGATTTGATGCGCTTTCGTGCAAGGTGGCCTTGTGGCCACCGTGGCCGGATGTGACGATGGTCGGCGGCGTCGTCCGGGCCCTGGGCCCGGAACCCGGGGGCGCCGTCGGCTCCAACATTCTCGGGAACCCCGGCAGCGGGCCGTGTTGGCGCATGGGCCCGTCCGGACAGCAGAGACCGCCCGGCCCCTCGTCTTGCGGCCCGAGCGGTCTCTCTGCGTTCCCCGGGACGGGGGCCCTACGAACGGTGTGCCGACGACGCAGCCGAGGCCCGGCGAACGGACTCCCCCGCACCGGGGGCGGCCTGCCCGGCCGCCGCGCGGCCCCACGGGGCGCAGCACACGGGCGGGGTACGTGCCGGCACCCGCACCACCGGCCGCCCCGGCTCGCCCAAGGCCCCCCGGTGCGGCGGGCGCGGACGTGTCCGAACCCGTGCTCCGGCGTCCTGGCCGGGGCACGGGTTCAGAGGGGGTTCAGCACTGCGGACGGCGGCCGTGGTTGGCCCCGCGCCGGGCCCTGGCCTTCTTCTTGCGGCGACGCTTGGACGACATGAGGGCCACGCCCCTTTCCTCAGCCGGCACCTGCCCCGGCACCCGGTCACCCCGGGCCCCTCCACCGTTCCACACCCCCGCCCGCCCCGCGACCCGCCACCGGGCCGGGGCCCGGCACCACCGGAGCGCGGGAACCGGAGGGGCGCCCGCAACCCCGTCCCCTCCCCCGCCGTGAGAGCGCAGCACCCCCGTGGGGGCGGCACGGGCGCGACGGCACAGCCCCTCCCCGCGAAGGCGGGGCGCAGCGGCGGGGCGGGCATCCACCCCGCCCGGCCACAGCGCCGCCCCGCAGCGGAGCCGGAGCGGGCACGGCCGGGGCCGCCCGAGGGGGGGCGACGCTCCCCTCCCCCTCGGGCGCAGGGGCCGGTTCACGGGGCGCAGCGGCCGGGCGGGCATCCACCCCGCCCCGCCGCAGCGCCGCCCCGCAGCGACCGGACGGGGACGGGGGCCGGGGGCGCAGCAGCAGCCGGCGTCCACATCCCCTCCTCCGGCCGGCGGTGGGGCCGTGCGGGTGGGCAACTCGCGCCGTCGAGCAGCGTGTTGGGCTGCGCCGCCTGGCACGGCGCGGCTCGGCCCGGCTCGGCTCGGCACGGCACGGCACGGCACGGCAGGAGGTACGCACGGGCCGGGGCGAGGGCTGTTCGCAGGGTGGGCAACTCGCGCCGTCGAGCAGTGCGTTGGGCCGCCCCGCCGCCCCGGCACGGCACCGCACGGCACGGCACGGCACCGCACGGCACGGCACGGCACGGCAGGAGGTACGCACGGGGCCGGGGCGAGGGCTGTTCGCAGGGCGGGCCACCGGCCGTGACGTCCAACTCGCGCCACCTGCCGGCCCGTTGACCCCGCCGCCCTCCCGTCACCGCGCGGTGGCGGCGGGACACGGCGCGCGGGAGTACGGGGGGAGCGGACGGGAACCCGGGCGCGGGACCAGGCGGCCGGCCCGCCCCGTTCCCCCGCCGCACCGGTGCGGCGCGCCTTCCCGCGGTGGACGGGGTGGCGAGGGGAGGGAACGGGCCGGGGCGCGCGGCTGCCGACCATCCGGCCCCTCGCCCCAAAAGGAGCGGTGGCGCGGCCGGGCGCGGGCCAGGGCGGTCGGGCGACTCGCGGCGTTGTCCGGCGCGTTGGGCTTCCACGCCCTGCGAGGTGGCGGGGCGCGTCGAAACCGGAACGCCACGGCGAAGCGGTGCAAGACCGCGGGCCGGGGCGGGCGCCCGGCCCGCCCCGCCGCCCCTGCCACCGGGCCGCCGTCCCCCGCCGCCCCACGGCAGGCGGCGGGGCACGGCGGCGGCAGGGGCGCCGGGCGCGGTGACGGGGTGTCAACGGGCGGGGTGCGCAGCCTCACCCGTTCGGGGGCCGGCGGGCCGTCCGGGCCCGGCGGGGCGTTAGCGTCGGGACGGCGGTGGCGGTGGCGGGTCGAGGCGGGACGAAGGGGTGTCGGGGTGCGCGGGTGGCGGGGCGGGCGGGCGGTGGGGGCCGTGGTGGCGGCGGTGGCGGTGCTGGGGGCCTTCGGGTGCGAGGGGGTGCCTGCGGGCGGGCGGGAGGCGGCGCCGGCGCTCTCCGGTGACAGCGCCCCCGGCCCGGGCGCAGCGACGGACCCACCGGGCGCCGCGTCGGGCGCACCGGGCGCCGCACCGGGCGCGGCGGGGCGGCCGGTGGCGCTGGTGTACCGGGGGCCGGCGGCCTGCGAGGGGTGCGCGGAGGCGGCCTCGGGGATGCTGGAGCGCGGCGGGTTCGCGGTGCGGTTCGTCGGCCCCGGGGAGCGGGTGCGTTTCGGGCGCGCGGCGCTGGAGGGGGTGGCGCTGTACGTGCAGCCGGGCGGCAGCAACGGGCAGGAGGTGGGCACCGCGTGGCGCCTGCTGCGGCGCGAGGAGGGCTTCTCCCCCGACCTGGTGCGCGACTTCGTGCGCGGCGGGGGCCGCTACCTGGGGCTGTGCATGGGCGGCTACCTGGCGGGCGACCCGGGCTACGACCTGCTGCCGGGCGACTCGGGCCAGTACATCCGCTCGCAGGGGGCGAGCGTGAGCGGCGAGGGCGACCAGCTGGTGGAGGTGGCCTGGCGCGGGCACCCGCAGCACATGTACTTCCAGGACGGCCCGTACTTCGACGTGGACGACGGCCCCGGCGCGCAGGTCCTGGCCCGCTACACCAACCAGCGCCCGGCCGCGGTGGTGGCCTCCTACGGGGCGGGCCGGGTCGCGGTGAGCGGGCCGCACCCGGAGGCGCCGGCGCAGTGGTACGAGGACTACCACCTGCCCGACCAGTCGCACGGTTCCGCGGCACTGGGCGAGGACCTGCTGCACACCCTCATGACCCCCACCGCCCCCACCGCGCCCGCCGCGCCCGCGTCCGGTTCCGTGCCGGCCGGGCCGTCCACGCCTGCGCACTAACGCCTGCGCACTAGTGCACCCGGACGGGCGGCGCGGGCCCCACCGCCTGCGCCGATGGCGCCCGCCGCCCGTGCGGTGCACTGCCCACACCCCCTAGTGCACTAGTGCATCAATTCCAAATAGCCGCAGTACAGGGCTTGTTGAGCGCGGCGCGTACGGCGTACGGTCACGGGTATGGAGACCTCACGGACCACCCCGCAGCCCACCGACGTCCTCATCAGCGGCGCCGGCATCGCCGGACCCGCCCTCGCCCTGTGGCTGCGCCGCTTCGGCTTCACCCCCGTGGTCGTCGAACGCGCCCGGGCCCCGCGCCCGGGCGGGCAGAGCGTGGACCTGCGCGGCGCGGCGCGCACCGTCGTCGAGCGCATGGGCCTGATGCCCCGCTGCCGCGACCTGGCCGTCGAACAGCGCGGCATCGCCCTGGTCGACACCCGCGGCCGCCACAGCGCCCGGCTGCCGGTGGAGCTGTTCGGGGGCGAGGGCATCGTCTCCGAGATCGAGATCCTGCGCGGCGACCTGGCCGCCCTCCTGTACGAGACGAGCGTGGCCGAAGGCGTGGAGTACCTCTTCGACGACACCGTCACCGCCCTCGACGAGGACGCCGGCGGCGTGAGCGTGCGCTTCGAGAACGCCCCCGCGCGCCGCTTCGCCCTCGTCGTCGGCGCCGACGGCCCCCACTCCACCGTGCGGCGCCTGGCCTTCGGCCCCGAAGCCGACCACTACCGGCCCCTGGGCGGCGCCCACGCCTGGTTCACCGTCGACGACCCCGCCCTCGCCCGCGAACTCGACCACTGGTTCCTGATGTACAACGCCCCCGGCGGCCTGGTCGCCGGCGCCCGCCCCGGCCGCCTGAGCGGCGAGGTCAAAGCCGGCCTCGCCCTGCGCGAGGTCCCGGCCTGTCTTCCGGCGGGCCGCGCCGGCCGCGCCGCCCAGCAGCGCCTGCTCACCGAACGCTTCACCGGCGCCGGCTGGCACACCGATCGCCTCCTCGAAGGCATGCACCGGGCCCGGGACTTCGCCTTCGACACCTTCGGCCAGGTCCACGCGCCCCACTACACCCGCGGCCGTATCGCCCTGCTCGGCGACGCCGGCTACAGCCCCAGCCCCCTCACCGGCCTGGGCACCAGCCTCGCCCTCGTCGGCGCCTACCTCCTCGCCGGTGAACTCGCCACCACCGAAGGCGACTTCACCCTCGCCTACCGCCGCTACGAGGAACGGATGCGCCCCTACGTCACCCAGGCCCAGCAACTGCCCCCCGGCGGCATCGGCGGCTACGCCCCCCACAGCGCCCTCACCATCCGCCTGCGCGCCCTCTCCATGCGCTGGATGAACCGCTGGCCCCTGCGCCCCCTGCTCGCCGCCCAGTTCGCCAAAGCCGACGCCATCACCCTGCCCGACTACCCCCTGCCCACCCACACCTGACACCCCGCCCGGCACCCCGCCCGGCACCGCGCCGGGCACCCCGCCGGGCGGCATCCGCCGGCCGCGCACGGCGGACGGAACCCGCCACACGGCACCACCACAGGCCGCCGTCCCACACCACCGCAGGCCGCCGTCCCACACCACCACAGGCCGCCGTCCCACACCACCGCAGGCCGCCGTCCGGCGACGCGGCCCGGCCGCCGGTGCCGGCCCCGGACAGGCCGTTGTCACAGCGCTCGTGGAGCAGGCAGCGCCCCTGACCGTCCAGAACGGGCACCCTCGCCACATGGGCCCGGCCCAACGCGGCCTCCAGCGCGGCGAGACCGCGGGCGCCGAGGGCCTTCCACACCTGCGCAAAGACGGCGTCAGGCCCGCCACGGCCCCGCAGCGGACAGTGCCCCGCGCAGCCGCGCGGCCCCGCAGCACCAGCGGCCCCGTGCGGGAGCGGCGCGGGAGCGCCCCCCGTGCCGCCCGGCCGGGCGGGCACCCCACCGCCGCCGCGGCCAGACGGCGAACTCCCCCGCGGCGCTACGCGCCCGGCCCCGCGCCGCACGGGCGAGGCCCCGGGCAGGGGCGGGTTCCCGGGTCCCGGTGGCGCGCGGTGCGTCGCGCGGCCCCGTGCGGCCCCCTTGCGGGAGCGTGCGGGAGCGGCGCGGGCGCGCCCCCGTGCCGCCCGGCCGGGCAGGCACCCCGCCGCCGCGGCCGGACCGCGAACTCCCCGGCGGCGTCTACGCGCCCGGCCCCGCTCCCGCGCCGCACGGGCGAGGCCCCGGGCAGACCGTTGTCACAGCGCTCGTGGAGCAGGCAGCGCCCCTGACCGTCCAGGACGGGCACCTTCGCCACACGGGCCCGGCCCAGCGCGGCCTCCAGCGCGGCGAGGCCGCAGGCGCCGAGGGCCTGCCACACCTGCGCAAAGACGGCGTCAGGCCCTCCACGGCCGCGCAGCGGACGGCGCCCCGCGCAGCCGCGTGCGGCCCCGCACGGGAGCGGCGCGGGAGCGCCCCTGTGCCGCCCGGCCGGGCGGGCACCCCGCCGCCGCGGCCAGGCGGCGAACTCCCCGGCGGCGCCTACCCGCCCGGCCCCGCTCCCGCGCCGCACGGGCGAGGCCCCGGGCAGGGGCGGATTCCCGGTCCCGGTGGCCCCGGCCCTCGACCGGGCGGGGCCGCGCGGTGGGCGGTGCGTCGAAGCGGTGGTCCACCCGGGAGCCGTGTCCCGGCCGGCGGCGCGCGGTACGCGGCGCGCGGCCGGCGGGGCGCGGCCGGCGGGGCGCGGCCGGCGGGGAGCGGCGGGCGGGCCCGCCCGCAATGCGTTTGTCCGGCTGTCCGCGGCGCTGCGAGGATCACCGGATGGATGGCATGAGCAGCAAGGACGTCGAGCGGGCCGTGGACGAGATGGTGCGGGTCCTGGCCCCGCACGACAACGACGCGCGCTGGCAGGCCCGCGCGGGATCGCTCGAGTGGAGCTGCCGGCGGACCGCCGTACACGTCGCGCACGACCTGCTCGCCTACGCCGGACAGCTGGCGGCCCGCCCCGCGAACGCCTACCTGCCCTTCGACCTCGCCGTCGACCCCGCCACCCCGGTGCGCGATGTGCTCGAGGTGGTGAGCGCGTGCGGAAGACTGCTCGGCGCCGCCGTCGCCGCGGCCGCGCCCGGCGACCGCGCCTGGCACTGGGGACCGTGCGATCCGGCGGGGTTCGCCGCGATGGGCGTCGCGGAGACACTCCTGCACACGCACGACATCACCCGGGGACTGGGGATCACCTGGCTCCCCCCGCAGGACCTGTGCGCGGCGGTGCTGGAACGGCTCTTCCCCGACACCCCCCACGGTGACCCCGTCCAGGTCCTGCTGTGGTCCACCGGCCGGGGCGATCTCCCCGGCCGACCGCGCGTCACCTCCTGGCTCTGGAAGGCCGCGCTGAAGTGAGGTGAGGTGAGGCGGGGAACGGACCCGGGCCCGGGCCGCCACGGCGGGCGGGCGGGCCCGGGTGCCGGCCCCTACGGCGGGCGCCGGTGCACGATCGGCCGGCGCCCGAGCTGCCGCCCCACCCCGCACTTCGGCTCCGACGAGCAAGGCCACCCCACACACCCCGGCCCGGCCCCGTCCAGCCCCGTCCAACCCCTGCCCGCCGCCCCCTGCCCGCCGCCGCCCCCGCGCCCGCCCGGGGCCACGACGCCCGCCGGGGCGACACCCCGCACACCCACCCCACAGACGGCCCCTGCCTGACCCGGCTCCCCCCGCACAAGCGCCGTGCCGCACAGGCACCGCGCCCGCGCCGCCGCCCGGGCCGCCGGGACCGGACCCGCCGCCGCCCTCGAGGCACTGTGGACCACCGAACACGGGCCCCGGCAGCCCGCGGACACCGGCACCGGCCACCCGCCCCGGCCCCGCGACGCCCCGCACACCACCCTGCTCATCTGCGACGAGGACACCGCCCGGCAGGTCACCGCCGCGATACCCGCCGCCGGCGCCGACGCCGACCCCGGACCCTGACCCCACCCCCCTCACCGGGCCCCACCGCCCCCGCCGGCCTCACTTCCCAGGCGCCCGGGCACCGCCCTCACGCACCTGGTTGAACCGCAGCATGTTGCCCGCCGGATCACGGAAAGCACAGTCCCGCACCCCGTAAGGCTGGTCCATCGGCTCCTGCAGCACCTGCGCCCCCGCCGCCCGCAGCCGCTCATACGTCGCGTCGCAGTCGTCCGTACGGAAGATCACCCCCCGCAGCAGGCCCTTCGCCAAGAGCTCCGCCGCCGCCAGCCGGTCCTCGGCACTGGCGTGCGGATCCGCCACCGGCGGCTCCAGCACGATCTCCACCCCCGGCTGCTCGGGCGAGCCCACACTCACCCACCGCATCCCCTCGAAACCCACGTCACTGCGCACCTCGAACCCCAGCACGTCCCGGTAGAACGCCAGAGCCCGGTCGTGGTCGTCGACGGCGATGAAGCACTGCGCCAGCTGAATGCCCATACCCCCCACGCTACCCGCGCCCCCCACCCCCGCCCCCGCGCCCGGGCCGGGTACCCACCTTCGCCGCACACGCCGGGATCACCGCCCCCGCCCCGTGGTCCGCCGCCCGGTACACACTCGGACTGCACCCCACCAGCTGCGTGAACCGCGCACTGAACGACCCCAGCGACGTACAGCCCACCTCCACACACACCCGCGTCACCGACAGGTCCCCACGCCGCAGCAGCGCCTTCGCCCGCTCGATACGCCGCGTCATCAGATACCCGTACGGCGTCTCGCCGTACACCGCCCGGAAACTGCGCGCGAAATGCCCCGCCGACATCAACGCCGTCCCCGCCAGCGCCGCCACGTCCAACGGCTGCGCGTACTCCCGGTCCATCCGGTCACGCGCCCACCGCAACCGGACCAGATCCTCCAACGGAACACGACTCGCCACACCCGCCACCGTACCCCCGCCCCACCACAACCCCACCACCCCCGCCCGCACCCCGCCACCACCCCCGGCCGCACCCCGCCACCGGCACAGGCCCGAACCCCGCCACCACCCCCGGCCCGGGCCCGCCCGGCCCCGGCTGCGGACCCCGAAGACACCGATCTAGGGTGGAGACCATGATCTCCTCCCCCATATCCAGCCCCGCCGAAGCCCTGCGGGTGCTGATGGAAGGCAACGCCCGCTTCGTCGAGGGCCTGCCCGAACACCCCAACCAGGACGCCGGACGCCGCGCCGCCCTGGCCCCCGCCCAACGGCCCTTCGCCGTCCTGTTCGGCTGCTCCGACTCCCGCCTCGCCGCGGAGATCATCTTCGACCAGGGCCTGGGCGACCTGTTCGTCGTACGCACCGCCGGCCACGTCACCGGCGCCGAAGCCCTCGGCAGCATCGAATACGGCGTCAGCGTCCTCGAATGCCCCCTCGTCGTCGTCCTGGGCCACGACTCCTGCGGCGCGGTCGCCGCCGCCGTCGAATCCCTCGAACAAGGCCGCCTGCCCGGCGGCTTCGTACGCGACGTCGTCGAACGCGTCACCCCCAGCGTCCTGTCCGCCCGGGCCGCCGGCATCACCGACATCGACGGCATCGTCGACGAACACATCCGCCAGAGCGTCGCCCTCCTCCTCGAACGCTCCCAAGTCCTCGCCTCACGCACCGCCGCCGGCCACACCGCCGTCGTCGGCCTCTCCTACCGCCTCCTCGACGGCCACGCCCGCACCATCGCCACCCACGGCCCCCTCACCTGACCCCCCACCAAACGCAACCACCCCCCACCACCCACCCCCAGACGAAGTCCAGCCACCCCCAGACACCAGAACCCACCACAACGAACACGACCCCCGACCAGCCAGACCGAACCCACACCACACCCCCACCCACCCGGCCGGACGGACAGGCACCCGGCCGGACGGGCGACACCCCGGCCACGAACACGCACACCCGTACACGCAGCCCCTGATGAGGATTCGGGATTTTTTCCCCACCCCTGCTCCCGCTCCTCAGATCGTTGGTCGTTCAAGCATCTGAGGACGCTGAAGAGCGACCAGCGTTGGACATGCAGGGCCCAGCCCCTGGCCGCGTCCGCGGTCTGCTGCTGTGGCGCGGATTCCGGGAACTGTGGTTGACGGTGGTAGCGGTCAGGGTCCGCTCGTCTGTCTCCTGCTCCGTTGAAGGACGGTCTCAATGGCCCGCACCACCCCGCCGCGCCGCGTGGACATCGCTGCGGTCTTCCCAGAACTGGCGCTGCTGGCCCGGCAGGCAGTCCGCCTGCACCCTCGGCTGGGCGTGCCTGCCGTTCGCGACAGTTCGGTCGGCGGCCCGCTCCTGTGGCCCGCCGACGAGCCGTGGCCGGCCTGTGAGGGCCCGCACCCGGAGGTCGACCTGCCGGTGTCACTGACGGACGTCCGGCGTCGCCGCGAGCTTCACAGGACGGGCTGGGCGGGCGGGAGTCCCACCGAACAGGAGCGCGCGGCGCTCGATGCGACGTACGTGGGTCATCCGTGGAGCCAGGAGCCCAATGCCCTGCTGCCGGTGGCCCAGCTTTACGCAAGAGACATCCCCGGGCTGCCGTGCCCTGCGGATTCGGACCTGCTGCAAGTGCTGTGGTGTCCGCTGGAGCACGACCCGAACTGGATGCCGACTGCCCGGGTGGTGTGGCGCGCCTCTGCCGCGGCGGGCGCACTGCTGGTCGAACCGCCGCTGCCCGCGGACGTGTCGGGGCACGGCGACTACCTGCCCGAGCCGTGCGTGCTGCACCCCGAGGTGGTGACCGAGTACCCGGCTCCGCTGGAGCTGGAACCGGACCTCGCGCAGCGTGTCGGGGATTGGTGCGAAGAGCAGTTCACCGGCACTGACCCGAGGTACCTGTACGAAGAGGAGTTCCGGGCCTACTACCAGTACGAGCTGTCCGTCGCCCCGGGGTGGAAGGTGGGCGGCTGGGGCCCGTGGAGTTTCAGCGATCCGTCGGTCATGCGGTGCACGATCTGCAGGTGCGTCATGAGGCCGCTGCTGACGATCAGTTCGGGCGCCCTGGACGGCAGCGGTTGGGATCCAGTCGAGGACCGGGACTCCGCCGAGGACATCGGCATCGTGATCGGACGGAGCTACGACATGCAGCTCTACCACTGCCCCGCCTCCTTCGGTCACCCGCACCTGGAGGTCATGCAGTAGACAGCCGGCGCGTTCCATGCGGGGTTGTGGCATTCGTCCGGGCCGGGCAACCCCACGGGGAATCAAGGCGAGCAGGCCTGGCCAGCCCCATAGCACGGGTGGCCGTTCTCGGGGAGCGTCATCAGCCCCCCGGCCACCACAACACCACACCCCCTCCCCCGCGAACCACACCCCGGCCAGGCCCCCGCCCGGAACAACCGCGTCGCCACCACCACAGCTCGCGTACCGGCCACCCCGCACACCACCCGACCACCCCACCACCCCCCGGGGGGACCATCCCCCGGGGGGGCGAGTTCAGAGCACACCACCCAACCACCCCACCCCCAGGGGCGAGTTCAGACACCCCGAAAGGCCACCCCGCCCCCGGGGGCGAGTTCAGAGCACACCGAAAGGCCACACCCCCACGCACCGGGGCCCACCGGAGCAACCATCGCCCCCAGCCGGCCGGACCACACTCCACACGCCCCGCCGTCAACACGACCCGCCCACCGCCGCACCCACCCGCCGACCACGGCACGGGCTGCGACAGCGCCACCCCACAACCACCCCCGGCGAACCACCCGCCCGGCCGGAACCACACCCACACCGGCCGCGAAGACACCAGCCGGGGGCCGGCCCGCCCAACCGCCCCACCCCCAGGCGCAGTTCAGACACCACCAGGGACCCACACCCAACGACCGGGCCCACCAAAGCAGGCACCACCCCCGGCCGACCGGGCCGACGCCACACACCCACCCCGCCGGACCACACCCTCCCGCGAACACGCCCACCCGGACGCCACAGCCCGCACACCGCCCAACCACCCCGCCCCCAGGCACAGTTCAGACACCACCGAAGAACAACAGGCCCACCACCACACCGACGGCCCCGCCGAACGCTCCCCCGCACACCACAGCCCGCCCCACGCCGCCCGGGCCGCACCCGCGCCTTCGGGCACAGGACCCCCGCCCTGAAACCGGCATCCCCCCGGGGGGCAACCTGCGCCCCCACCCCCGCCCCGCCCCCGCGCACCCGGACCGGAAACGCCGACGAACCGCTCCCCCGGACGGACCGCCCCCAGCCGACGACGACACCACCGGGCGAGAACACACCCACACCCCCGCCACACACGGCCCGCCCCACGCCCGGACCGCGCCCGCGCCTTCGGACACAGGGCCCCCGCCGTGAAACCGGCATCCCCCCGGGGGCAACCTATGCCCCCGCCCCCGCCGCACCGCCACACAGCCCGCCCGGCCGGCCCGTCCGCCCCGAAAGACCGGCAGGTCAGCGCGCCGACTCCCCGCACGAATCACACACCCCGGTCGCCGGGAACTCGATGAAACACCTCGGACACACCGCCGCCACCCGCACCGGCACCGCCGAAACACCCCGCGCCCCACCCCGCCCCGACACCGCCCTGCCCGACCCCGGCGCCGCCCGCCCCGACGCCCGCCGCGACAACGACTCCCGCAACCGCGGCGCCAGCGCCGGCGTCCCCCCGTCCTCCGGCAACACCGCCCCGAAATGCCGGTAACACGCCAACCGCGCCGCAGCCGCGTGCTCCTCACGGTCCATCTCCGACCCCAGCGGCGCATGCCCCGCCACCGCCAGCACCTCCTGATAGCCCACCCCGACCCGCCCGTCCTGCGCATGCACCACCAACGACGTCAACGGCGGATCCCCACGCCGGTGCGCCTCCCGGACCACCAGCCCCAGCACCTTCCCCAGCCACTGCCGCTGATCGAAACGCGTCCGCACCCCCGACACCTCCTGCACCACCACCGCCAGATCCCCATACGTGATCACCGCGTGATAACGCCCCGCGACCTCCACCAACGCCGGATACGCCGCCCTGGTCCACACGATCTGCGCCTGAGTCGCACTCACCGGCACACCATCCACCACCCGCCAATACCCATGCCCCTGCCACGTCATCCCGCCCACCCCCACACCCATCGACTCAACCCTCACGCCGCCCTCACGCCACCACGCCAAAACTACCCCGCCCCCACCCCCACCCACCCCCCGGCCCCCCACCCCCCACCACCCCCGAAAACCACCAACCAACACCACCACGAAACCGAACCCGAACCCACCCAAACCCCCACACAACACAACCAGACACACCCAAACAACCACCCCACCCCTGCGAAGGAGACCCGGTCCCCCACCGCCACCCACACCAAAAGCGGCGCCGCCCCGCACCCCGCAAAACAAGCCGCCTCCCGCATCCCCAGCCCGCACACCCCCAACCCGGACCGACTGAAACAAACACAACGACAGCACCCGACACACAGAAATACAGTGCGGCCACGATCCACCGGACCACGGCCGCACCACACACCACACTCAACCCAGCCCCGTACATGGCCAGAACCGCGAACCGGCACGGACCACGGGCCCGGCCGCTCCGGTGGGCCGGGCACCCCGGCCCACCAGGCCGGCACACCACATACGGCGACGGCCGGGCCCTGCCCCGCGAGGCCCGAGCCCCCGGCGGGCAAGGCCGGACACGGACAAGGTCACAGGCCCGGCAGGACAGGAAAGGCCGGGCCGCGGGAGCGGACGGGGCCACGGGCCCGGCCTGACCACGAGCCAGGCCGGACGGACAGGATCTCAACCCGGGGCCCAGGCAAGCAGGGCACATCCGCCCCTCGCCAGCCAGCCCCGCCACAGGGTCAGGGCAGAGCCGCACAAGCCGGGCCGGACCGGCAGGGGCGCAACGCCCTCGCCCGCCCGGCCCGCGGCCGGGCCCCGCTCCTCAGGCCCGCGCCGCCGCGCGGCGCCGCCGGGCCGCGCGACGCCCGGGCGGCGGGGTCGCGTCCGCCTCCCACGCCGCGACCGGGTTACCCAGCCAGCGCGTCGCCTCCGGCACACTCTCTCCCCGCATCACCAGCGACGCCGGACCCACCGTCGCCCCCGCCCCCACCGACGAGTCCAGCAAAACGATCGAGTGCGGACCACACGTCGAGCCCGCCCCCAGATCCACCGGACCCAGCCGCATCACCCGGTCGTGGAACAGATGCGTCTGCAGCACCGTGCCCCGGTTCACACTCGCCCCCGCCCCCACCGTCACCAGATCACTCTCCGGCAGCCAGTGCGTCTCACACCACACACCCCGCCCCACCTTCGCCCCCAGCGACCGCAGCCACACGTTCAGATACGGCGTCCCCGTGATCGCCCCGCCCCCGAACGGCATCGCCAGCTCCTCCACGAACGTGTCGTACAACTCGTTGCGCCACACGAACGACGACCACAACGGATGCTCCGCCACCGTGAACCGCCCCACCAGCAGCCACTTCGCCACCGTCGTCACCCCACACGCCACCACCGCCGCACCGATCAGCACCAGCCCCGACACCGCCCCCGCCAGCACCAGCCCGAACGCGTCCCGCACCTCCTGCAACACCGCCAGCACCCCGTCCGCCAGCAACGCCGCCACCACCACCGGCACCAGCCGGCACACCTCCACCAGACCCCGCGCCCACACCAGACGCCGCGCCGGCGCATACGTACGCGACAGGTCACCACCCCGCGCCACCCGCGGCAACGCGAACGCCGGACGCCCCAGCCACGACGAACCCTGCGGAGCACTCGCCGGCGCGTCCGAGAGCACCCCCACCAGCGTGTCGTCCGCCAGCACCCGCCCCGCACCCACGATCCCCGAATTCCCGACGAACGTACGCCGCCCCACCCGCGCCTCCCCCAGCCGCATCCAACCCCGACACAACTCGTACGGCGCCACCAACGTGTCGTCCGCCAGGAACGCCCCGTCCCCCACCCGCATCAGCTTCGGCAGCGACAACACCGTCGACGCCTCCACCCCACGACCGATCCGCGCGCCCAGCATCCGCAGCCACACCGGCGTCAACAACGACGCGTACAACGGGAACAACGAACGCCGTGCCGTATCCGACAGACGGCTCACCGCCCACGCGCAAAACGCCACCCGCCCCGCCACCGGATGGAACCCCGGCTCCAACGGCACCGACAAGACCCGCACCAACACCGCTATCAGCACCGCGTGACACGCCACCGTCACCACCGCCAACGGCACCAGCCACGGCAACACCCCCACCAGCGCCCCCACCGGCGACGACGACGAACCCACCATCGCCACCACCACCGCCAGCCCCGGCAACGCCGCCAGGAACGGCACCGCACCGAACACCGCGAACGCCACCGAATACGCCACACCCCACCACCGCGACACCCCACCCGGCGCCACCGACGGCCACACCGTCACACCGTGCGCCGCCGCCCCCGACACCTCACGCGCCGGCGAACCATGCCACACGGCACCCGCCGGCACCACACCCGTCACACACGCACCCCCTGCCACCCGCGCGCCCGCACCCACCCGCGCACCCGGCATCAACACCGAACGATGGCCGACCACCGCCCCCTCACCGACCTCCACCCACCCCACATGGAACACCGCACCGTCCAGCCACCACCCCGCCAGATCCGCCTCCGGCTCCACACACGCCCCCGCACCCAAACGCGCCAGACCCGTCACCGGAGGCACCGCGTGCAACACCACACCCCCACCCACCCGGCACCCCACGATCCGCGCGAACCGCACCCCCCACGGCGTCCCCGCCAACGCCCCCGTCCCGAAAACCCCCGCCCACCGCTCCGCCGCCCACACCCGCACATGCACCGACCCACCCCGCCGGTACGACCCCGGCCGCACCCCCGCCGTCAACAACCGAACCCCCAGACCCCCCACCACCGCACGCCCCGGCGCACTGTAGAAAACCGACAACAACAACACCACCACCCACCACGACACCCGCGGCGCCCACACCAAACGCTCCCCCAACACATTGTCCAACCCCGCCAACACCACCACCCACCGGACACCCACCACCGAAAACAACACCACCAACACCAACGACTGCCACACCCCACGCCCCACACCCGCAGTCCCGGCACCGGCGCCCGAACCCACACGCGAACCACTCGAACGCACAGACGAAACCTCACGCCCATCCGCACCCGGACCCGCCGACACACCAACACCCGCATCCGGACCCTCGCCGTTGCCATCGCCGGCACCGGCACCGGCAACAGGAGTCAACGAATCCAGGTACACCGCCAGATCACCCAGCACCGGATACGCATACAGATCCGCCACCGACACCCCGCCGAAACGCACCCGCAACCGCGACACCAACCCCGCAGCCGTCAACGACGACCCACCCAACGCGAAGAAATCATCCCCCTCACCAGGAACCGCCCCCAGCAGACGCTCCCACTCCTGCGCCAGCCACCCCGCCGTCCCCTTGAGACCCACACCGTCCCCACCACCCGAACCACCACCGGACGTGGGCAGCGGCCACGGCAACGCCCCCCGGTCCACCTTTCCCGACGTCTTCACCGGCAACGACCCCACCACCGCCAGCACCGGCACCAGAGCCCGCGGCAACCTCCCCAACAACACCTGCCGCAACACCGCCACATCCAGCACCACACCCGCCGCCGCCACCACGTACCCCACCAGCAACTCCGCACCCGCCGGCGACCTGCGCACCGCCGCCGCAGCAGCCACCACCCCCTCCAACGCGGACAGCGCCGCATCCACCTCCCCCAACTCGATCCGCCGCCCACCCAACTTCACCTGGTCATCCGCACGCCCCACGAACACCAGACCCTCAGGCTCATTGCGCACCAGATCACCACTGCGGTACACCCGCGCCGACGACAACGCCGGATGCGGCGCGAACTTCTCCCCGTCCCGCACCGGATCCAGATACCGCGCACACCCCACCCCACCGATCAGCAGCTCACCCACACCACCCCACGGCACCACCGCGCCCGAGGCGTCCACCACCGCCACCTCCCACCCCGCCAGCGGCACCCCGATCCGCACCGGCTCCCCCGCCACCAGACGCGCAGCCGTCGCCACCACCGTCGTCTCCGTCGGCCCGTACGTGTTCCACAACTCCCGCCCCGGCGCCGCCACCCGCTCCACCAACCCCGCGGGACACGCCTCGCCCCCCACGATCACCAACCGCACCCCCGCCAAACACTCCACCGGCCACAACGCCAACAACGTCGGGACCGTCGAAACCACCGTCACCCCCCACTCCACCAACCACGACCCCAACTCCGCCCCCGCCCGCACCACCTCACGAGGCGCCGCCACCAACGCCGCCCCCGACCCCCACGCCAGCCACATCTCCTCACACGACGCATCGAACGCCACCGACAAACCCGCCAACACCCGATCCCCCGGGCCCAACGGCGCCTCCCGACAGAACAACCCCAACTCCGCGTCCACAAACGCCGCCGCCGACCCGTGCGACACCGCCACCCCCTTCGGCCGCCCCGTCGTCCCCGACGTGAAAATCACCCACGCCTCATCCGACCCCACCGGCCACCGCGACACACCCGACCCCACCGGCCACCCATCCCGACGCCAAAAACCACCCTCCCCCAACACCCCACACACACCCGCATCCCCCCACACCAACTCCGCCCGCTCCACCGGATCATCAAAATCCACCGGCACATACGCCGCCCCACACCGCAAAACCGCCAAAACCCCCACATACAACCCCACACCACCCGACCGCAAACACACCCCCACACGATCACCCACACCCACCCCGTACGACGCCAAAACCCCCGCCAACGCCTCCACCTCCCCCCACAACGACGCATAGTCCAACACCACCCCACCCCCCACCAACCCCACCGCCGACGGAAAACGCTGAACCGTCAACCACAAGACGTCCAACAACGTCCCAGACCCCGAAACAGGGACAACCGGCCACACACCCGGCTGAGACTGCGACACCGACCCCGCCCCGGACCCCAACCCCCACCCCGACACCACAGACCCCGACACCGAAGAACCCGCCAACCCCTGGCCTGCACTCATGAAAAACAACATCCTCTACAAAAAACCGAAAGAAAAGTAAACGAAAGCGTGCACATGCAGCTACACCGGCAGGAAACACCACCCACCACCATCACCCACCCAGAAGCCCGACTCCCACCCCACCCCCAGGATCAAAGAAACTTCTCAGAAACCACACCACAAACCCGTCATGGTCACGACAAATGGGCCACGAAAACCAGGCACAACTACCAAAACCAAGCAAGGACCCTAGCCACCGAACCCACCTCAAAGATGACGGGAAGCCGACCAGAAGCCTCCCACCCGCCCACCCGCCCACCCGCCCACCACAATCCGTCACAGGTGTGCTCCCAGACCCCAACCGTCACACCCAGCCGTCACTCAGAGAGAGTGACTCCCCCCACAGGGGGACTTAAGGACTCTCAGTCCGTTCTCACGCGGGAGGACCGGCCGGCGTCCGGCTCGCCACGATGGCCGCATGACGCACACGAACCAGCAGGTCACGCACTATCGCGCCCCCTCCCCGCCCGTCGCGTGGACGGCCGTCGCGGGAGTGTCGATCCTGACCGGGCGGCTGCACACGGTGCACACGGCGGGGCTGGCGCCGGGGGTGTTCGTGATCGGGTTCGTCGCCTTCTTCTCGCTCGGGGCCTCCCTCGGCGTCTGTTCGTTCTCCTACCAGCGGCGGACGGGGCGAGGACGTTCGTGAGGCTCCGGGGTGTGCCCGTTCCCTGGGTTCGACCGGATGACGGACGGCGTGTCGGGTGTGGCAAGCTCGGGTTCGTGATGATCACCGACGACGGGCTCCCCGAGCGTGAGCTGGTCCTCCAGGACGGACTCGACCTCGCCAACATCTCGCGCGCACACCGCGCCGCCCTCGAGGTCCTGCGGTACAACCTCGACACCGTCCGCCTCGACGCCCTGAGCGACCGGCCCTGGCCCGACACCGTCGTCCCGGCCCATCGACGGGCCCTCGCGCTGGGCCGCGCCCAGGCCGGGGAGGCCGGGCGGCACCGCGGCGACCCGGCCTCGGGGATCTCCATCGACACCAGGGACGACGCTCAGTTCGCCCTGCTGCTGGCCCTCGCGCCGCACACGATCGGCGCCGAGGGCTGGCGCGCCGAGCGGCTGATATTCAGCGCCTGCGACTCCGGCACCTCGCTCTGGCTGGCCGTCACCGCGCACCAACACGAGCGCCTGCAGGGCCGGTTGCGCGCCTACTGCCTGCCGGAGACGGCCTTCTCCGTCCTCTCCTGAACCGCGGGGAGCTGGAGCAGCGGGCATCCTCGAGCTCTTGACCTTCCCCTTACCCGGAGAAGGCCTTCGGCGGCCCGCCGACCGGCGCGGCAGGACGGACGGAACCCTCGACAGGGCAAGGGAGGGAGGGTTCGTCCGTGATCGCCCCGGTTCGACGAGAGATGCCGGAGCTTCACATCTCCCCCATCAGATGATCACCCCTTCGACCGGACACCGACCCCCGGCGTACGGGGCCGTCCACTCGAATTCCTTCGCACACACCCGGGAAACCGAGCAGCGAAGGGATTCACCACCCCATGACCCGCCCCGCCGACCGCCCCTCCCCCGACCAGATGCTGCGTGAGGCCGCCGCACGTCTGGACCGACGCCGCTTCCTGACCGTCACCTCCGCCGCCGCCGCGCTCGCGTTCGGCGTCAACCTGCCCTCCGCGCAGGCCGCGGACGCCGAGTTCGCGCCGAAGGCGCTGACCGAGAACCCCTTCACCCTCGGCGTCGCCTCGGGCGATCCGCTGCCGAACGCCGTCGTGCTGTGGACCCGCCTGGCTCCGCGCCCGCTGGAGCCCGACTTCGGGCTGCCGCCCGTCGGGTCCGTGCGGGTGGGCTGGGAGATCGCGCGGGACGAGAGGTTCCGGCGGGTGGAGCGCCGGGGCAGTGCCCGGGCGCACGCCGAGTTCAGCTACTCGCTGCACGTGGACGTCGACGGCCTCCAGGCCGGGCGCGAGTACTGGTACCGGTTCACCGTGGGCTCCTGGACCAGCCCGGTGGGCCGCACCCGCACCGCCCCGGCGCGCGGGCGCAGGCCGGAGAGCAGCCGGCTGGCCGTCGCGTCCTGCCAGGCCTACGAGGATGGGTACTTCACCGCGTACCGCCACCTCGCGGACGAGGACCTCGACGCGGTGTTCCACGTCGGCGACTACATCTACGAGTACGGCATCGACGCCGTCGGCGGCGACCGCAGGTACGCCGACCGCACGCTGCCCGCCGCGCTGAACCACGAGACGACCACGCTGGCGGACTACCGGCTGCGCTACTCGCTCTACAAGAACGACCCCGACCTCCAGGCCGCCCACGCCGCGCACCCCTGGTACGTGACCTGGGACGACCACGAGGTGGAGAACAACTACGCGGCCGGCATCCCCGAGAAGAACCAGGACCCGGCGCCCTTCGTGGCCCGCCGCGCCGCCGCCTACCGGGCGTACTGGGAGAACCAGCCGCTGCGCCTGCCGCAGCCGCGCGGCACCGAGCTCACGCTCTACCGGCGGGTCCACTTCGGGCAGTTGGCGCAGTTCGACATCCTCGACACCCGCCAGTACCGCGACGACCAGGCCAACGGCGACGGCTGGAAGTACCCGACGCCGGAGTCCGAGGCCCCCGAGCGCACACTGATGGGCGCCACCCAGGAGCGCTGGTTCGCCGAGGGGCTGCGCCGTTCCACGGCCACCTGGAACCTGGTGCCCCAGCAGGTCGTCTTCTCCCGCCGGAAGAACACCACCGCCGAGCGCTCCAAGCTCTCCATGGACGCCTGGGACGGCTACCCGGCCGCCCGCGAACGCTTCCTGACGGCCGTCGACCAGGCCGGCACCAGGAACCTGGTGCTGCTCACCGGCGACGTGCACGTGGCCTACGCCTTCGACGTGAAGCGGAACTTCGACGACCCGAACTCGCGGACGGTGGGCGTGGAACTGGTCGGCACCTCGATCAGCAGCGACGGCGACGGCGCGGAGCGGCCCTCCGACTGGGCCACGATGATGGCCGCCAACCCGCACCTGAGGTTCTTCGACGCCCGCCGCGGCTACACCGTCGTCGCCCTGGACCACCACCAGGCGCGGGCCGACCACCGGGTGGTCTCCCACATCACCCGGCCCGGCGGCACCCTGTCCACCGCCTCCTCCTTCGTCACGGAGGCCGGAAACCCCGGGCTGCACCCGGCCTGACGGTTCGTCGGAACGGTCGCCCGGCCTCCCGCGCCACGGGAGCCGGGCGACCGGTCAGGCGGAGAACTCCGGCACCCCGGCCGCTGCCTCCGCGGCTGCCCCGGCGGCTGCCCCCGCGGCGCGGTAGCGGCCCGGGGTGGTGCCGTAGTGGCGGTGGAAGGCGTGGGAGAGGGCGTACGGGCTGCCGTAGCCGACCTGGCGGGCGACGGACTCCAGCGGGTCGGTGCCCCGGCGCAGCAGTCCGGCGGCCCGGGTCATCCGCCACCAGGCGAGGTAGGCCATCGGCGGGCGGCCGGTGAGGGCGGTGAAGCGGCGCACCAGGGTCGCGCGGGAGACGCCGGCGTGCCGGGCGAGGGTGTCGGCCGTCCACGGGTGGGCCGGGTCCTCGTGGAGGGCGGCGAGCGCGGCGGCCACCACCGGGTCGGCCAGGGCGGCGCCCCAGCCGTCCGCGCTGCGGCGGGTGGTCCAGGCGCGTACCAGGTAGACGAGCAGCAGGTCGACCAGGGCGGGGACGGCGAGCTCTCCCCCGGGCCGCACGGAGGCCACTTCGGCGCCCAACAGGTCGACGGCGGTGCGTAGTTCGGGGTGCTCGCCGTCGTGGGTGGAGAAGTGGACGACCTCGGGGAGCTCGCTCATCAGCGGGTGGGAGACGGCGTGGTCGAGGCGGTACTTGCCGCAGAGGAGTTCGTCGGCCGCGTCCGGCAGGTCATGGTTCCGGCGGGCTCGGCCGTTCGGGGGCAGGAGGGTGTCCAACTCGGGCAGCCGCAGGGCCTGTTCGGGGGTGAGTTCCCGGTCGGCGAGGGCGTGTCCGCCGCCGCGCGGGAGCAGCGCGACATCGCCCGCGGCGAGGGGCAGCGGGTCGCCGCCGTCAGGGTGCAGCCAGCAGCGGCCGGCGAGCACCACGTGGAAGCCGGCGCCGGCGTACGGGGGCAGGCGGGCGCCCCAACGGCCGCTCACCCGCAGGCGGTTGGTGGAGGGCCGGCCGGTGCGTACGGCGGCGATGGCGTCACTGACCACGTCCATGCGGGCCATCGTAGCGGCCGGATGTGAGCCGTACGCGTATCGGATGGAGCCGATGGAGCATTGAGCGGCTCATCCGGCCTCCCTAGGCTCGACAGCAGAGCAGGGACAACCGATCGAGATCGCCTGGGAGGCTGCTGTGGAACGGTTCGTACTGGGGGACGTGGAGGTCGTACGGGTGCTGGAGTGGCAGGGGGCGTTCGCCCCGGCCGCGGTCGTGGTGCCCGAACTCGCCGAGCGGGCCTGGACGGAGGGCGACGACCTGGTGCCGGAGCACTACGAGGCGGGTGCGTACGTGGGCGCGCTGCAGACCTGGGTGGTGCGCGACGGCGAACGGACGGTGCTGGTGGACACCGGGGTCGGGAACGGCAGGGAGCGGCCCTCGACGCCGATGTTCCACCGGCGCGAGGGCGAGTTCCTCGAACTGCTGGCGCAGGCGGGGGTGCGGCCGGAGGACGTGGACGTGGTGGTCAACACCCATCTGCACGCCGACCACGTGGGCTGGAACACCCACCGGCGGGGCGAGGAGTGGGTGCCGACCTTCCCCAACGCCGCCTACTACCTGCCCGCCGCCGACCGGGAGTTCTTCGACCCGGCGGCCGCGAACCCGCTCCGCACGGCGGGCGTCATCGACCCCGGGCAGTGGGCCGAGTGGGACCTGGTGTTCGAGGACAGCGTCGCGCCCGTGCTCGCCTCCGGGCAGGCGGTGGAGTGGTCGGGGTCGGTGCGCCTGGGCGGCTCGCTGGTGCTGGAGCAGACGCCCGGGCACACGCCGGGCTCCTCGGTGCTGCGGGTCGACTCCGGTGGCGAACGGGCCGTGTTCGTCGGGGACTTGATGCACTCCCCGGTCCAGCTGGCGCACCCGTCCTGCTCCAGCTGCTTCTGCCTCGATCCGGCGCGGGCCGCCGAGAGCCGGCTGCGGGTGCTGGCGCGGGCGGCGGACGAGGGGGCCCTGGTGGCGCCCGCGCACTTCGCCGGGGCGGGGGCGGCGCGGGTGCGGCGCGCGGGGGCGGGCTTCGCCGCGGACTGGGCGGTGCCGGCGCGGCGGTGACGCGTGGTGCCCGCGCAGCGGTGACGCGTGGGTGCTCGCGCGGCGGTGACGTGTGGTGCCCGTCGCCCCCCGCGCGACGGGCACCACACGCACGTATCGGACGGACCGTCAGGGACGGTCCAGGGTGATCGAGTTGATCGGCCCGAGGTCGTACCAGACCCCGTTCTGTGCGGCGATGTCGTAGACGCAGTCGGTGCCGTTCGAGCCCCGGCACAGGTGCGCGTGGGCGCCGCCGGACTGGTTGTTGAGCACCCAGTGGTTGCCGTACTGGTTGTTCAGCCGGTGGGCGCCGTAGCTCCAGTAGACCTCGCTGGGGCTGGAGGCCGGGTCCTGGTTCTGCGGGTAGACGCAGACGGCGCCGTACGGGCAGCCGGCCCAGGAGCCGTCCGCCGCGTCGGCGGTGCCGGCGGCGGCGGTGGTGAGGGCGGCCGAGGCGAGGGCCAGGGCGGCGAGGGCGTGGGTGATCCTGCGCATGTGAGGGTTCTCCCTTGCTGGTCAGGGCCCCTGACGGGGGTTCCCCGGGGCCTGTGCTCGCCAGCCTAGGAAGGCGGGGGCGGCAGCGGTCCCTGACAGGTGTCAGGGGTCCGCCGCCGACCTCCGCGGTGGCCGCCCGTCAGAGCTTGGCGGCGGAGAACGTGTCGCACTGGGTGGGGTCGCCGCTGCGGTAGCCGGTGGTGAACCACGCCTTGCGCTGGTCGGAGGAGCCGTGCGTCCACGCCTCGGGGTTGATCCGGCCGGTGGCCTGCTTCTGGATGCGGTCGTCGCCGACCGCGGCGGCCGCGTCCAGGCCCTGGGCGATGTCCTGGTCGGTGAGGGCCTTGATCAGCGGGCGGCCGGTGGACGCCTGCGGGGTGGTGGTGGCGTGGTGCGCCCACACTCCGGCATAGCAGTCGGCCTGCAGCTCGAGGCGGACGGAGGCGCTGGCGGCGCCCTGGCGGTCGTTGCCGACCTTCTGCATGGTGCCCAGCAGCGTCTGGATGTGGTGGCCGTACTCGTGGGCGACGACGTAGGACTCGGCGAACGGGCCGCCCTTGGCGCCGAAGCGGGTGGAGAGCTCGTCGAAGAAGCCGAGGTCGAAGTACGCCTTCTGGTCGCCGGGGCAGTAGAACGGCCCGACGGCGGAGGTCGCGCTCCCGCAGGCCGTGTTGACCCGGTCGGTGAACAGCACCGTCTCGGCGGCCTTGTACGGCGACTTGGTCTGCTTGGGCAGTTCGGCGCGCCAGAAGTCCTGGAGGCTGTTGGTGACCGCCACGATCCGGCAGTCCTGGCGCTTGTTGGCGTCCGCACCGGTCTTGCAGGCCTGCTGCACCTCGCCGGCGTTGCGCGCCGTGGACGAGCCGGTGCTGCCGCCGCCCCCGGAGGACAGGCCCAGCAGCTTGGGGTCGACGCCGAGGAGGACGGCGAAGAGGACGGCGATCAGGCCCACCGCGCCGCCGCCGATGGCGACCTTGCCGCCCGGGATGCCCCGTCTGTCGTCCACCTGCGAGGTGTCGAGATCGCCCTGGTCGTCGAACTGCATCGCCGCCGCCTACCTGCCGTTTCCGTCGCTGCCCCCGTGTCCTGCGGCGCGCCGTCGCGCACCGGCCACCAGCCTAGGCCCTCTCTTTCGGATGTTGTCGGATCAGCGGGCGTCTCCCCCAGCCTTCGGCCGGGAGGTGCCCCCATGGGTGCGTGCATCGGCGGCGCCGAGGAGGGAGCCATTGCGGTGGGGGCACCTCCCGGCCGAAGGCTGGGGGACACTGGCGACTGACGAGAAGCCGCCGAGGTGCGTTTGTGCCCTGGGGGTACCTCCCGGCCGAAGGCTGGGGGAGCGGCGACCGCCCGGCAAGATCCGGAAGAGAGGGCCTAAGGCCCGGCCCGCACCGCCGGCTGCGCCAGGCCGCCCGGCGCGGCGGGGGGCGGGGCGGCGAGGGCCGGGCGGCGGGGCCCGGGAAGGCGGGGGCAGGCGAGGGGGCAGGGGCAGGCGGGGGCCTCGGCGTGAGAGGGTCGGTGGTGTCGGGTCGGTGGTGGCGAGCAGAGGAGCGGGACCGTGGAGTGGCGGGTGCACGGGCGGCGGCAGGTGTACGGGTCGCCGTGGGTCGAGCTGTGGCTGGACGACGTGGAGATCCCCGGCGTCGGCCGCGTCGACCACCACGCGGTGCGGATGCCCCGGGCCTGCGCGACGGCCGTGGTCGTCGACGAGCGCGGGTACGTGCTGCTGCTCCACCGCCACCGGTTCATCACCGGCCGCTGGGGCTGGGAGCTGCCCGCCGGATGGGTGGAGACGGACGAGGACCCGGCGGCGGCCATCGCCCGCGAGGTGGAGGAGGAGACGGGCTGGCGCCCGGCGGCCGTCGAGCCGCTGACGCGGTACTTCGCGATGACCGGCATCTCGGACGCCCGCTTCCACGCGTTCCTCGCCACCGGCTCCACCCGGGTCGGTGAGCCGGTGGACGTGGCGGAGGCCGACCGGGTGGAGTGGCTGCCCGAGGCCGAGGTGCTGGACCTCCTCACGAACGGCGGCATCTCGGACGGCGCCACGATCGCCGCGCTGTCGTACTACTTCGGGCCGTACCGGCTCGCCCGGCAGGCCCTCGACGGCTGACTCAGGGGTTCAGGACGGGCCCCGACCAGCCGGTGTCCGGCACCCCCGCGTCCAGGGCGTCGGCCAGGACGCGCTCCTCGTAGCGGAAGTGCGACTCCATGATGGCCGCCAGGCCGTCGAGTTCGCGGCCGATCGCGGCGGGGTCCGGATGGTGCCCGTCGGCCGCCTTCGCGGCGAGGTCGACGACGCGGGTGAGGATGCCGGAGATCATCGTGTGGTCCTGGACGAGATTGGCGATCGTCCCGGCCAAGTCGGGCCGCTGGCGCAGGAGTTCGGCGAACAGGCCCTCGTCCTCGCCGCGGTGGTGGGTGGTCAGGGCGCTGCAGAAGGCCAGGCAGTGGGTGCGCAGGGCCTCGTCGATCCCACGGGCGCGGCCGAGGCCCGCCTTGATGTCGCGGATGCGGCGGCGCAGTTCGTCATGGGTTCGGGTGAGCTGAAGGCTCAGGGCGAGGACGCGCTCGCCCTCGTTGCGGGAGGCCACGGAGGGGCCACTCCTTCGATTCCGCACCTCCATGCCTGACGCGATCCGTCACCGGCACGCGATGCTCGCGCCATCGGATCACGGGCGGCCGCCGCCTGGCAAGGGCGTGCCGCAGGTGAGGGGCTCCTCGGGTGAGGGGCTCCTCGGGTGAGGGGTGCTCAGCCTCGGGTGAGGGCGGGCGCGGAGGCGAGCAGCGCGTCCAGGAGTCCGGGGAAGCGGGCGTCGAGGTCGGCGCGGCGCAGGCTGACGAAGCGGTTGCGGCCGGCGACGCGGGTGGTGGTGACTCCGGCCTCGCGCAGGACCCGCATGTGGTGGGAGACGGTCGACTTGTGGAGGTGGTCCAGGCCGAGGTCGTGGGGGGCGCAGGAGTGCTCGGCGCCGTCCGCGTAGTTGAGCAGGAGCCGCATCCGGACCGGGTCGCCGAGCGCGTGGAGGACGGTGACGAGCTCGATGTCCCCGGCGGCGGGCTGGGGCAGGCGCTCGTCCTCGGCGACGGGGGCGGCGGGGGTGGTGGTCGGGGTCATGGCGGCGGATCGGTCCTCGGGTCGGCGGGCGGGCTGGTCAGCAGGTGGGCTGGTCGGCGGGCGTTCAGGCGTTCAGGCGTTCAGGTGTTCAGGCGTACGGAATGGTTTGACAATTATCCACCAATCCCCGATTGTTTGGCGAGCATCAAACTGTTGCCCAGTTGTCCAACAATTCCGGGGGGACCGTCCCGTGCCCGTACGCCTGCTCCTGCTCGCCCTCGGCACCTTCGCCGTCGGCACCGACTCCATGGTCGTGGCCGGGATCCTCTCCCCCGTCGCGGCCGACCTCGGGGTGAGCGTGCCCACCGCCGGCCAGCTGGTGACGGTGTTCGCCCTCGCCTACGCCCTCCTCGCCCCGCCCCTGGCCGCGCTCACCGCCCGACTGCCCCGGCGCCGGCTCCTGCTCGGGGCGCTGGCCGTCTTCACCCTCGCCAACGCGCTCAGCGCCGTCGCCCCCAGCTTCGGACTGCTGCTCGCCACCCGCGTCCTCGCCGCCGCCGGCGCCGCGCTCTACACACCCAACGCCAACGCCGTCGCCACCACGCTCGTCGCACCCGAACGACGCGGACGCGCCCTGGCCACCGTGCTCGGCGGCATGACCGTCGCCACCGCGCTCGGCGTCCCGCTCGGCACCTGGGTGGGGCGCAGCGACTGGCGGCTGACGATGTGGCTGGTCACCGCGCTCGGCCTGATCGCCTGGGCCGGGCTCGCCGCCCTTCTGCGCGACCTGCCCGCCCCCGTCACCGCGCCGCCCGGCCTGCGCGAACGCCTCGCCCCGCTCGGGAAGGGCCCGGTGCTGGGCGCCGCGCTCACCACGCTGGTGTTCTTCCTCGCCTTCCAGAGCGTCTACATCTACCTCGCCACCGCCGTCCACGGCGCCACCGGCGGTGACGCCGGGCGCCTCAGCCTCGTGCTGCTCACCGCCGGCGTCGCGTCCGTCGCGGGCAGCTGGCTCGGCGGCCGCCTCGTCGACCGGGTCGGGGTGCGGCCCGTCCTGCTGATCGGCTCCGCCGTCGCGGCCGCCATGTTCGCCGCCCTCCCCTGGCTGGGGCGCAGCATGCCGGGGGCGCTCGTCTACGCGGTGGTGGTCCCGCTGGCCGGCTGGTCGGTGTCGGTCGCCCTGCCGCACCGCCTCGCCTCGATCGACCCGGCCAACGCCCCGCTGCTCATCTCGCTCAACAGCAGCGCCCTCTACCTCGGCACCGCCGCCGGCGGAGCGGCCGGCTCGGCGGCCATCACCGTCCTCGGCGCCGACTGGTTCCCCCTCGCGGCGGCGGTCTGGGCCCTGGCCGCCTGCGCCACGGCGGCGGCGACCACGCGGTCGGCCGGCGTCCCGGCCTCCGGCGCGGCGCCGCGCGAGCCGGCTCCGCAGCCGGCTCCGCAGCCGGCTCCGTAGGGGTAGGCGGCGGCCCGGAGAGCCTGGCCGGCCACTACGGAAGTAGTGCCACTACTCGCGTAGTGGCACTACTTCCGTAGTTCCGGGAGCCGTTCGGCCAGGAGACGCCTCCTGGCCGGAGCCGATCCATCCAAAGCCGGAGCCGACCGGGACACGAAGGTGGAGGCGGTGCCTCAGTCCGTCACGGTGAGGACGATCTTGCCGACCTGGGCGCCCGCCTCCAGGTAGCGGTGGGCTTCGACCACCGTGTCCAGGCCCTCGAAGACGCGGTCGATCACCGGTACGAAGCTGCCGTCGGCCAGCCCCGCCGTCACGAAGGCGTGGGCGCGGCGGAGGCGTTCGGCGTCGTGGGTCACCTCGTGCATGGAGTAGAACCGGCTGAGCACCGAGACGAAGGTGTCCTGGCCGGGCAGCGGGGTGTCGGTGGGGTCGAGGCGGCCGTAGACGATGAGGCGGCCGCCGGGGGTGACGGTGCGGGCGAGGTCGAGGACGCCGGGGCCGGCGACGGGGTCGAAGACGGTGCGTACACCCCGGCCGCCGGTGGCGTCGAGGACGGAGGCCACGAGGTCCTCCTCGCCGGTGACGACGACGTGGGCGGCCCCGGCGTCCAGCAGGCGCTGCCTCTTGGCGGCGGTGCGCGTCGTGGCGATCGGGACCGCCCCGAGGCGGCGCGCGGTGCGGATGGCGGCGAGGCCGACGCCGGAGGCCGCGGCCGTGATCAGCACGAAGTCGCCCGGGCGCAGGTGCCCGTCCTCGGCGAGGGCGCCGTACGCCGTGAGGTACGGCATCCAGACGGCCGCGCCCTCGGCCGGGGTGAGTCCCGCGAGGTGGTGGACGACGGCGCTCGCCGGGACGAGCACGTGGGTGCCGTAGGTGCCGTAGTCGGTCTGCGAGAACGCGGGGACGACGTCGACCCGGTCGCCGGGCGCGAAGCCCGTGACGCCCTCGCCGACCGCCTCGACGGTGCCGGACGCCTCGTACCCGAGGGTGGAGGGAAGCTTCGGCTGCTCGAGGTAGAGCCCGGCGCGGAACAGCGCCTCCGCCCGGTTGAGTCCGATCGCCGCGACGCGCAGCCGCAGTTCACCGGGCCCGGGCTCCGGGAGTTCGGCGGGGCGGACGGTGAGGACCTCCGGTCCTCCGACGGTGGCGAAGACGACGCTCCTGGGCATGGCGCAACTCCCCTGCTGCGGACTGCTGCTGACGGATCGATCGGGCACCACACAACCCCGCGTCACGGCACTCTGTCAAATTTCGACGATCGTCGAAATACCCTGGCATAGGGTGACCCACATGATCCAGAACAACGGGGAGACCGCGCCGGAGTGGGGCGCCACGCGCCGCTGGGTGGAGGGCCTGCTCGCGCCCGGCGAACGGATAGGCACCGTACGGACACTGCGGGGCGGGTGGACCTCGGTGATGCGCCGCCTGGACGTGGACAGCGAGGGCGGCGAGGGCCGCACCCTGGTGCTGCGCTCCTTCGTCAAGCCGTTCTACCTGCGCCACGCCGAGGGCCTGCTCAACCGCGAGGCCGACATCCTGCGCCTGCTCGCCCCCGGGCCCGTCCCGGCCGCGCGGGTGTACGGCGTCGACGCGACGGCGGAGCACTGCGACCACCCCTCGCTGGTGATGTCCCTGCTGCCGGGCACCCTGCGGCTGGCCGATGGCCCTGAGATCGGACACCGGATCGAGCTGCTCGCACGGCAGTTGGCCACCGTGCACGCCGTGACGCCCCCGGAGGACCGGCGCCCCCGCGCCTGGCAGCCGTGGACGGCGCCCGAACGCGTGGCGGTGCCCGAACACACCGCGCGGCCCGACCTGTGGGCGCGGGCCATCGCCGCGATCGACCGCGAGGCGCCCGCGCACCGGGCCTGCTTCCTGCACCGCGACTTCCACCCGGGCAACGTGCTGTTCACCGGCTCGGGCGCGGAGACCCGGATCAGCGGGGTCGTCGACTGGGTCGAGACCTCCTGGGGCCCGGCCGACCTGGACGTCGCCCACTGCTCCACCGCACTGGCGCTGCTGCACGGCGTGGAGGCCGGGACGTCCCTGGCCGACCGCTACCGCGAGGCCGGGGGTCTGCTGAGCCCCGAGCCCGGCGACCACCTGTACTGGCGCCTCCTGGACGCGCTCGCCTTCGCCCCGGACGCCGAGAAGGTCGCCGTCCCCTGGCGCGAACTCGGCCGCGAGGACCTGACGCCGGCCGTGCTCGCCGGCCGGCTGGAGGACTACCTCCAGGCGCTCTTCGACCGCTTCGGGAACTAGCTCAACCCGCTCAGCCCCGCTCAGCCCCGCTCAGCCCGCCAGGATCACCGTGCGCGGAACGGACGACCCCGCGGCCGCCTCCGGCGGACGGGCCGGGGCCTGCCCGGCGGCCGCCAGGCGGCGGTGCTCCTGCGGGCTGAGGCCGCGCACCCGTTTGAAGGCGGCCGAGAGCGCGAAGGCGTTGCTGTAGCCGACCTTGCGGGCGGCGGAGGCGATGGTGCAGTCCGGATCGCGCAGCAGGTCGGCGGCCAGCGCCAGGCGCCAGCCCGCGAGGTAGGCCATGGGCGGCTCGCCGACCAGGGCGGTGAAGCGCCGGGCGAGGCCCGCCCGGGAGACGCCGACCCGGTGGGCCAGGTCGGCGACCGTCCAGGCCGAGGCCGGGTCGTCGTGCATCAGCCGCAGGACGGGCCCGACCACCGGGTCGTGCTGGGCGTGGTACCAGGCGGGGGCTCCGGAGTCGGGGTCGGCGAGCCAGGAGCGCAGGACGGAGACCACCAGCAGGTCGAGGATGCGGTCGAGGACGAGTTCCTGCGCCGGTTCGTCGCGGCCGAGTTCGGCGGCGAGCAGCCGCACCAGGGTGTCGTCCGCGCCGGTGCCGGCCGGGCGGACCAGCAGGGTCGGCAGGAAGCCGAGCAGCCGCTGGCCGATCTCGTGCTCGGCCTGGTAGGTGCCGGACAGGAGGACGGAGGCGTGCTCGTCGGCCTCGCTGCCGTCGCCCCAGGTGCGCAGGCCGAGCGAGAGGGAGGCGGAGACGTCCTCGCCCTCGCGGGTGCAGACCTGCCCGGGGCCGACGACCACGTCGACCGGGGTGGCCGGGTCGTCGGCGACGGTGTACGGCTGCGGGCCGCGCACGATCGCCACGTCCCCGGGGTGCAGCAGCAGCGGGGCGCCGTGCTCGGGGAGGATCCAGCTGTCGCCGCGCACGGGCGTGACCACCGACAGGGGCGCCCCGTCCTCGATCCGCAGGGCCCACGGCGGGGTCAGGACCGAGCGCAGCAGGAAGGCGCCGCGGGCCTTGGGGCCGTCGAGGAGTCCGGTCAGCGTGTCCATCGACCCAGTGTAACGGCGGTGATCGACGGCCGTTCGGAGGCCAATCGGCGGGCGATCGGCGGCAACAGCAGATGACCTGTCATCAGTTGACGGACCGTCATTTCGAGGGACTCTTGAGCGGCGGGGCTGGCCCGGTGGCCGCCGATGCCCGATGATCGACCGCGAACCGATCCGCGCGACCACCCGGGGGCACCCGATCATGGAACTGGCACGCACGCTCGCCCTGGTGGCGGCCACCGTCACCTGCGGCCTGTCCGCCGGACTGTTCTACGCCTACTCCTGCTCGGTGATGCCCGCCCTGGCCGGAGCGGGGGACCGGACGTTCGTCGAGGTCATGCAGCGGATCAACGTCGCGATCCTGAACGGCTGGTTCTTCCTCGGCTTCGTCGGCGCGCTGCTGACCACGGCCGTGGCCGTGGCCCTGCACCTGCCCGCCGAGGGGCACCGGGCGCTCGGGCCGAGCGCCGCCGCCCTCGTCCTGTACGGCGCGGTGATCGGCGTGACCCGGGCCGTCAACATCCCGCTCAACGACGCACTCGCCGCCGCGGGCGAGCCCTCGCTGATCGCCGATCCGGCGGCGGTGCGGGCCCGGTTCGAGGCGCGGTGGGTGCGCTTCAACCTGCTGCGCACCCTGCTCAGCACCGGCGCCCTGGCCTGCCTGGTGTGGGCGCTGGTGCTGAACGGGCGCGGCTGAGAGCGGAGTTCAGCGGCAGAGGACGCCGAAGGTGTAGCCGCGTGCCTTGAGGGTGGAGATGATCGTCGGCAGCGCGTCCACGGTCTGGCTGCGGTTGCCGCCGCCGTCGTGCATCAGGATCACCGAGCCGGGGCGGACGTTGCGCAGCACCCGCGACTCGATCGCGCCCGTGCCGGGGCGGGCCCAGTCCTGCGGGTCCACCGACCACAGCACGACCTGCTTGCCGAGGGCCGCCGCCCGCGAGCGCACCGTGGAGTTGAGGCTCCCGTAGGGCGGGCGCAGGCAGGACGGGGTGCGGCCGGTCTGCGCGCGGATGGCCTGGTCGGTCCTGGACACCTGGGAGGTGACGGCGGAGGCGGAGAGCCGGCTGAGGTCCGGGTGGGACCAGGAGTGGTTCTGCACGCTGTGGCCCTGTTCGGCGACCTGGCCGGTGACGGAGGGGTGGGCGGTGACCTCCTGCCCGACCTCGAAGAAGGTCGCGCGCACGCCGTAACGGGCCAGCACGTTCAGGACCTTGGGCGTGTAGGCGGTGCTCGGGCCGTCGTCGAAGGTCAGGTAGACCACCTTCGATCCCGCCGCGTCCGCCTCGGCGGCGGGCACGGCGACGACCGCACCGGCGGTCAGGGCGACGACGAGTGCGCCGATCGCGGTGCGGAACCTGCCGGCCGCGCTGCGCCTGCCGATTCGTAAGGCCATTGGCCAACCCCCCTGTGGTCGGTGACTGCCGGCACCTCCCGGTCCTTCCGGGCATGTCCGGCTACGGCCAGTGTGCGCGCCGAGGGGGCCGCGCGGCGAGGGACTGCGGGTCGGTTGGGCGTTGATTCGGCCAATCAGAACGGGAGTTGGCGGGAGCTGAAGGAACAGCGGGCCCCCGGCGTGCACCGGGGGCCCGACGGTGGTTCAGCGAGTGGTTCAGCAGGTGGTTCAGCGAGTGGCTCAGCGGGTGGTTCAGCGGGTGGCGCGGCCGTGCAGGACCAGCGCCCGGGCGAGCGCGCCCAGGCCCGCCGTGCACAGCGCCGTACGCAGCATGTTCGTCGCCACCCAGGTGCCCGCGAACTTCTCCCGCACGGCGGCCAGATCGTGGATCCGCGCCGGGTCACCGGCCGCCGCGAGCTCGTTGTTCAGCGGCACGTTCACGCCCATGGTGACCAGCAGCGCCACCGCGTACAGCAGCGTCGCCACCCCCGCCCACAGCGCCACCCGCCGCCGCCCGGCCCGGTGCTGCAGCCACACCGCGACGCCGGCGGCGACGAACGCGCCCGTGAAGACCAGGAAGAACACCCCGTTCTCGATCGACTTGTTGATGTGCTGCATCGCCGTCACGTACGTCCGGTCGTCCCCCGCCGCCAGCCCCGGCATCACCGACACGTCGAACGCGAAGAACAGCCCCGCCATCAACCCCATCGCGATCGTCGCCCCCACCAGCACCGGACCGGCGGCCCGACTCCCCGAAGCGGCGGTGTCGGCTGCGAGGGCGGCCGGCGGCGGTGCGGTGCTGTGCGACCCCGGGGTCGCACTCTGGTTCCAGGTCATCGGCGGTCCTTCGATTCTCCCCGGCCCGCGTCGGGCGCGGGCCCTGCGGTCAACTGGCCTGAACGGCAGGCCCCCTGGGCGGCGGCGGCCAGGGCAGGACGCACCCGGACGCAGCGGCTCCGCCGACCACCACAGCACGGCCTCCACCGCGCGAGCCAGCGGCTTCGACCACCTCTCCAGCGGGCCTCCAGAGCCGGAATCCGCCTGGCGGACGCGCCGTGGTTGTGGTTATGCTCCCGGCGATGAAGACTCACGCCCTCCGCAGATCGGAGGTCCCGTCCACGCAAGGTGAGTGCTGATGAGCACTCCCGCCCTGGACGGGCACACCTCCCACCTCTCCCTCTGGCGCCGGGTGCGCGACTACGCCGTCCCGCCGGAGATGATCGAGACCGCCACCGCCCGCCGCCTCGTCGGCGACTGGGCCGGAGCGTGTTCCGCCGCCCGCGTCGACGTGGAGTTCCGGCTCCGGGACGTCGCACGCGTCCACGGCCGGGACCTCACCCACCGCGTACGGGACGACCTGCGCCGCCTGGCGCCGGACCTGCTGCGCTGGCACCTGCCCAGAACGGCCCCGGACGGGCTGCTGCGGGCGGGCCTGACCGTGCCGCTGGCCCGCTACCCGGGCGAACGGCCGCTCACGCTCGTCGTCCGGACTCCCCCCGCCTGGGCGGAGTTCGGCCAGCGGATCAGCCTGGCGCTCTGGGACGGCTCGCCGTCCGGCGCGCCCCCGCACCCGCATCCGCACCCCAGTCGGCGCTTCCGCCTCGACCTGCACCGGCACCTGTGGGACGCCGGGCGCAGCGGGGAGCTGGCGCTGCGGGCCGGGCGCGGGGAGCCGGCGGCGGACTCCGACCCGGTCAACCTGCGCCCCGCCGTGGACCGTTGGGCCGCCGAGGCTTCGCTGCTGCTGCGTGCCGAGGGCAGGCCCGCCGGGCCGGTCGTGGTGCGGCTCGGCGGGCACCGTCGGCTGCTGATCGACCCGGACGGCGACGCCCGGCCGGTCGAGGCCACCGGTGACGTGAAGGCGCTGCCGCTGCTGCCGGAGGCCGCGACCTGGGTGCCGCCGGATCTGGACCTGCTGCGCTGCGGCGTGCTCGGCGCCGATCTGCTGCACCCGCTGGTGGCCGCCGCGCTGGCGCCGTCCGGGCATCCCTCGGCCGGGACGGGCGGGCCTGGCGGGCCTGGCGGGCCGCAACTCCCGCCCACCCAGCGGCTGGTGGACTGCCGAGGGGCCGTGCACCGGATCGCCGTCGTCGACGGGGCACTCACCCCGCTCGACCACGATCCGGCCCAACTGCGGCGCGAGCGGCTGCTGTCGGCGCTCTCCGGCACCCCGCTGCCCTGCCTGCGGGCCGTCGAACAGGCGCACCGGCGGCCCTCGGAGCTCACCGACATCCGCGAACGGCTCCACCACGGCGACCACGCCGGGGCGCTCACCCAGGTCGAAGCCCTGCTCGGCGCGCGGGCACGGCTACCCGAGGGCCCGCTGCGGGCGGAGTTGGACGCGATCGCGGAGCGGCGCGTCACGTACGGGCTCTATCGCAACGGCCTGACCGCGCAGGGCGACTCCGCGTACCACCGCGGCCGCCGGCCGAAGAACCACCGGTCCCACCCGCGCGAGACCACCGGGCGCTGAGCCCGACACCTTCTCACTCGACACGTTCTCACTCGACGCCTTCTCACTCGACACGACTTCACGAGGTGATGACGCATGCCCATGCCCACGTCCACGTCCGAATCCACGTCCGAATCCACGTCCACTCCCCCGGCCGCCCCGCTCGACGTCGCCGCCCGGCTGCTCGGTCTCCTCGGTGACACCGGCACCGAGCCGCGCCCCGACGACCAGCTGGAGGCGCTGACCCTCGCCGTCGCCGCCGACCTGCCCGTCCTGCTCTGGGGCGAGCCCGGCATCGGCAAGACGGCCGCGCTCCACCAGCTCGCCGCCGCCCTGGAGTTGCCGCTGACGACGGTGATCGCGAGCGTCCACGAGCCCTCCGACTTCGCCGGACTGCCGATCATCGGCGACGACCCGGCGCAGCAGGGCGTCCCGCTGGCGCCACCGGACTGGGCGGTGCGCCTGGTCCGGGCCGGGCGGGGCCTGCTGTTCCTGGACGAGCTGTCCACCGCGCCGCCCGCCGTCCAGGCCGCGCTGCTGCGGCTCGTCCTGGAGCGGCGCATCGGTGCGCTCCGACTGCCGCCGGGCGTACGGATCGTGGCCGCCGCCAACCCGCGTTCCTCGGCGGCCGACGGGTGGGAGCTGAGCCCGCCGCTGGCGAACCGGTTCGTGCACCTGCAGTGGGCGCACGACCCCGAGGTGGTGGTGCGGGGCCTCGGCGGCGTGTGGCCGGTGGCGACGCTGCCCCGGCTCGACCCGCAGGCGCTGGAGCCGGCGGTGGCACTGGCCCGGCGGGCGGTGTGCGGGCTGCTGGCCGCCCGCCCGGAGCTGGTGCACCGGCTGCCCAGCACCGAGACCAGGCGCGGCGGGGCCTGGCCCTCCCCGCGCAGCTGGGACATGACGCTGCGGCTGACGGCCTTCGCCACCGCCGCGGGCTCCTCCCGGGAGGTGCTGTCGCTGCTGGTCCGCGGCACGGTCGGGGACGGCCCGGGGCTGGAGCTGATGGCGTACCTGGACCGGATGGACCTGCCCGACCCGGAGGACCTGCTCGCCGACCCCTCCGCCGCCGTCCTGCCCGAGCGCGGCGACCTGCGGCAGGTGGTGCTGGACGCGGTGGTGGCCGCCGTACGCCGGCGGCCGGAGCGGGAACGCTGGGACGCGGCCTGGGAGCTGCTGGCCGGGGCGCTGCGCACGGGCGCGCCCGACCTGCTGGTCGTCCCGGCGACCACGCTCGCCTCGCTGCGGCGGGAGGACTGGGAGGTGCCGGAGTCGATCGAGCGTCTGGCCCCGACGCTCGCGATCTCCCGGCGGGCGGACGCCCTCGCCGCGAAGGGTCGCGGATGAGCGGCGCCACTGCCACCACTGCCGCCGCCCCGCCCGGCCTGGACCTCGAGAAGCTGTACGCGGCCCGGCTGCACGCCACCCGCGCCCGGCCGTACCTGGCGACGGCCCTGTTCGCGCTGCACGTGGTCGAGTCCCACCGGGTGCCGACGATGGCCGTCGACCCGTACTGGCGCTGCTACGCCTCCCCCGCCTTCGTCGCCCGCACCCCGGTCGAGGAGTTGGCCTCGGTGTGGGTGCACGAGGTGTCCCACCTGCTGCGCGACCACCACGGGCGCGGCGACCGCCTGGCGAAGCGCCTCGGCGAGGACGGCCCGGCCTGGCGGCTGCGGGTCAACATCGCCGCCGACTGCGAGATCAACGACGACGCGTACGGCGACGGCCTGATCGCCCCCGAGGGCGCGGTCGCACCTGCCCTGCTGAACCTGCCGGCGGGCCGGCTGATGGAGGACTACGTCCGGAGCGTGCACGTCAATCCGCACGACCCGTACGTGGCCTGGCTGGACTGCGGCGCCGGCGCCGACGGGCTCGCCCGCCCCTGGGAGCTCGGCCCCGACGGCGGCCACGGCCTGAGCCCGCAGGAACGGGACGCCGTGCGCTTCCGCGTCGCCGAGGGCATCCGGGGCCGGCCCGGCGACGCGCCGAAGGGCTGGCGCCGCTGGGCCGAGGACGCCCTGCACCCGCCGCAGCCCTGGCGCGAGGTGCTCGGCGCCGCGCTGCGCTCCGCGCTGGCCTCGGGCGGCGCGGGCGAGGACTACAGCTACGGCCGCCCGGCGCGCCGCTCGGCCTCGCTGCCCGGCGTGGTCCTGCCGAGCCTGCGGCGGCGCCCGCCGCGGGTGGCGGTGGTGGTGGACACCTCGGGGTCGGTCTCGGACGCGGAGCTGGGCAGCGCCCTGCTGGAGGTGGCGGCGATCGGCAAGGCGGTGGGCGGCCGCCGGGACCAGGTCTCGGTACTCTCCTGCGACGCGGCGGCGCAGGCCGTGCAGCAGTTGTGCCGGGCCGAGGGCATCGAACTCGTCGGGGGCGGCGGCACGGACCTGCGGACGGGCTTCGCGGCCGCCCTGCGGGCCCGGCCCGCGCCGGACGTCGTGGTCGTGCTGACGGACGGGCAGACGCCGTGGCCGACGGCGGCGCCGCCGTGCCGGACGGTGGTCGGCCTCTTCCCCCGGCCCGCGCGGGCGCGGGAGTGGGACCCGGACTACCGGCCGGACCAGCCGCCGGACTGGGCGCGGGTGGTCACCATCGGGTGACCACCTCGCACTATGCCTGTAGTGCCACTACTGACGTAGTGACACTACAGGCATAGTGGCGGCCCAGCCCCTCCCGCAGCCCAGACAGCGGGGCGGCGGGAGGGGCCCGGAGAGGGTCGGGTCAGCCGACCATGGCAGCCAGGACGGCACGCCAGTCCTCACCCGGTTCCGGGTGGAGGAGGCCGGCGAGGGTTTCGGCACGGTAGTGCCAGGGGCGGCGCAGCTCCGGGTCGGCGTCCGGGCCGGCGGTGACGGCGCTGGTGGAGCCGAGCAGCCGGACCAGTTCGGCGGTGAACTCCTGCCAGGAGACATGGCCGCCGACCGCGTTGACGACGCGTCCGGCGGAGGGGTGTCCCGCCGTGGCGCAGCCCGCGAGCGCGCGGGCGAGGGCGGCGGCGTGCACCCAGGCGGCGCGGGAGGGCACCTCCGGGAGGATGATCGGTTCGCCGGCCAGCGCGGCCTGGTAGAGCGCGCCGGTGGAGCCCCAGCGCAACTGGTCGCGCAGCCGCTGGTGCGGGCCCCAGACGATGGGCGCGCGCACGGCGGTGACCGGGCCGCGACCGGCGGCTTCGAACAGCAGCCGCTCGCAGTCCAGTTTGGCCTGCCCGTACGGGCTGACGCCCGCGCCGGCGGGCCCGCCCTCGGGGACGTCGGTCGCGTCCGGGCGGCCGTAGGCGTCGATGCTGCTGACGAAGACGAACGGGCCCCGGCCGCTCCAGCCGTCGAGGAGGGCACGCATCGCGGCGCGGTCGGTGTCGTGGTCGGTGAAGGTGCAGGCGGCGTGGATCACGGCGTCCGCGCCCTCGACGGCGCGGCGCAGGCTGTCCGGGTCGGCGAGGTCGCCCTCGGCGAGGTCGGCGCCGTGCAGGGCGGGAAGGTGGGCGGACTCGGGGCGGACCAGGGCGCGGACGGGCCGGCCCTGGGCCATGAGTTCCTGGAGGACGGCGGCGCCGACCCCGCCGGTGGCGCCGGTCACCAGGACGGTGCCGGTGCGACGCGCCGACCCACCGGCACGGGGCCCACCAGCACGGGACCCACCAGCGCGGGGCCCCGCGGCGCGGCGTTCCTCGGCGCGGGCGGCGAGGAGGGCGGCGAGGGCGCGCGGGGTGCGCTGTTCGAGGATGTCGAGGCCCGTCAGCGGGAGGCCCAGGACCGTGCGCAGCCGCTCGGCGAGCTGGACGGCGACGAGGGAGTGGCCGCCGAGGGCGAAGAAGTCGCCGTCGGCGGGCGGGGTGGCGCCGAGCAGCTCGCCGAAGGCCGTGCGGACCTCCTCGATCGGGCCGGAGGCGGCCGGGCGCGCCCCGGGGAGGCGTCCGTGGTCGAGGCTGCCGTCCGGGTGGCGCGGCAGGCGGTCCATCAGGGTGACGGCGTACGGGAGTTGGCCGGAGGAGATCCGCCCGCGCAGCGCTGCGCGCAGGTCGGTGCCGCTGGGCGCGACGGGGCCGCGCACCACGGCGTAGGCGAGGGGCGGCCCGTCGCCGGTCTCGGCCACGGCCGCGTCGGACACCCGCAGATCGGCGAGCAGGGCTTCGACGACCGGGTGCCCGGAGGCGGCGAGGCGCTCGCCGGGCAGGTCGCTCAACCGCCGGTCCCCGTCCTCGGCCACGGCGGTCAGCAGCTCGGCGAAGCCGCCGAGCAGCCGGGCGGCCGTGGCTTCGTCCAGCGCGTCCCGGTCGTGCTGGAGCAGGCAGCGCGGCTGCGGCCCGTCCTCCAGCAGCAGCGCGAGCCCGAACTTGGCTAGCCCCAGGTCGAGTTCGACGCTCTCGGCGGCGAGTCCGGGCAGGGTGAGCGGGGCCGGGGCCTGGACGAGGTCGCAGCTGACGGACAGCAGCGGGGTGCCGTCGGCGCCCCGGGCGGCGGTGCCGAGGCGCTCGACGACCAGGTCGAAGGGCACGTCGTGGTGCTGCTGGGCGTCCAGCAGGGCGGCCCTGGCCCGGTTCAGGACCTCGGTGAAGGCGGGATCGCCCGCCAGGTCGGCGCGGACGGCCAGGGTGTTGACGGCCAGGCCGACGGTGCGGCGCAGGGCGGGCCGGGCACGGTGGCCGCTGGCGCAGGCCAGGGTGAGGTCGTCCTCGCCGGTGGCGGTGCGCAGGGTGGCGAAGGCGGCGGCGAGGAGGACGGCGTACAGCGTGGCGCCGTGCCGGGCGCCGAGGCGGCGCAGGCCCTCGACGGTGCCGGGGGCGAGCGGGGCGGTGTGCAGGGCGGCGCGGCGTTCGCGCGCCCCGGGCGGGACGGGCCGCAGCAGCGGGAGCGGGCGGGCGCCGGCCAGCTGGCGGGCGCGGGCGTCGGCGGCGGCGGTGAGTTCGGCGTCGCGGGCGCGCTCCTCCCGGGCGTAGGTGGTGTACGGCGGTGCGGACGGCGGGAGTTGGGGCGCGGAGCCGTCGAGGGCGGCGGCGTAGAGGGCGGCGAGGTCCTCGGCGAGCACGGGCAACGAGCCGCCATCGACGGCGATGTGATGGATCGCCAGCAGCAGTGTGTGGTCCTCTGCCGCGTGTCGCAGCAGCAGCGCCCGCAGCACCGGTCCCGCCGTCAGGTCGAAGGGCCTGGCGGCCTCCTCCGCGAGCCGGGCCGCGAACGCCTCGGCCGAAAGCCCCTCCATCACCGGCCCCTCGGCCGAGAGCCCCTCGATCACCAGCTCCTCGATCACCAGCTCCACCGGAGCCGCCGGGTCGACCTGCTGGTAGGGCTCCTCGCCCCGCTGCGGGTAGCGGGTGCGCAGCGCGGCGTGCCGCTCGGTGAGGGCGGTGAGCGCGACGGCGAGGGCGCCGGAGTCGAGGGGACCGCGCAGCCGGGTGGCGAGCGGCACGTTGTAGAGGGCGCCGCCCTGCCCGAGGCGGTCCATGAGCCACATCCGCTGCTGGGCGTGGGAGAGCGGAGCGGGGCCGAGGTCACCGCCCCCGGGGCGCGGCGCGGCGGGGCTGACGGGGCGGCTGCGGGCGCGGCGCAGCAGGTCGCTCTGGTCGACGATGCTCATCGGGCGGGCTCCTCCCCGTCGGAGTCGGTGCCGTGGGCGGCGCGCAGGGCCTGTTCGAGCAGGTCGGCCTGGGCGGCGACGGTGGGGTGGCCGAGGAAGTCGGCGAGGGAGAGTTCGGCGCCGAGGTCCTCGCGCAGGTCGTCGACGATCCACATGGCGAGCAGGGAGTGGCCGCCTTCGGTGAGGAAGTCGGCGGCCGGGTCGGTGACGGGCCGGCCGAGGGCGCGGGCCCAGGCGTCGGCGACGACCTGCTGGATCGGGGTGAGGCCGGCGGTGGCGCCCGCCTCGACGGGGTCGGCCGTCGTGGCGGGGCCCGGGTGAGCGAGCGCCTTGCGGTCGACCTTGCCGCTGCCGTTGAGCGGCAGTGCGTCGAGCACGGCCCAGGCGGTGGGCACCAGGTGGGCGGGCAGTTGGGCGGCGAGCCGCTCGCGCAGGGTGGCGACCGAGGGGCGGTGGCCCTCGGCGAGGACGACGCAGGCGGTGAGCGCGGCGTCGGGCGCGCCGGGGTGGCGGACGACCACGGCGGCCTCCGCGACCTCGGGGTGGCGCAGCAGCGCCTGCTCGACCTCGCCGGGCTCGATGCGGAAGCCGCGCACCTTGACCTGGTCGTCGGTGCGGCCGTGGAACTCCAGTGCGCCGTCGGGCCGTTGGCGCACGACGTCGCCGCTGCGGTAGGCGCGGCCGGCGCCGGGCAGGTCGCGGAAGCGTTCGGCGGTGAGCTCGGGCCGGTTGAGGTAACCCTGGGCGACGCGGGCGCCGGCGATCCACAGTTCGCCGCTCTCCCCGGGGGCCACGGGCTCCTGACGCTCGTCGAGGACGAGGGCGCGGGCGCCGCCGAAGGGCCGGCCGATGGGGACGGGCGCCTCGCCGGTGCAGTCGGCGGGGGTGATGCGGTGCAGGGAGGTGAAGGTGGTGGCCTCGGTGGGGCCGTAGACGTTGTACAGCTCCAGCCAGGGGAAGGCCCGCAGCACGGCGCCGGCGTACTCGGGCGAGAGGGCCTCCCCGCCGACGGCGAGGGTGCGCAGCACGCCGAAGACGCGGGACTGCCGGGCGGCGAGGTGGTGGAAGAGGGCGGTGGTGAGGAAGAGGGTGGTGACGCCGTACCGTTCGACGTCACGGACCAGGTCCTCGGCGGTGGGCCGGTCGGCGGAGGAGACGGCGACGGCGGCGCCGTGGGCGAGCGGGGCCCACAGTTCGAAGGTGGTGGCGTCGAAGCCGAGGGCGGAGTGGCACAGCACCCGGTCGCGGGGGCCAAGGGCGAGCGCGTCGGGGGCGGTGACCAGGTCGGTGACGGCGCTGTGCGGGACGAGGACGCCCTTGGGCCGGCCGGTGGAGCCGGAGGTGTGGAAGACGAGGGCGAGCCCGTCGGCGCGGGCCGTGTCGGGGGCGGCTCCCCAGGCGGAGTCGCCGTCGTGCTCGCCGAGGACGAGGGTGCGCTCGGCGGGCAGGCCCGTCTCGGCGAGCAGGGCCTTGTCGCCGAGGACGAGCCGCGCTCCGGCGTCCTCGATCGTCTCGGCGAGGCGCGGGCGCGGGTAGGCCGGGTCGAGCGGGACGACGTGGCCGCCGGCGCGCCAGACGGCGAGCTGGGCGACGGCCAGGCGGGCGGTTCGGGCGCACAGCAGGCCGACGGCGTGGCCGGGGCCGACGCCCCGGGCGGCGAGGACGGCGGCCAACCGGCCTGCGGACTCGTGGAGTTCGCGGTAGGTGACGGCGGTGGTGCCGTCGAGGAGGGCGAGGGCGTCCGGGGTCCGCTCGGCGTGGCGGGCGATCAGCTCGGGGACGGTGAGAACAGGGACGGTGAGATCAGGGTGCACGGGCTGGACGGTGGTGGGCGCGGGCAGGGCGCTCATCGGGGGTTCCCTTCCGGGCGCCCCGGCCGCGCGGGCCGGGGCGCCTGCTCGAAGTCGTCAGGCGGTGGCGGCGGGTGCCAGCCGTTCCTCGACCAGCCGCGCGACGGCGCGCAGGTCGGGCTGGCGCAGCAGGAGCGAGGCCCGCAGCCGCAGGCCGTACTCGCTCTCCAGCGCCTCCAGGAGCCGGGCGGCGGCGAGCGAATTGCCGCCCGCCGCGAGGAAGTTGTCCTCGGGGCCGAGTTCGGCGCGGCCGATCAGCTCGCGGCAGAGCTTGAGCACGGTCCGTTCGACCGGGGTCTCTCCCTCCGACACGGACTCCGCCGGCACCGGCTCCGCCGCCACGGTCGCGAGCAGCGCGCCCCGGTCGACCTTGCCGTTGGCGTCCAGCGGGTACCGCTCGACGAGCCGGACGGTCGAGGGCACGGCCTGCTCGGGCAGCCAGGGCCGTACGGCCTCGACCAGGTCGGCGGGCTCGACCCCCTCGGCGGCGGGCTGGACGAAGGCGAGCAGTCGCACGCCCCCGGCGGCGGCCGGTTCGGCGGCGACGACGGCGCGGCGCACCCGGTCGTCGCGCTCGAACGCGGCCTCGACCTCGGCGGGTTCGAGGCGTACGCCGCTGACCTTCACCTGGTCGTCGAGGCGCCCGTGGAATTCGATCACGCCGTCGGGCCGCATGACCACCCGGTCGCCGCTGCGGTAGACCCGGTCGGTGCCCAGGACGCCGTCGGGCACGCCGACGAAGCGGCGGGCGGTGAGTTCGGGGTCGAGGTACCCGGCGGCCAGGCCGATGCCGCCGATGCGCAGTTCGCCGGCCTCGCCGCGCGGCACGGGCACGCCGTCCTCGTCGGTCACGAGCAGGACGGCGCCGGGGACGGGCAGGCCGATCGGTGGGGCGCCCTCGCCGTGGTCGGCGCCGGGGGCCATGGTGTGCACGGTGGTGGTGACGGTGGCCTCGGCGGGGCCGTAGGCGTTGTGCACGGTGGCGGTGACGTCAGGCCCGGGGGCGCGGCGCAGCCGGTCTCCGCCGATGGTGAGGTGGCGCAGCGCGAGGCCCGGGGGCCAGGGCCGGTCGAGGACGGGTTCGGCGAGCGGGGTGGGCAGGACGGCGACGGTGATCCCGGCCTCGCGCCACCAGTCGGTGAGGGCGCCGGAGTCCCAGCGGACGGCCTCGGGGGCGACGACGAGGGCGGCGCCGGAGGTGAGGCCGGCCCACAGTTCCATGACGTGCGGGTCGAAGGCGACGCCGATCACCAGGCTGTGCCGCTCGCCGGGGCCGAGTCCGGTCAGGCCTCGGTACCACCGGAGGAGGGCGCCGAGGGCCGGTTCGGTGACGGCGACGGCCTTGGGGGTGCCGGTGGAGCCGGAGGTGAGGACGGCGTAGTGGGTGCCGCGCGGCACGGCCTCCTGGCCGCCGGGGGTGAGGGACGCCTGGACGGTGCCGGGCAGGCCCACCTGCAGGCCCAGCGGCAGGCGCTCGCCGCCGTCCGGCAGGACGCCGGGTTCGCCCACGAGGCAGACGGGGCGCAGCTGTTCGGCGACGGCCTGCAGTCTGCGCTCGCCGGGGCGGGGGCCGAGTGGCAGGTGGACGGCGCCGAGCTTGGCGGCGGCGAGGGTGACGGCCACCAGGGCCGCCGAGTGGCCGAGGCAGACGCCGAGCAGGTCGCCGGGGCCGACCCTGCCGCGCAGGGCGTCGGCCACGGTGTCGGCGAGGCGGTCGAGTTCGGCGTAGCCGTAGGTGCGCCCGCCGTCGATCAGGGCGGGGGCGTCGGGGGTGCGGTGCACCCAGGTGGTGAAGAGGTCGAGGACCGCGCCGTCCTGGTGCGGTCGGCCGTACCCGATGCTGCTCAGGGGTTCCATCGGAGTCTCCAGGTAACGTGACGTGACGGACGTGACGGACGTATCAGTCATCTGACGAATCGTCAGTTCAGGCCCATGGAACGGGCGATGATCACCTTCTGGACCTCGGAGGTCCCTTCGATGATCGTGGTCATCCGGACGTAGCGGTACAGGGACTCCAGCGGGTGCCCGCGCACCCAGCCGGTGGCGCCGTGCACCTGGAGCGAGCGGTCCACGGCGCGCACGGCCGTCTCGGAGGCGGTGAGCTTGGCGAGGGCGGCGTTCTCCGGGGATTCGGTGCCCTCGTCGACGAGCCGGGCGCAGGCGAGGGTGAGCAGCTTGGACGCCTCCACCTCGGCGCGGGTGGTGACCAGGTGTTCCTGGACGTGCTGGTAGTCGCCGATCACCCGGCCGAAGGCCCGCCGTTCGCGGGCGTACTCGACCCCGAGGCGCAGCGCGTGCTCGGCGATGCCGTTGCACATCGCGGCGACGACCAGACGCCCCCGCGAGAGGCTGTCGATGGCGAGGGCGGTGGCGGCGCCGACGGCGTCCTCGCCGCCGATGACGGCCTCCGGGCCCAGGCGCACGCCGTCGAGGAGCAGTTCGAACAGCGGCTCGCCGGACATGCCCTCGTAGCGCTGGCCGATGCGCAGGCCGGGCTGGTCCATGGGCATGACGAAGGCGGTGGCGCCGCTGGTGGGGCCGGCGCCGTCGCCGAGGTCGGTGGCGGCGACGACCAGGGCCAGTCCCGCGTGTTCGGCGTTGCTGACGAAGGTCTTGCGGCCGTTGATCACCCACTGGTCGCCGGTGCGCACGGCGGTGGTGGTGAGGTGGAAGGCGTCGGAGCCGGCCTGCGGTTCGGTCAGGGCCAGGCAGCGGGTCTGTTCGCCGCGCACCAGCGGGACGAGGTGACGCTCGACCTGCTCGGGGGTGCCGCTCCGCAGCAGCGGGCTGGGCCCGTCGGAGCCGGCCAGGGCGTAGGGGGCGAGGACGCAGCCGCTGCGCCCGGCGGCGTGGTGCAGCAGGACGACGGCGGTGAAGGGCATGTCGGAGCCGCCGAGTTCCTCGGGATAGTCGCCGGCGTAGAAGCCGAGGGCGGCGGAGCGCTTGCGCACGTACGCCCTCAGGTCGTACGGCACCTGATCCTCGGTCTCGGGCAACTCGGCGGCGAGCGGGGCGAGTTCGCGGCGGACGAAGGTCTCGAACGCCTCGACGATCTCGCGGTGGCCGTCCTCGAGGACGGAGGACGGGCTGCTCATGCCGCACCCCCGGTCAGTGCGCGGGCCTGGTCGGCGAGGACGGCGTGGCGGAAGAGGGTGCGCAGCGGGGGCCGGGTGCCCAGGCGCGGTTCCAGCCAGGCGGCGAGCTGGGCGGCGAGCAGGGAGTGGCCGCCGACCTCGAAGAAGTGGGAGTCGGCGGTGAACCGGTCGTGGCCGAGGACCTCGCGCCAGGCGTCGGCGATGAGCTGCTCGCCGGGGTCGGTGAAGGCGCCGGGCTCGCTCTGCCCGCTCTCCTGCGGGGCCTCGGCGGCGAGCCGGGCGAGGGCGGCGCGGTCGGGCTTGCCGCCGGGCAGGGTGGGCATGACGGGCAGGGCCGTCCAGCTCGCGGGGACGAGCCCGGCGGGCAGGCGCCGGCCGAGGGCCTGGTGCAGGGCCGTCTGGTCGGGCTGGTCGGCGCCCTCCAGGAAGCCGACGAGGCGGGGGCCGGTCCGGAACTCGCCGTGCGGGTCGGCGAGCGGGCCGCCGTGAGGGTCGCCGTGCAGGACCACGGCGCAGGAGCGGCCGCCGAGTTCGGCGGAGGCGGCGGCCTCGATCTCCTCGAGTTCGATGCGGTGGCCGCGCAGCTTGATCTGGTGGTCGGAGCGGCCGAGGAAGCGCAGCCGCCCGTCGAGGCCCCGGTAGGCGCGGTCGCCGGTGCGGTAGACGCGGGCGCCGTGGAGGGCGGGGGCGGTGACGAAGCGGGCGGCGGTCGGCTCGGGCAGGCCCGGGTAGCCGTCGGCCAGCAGACTTCCGCCGATGGCGAGTTCGCCGACGCAGCCGTCGGGCAGCGGGCGCAGGGTGTCGTCGAGGACGTGGACGCGGGCGCCGCGGATCTCGGTGCCGAGGGGGATCTCCGCGCCCTCCGCCAGGTCGTCCTCGCCGACCCGGTGGACGGTGGAGGTGACGGTGGCCTCGGTGACGCCGTAGGCGTTGAGGACGGTGGTGTGCCCGGTGAGCCCGGCCAGGGCCTTGGCGGGGAGGCGTTCGCCGCCGAGGACGAGCAGCCGGGGCTTCCAGCGTCCGTCCTCCAGGGCCTCGCGCAGGTCCTCGCGGACGGCGAGCAGGTAGCTGGTGGGCAGGTTGGCGACGGTGACGCCGCGGGCGGCGAGCACGGCCACCAGTTCGGGCCCGGTGGGCACCTCGCGCTGCGGCAGGACGAGGCCGGCGCCGACGGCGAGCGCGGGCAGCACTTCCTCCAGGGACACGTCGAAGGAGGGCCGGGCGAAGAGCAGCACCCTGTCCTCGGCGGTGAGTTCGTACCGTTCGGCGATCGCTGCGACGTACCCGGCCAGGGCCGCCCGGGAGACCTGGACGGGTTTGGGCACGCCGGTGGAGCCGGAGGTGTGGATCAGGTAGGCGGCGCCGTCCAGCACGGCGGCGGGCTCGGCCTTCGGGAAGGCGGGCCCGTCGAGCAGGGCGGGCGTGATGCCCTCGGCGGGCAGGGCCAGGGCGCTGGTGCGGGTGGCGAGGACCAGGGCGGGGGCGAGGCGTTCCAGCAGCAGGCCGAGCCGGGCGGCCGGGTCCTCGGTGGACAGCGGCGCGTGGACGGCGCCGAGGCGCAGGCAGGCGAGCAGGGCGACGACGCTGTCCGTGCCGCGCGGCAGCACGGTGGCCACCGGCTGCCCGGGGGTGACGCCGGCGGCGGCGAGGCGGGCGGCGAGTTCGCCGACGCGCCGGTCGAGTTCGCCGTAGGTGATCCGCTCGGCGCCGGCGAGCAGGGCGAGGGCGGTCGGGTCCTGGGCGGCGGCCGGGTCGAGCGCGGCCGGCAGCTCGGGGGCGGGATCCGCCGGAGCGGCCACGGCCGTCGGGGCCAGCGCGGCGAGCGGGGCCTCCGGCCGGTCGAGGTGGTCGCGCAGCAGGTCCAGCATCCGGTCGGCGAGGAGCTGGGCCTGCGGCTCGCCGAAGAGGTCGGCGTCGTAGTCCCAGACCAGGGTCATGCCGGCGGCGCCGTGCTTCTCGCCGACCACCCGGCGGTCGTCGGGCAGCAGCACCAGGTCCAGGTCGAAGCGGGTGGTGCCGGTGTTGAACCCCTCGTACAGCGAGACCTCGAGGCCGGGGGCCTGGACGTCGGGGAGGGAGGCGTCGTGGGCGCTGAACATGACGTTGAACAGCGGGTTGTCGGCGCCGCCGGTGTGCAGGCCCAGGCGCCGGGTGAGCTCCTGGACGGGCAGGTCCTGGTGCGGCAGGGCGCGCATCAGGACGTCGGTGACCTCGTCCACGGCCTCGGTGCCGGGGGCGTCCGGGTCGAGGCGCAGGCGCAGCGGGACGGTGTTGACGAACATCCCGACGGTGCCCTCGAAGCCCTGCGGGCGGTTGCCGACGGCGGTGCCGACGACGAGTTCGCGGTGGCCGCCGTGGCGGCGCAGCAGTTCGGCGAAGAGGGCGAGCAGGGTGGTGAAGGGGGTGTGGCCGTCCGCCTGGCTGCGTTCGCGCAGCCGCACGGCGAGGTCGGCGCCGATGGACTGGCGCAACTGGCCGCCGTGGTGGCGGCGTTCGGCGCCGGGGCGGGCCAGGCCCGGGAGGGTGATCTCGCGCGGGGCGCCGGCCAGCTCCCGCTCCCAGAAGGCGAGTGCGCGCTCGCCGGGGGTGTCGGCGGCGGCGCGGGCGTGGTCCTCGTAGGAGGGGGCGACGGGCAGGCGGTGGTCCTCGCCGAGCACCTGGGCGCGGTAGACGGTGAACAGGTCGCGCAGCAGGACCGCGAAGGAGTGGCCGTCGTGGATCAGGTGGTGCTCGACGTGGATCAGCCGGTGGTGGTCCTCGCCGAGGCGGACGAGGTGGTGGCGCAGCAGCGGGGCGCGGGTGGTGTCCAGCGGCTCCTCGGCCTCGGCGGCGAGCAGGGTGCGGAAGGACGCCTCCGGGTCGGGCTCGGCGGTGAAGTCGCTCTCGCGCAGGAGGGGTTGGGCGTCCTCGGCGACGCGCTGGGCGGGCAGTTCCTCGGCGCGGTGCACCAACTCCAGGCGCAGGCCCGGGTGGTGGCCGAGGAGGGCGCCGAGCGCGGTGTGCAGCGCCTCGCGGTCGAGGGTGCCCCGGAGGTCGAGGACGGCGGTGAAGTTGTAGGCGCGGCTCCCGGGCAGCATCTGTTCGTGGAGCCAGACGATCTGCTGGGACGGGGAGAGTGGGAACATGGGCGACTCCCTTGTGTGGTGGGTGTGTTGGCATGTCGGTGGTACGGGTGGCCGGTGCGGGGCACGGGTGGGCCCGCACCGGGCCGGTGGGGCCGGGCGGCGTGACGGGATGGGGGCGCCGCCCGGAGGTTCGTGGGTGGTCGGGCTGGGGCGTACCGCTCAGGCGAGGTGCTCGTCCAGGGTGGTGAGCAGGTGCTCGAAGGCGCCCTGGGCGGCGGCCGCCGGGAAGCGGCCCTCGTCCCAGGCGAACTTGACGAGCAGCTCCGCGCCGTGGGAGGCCGAGACGGCGAGCGGCGCGGCCAGGGGCCGGCCCGCCAGGTGGGTCTCGCGGCCCGCGACGCCGTCGAAGGCGAGCGGCGGGCGGCGGTGGAGGTCCTCGAGGGTGAGCATGGCGTCGAGGGAGCCGGTCCACCCGGCTCCGGCGGCGCGGGCGGCCCGGACGACCTCGTCGAAGGGGGTGCCGGCGTGGTCGAGGTCGTCCCACCAGTGGTCGGCGAGGGCTTCGAGGTCGGCGCTCTCCCGGGTGGCGGGGTGGACCAGGGTGTTGAGGAAGCAGCCGAGCGCGGCGGGCGCGCCGGGCGGGCGGCCGCCCCAGGGGTAGCCGAGCGCGAGCGGCCCGTCCGCCCCGGCTTCGGAGTCCGTCCCGTACAGGCGGTGGGCGGCGCTGCCGACGGCGGCCAGCAGGGCCGGGAAGACGGCGCTGCGGGCCGCGCCCTCGGCGGCGGGCAGCCGGGCGCTGAGCATGGCGGTGGCGGTGGCCGCTCCCCCGCCGGCGCCGGTGAGCGCGGCGAGCCTGCGGCCCCAGTGGGCCTGGGCCGCGGGGGTGGCGGCGGCGTCCTCGGCGGCCAGCTGGAGGTGGACGGCCTCGCGGTAGGCGTCGAGGGCCCGCCCGTCGGGGCCGGTGGCGGGCTGCTCGCCGCTCGCGTACGCCTCGGTCAGCTCGGCGGTGAGCACGCCCAGGGACTGTTCGTCGCAGGCGGCGTGGTCGAGGGCGAGGGCGAGGAGTTCCTCCTCCTCGTCGTCTCCGGCGGCGAGCAGCAGGCGCAGTGCCGGCCCGTCCTCGGGCCAGTCGCGCAGGGCGGCGAGCAGCGCCTGCCGGGCGGTGGTGCCGGGGGCGACGGGCACCCGGACGGCTTCGGCCGAGGGCCCGCCGACGCGCAGCACGGGCGTGCCGCGGACGGTGGCGAAGGCGCCGCACAGGGCGGGGTGGCGGGCGGCGACGGCGATGGCCGCGCGGGCGAGGCGCTCGGGGTCGACGGTGCCGCGCGGGTAGGCGAAGAACAGCGGGACGAGGTCGGAGCGGGCGCCCTGCGGGGCGAGCCGGCGGGTGATCAGGAAGCGGCGCTGGGCGCCGGTCAGCGGGAGGAACTCCGTCGGGGAGTCGGCGGCGAGGGCGCAGTACCGGGCGAGGTAGGCGGCGGTGATGCTGGCGGACACGGGGGGCACGGGGCTGGTCTCCGGTTTCCGTTCTGGGCGTTCGTCGTATCGTCCGGTCAGGTGGTCGTCGGGCCGGCGGCGCTCGCCTCCTCCGCGACGACGACCCCGTTCTCCGCCCCGGCCTCTCTCCCGGCCCCGGTCACGGTCACGGCCTCGGCCCCGGTCACGGCCTCGGTCACAGCCCCGGTCACGGTCTCCGGCAGGTCGCGCATGCCCCGCAGCGGCGAGAACAGCAGCGGCAGCGGCACCAGCGCGAAGCCCGCCGCGCACAGCCACAGCGCGGTGCGCGGCCCGGCCGCGTCGGCGACGGCGCCGCCGAGCAGCCCGCCGAGCGGCAGGGTGCCCCAGACCAGGAAGCGCATCGTGGCGTTCATCCGGCCGAGCAGGTCGGGCGGGCAGACGCTCTGGCGGAAGCTCACCTGGGCGACGTTGTAGGCCACCGCGCCGAACAGCACCACCGCCGAGGCGAGGCCGAAGAGCACGACCCCGGCGCCGCGCCCGGCCAGCGGCCACAGCAGCGCGAACGGCGCGGTGACGACGGTGGCCAGCCAGATCAGCCGGGCCTGGCCGAGCCGGCGGGCCAGCCACCCCGCGCACAGCGCGCCCGCCAGCCCGCCGAGGGCGGAGACGGAGAGCAGCACGCCGATGGCGCCGGGCGCCAGGTCCAGCACGCGGACCCAGAACACCGTCTGCACGGCGGTCAGGACGGCGGCGAACAGGTTGGAGACGGCGGTGGCGGCGGCGATCGCCCGCAGCAGCGGGTGGCCGAGGACGAAGCGCAGGCCCTCGGCCATCTCGGCGCGCAGCGACCGCCCGGGCCGGGCCTGCGGCACCGTCTCCTCGGCCTTGATGCGGGAGAGCAGCAGGGCGGAGGCGAGGTAGCCGCAGGCGTCGGCGACGATCGCGGCGGCCGCGCCGAGCAGTTGGACGAGCCCGCCGCCGAGGCCGGGCCCGACGATCTGCGCGGAGGAGCGGACGGTCTCGATCGCCCCGTTGCCCGCGACCAGGTGCTCGCGCGGCAGGACGGCGGGCAGGAAGGACTGGTGGGCGACGTCGAAGAACACCGTCGCCACGCCGGTGACCAGGGCGACCAGGTAGAGCTGCGGCATGCCGAGCACCCCGAGCGCCGCGGCCGGCGGGATGGAGCCCACGGCGAGGCAGCGCACCACGTCGGCGCGGATCAGGACGGGCAGTTTGCGCATCCGGTCGAGCCAGGCGCCGGCCGGCAGGCCGACCAGGAGGAAGGCGGCGGTCTCGGCGGCGGTCAGCAGGCCGACCTCGAACGCGGAGGCGTCGAGCACCACCACCGCCACCAGCGGCAGGGCGACGAGGGTGACCTGACTGCCCGTCTGGGCCGCCGCGGCTCCGCTCAGCAGGAGCCGGAAGTCGCGGTGACCGAACAGACGGGCCGGGCGAGGGTGGGGCGTCGTCTCGTTCATCGGTGCGACTCTCGGTCACGGATTCGACACGGGCAACCGCCGGGTTCCGAATCCGGACGACCCGCAGCTCGGCCGGATCGCGCCACCGGCCCGCCCGTCCTCCCGCGCCCCCGACGACCCCGCGCGCCCCCGAACGGCCCGGCAGAGCTGCCGCCCTCCCCTCCACCGCTGGCCCGGGGCCGCCTCGGGCCGGTCCACGCGCGTCACGTCCATTTCGCCGTCCGCTATCCGGACATCGACATTCCGGCCACCGGACGACCGTCGTCAACTTGGCCGGATTCGATGGAGCACTGACAGTGCGTCACCCAACCGTGATACCGGCCGGGCCGACGCGGCACGTCATCACCGCACGCAGTACGCCCCGAGGCCGTACTCCAGCTGGTCGAACGCCCGCCGCGCCGCCGCCACGGCGTCCGCGTGGACGGCCTCGGCCTCCTCGCCCGCCGCGAGCCGGCGGACGTTCTCGCGCACCAACTCCGTCCGGACTGCGCACAGTTGGGCCGCCGCTGTCCGCGCCGCGAGGCCGTCGGACCCCGCGCCCGCCTCGCCCGCTGCCTCCGCCTCCTCCCCCGCCTCCTCCGCGAGGGCGGACGCGAGCGCGTCCACGCTGCGCATCGCCTGGTCCAGCACCCGCAGCCGCAGACCGGGCGCGGCCAGCACCATCCGATGGAAGGCGAGGACCTGCGGGCGCCCGTCGAGCCCGGTGAGGGCGTCGCGCCGCTCCAGCCCGTCCAGGAAGTGCCGCCGCACGGCCGCCACGGCCGACTCGCCGGAGCGGCGCCCTCGCACGACATCCACCAGGTCGTCCACATGGTCCTCGAACCGGTGGAGGACGAGGTCCTCCTTGGTCGGGAAGTAGTTGAACACCGTGACCGTCGAGACGTCGGCGACCGCCGCGACGTCGGCGACGGAGACCTTGTCGAAGCCGCGCTCCAGGAAGAGCGCGATCGCCGCCTCGGAGATGGCACGCCGCGTCTGCCGCTTCTTGCGTTCCCGCAGGCCGATCCGCTCGCTCATGGGCTCACCCTACCCTGCTCGCTTTCGTCGCTACAAACTTTTATTGACACAAAGGTTTTGCTCACTATAGAAATCTGCTCAAGGGGTGCCCCACCCGGGCCTCCGGACCTCCGGACTTCCGGACCTCCGGACCTCCGAACGTCGACCTACCGAAGGACGGGTGTCGTGATGACCGAGACCGCCGCACCGGGCGTGCGCTCCGGCGGAGCCGCGCCGCCGATGCCGCGCCGCCATGTCGTGATCGCCGCCACCGGCTGCTTCGCCACGCTGCTGCTGGGGCTGCTCGACCAGAACATCGTCAGCGCGGTGTCGTGGACGATGGTCCAGGACCTCGACCCCGCCCACGGAGTCGCCCGCCTGCCCTGGCTGCTGACGGCCTACACGCTCGCGGACTGCGTCGTGCTCCCGCTGTACGGCAAGCTCGCCGACGTGTACGGCGCCAAGCGCGTCTACCTGGCCGCCCTCGGGATCTTCCTCACCGGCTCCGCGCTGTGCGGCCTGGCCCGGACGATGCCCGAGCTGATCGCCTTCCGCGCCCTCCAGGGCCTCGGCGGCGGCGGGCTGATGTCGGTGACCATGGTCGTCCTGGGGCTGCTGTTCCGACCGGGCGGCGGCGGCGGCGGCGCCGAGGGTGAGGGTGAGGGCGATGAGGGCAAGGCCGGACTCGGCGGCGTCATGGTCGGAATCGGCATCGTCCTCGGCCCGGCCGTGGGCGGCCTGGTGTCCACCCACCTGAACTGGCGGTGGGTCTTCTACCTCAACCTCCCACTGGGGATCGCCGCGTTCCTCACCTCGCTCGCCCTGGTCCGGCTGCCCGTGACCCCGGTCCGGCGCCGGGTCGACTACCCCGGCGCCCTGCTCGTGGCCGCCGCCGCGAGCGCCCTGCTGATGGTCTCGCAGTGGGGCGGCAAGGACTACGCCTGGGGATCGCCGACGATTCTGGGCCTGGTGCTCGCCGCCGCCCTCCTGCTCGCCGCCTTCCTGTGGCGCCAGGCCACCGCCGCCGAACCGGTCTTCACCCTCGCACTGCTGCGCAACCCGACCTTCCGGGTCATGGTGCCGCTCGGCTTCTTCGGCGGCATCGGGCTGGCCGGCTCGGTGGCCTACCTGGTGGGCTACTTCCAGGAGGTCCGCGGCATGAACCCGACCGACGCCGGGCTGCTCCTCCTCCCGATGGCCGTCGGCATGACCGCCGTCGGCCTGCTCTCCGGCCGGGCCGCGGCCGCGACGGCGGGCCGCCGCCGCTACCAGCTCCTCGCAGGCCACCTGCTGGTCGCCGGGGCGATGCTGATGTTCAGCCGCCTCGGCGTCGACACCCCGCTCTGGTACCTGAGCCTCGGCCTGCTCCTCCTGGGCCTCGGCCTCGGGCTCTGCCTCGGCGTCGGCCTGGCGATCACCCAGAACGCGGTGGCCGCCGAGGACCTCGGCGTCGCCACCACCTCCGTCCGCTTCGTGCAGCAACTCGGCGCCTCGGCCGGGCTCGCCCTGTTCGGCACCGTCCTCAACCGCCAACTCACCGCCCGCCTCGGCGAATCCGCGGGAGCCTCCGTGCTCGGATCACCCCACCGGGCCACCCTGGAGGCCGTCGCCTCCTCCACGGACACGGTCTTCGCCATCGCCGCGTGCGTCATGGTGGTCCCGGCCCTGCTGTCCCTGCTGCTCAGGGAGCGGCCGGCGGATCGCTCGGCGCCCGCCTCGCAGTGAGGATCCCGCGACCGCCCTCGCCCGCAGAACCGCACGTCCCGTTTCCTAGGCCCTGTCCGGGGTTCCGCTCGCCCGGGCCTGCGCCAGTTCGGCGGCCACGCGTTCGCCGCGGTCCTCGCCGAGGTCGAGGGCGGCCAGGACTCCGGGGACGGAGATGCTGGGCATGAGGTGGCGGTAGAGGACGGCGACGCGGTGTTCGAGGTCGGAGCGGTCGGCGGTCTTGTGGGACTGGATCCGCACGCCCGTCCAGGCGCCGGTCATCAGCCAGGCCGTCTCGGCCGGCACGACGTGCGGCAGCAGTTCGCCCGCCTCGTCGGCCGCCTCCAGCAGCGCCTCGACGCGCTTGATCCAGCCGGGGGACGCGCCGCCCTCGGGCTCGCCGAGGGGGTGGCGGCCGAGGGAGAGGCGGGCGCCGGCGCTCAGCATCGGGTCGCGCGGCATCAGGTGGGCGACCAGCATCCCGAGGTCGACGAACTCCTGGAGGCGGCAGTGCCGCCGGGGGACGTCGGTGCGGCCGAACTGCTCCGCCAGCACGCCCCGGGCGAGCTCCCGCTTGGACGTGAAGTGGAAGTACAGCGCCCCGCGCGTCACCCCCGCCCGGGCGACGACCTGGTTGATGGTCGCGCCCTCGTAGCCGTGCTCGTCGAAGACGGAGGCCGCCGCTTCCAGGATCAGCCGCCGCGTCCGGACCGCCCGTTCCTGCCGCACCACCGCAATCGTCCCCCGTCCCGGCGCTCCGCACTGAAAGAAACCAACCACCCCGTATCTTATGGGCCCCCACCTCGGCGCCACCGGCCCTCCAGCACGATTGGAGCCGATCTTGAGCGGCGCACCCCGGCCGGGAATCATGGGCGGGTGACCATCGACCTGATCCCCGGTCGCGGCGTCCGGCCGCCCGCACCGCTGCCCGAACCGGCCTTCGGCCTCGGCAGGGCGGAGCTGCTGAGGCTCTTCGCCCCGCACGGGGACGTGCTGCCGGACGGGTTGAGCGACACCTTCGTCTGCGGCACGGTCTGGGCCCTGTCCTTCAACCTCCCCGGGCTCACCGTCACCCTCTGCGCCAGGAACCCCGGCCGCTTCGAGGAACTGGAGGAGCCGGAGGAGGCGTACGGCCTCGATGTCGTCTTCATCTCCCGCAACCCTCACGACGACCGCCCGCCCTGCCCGGTCGGCCTGTACGGCGTCGACGTCTTCGGCTGGCCGGCCCACGAGGTGGTCGAAGCCCTGCGCGCCGAGGGACTGGCCCTGCCCGACCTCGCCCCGGGCCACGGCGCCGTCCGGCACGGTCCGCTCCACCTCCACCGCCAGGGCTCGGCGCCACGCCCGCCCACAGCCGGACGAAAGGCGCGCCACGAGCCGCCGTTCACCTTCGGCGCCGTCTCCCTGAGCGCCGCCGACCCCTCGGATCCGGACACCCGGCGAGGCCGCGCCGCCGCCCGGTGACCGGAATCTGACGTCGCGTCAAATCCGGGGAGGCTTCACCGATCATTCACCCGCCTCGACGGAACCGCCGTGCCCCGCGGGGGCGTTGGTGACAGCGGGAGGGATACTGACATGACAAGGAAGCCTTACCGGTTGGCCGCCGCCGCGCTGGTGCTGCTCGTGGCCGCCCCGTTGTTCACCGCCTGCAAGAACGCCGACGACGCCCTGGACTGCGGGAAGCGGGCCATCAGCCTCACCGGCGATGTCCAGGACCTCATGGACTCGGCCACCAACGTCGGCCAGATCACCGACACCGACCGCCGCCGGCACACGCTCGACGCACTGCGGAAGATCGTCGACGACGTGAAGAAGCTCCACCACGACGGGGACGGGAAGCTCAACTCCGCCACCGACAAGCTGTCCAAGGCGCTCGACTCCGCCATGAACAAGGTCTCCAAGGGCGAGACCCCCGACTACGGGGCGATCCGCGACGCCTCCGGTGACGTCACCAAGGCCTGCGCCGGCTGACCTGCGCCGGACCCGCCCTGACCCTGCGCCACCCCGCACAGACCGCACGGACCCGCACAGACCGCACCGACCCGCACGGACCCGCACCGCCCCGCTCCCGGACGTGCCCGAGGCACGGCCGGGAGCCACCTCCGGAAGTCCCCCCGGAAGTCCCCCCGGGAGCCCGTCCGACGCGCGGACGGCCTGTCGCCGCCCTCCGCCCGCCCGGAGACGGTAGGAATGGGCTCCGGACCGACCCGCACCCCGGAGGCACCGGTGAACCACCCGATCCTCGACCAGATCCAGGCCCTGCGCGCCGAGTTGGCGCCCGGCGACGCCGAACCCGCCCTGGTCACCGCATTCGCCGCCGGCCGGGCCCCGAGCTCGGCCCTGGCCGAACTCGCCGCCCAGCAGCACCGGATCATCACCTCGGACCGCCGCAGCCTCCTCTACCTGGCCGCCCGCTGCGCCGACCAGCCCCTCGGCGCCTGGTTCGCGACCCTGGCCGACGGCGAGAGCGCCGCCCTGCGCACCCTGCCCGCCCTCGCCGACGCCACGGGCCTCGACCCCGACACCCTCGGCGAGCGCCCGCCCCTGCCGGGCTGCCAGGCGTACCCGGCCCACCTCGCCTGGCTCGCCCTCAACGGCCGGCCCGCCTCGGCCGCCGCCGCACTCGTCGCCAACTTCGCGGCGTGGGGCGGCTACTGCGCCACCGTCGGCCAGGCCCTGCGCACGCACTACGGCTTCCCGGCCGAAGCCTGCGCCTTCTTCGACTTCTTCGCCCAGCCCGCCACCGAGCTGGAGCAGCAGGCCTCCGACGCCCTCGGCCCCGACCCCCTGGACCCGGCCACGGTGGCCACGGCGCGGGAGTACGGACTGCTGCTCCAGGCCTACGAGCACCTGTTCTGGGACACCCTCGAAGCCGCGGCCCGCTGAAGCCCCGGCACGGGAGAGGGAGCCCGGCCCGACCCGCCACGGGGTCGGGCCGGACCGTCATGCCTGCCAGTGCGGCTTCCCGCTGACCATCCGGCAGGTGATGACCCGCCCGGCCGCGTCGTGGGTGTTCTTGCCGAGGTCGCCGTTGCGGCAGAACTGACCCGCCTCGTAGCAGTTCCCGGCGTTGGAGCGGATCTCGCAGGCGCCCCCGGCGGCGGCCTCCGTGTGCTGGGGCTCGGCGTCGGTGGGCGGCTTGGCCGCGGTCACCTTCGACTGCGGCGCGGCCGGGGCCGGAGCCTTGGTGGCCGAGGGCTGCGCCGCGGACGGCTCGGCGGGCGCGGGCGCTACCGGCGCCGTGGTGGCGGGCGCGACGGGCGTGGCAGGCGCGGCGGCCGAAGTCGTGCGCGCCGCAGGGGTGGTGACGGCCGCCGAGGAGGCGGCCGTCGTCGCGCCGTCGCTCGGCGACGGATCGCAGGCCGCCAGCGCCAGGGCGACGGCGAGCACCGCGCCGAGCCGGCCGAGCAGCCCGGATATCCGTGAAGACATGGAGGAGAACGCTCCGTTCCGTGTGGGTGAGGCGTGTGATTCAAGCAGAGCGCGCACACCGGTCGGACACGGAAGCGGCATCCGTTGACGGATCGAGATCTTCCGAACACGGCGGATTGCCAAGGGCGTTGCGGAGGAAATCGGCGAGGGAGCGGCAACGGCTACGGCGAGGGTCGGTCCGAGGGGTACAGCGCCCGAGGGGTACGGCGCCCAAGGGGCACAGCACCCGAGGGGTATAGCGCCCAAGGGGTATAGCGCCCGAGGGCGGGGCGTTTCGACAAGTTCCGGCCGTCGCGGCGCGGTGGCTACGGTTCCGGCAACCCCCACCCGAGCGAGGAGATCCCCCATGCTCCGCTTCCGTGCGCTCACGGCCGCCGCCGCCCTCGCGGGCGTCGTGCTGACCGCCGCTCCCGCCATCGGCGCCCCGGCCCCCACCACCGGCGCTGACGAACCGTCCATCGCCGCCGCCCTGTCCGCCCCGGCCGGTCGGGCCCCCGCCGCACCGCCCGCCCTGCTGCGGGCCTACGAGCGCGACCTCGGCCTCTCCCCGCAGGCCGCCGGCGCGCGCCTCGCCCACGAGGCCCGGGCCACCCAGGTGCGCGAGGCCCTCGCCCGTACGCTGCACGGCAGTTGGGCCGGCGCCTGGCTGGAGGGCCGGGACGCGACCCTGGTGGTGGCCACCACCGACGCCTCCGCCGCCCGGGCCGTCACCGCCCACGGCGGCCGGGCGAGCCTCGTCCGCCACACCCTCGCCGTGCTCGACGGTGCCAAGCAGGCGCTCGACCGGGCCTCCGACGCCTCCTCGCCCGGGGCGACGCCGCTCTGGTACGTGGACGTCAGGGCCAACACCGTGGTGGTGCAGTCCACCGACGACGCGCGGACGGAAACGTTCCTGCGGCAGTCCGGCGTGGACCGCGCGCTGGTCCGCGTCGAGCGGGCCACCGCCGCGCCGCGCCCGCTCGCCGACCTGCGCGGCGGCGACGCGTACTACATCGACAACGCCGCCCGCTGCTCCATCGGCTTCCCCGTCACCCAGGGCGGACAGCCCGGCTTCGTCAGCGCCGGCCACTGCGGCCAGCCCGGCTCCAACGCCACCGACGCCTCCGGCTACTCGATCGGCACCTTCCAGGGCTCGACCTTCCCCGGCAACGACTACTCCTGGGTCGCGGCCGGAGCCGACTGGACGGCCCAGCCGCAGGTCGACGACTACGCGGGCGGCGTCGTGACGGTCGCCGGCTCGGCCGAGCAGTCGGTCGGCGGCTCGGTCTGCCGCTCCGGCTCCACCACCGGCTGGCACTGCGGCACCGTCCAGGAGCTCGACGCGACCGTCAACTACGCCGAAGGCAGCGTCTACGGCCTCACCCGCACCACGGTCTGCGCCGAACCGGGCGACTCCGGCGGGTCGTTCATCTCCGGCAACCAGGCCCAGGGCGTCACCTCCGGCGGCTCCGGCGACTGCTCCTCGGGCGGCGAGACGTACTTCCAGCCCGTCAACCCGATCCTCAGCGTCTACGGCCTCACCCTCGCCACCGGCTGAGCCTCGCCATCGGCTGACCTCGCCGTCGGCTGACCTCGCCGTCAGCCGACCGCCTGTCAGCAACCTGTCAGCGACGCAGCCCCGCCGTCCGGCGCTCGAACACCTCCGGCCGGGCGGTCTCCACGGCGGTGGAGACCGCCCCGAGGAGCACCGCGTCCTCCCCCAGGAGGCTCGCGGCGAGCGCCGGACGCAGCGGGGTGAGCCGGTGCAGGGCCTGCTCCAGGGGCTCCAGCAGCAGGTCCGCGCTGGCGCCGAGACCTCCTCCGAGCACCACCACGTCCGGGTCGACCACCGCCGAGAGCACCGCCACCGCGTAGGCGAGCCGCTCGGCCTCCCCGAGCACGGCCTGCCGCGCCGCCGCGTCCCCGGCGCGGGCCCGCTCGAAGACCCGCTGCGCCGTGACGCGCCCGGCGGTGCCCTCCATCCCGAGGTCCAGCGCCGCCCGCACCACCGCCCCCGCGGCCGCCTCCTGCTCGATCGTCCTCGGCCCGCGCTCCTCGCCCTCCTCACCCGGCCGCGGCGGCAGCGGCGGCAGCGGCACCAGCCCGATCTCGCCGAGCGCGCCGTGGGCCCCGAGCAGCAGCTCTCCGTCCCTGACGACGCCCACCCCCAGCCCGGTGCCGACCAGCAGGTAGGCGAACATCCGGCTGCCCCGGCCGGCGCCGAGGGTGTACTCGCCCAGGGCCGCGAGGTTGGCGTCGTTGGCCACCGACACCTCCGTCCCCAGAGCGGCCCCGATCCGGTCGAACAGTCCGGGCCGCCCCCACCCCGGCAGGCTGGTGGCGAAGCGCACGCCCCGCCGCTGCTCGTCCCAGACCCCCGGGGTGCCGATGACCGCGTGCACCACGTCCCCGGCCGTCAGGCCCGCCTCCTCGATCGCCTCCCGCGCGGCGGCGACCACCGCGTCCGCGACGGCGTCGGCCGTACGTCCCCGGTTGGCGACGGAACGCCGGGCCACCACCGTCCCCGCCAGGTCCGCGACCGCCACCCGCAGCCGGGCCCGGCCGATGTCCACGCCGAGCACGTGCCCGGCGCCCGGCTCCACCTCGTACAGCACGGCGGTACGGCCCCGCTCGGGCGCGACCAGCCCGGCCTCGCGCACCAGCCCGGCCCGCTCCAGCTCCGCCAGCGCGGCGGAGACGGTCGGCTTCGACAGCCCGGTGTCCCGCGCGAGCTGCGCCCGGGAGGAGCCGCCGCCGGTGCGCAGCAGCTCCAGCAGCAGCCACTCGTTGTTGCTGCGCAGCCGCTGCCGGTTCCACGGCACCACCGGGGCCCCCGTCTGCGGGTGGCGGGTCATCGGTTCCTCCCGGTCATCGCTTCCTCGCGGCCATCGCTTCCTCGGGGCCCGGGAGTACCGCCGACAGCCGCCGGTCGTACGGGGCCCGGATGATCGCCGCTCAGTATGACCGGCGATCATGCGCTCTCCACCACCGCCTGCCCCGGCCGTGCAACGCGTACGCAGAGTGCGGACGCGGAGTGTTACAACACTGCCTCCGAGCAGTCAAACTTTGACTCTCATCCGGGCGCGGCGCGCCCGGGCGCGTGATCATTGACCCATGCAGTTCCGGCACCGAAAACGACGCGGCGCAGCCTCGGGCCCGCGCTCCCTGGCGGAGACGGCCGCAGCCCTCGCCGCCACCCTCGGTTCGACCGCGGAGGGTGACCGAAGCAGTGGTCCGGACCTCCTCCTCGACGTCCTCGCCGACGCCCCCGTCGGCCTGGCCCTGCTCGACGAGCGGCTGCGCTGGCAGTACCTCAACCCCGCCTTCACCGCCGCGACCGGGCTGCGCCGCGCCGACCTGCTGGGCCGCCGGGCCGAGGCCACCGCCTTCGCCGGTTCCGTCCCGCTCCTGCGCGGCGTCCTCGCGGACGGCCGGGACCGCGAGGACCGCACCGGCGGCCCCGAGGGCGCGGGCCCGCCCGTCCCGCCGGGCCTGCGGCTGCGCTACCGGGCGCTGCGCCGCGCCGGGCGGGCCGTCGGGCTGGTCGTCGCCGTCCTGGACGAGGCGGCGCCCACGAACCGGCCCGCCCCGGCCCACGCGCGGCTCGCGCTGCTGGAGGCCGCCGACGAGCGGATCGGCACCACCGCCGACCTGGGCACCACCTGCGCCGAACTCGCCGCCTTCGCGGTGGACGGCCTCGCCGACCTCGCCGTGGTGGACGTCCTGCCGCCCGAGGCCGAGCCGTCCCGCCCCGGCCGGGGCGTCCCCCGGCGCCTGCTCCGCGCCGCCGTCGACACCGGCCCCACCCTGCCGAAGGCCACGCGAGGCCTGCCGCAGCAGGGCGAAACGGTCCGCCACCCCGAGGGCTCCGCCGCCGACCGCGTGCTCGCCACCGGCGTCGCCGCCCTCACCACCCCCGGCCCGCAGGACACCCTGCCCGCCGAGGCCGCCTCCGTGCTCGTGCTGCCGCTGACCGCCCGGGGCCGCCTCGTCGGCCTGCTCACCCTGGGCCGTACCGCCGCCTCCCCCGCCTACACCCCGGGGGACGCCGACCTGTTCGGCGCCCTCACGGCGCGGGCCGCCATCGGCATCGACCACGCCCGGCACTACGCCCGCTCCCAGGGCATCGCCCTCGAACTCCAGCGGGCCCTGCTGAGCGAGCCCGGCAATCCGCACCAGAACCTCACCCTGGCCTCCCGCTACCTGCCCTCCGGCAGCAGTTCGGTGGTCGGCGGCGACTGGTACGAGACGGTGCGGCTGCCCTTCGGGCGCACCCTGCTGGCCATGGGCGACGTGATGGGGCACGGGGTCGAGGCCGCCGTCGACATGAGCCACTACCGCTCGGCGCTGCGCGACATCGCCGGCATGGACCTGCCGCCGCACCGCATCCTGCGCCAGCTCGACACCCTCATCTCCGGCGACGAGACCGCCCGCCCCGCGACCTGCCTGCTGGCCCTCGCCGACCCCGGTCGGGGCCGCTGGACCCTCTCCAGCGCGGGCCACCTGCCGCCCGCCCTCATCGCGCCCGACCGCCCCACCGAACTGCTGCGCATCCCCACCGGGCCGCCGCTGGGCACGGGCCTGTGCGGCTACGAGCAGACCACCCACCCGCTGCTGGACGGGCAGACGCTGCTCCTCTACACGGACGGCCTGGTGGAGCGCCGCGGCGAGGACATCGACACCTCGCTGGAGCGGCTCGCCGACCTGCGCCTGCCCGCCACGGGCGGCCTCGACGAGCTCCTCGAGGCCGCCCTGAAGGGGCTGGCCGGCGGGGCGGCCGAGGACGACATCGCCCTCCTCGCCGCCCGGCCCGCGCCTCGGGGCTGAACCCTCTTCGGCCTACGGCGGCTCTCGGCCGCGTCTGTCGGCCGCGTCTGTCGGCCGCGTCTCTCAGCGGCGGCCGAAGATCCGCTTCGCGATGTGGACGATGCCCCAGATCAGCAGGATGACCAGCAGGATCAGGAGGATGACCACGACGAGGAGGAACTTGCCGAGCTTGGCGAAGAAGCCGGACTTCTTCTTCTCCTTGGCCGCGAGGTGCACGGCGGCGTTCTCGCTCCGGCCGGCCTTCACCGTCTCGACGGTCCCGACGGCGCCCTGGGCGCTCTGGGCGCTCTGGGCGCTCTGCCCGCCGTTCCCGGCGACAGCCCCCGCGACGGCCGCCGGCCTGGCCGCGGCCACCGCCGTCGCGCTCGACGCCACGACGGTCAGACCGACGGCGGCCAGCAGTGCCACCAGGGCGCCGGCTATCGAACGTGTGATCCGATCAAGTGGTTTTCTCATCTGCACCTTGTATGCTCCAGTGAAGTTTTACACCGATGTAAAAGTTTAGCGATGGGCCCGCCAGGCTCGGCCGCGGCCCCCGCCACGCAGGCCCCACCGCTCATCCGGGGGTTCCGTGGCAACTGTGGAGGATGACGACGTGTCTGGTCGCCGGGGTTCCCCCGCACCCGAGAATCCGCCGACCGACTCCGGCGGCACCCGGGCAGACCGCCGCAAAGCGGACAAAGGCGGCGGGGGCGGCGGCCGTGCCAAGCCCAAGCCCAAGCGCAGCACCAAGCAGAAGGTCCTCTGGGTGACCGCCGGCTGCACCGCGCTGCTCGTCCTCGCCGGCGGCGCCGTCTACTACCGCCTGAACAGCAACATCACCACCTTCGACGGCGACGCCCTCAGCAAGGACCGCCCCGAGGCCGCGGCCCCGGACGCGCAGGGCCGCACCCCGGTGAACGTCCTGCTGATCGGATCCGACAGCCGCGGCAACGGCAACAACGACCTCGGCGGCGGCGGGGACGGCGGTGCCCGCTCGGACACGGCGATCCTGCTGCACGTCTACGCCGACCACAAGCACGCCGTGGGCATCTCCATCCCCCGCGACTCCCTGGTCACCGTCCCGTCGTGCAAGCTCCCCAACGGCAAGTGGACCAAGGAGCAGCCCAACGCGATGTTCAACAGCGCCTTCTCGGTCGGCGACACCGAGCAGGGCAACCCGGCCTGCACCCAGAACGCCGTGGAGAAGCTGACCAACCTGCGCGTCGACCACACCATCGTCGTGGACTTCAACGGCTTCGCCTCGATGACCAAGGCCGTGGGCGGCGTCGAGGTCTGCCTGCCCTCCGACATCCACGAGGGAGACCTCAACCCGAACCTGGGCAGGAAGGGCAAGCTGCTCTTCGCCAAGGGCAAGCAGAAGGTCGAGGGCCAGGCCGCGCTCGACTACGTGCGGGTGCGCCACGGCATAGGCGACGGCTCCGACATCGGCCGCACCAAGCGCCAGCAGGCGTTCATGTCCTCCCTGATCAAGCAGGTCAAGTCCGGCGGCATGGACCCGACCACCCTGCTGCCGCTGGCCGACGCCGCCACCCGCTCGCTGACCGTCGACCCGGGCCTCGGCTCGGCGGCCAAGCTGATGTCCTTCGCGATGTCGATCAAGGACGTCGACCTGCACGACATCAAGTTCCTCACCACGCCGTGGCGTTACGAGGGCCCCCGCGTCGCCCTCGTCCACCCCGACGTCGACCAGCTGTGGGCCGCGCTCAAGGCGGACCGCACCATCGACGGCCAGGACGCCAGCGCGCAGTCCCCCGCCGCCGGCGGCACGGCCGAGCCCACCGCCCCCGCCGCCCAGACCGTGCCGAGCCCGCCCGCTCCCGCGGACCCGAAGGCCGCCGAGGTGAAAGTCACCGTCCTCAACGGCAGCGGCGCGACAGGCGTGGGCGGCAAGGCCGCCGAGACCCTCAAGGGCGCCGGCTACACCGTCGCGAGCGTGGGCAACGCGCCCGGCAAGAGCCGGGCGACCACGGTCGTCGAGTACGGCACCGGCGAGAAGAGCGCCGCCGAGGCGCTGGCCAAGCTGTTCCCCGGCGCCTCCGTCCAGCCGGGCGGGGCCGCGAAGGGCGTCAGCGTGGTCCTCGGCCACGACTACGCCGCCGCCAACCCGGGCGCCGGCGCCACCGGTTCCACCCCCGGCGCCCCGGCCGCCCCGGCGCCGCTGCCCACCAGCGTGGCGAGCGCGGCCCGCTCGGCGGACGACGACCCCTGCGCCAACATCTCGTACGGCTGAGGGCCGGGTATCCGCCCGGACACGACCGCGGGGCGCCACCCCGGACTTCCGGTGGCGCCCCGCAGTCGCTTCCAGGGCTCGCGGTCAGAGCTCCGGGTCAGAGCTCCGGCTCAGAGCTCCGGCTCAGCGCCTGGTGCCGCAGGACGGGCAGAACGCCGAGCCCTCCGGGACGTCCTTGTGGCACGACGTGCACTGGACGGGCTGCGCCAGCCGGAAGCCGCAGCCCGGGCAGAACGGCGTGCCGTGCGTCTCGGTCTGGCACTGCGGACAGACCAGCTGGCGCGGGGTGTTGACGTCGAACTCCGCGCCCGCCGCCTGCCCGGCCTTGAACGCCCGCTCGGAGACGGCGTCGTTGAGCCCGCGCCGCTGGGCCGCCAGCGCCTCGGCGGCGGTGTCCGGGGCGCAGGTGAAGCAGAGGCCCTGGTCGGCGTTGAAGCAGCGGCCGCACACGTAGGTGGTGCAGCGGCCGCAGCGGTTGAAGTGGTTCTGGGCGTTCTCGATCGCGCGCTGGAAGGCGGCGTCGCGCGAGGTGCCCCAGGTCTGGCCGGCGAGGCCGTCCGCCGCGTTGCTGATCGTGTTGGCGTTGCCGCCTATGAGGTTCCACGCGGCGCTGACGCCCTTGCCGAGCCATCCGGCCACCTGACCCGTGGTGAACCGTTCGAACGGGGACCGCCAGGTGTCGGAGCAGCGGTAGCAGTAGAACTCGAACTGGAAACCCGCCCCGGTGCCGTACTGTTCGCACAGGTCGCGGTAGTTGCTGCTGAAGTTGATCTCGGAACTCACGTCGTCCCCGGAAAGTGGAGGGTTGCCTGATCGGCGGTCGCTCCCAGGGACGATAGGGCTCACCGAACGGTTCCGCCAAGAACCTTCCGTACGGGGGGTGTTCACGAACCACCGCTCCGGATGACGAAGGGCCCGTTCCGGAACCCTTCAGAGCCCGGACAGCGGCAGGATCAGCACCGTCGACGGGTCGAACCGCCGCCAGTGGGCCGGCTGGCCGCTGCGGGCGATCCGCAGGCGGCACCAGTGCTCGCCCGTGCCGTCGTGCCACCAGCCGCTGATCCGTCCCGGCGCCCAGGTGCCGTCACCCAGGTCCACCTCGACCGGCCGGTAGTCCCACTCGACGCCCGGGTCGTCCGCCCCCGGGCCCGCGCCGCCGCCCGGCGGGTCGCACCAACTCTCCGTCACGGCCCGCACACTACAGCGGCGTAGAGCACGGCGGAGGCGGTTCCGCCGATTCCGGATGCCGTCGGGCACCGGGTGCGTTGCCGGTCTCCAGGTGCCCGCCGGTCCCGGCTGCCGTCGGCCACGAGTACGTCGGCCACGGATGCGTCGGCCACGGATGCGTCGGCCACGGGTGCCCGCTCAGCGGCCCCGCGAGGCGTCCTTCCGGGCGCGGCGCCGGCGCCACAGCGCGACCGGCACCACCGCCGCCAGGGCGGCCGCCTCCGGGCCCGCGGGCGCCCCCACCGGGGCGGCCGAGCCGCCGGGCGCGTCCGGCACCCTGTCGAAGGTCGGGGGAACGGGCAGGGTGGACCAGTTCGAGATGGGCCAGGCGACGACGAAGGCCCGTCCGACGACGTCGTCCACCGGCACGAAGCCGTCCCCGGTCTCGTTGTGGTGCGGGCGCGAGTCCCGCGAGTCGTCGCGGTGGTCGCCCATCACCCAGAGCTTGCCCTTGGGTACGGTCACGGTGCCCACCGGGTCGTTGTCGCAGGGCTTGGCGCCCGGGTGGACGTACGGCTCGTCCAGCGCCACGCCGTTGACCTTCACCGGGCTGCCCGCCTTGCACTCCACGGTGTCCCCACCGACCGCGACGACCCGCTTGATGAGATCCTTCTCGTCCCCCGAGGGCATCAGGCCGATGGTGCTCAGCACCTTCTGCACGTCCCGGCCGAACGAACTCCCGGAGCCGGGCGGCGAGCCCTCCAGCCAGCCGCCCGGATCGTGGAAGACCACCACCTCGCCGCGCTCGGGCTCGGCGCCGAACCAGGGGGTGAACTTGTCGACCAGCACCCGGTCGCCCTTGGACAGCGTCTGCTGCATGGAACCGGAGGGGATCGAGAACGCCTGCACGAAGAAGGTCTTGATGCCGAGGGCGAGCAGCACGGCGATCACGACGAGGATCGGCAGCTCCTGCCAGAACGTCAGCTTCCGGCGTGGCCTGCGTTCTCCGGCGCTCTTCGCGCCGCCGCCCTCGTCCGGTTCCGTGCTCTGCCGCACACTCATTCCCTCGGCCCCTCCCGACGGCCCGACGGGAGGCCCGGAACGGGCGACCCCCTTGTCGGGGAACGAACCTACCGAACAGAGGTTCCCGGCCGCGCGCGGACGTGGATCCGCTCGCCTTGCGGCCCGAACAGGCTGAGGAACTCCACCGGTTGGGGGCCGGCGTTGCCGAAGGCGTGCGGGGTGCGGGTGTCGAACTCGGCGGCCTCGCCCGCCGCGAGCACCAGGTCGTGCGGGCCGAGCACCAGCCGCAGCCTGCCGGAGAGCACGTACAGCCACTCGTAGCCCTCATGCACCTTGAGCTCCAGGTCGGGCCCGGTGCCCTTGCCGGGCGGGACGATGTGCTTGTACGCGTGCAGGCCCCCGAGGTGACGGGTGAGCGGCACGATCGTCTGGCCGTTCCTGGTCACCGGGCGCGGGTGGACGCGCGGGTCCCCGGTGGCCGGGGCGCCGACGAGCTCGTCCAGCGGCACCCGGTACTCCCGGGCCAGCGGCAGCAGCAGTTCCAGGGTGGGCCTGCGCTGGCCGGACTCCAGGCGGGACAGCGTGCTGAGCGAGATCCCGGTCGCGGCGGACAGTTTGGCGAGCGTGGTGCCGCGCTCGCGGCGCAGCGCCCGCAGCCGGGGGCCCACCGTGGTCAGGACGTTGTCGAAGTCTTCGTCGGCCATGCCGTCAATTCGCCGGGACGGCAAGGGGGGTTGTCAATCCGGCACACCGGTGACGCTGCCGGGGGTCGCCGCACGGGCGAGGCCCGTGCGGCCGGCTATCCGTCAAATTCCTTGACATGACGGATGGTTGGCCAGCTCAACGATGGCGGGGCGGCATCCTGGTTAAGCTGCGGACATGACTGTTTCTGGGACACGCACCGCTGTCGTGGTCGGCGGGGGCCTGGCCGGCCTGATGGCGGCCTGGGCCCTGCGGGGGTTCGCCGATCGGATCATCGTGGTGGAGCGGGACCGCTACCCGGAGGGCCTGGCGTACCGCCCCGGGGTTCCGCAGGCCCGGCACGCGCACCTGGTGATGGACGCCGGGCACCGCGCACTGGAGGAGATGATGCCCGGCATCAGGCGGCAGCTGACCGACGCCGGGGCCGAGTTCGTCTCCGCCACCCGTGACCTGCGGTGGCTCAGCTCGGCCGGGTGGATGGCCGACTACGACCCGGCGTCGCTCTCCTTCCTCTGCTGCACCCGGCCGCTGCTGGACAGGGTGGTGCTGGACCGGGTCCGCGCCGACGGGTCGATCGAGTTCCTCGAGGGCACCGAGGTCGTCGGCCTGCTCGGCTCGTCCCGGGCCGTGACGGGCGTGAGGATCCGGACGCGCGGGGCCTCGGACGGCGCCTCGGGCGGCGTCGGCGGCGGCGGCAACGGTGTCTCAGACGGCGCCTTGGACGGTGCCTTGGACGGTGCCTTGGATGACGACGGCGTCGGCGGCGGACGTTCCGCTGGAGTTCGTGCCGTCGAGGAGATCCGCGCCCAGCTGGTGGTGGACGCGACCGGGCGCCGCGCCACGACCCCCGCCTGGCTGGCCGAACTCGGCTGCCCGCCCGTGCCCGAGGAGCAGGTGGACGCCGGGGTCGCCTACGCCACCCGCCTCTTCCACCGCCCGCCCGGTTTCGACCCCGGCTGGAAGTCGGCCTACGTCCAAACCGCCGCGCCCCACATCAAGACCCTCGGGGTGCTGATCCCCATCGAGGGCGACCGCTGGATCGTCGGCCTCGGCGGCATGCGCGGGGCCGAGCCGGAGCCGGGCGAGGAGGGCTACGACAAGCTCCTGACCGAGCTGCGCCACCCGATCCTGAGCGAGGCCCTGCGCGAGGCCGAGCCGGCGACCGAGGTCCGCGGCTTCCGCCCCGGCCCGAGCGTGCGCCGCCACTACGAGCGGAGCCCGGTGCAGGGCCTGCTCGTCACCGGCGACGCCGCGACCTCCTTCAACCCCGTGTACGGCCAGGGCATCACCGTCGCCGCGTTCTCCGCCCGCGCCCTGCGCCGCAGCCTGGTGCGGCGCGGCGACCTCGGACCGGCCACCGTGCGGGAGGCCCAGCGCGGGATCATGGAGGCGTCCAAGGCCCCCTGGATGATGTCCAGTTCCGAGGACGTGCGCTTCCCCGCCACCACCGGAGGCCCCAGCGGTGCGCTGATCCGGCTCCAGCACCGCGCCCTCGACCGGGTCCTGGCCGCCGCCACCCACGACCCCGTGGTCACCTCGGCGTTCCACGAGGTGCTCGCCATGGCCTCGCCCCCGAGCGCACTGCTGCGCCCGAAGGTCCTCGCCGGCATCCTGCGCGGCTGAGCGTCCCGGCCGCCGCCTCCCCCGGGCGTCCCCGGACCTCTCCGGGCCTCGCCAGGCCTGTCCAGGCCTCTCCGGAGAGGCGGCGGCCGCCGTTCGCGCACCTGCCCACGTGCCCCGAAAATTCGGGTGCGCCCGATCCGGGCGCCCGCTAGCGTGACCCGCATGTCTACGCCCCGAATCTCCTAGCCGACGGACCCACTCCCACGCCACCCGTGTGTCCATCCGCTGTTTCGGAGCGTTATCCCATGATCACCACCCGTGGTGTCGACGTGCGCGTCGGCGCCCGCCTCCTGCTGTCCGACGTCACCCTGCACATCGCCCCCGGCGACCGGATCGGCCTGGTCGGCCGCAACGGCGCCGGCAAGACCACCCTGCTCGCCACCCTCGCCGGCCAACTGCCGCCCGCCGCCGGGGCGGTCACCCACACCGGCCCCGTCGGCCATCTCCCGCAGGACTCCCGGGCCGCCGACCCGGCCGTCACCGTCACCGACCGCATCATGTCCGCCCGGGGCCTGGCCGACGCCGTCCGCGCCCTGCGCGCCGCCGAGGAGGCGATGGCCCGCGCCGACTCGCCCGCGCTGGAGCGCCGGGCCATGGACGCCTACACCCGCGCCGAGGCCCGGTTCCAGTCCCGGGGCGGCTACGCGGCCGAGGCGGAGGCCGCCCGGGTCGCGGCCGGCCTCGGGCTGCCCACCCGCGTCATGGACCTGCCGGTCGGCACGCTCTCAGGCGGCCAGCGCCGCCGCGTCGAGCTGGCCCGCATCCTCTTCGCCGAGCAAGGCACCCTGCTGCTGGACGAGCCCACCAACCACCTCGACGCCGGCTCCGTCGCCTGGCTGCGCGGCTTCCTCGCCGCCCACCAGGGCGGCCTCGTCCTGATCAGCCACGACCTCGCACTGCTGGAGCACACCGTCAACCGGGTCTTCCACCTCGACCCGCAGCGCGCCGCCATCGACGTCCACAACACCGGCTGGCGGGCGTACCTCGCCCAGCGCGCGGCCGACGAGCGCCGCCGCACCCGGGAGCGGGCCAACGCCGAACGCAAGGCCGCGTCCCTCCACGCCCAGGCCGACCGCATGCGCGCCAACGTCGCCACCGCGACCAGCGCCCGCAGCATGGCCCGGCGGGCGGACCGGATGCTCGCCGCACTCGAACCGGTCCGCCAGGCCGACCGCACCGCCCGCATCCGGCTGCCCGAGCCCGCCCCCTGCGGGCGGATGCCGCTGGGCGCGATCAGCCTGACGAAGTCCTACGCCGGCCGGCCGGTGCTGACGGGCCTCGACCTGGCCGTGGACCGGGGCAGCCGGCTCGTCGTCCTAGTGCTGCGTCAGGCAACCTTCGCCCCGTCGCGACGCCCGGCACGCACTCTCGCCGCACCGGCCGAAAGCCCAAGTACGTCCAGTACGAGGGCTTCCGGCCGGCACGCCGAGAGCACGCACCGAACGCCGCTCCTTGACGGGCAAAGGTTGCCTGACGCAGCACTAGGCCACAACGGGGCCGGCAAGACGACCCTGCTGCGCATCCTCGCCGGCCACGAGACCCCGGACTCCGGCCGCGTCGTCCCCGGCCCGGGCCTGCGCCTGGGCTACTTCGCCCAGGAGCACGACACGCTCGACCCGCAGCACACCGTCCGCGACAACCTCGCCCAGGCCGCACCCCACCTCGGCGACGGCGAACTCCGCCGCGTCCTCGGCGCGTTCCTGTTCCGGGGCGACGACGCCGACAAGCCCGCCTCGGTCCTCTCCGGCGGCGAGAGGACCAGGCTCGCCCTGGCCGGACTCGTCCACTGCGGCGCCAACGTCCTGCTCCTCGACGAGCCGACCAACAACCTCGACCCGGCCTCCCGCACCGAGGTCCTGGCCGCGGTCGGCTCCTACCCGGGCGCCATCGTGATGGTCACCCACGACCCCGACGCCATCGCATCCCTCCGCCCCGACCGCGTACTCCTCCTCCCCGAGGGCGACGAGGACCTGTGGCAGGACTCGTACCTGGGCCTGGTCTCCCTCGCCCGATGCCCCACGAATGCCCCACGGAAGTCCGCTCGTCGCCGTTCCGGAAGCGAGACGAGAATGCCCCATGACGAACGTCCGGCCCGCCCGGGCGAACGCCCATCGGGCCCGCCACTCCCCCGCCCCGCCTTCACCGGAGACCTCGACCCGATGACCGACTCCTCACTCCTGGGCCGCTTCTACGACGAGTTCGCACCCGGCTACCACCTCCTCTACCCGGACTGGGACGCCTCCCTCGCTCGCCAGGGCGCCGCGCTGGACACCCTGATCCGCTCACACCTCGGCGACCGCCCCGCCGAGGTGCTGGACTGCGCCTGCGGCATCGGCACCCAGGCGATCGGCCTCGCGGCCCAGGGCCATCGCGTCACCGGCACCGACCTCAGCCCGATCGCCGCCGCCCGCGCCACCACGGAGGCCGCCCGGCGCGGCCTCCGCCTGCCCACCGCCGCCGCGGACATGCGCCGACTCCCGTTCCCGGAGGGCCGGTTCGACGTGGTCGTCTGCGCCGACAACGCGCTGCCGCACCTGCTCACCGCCGAGGACGTCCGCGCCGCCCTCGCCGAGATGCACCGGGTGCTGCGCCCCGGCGGCCTGCTGCTCGTCAGCACCCGCCCGTACGACGAGCTGCGCCGCTCCCGGCCCGCCTCCACCGCGCCGCAGACCGCCGAGTACGACGGCCGCCGGTCCGTGATCTTCCAGCTCTGGAGCTGGCACGAGGACGGCGAACGCTACGACCTGGAGCTGTTCCGCCTGGCCCCGGACGAGACCGACACCTGGCAGGTCTCGGTCGGCCGCTCCACCTACTGGGCCCTCACCTCCCAACAGTTGACGGGTTTCGCCGAGGGGTGCGGGTTCACCGGGGCTTCCTGGGAGCAGCCCGAGCACACCGGTTTCTTCCAGCCCCTCCTGATCGCCCGGACGACCTGAGCCTCCGGCTCCCTCCTTCACGTCGCGCAGCCGCTTCCGGACCTTCCGGGAGCGGCCGCGCGCTTTCGCCTGCCCTCACCTCGTTCGCGAAGATCGCGAGCAAGGCCGGGGTCTCCAGCGTGCGGATGATCTCCTACCACCTCTCCGACAAGGAGGACCTCTTCCAGGCCGTCGTCGACACCGTCCAGGAACGGGCGCGCGCCTTCATGCAGCCGCGCATCCGGGCCCACCGCGAACCGGCCGCGATGCTGGCCGCCCACATCGAGTCCAACCTCGACTTCATCGCGGAACACCCCGTCGAGGTACGGGCGTTGGTCGACGTCCTCGCCAACGCCCGCCAGGAGGACGGCAGCCCGATGGTCAGCACCTCCGACTTCGGCACCCCCACCGCCCTGCTCGTCCGGCACCTCCTCGACGGCCAGCGCAGCGGCGCCTTCCGCCCGTTCGACGCCGAGGCCATGGCCGCAGCCGTCCGGGCGTCGCCCGCGGCGCCCACCTGCGCGCCGCCGAGTACCTGTCCCTCGCCCTGTTCTCCGTGCTCGGCAGCGACCGTCCGACCGACGAACCGGCGGTCTTCGCCGAGATGCGCACCAGCTGGCACCGCGCCGGCGAACTCCTCGACCCACCCGTCCAACAGCTGTCGATCCCCTACGAGGACATCGGGCTACCGGCGTACCTCCTTTCCCCTCCGGGCCGGCCCCTGCGCCGACCCACGCTGATCCTCGTCAACGGCAGCGACGCCCAAAGCGTCGACCTCACGATCGAACGCTTCCGCTGCGACGACGTGGCCCACCTGGTCACCTGCCCGACCCTCGTCCTCGGCTACGAGACCGAGGCGATGATCCCGGGCCAGGGCTCCCGGCTCTTCGACCTCCTCCGCTGTCCGAAACGGCACATCGTCCTGACCGCCGACCAGGGCGCCGGCGACCACTGCGCTCCCATGGCGCCGCAACTGCGCAACGGGATCGTCCGCGACTGGCTGGAGCAGGCCCTCGCCTGACCGCCCGTCGGTCAGGCGAGGCCACTCGCCCCGCACCAGGCCGACCGCCGCCCGCTCAGGTCTCCCGCTGCGGGTGGTAGTCGGCCTCCGGTATCCCGAAGGTCCAGGCGACGCCGGCCCTCGCCGTACGGGTGCTCGGCGGGACGCGAAGCCAGTACGTCCGGAAGGTGCCGTCGGGCTCCGCGGTGGAGTTCACCACCTCGACCATCACCACCGGCTCGTCGTCCGGCAGGACGATCCGCCACAGCACCCCCGTCTCGTCGCGGTCGATCGGCTCGGCGCCGGAGTCGGCCAGGTAGCGCTCGTATCCGTAGTGCTCCAGCAGGACGCGGCGCAGCTCCGCGTTCTCCTCGGTGCGGATCCGCTCGACGCTGACCTCGGCCAGGCCCGCCAGGAACTCGGCGGGTACGGGCATGCCGCGCCAGGCGTGCAGGGCGAAGCCGTCCGGGTACTCGACGGCGGGCCCGTCCGCCCGGTCGAGCCGCCCGGCCTCGTCCCGGTGCAGGGCGAGGGGGCGTTCGCTGATCAGCACCACGTCCTGGTAGGGCCACCACCAGCCCGCCTCGCGCGCCGTCGCGATCAGCGGCGCCACGGGTTCGGCGGCCGCTCCCGCGGCCTCGAAGGCGGCGAACCAGGGTGCGTCGTGCTGGCCGCGCACCGCGTCGAGCAGGGCGAGCCGCACGACGGTACGACGCGCCCGGGCCTCCTCGACGGCCTCGTCCGGGTCCTCATCCCGGTCCGCCTCGGGGGCGAGCCGGTCGAGGACGGCGTTGCGGAGGCGGTCGGCGAGCGGGGTGGTGACCGGGCCGAGCTCGCCGCCGGTCAGCGCCCAGTGCGCCGACCAGCCCGCCTGGCCGACCTCCTCGACGGCCCTGCGCCGGGCCGCCTCCCAGGGCAGGGTGCGCACGGCCTCGCGCACACTGACCGCGCCGGCCGCCCTCAGCTCCAGGGCCGCCTCGACCGCCGAGAGGGGCGAGCCGTGCCAGCGCACCTCGGCCGGCTCGGGCAGCCCGGCCTCCCGGTAGGCGGCCCGCACCGCGCTCTCGGCCGCCGCGCGGTCGCCCGGGCCGGTGGCCGAGGCCCTGGCCCGCCAGCGGGCCGTCACCTCGGCGTGCCGGCCCGCCTCCCGCGCGCCCGTGGTCTCCTCGGGGTTCACCGTCTGCATCGTCCGCTCCGTTCCCGGCCGGGCTCCCCGCCCGGCCGTCCGTTTCCGTTCCTCGCCCCGCTCCGCGCACCCTCGCGGACCGCCTCCGCCCGCCCCCGCCCGCCCCCGCCCGGCCCTCGCCACCGGGCGCGGCGGACGCGGCGGAGGTCAGTCCGCGACCACCCGCACCGCGCCCGGGGTGTACTCCCGCTGACGGACCACCCGGTACCACCCCTTGGGCAGCGGTATCGCGGCGTGCTCCTCGTGCACCACCCGCCCGCCCTCGGGCAGCCGCAGCCAGCCCGAGCCGAACGGCCCCGCCTCCCGGCGCAGTTCGCCGGGGCCGACCACGGCGTGCGCGTGGCCCGTGACCTCGCCGAGGGCGAGCACCATCCGGCCCCGCGCGTCCCGGGGCTGCGCGGGCAGGTCCAGCACCCTCGGCGGCACGGCGCCCTGCTCCACCGGCACGATCAGCACGTCTCCCTGGCGGTACATCGAGTCCTCCCTCGCCGTCCGACCGGACTCCGGCGGACACCGGACCCCCTGGCTCCGCACCGCCGTTCGCGGTGACTCTCCGGAGTCGATACGGAACATAGAGCATGGGTCTGACAACGCGCCCGGACGGCGACCCGGCCACCGGATTGTCCGTCCCTGCTGGTAGACAGTTGCTCGGCCCGGTCCACCGAAGGAGCAGCGCATGACCGTCAACCAGCATCTCGAGCAGTTCCACGGGCTCCCCGTCTTCGAGTTCGTCCCCGCCCTGGAGGAGGCCGAGGCGAACGGTGGCGCCGCCGAACTGCCCGGCCCGGACGGGGTCGCGTGGAAGGTCGGCCTGCACTACGAGAGCGAGCGGTCGTTCGTCGAGTGGTGGCAGCGCTTCCTGGACACGGTCGACACCGAGCGGGTCCGCGCGGTGGTCATCGGCCTGTGGGCCCCGGAGGAGCCCGAGGGCCTTCAGGGGGCGCTGGACGCGATCGTCGCCTCCGCCGGGCGGTTCCCCGCCCTGCGCGCCCTGTTCGTCGGCGACATCACCTACGACGAGTGCGAGATCTCCTGGCTCCAGATGTGCGACGTGACGCCGTTGCTGACGGCCTTCCCCGCGCTGAGGGAGCTGGTGATCCGCGGAGCCGCCGAGGACTGGGAGGGCAAGGGCGGGCTCGCGCTCCAGCCGGTGCGCCACGAGGCCCTCGAGGCGCTGCGCTTCGAGGCCGGCGGCCTGCCGGCCTCGGTGGTGCGCGCGGTGGCCGGCTGCGAGCTGCCCGCCCTGGAGCGGCTGGAGCTGTGGCTCGGCGTGGACGGCTACGGCGGCGACAGCACGATCGAGGACGTCAGGCCGTTCCTGGACGGCACGCGCTTCCCGAAGCTGCGCCACCTGGGCCTGCAGAACAGCGAGTTCCAGGACGAGATCGCCGCCGCGGTGGCGCACGCCCCGGTGGTCGCCCGCCTGGAGTCGCTCGCCCTGTCGATGGGCGTCCTGACGGACCAGGGCGCCGCGGCGCTGCTGGAGGGCCAGCCCCTCACCCACCTGCGCGCCCTCGACCTGCACCACCACTACCTGACCGAGGAGATGCAGCAGCGCCTGCGCCAGGCCCTGAACGGGGTCGAGGTGGACCTCTCCGAGGCCGGCAAGCCCGACGACCGGTGGCGCTACGTCGCCGTCGCCGAGTAGCCGCGACCGCATCAGCCGCCCCGCCCCCGTCCCTCCTCCGACCACGCCGACTGGAGCCGCCATGTCCGTTTCCCGCCACATCGAAGACTTCCACGGTCTGCCGATCCACGACTTCGCCCCCGAGCACGACGCCGACACCCGGCCCGCGCCCGGCGCGGCCGCCTGGCGGCTCGCGGTCGAGTACGACTCGAAGATCGACTTCGGCGAGCTCTGGCAGTCCTTCCTCGACACGGTCGACACCGCCGGGGTCCGCGCCCTCGTGATCGGCCCCTGGTGGCAGAACGGCTACGAGCCCGTCCGCGCCACGATGGAGACCGTCCTCGACGACGCCGAGCGCCTGCCCGCCCTGGAGGCGTTCTTCCTCGGCGAGGTGACGTACGACGAGTGCGAGATCTCCTGGCTCGAGATGACGGACGTCACCCGGGTCCTCACCGTGTTCCCGCAGTTGACCTCCCTGGTGGTGCGCGGCGGCACGGGCCTGCGCCTCCAGCCCCTGCGGCACGACGCGCTGAAGGCGCTGCGCTTCGAGGCCGGCGGCCTGCCCGCCCCCGTGGTGCGCGCGGTCTCGGCCTCCGAACTGCCCGCCCTGGAGCGGCTGGAGCTGTGGCTCGGCGTCGACGAGTACAACGGCGACACCACGATGGACGACCTCGCGCCCTTCCTCGACGGTTCGCGCCTGCCGAGGCTGCGCCACCTCGCGCTGGCCAACAGCGAGTTCCAGGACCAGATCGCCGCCGCCGTTGCCCACGCCCCCGTGGTCGCCCGGCTGGAGACGCTCGACCTGTCCATGGGCGTGCTCACCGACGAGGGCGCCACCGCGCTGCTGGAGGGGCAGCCGCTCACCCATCTGCGCGCCCTCGACCTGCACCACCACTACCTCAGCGAGGAGATGCAGCAGCGCCTGCGCGAAGCCCTGCCGGGCGTGGAGGTGGACCTCTCCGAGGACGAGAGCCACGAGGACGACGAGGACCGCTACGTCGCGGTCGCCGAGTAGGCGGGAGCAGGCACCATGACGCTGCGGCTGACCGTCCTCGGCAACCCCGGCCACCGGCGGGTCACACTGTTCGCCGCCGCGGCCCGGGCCGCGGGCCTGCCCGAGCCCGCCGTCCTGCCCTGGCTGGACGTGCTGCGCGGCCACGCCCGCCTGCCCGAGGCGGCTGAGGGCGTGCTGCTGCGCGTCGAGTCGCCCGGCGAGGAGCCCCGGGTCGACGAGTTGCTGCGCGGCCCGGTGCTCGGCCGCGGCTACGCGCCGACGCGGGTCGAGGGCACGGCCGCCTGGTACGCGGGGGTGACGGCGGCGCTGCGCGCCCTGGCGGCCCGCCCCGGCGTGCGGATGCTGGGCGATCCGGAGGAGATCGCGGTGATGTTCGACAAGCGCCGCGCCCACGCCCTGCTCTCCGCCGCCGACGTACCGGTGCCCAGGGCGCTGAGCGGCGAGGTGACGGGCTGGGAGCATCTGCGCGAGCGCCTGGCGGAGGCCGGGATGCGCCGGGTCTTCGTCAAGCCCGCGCACGGTTCCTCCGCCTCCGGGGTGATGGCCCTGGAGTTCGGCCCGCAGGGCCGGGTACTGGCCACGACCTCGGTCGAACTCGACGACGGCCGACTGCACAACTCGCTGCGGGTGCGCCGCTACAGCGAGGTCCGGGAGGTCGCGGCGATCGTCGACGCCCTCGCACCGGACGGGCTGCACGTCGAGCAGTGGGTGCCGAAGGCCGCGCAGTCCGGCCGTTCGGCGGACCTGAGGGTGGTGGTGGTCGCGGGCCGCGCCACCCACGTCGTCGTGCGCACGGCCGCCCAGCCGATGACCAACCTCCACCTCGGCGGCGCCCGCGGCAGTCTCGACCTGGCCCGGGAGGCGGCCGGCGCCTCTTGGCCGGCCATGCTGGAGACGGCCGAGCGTGCGGCCGCCTGCTTCCCCCGGTCGCCGATGGTCGGGGTCGACGTCCTGCCCACGGCCGGCTGGCGCAGGGCCCTGGTCGGCGAGGTGAACGCCTTCGGCGATCTGCTGCCCAACCTCACGGGCCTGCCCGGCGGCCCCGCCGAGGGCCTGGACACGTACGGCGCCCAGCTCGCCGCGCTGCTGCGCTCCACCCCGACGAACGACCGGAACCTGGAACCCGCCCGATGAACCACCGCACCGCCCCCTCGCCGCCGCCCGTCCCGTCCCCCGACATGAACGCCGACATGAACGCCGACATGAACGCCGTCGTGGGCAGCCACGACCTGCTGCTCGTCACCCTCGACACGCTCCGCTTCGACGTCGCCGAGGAGCTGGCCGCCGCCGGGCGCATCCCGAACCTCGCCGCCCACCTGCCCGGCGGCCGCTGGGAGCGCCGCCACGCGCCCGGCAGCTTCACCTACGCCTCCCACCAGGCCATCCTGGCCGGCTTCCTGCCCACCCCGGCCTCCCCCGACGGCCCACACCCCCGTCTGTTCGCGGCCCGCTTCGCCGGTTCGGAGAGCACCGCCCCGCGCACCTGGGTCTTCGACGCGCCCGACCTGCCCACCGCGCTCGCCTCGGCCGGCTACCGGACGGTGTGCATCGGCGGCGTCGGCTTCTTCAACAAGCAGGGCCCGCTCGGTTCCGTCCTGCCGGGCTTGTTCCAGGAGAGCCACTGGGAGCCCGGCATGGGCGTGCCCTCCCCGACCTCCTTCGAGCAGCAGGTCGCCCGCGCCGAGCGGGTCGCCGCCGAACAGCCCGCCGAACAGCCGCTGTTCCTCTTCCTCAACGTCTCCGCCCTGCACCAGCCGAACTGGTTCCACCTGCCCGGCGCCACCCGCGAATCGGGCGACTCCCGGGCCAGCCACGCCGCCGCCCTGGAGTACGTGGACGCCCACATCGGCCGCCTGTTCGCCGCGATGAGCGCCCGCCGCCCCTGCTTCGCGATCGTCTGCTCCGACCACGGCACGGCGTACGGCGAGGACGGCTACGTCGGGCACCGGATCGGCCACGAGGTGGTCTGGACCGTCCCGTACGCCCACTTCACCCTCCCCCACCGGCCCAGCGCCGCCGTCTCCGAGGAGGAGCGCGCATGACCACCGCACCCCCGCGCCCCGAGTCGCCGTACCAGTCGTACGTCTACGCCTACCCGCACAAGACCGCCTACCGGGCGCTGCCCGAGCGCCCGCCGCTGAGCGAGCTGTGGAACGGCGAGCCCCAGCACGCGCTCTCGCTCTACCTGCACATCCCGTTCTGCGAGGTGCGGTGCGGTTTCTGCAACCTCTTCACCCGCATCGGCAGCCCCGACGGCCTGGCCGGGGCCTACCTGGACGCCCTGGAGCGCCAGGCCCTCGCCGTCCGCTCGGCCCTGGACGAGGGCGCCCGCTTCGCGCTCGCGGCCTTCGGCGGCGGCACGCCGACGTACCTGACCGCCGCCGAGCTGGAGCGGCTGTGCGACATCGCCGAGCAGCGGATGGGCGCCGACCTGCGGGCGATACCGCTCTCGGTGGAGGCCTCCCCCGCCACCTCGACCGCCGACCGCCTGGAGGTGCTGGCCGCCCGCGGCACCACCCGGCTGAGCCTGGGCGTGCAGTCCTTCGACGACACCGAGGCCCGCTCGGCCGTCCGCCCGCAGAAGCGCGCCGAGGTCGAGGCCGCGCTCGGCCGCATCCGCGCCGCCGGATTCCCGGTGCTCAACATCGACCTCATCTACGGCATCGACGGCCAGACGGAGGCCAGCTGGCTCCGCTCCCTCGACGCCGCCCTCGCCTGGCGGCCCGAGGAGCTGTATCTCTATCCGCTGTACGTCCGCCCCCTGACGGGCCTGGCCCGGCGCGGCGAGCAGGAGACCCAGGCCGCCTGGGACGAACGCCGCCTCGCCCTGTACCGGTCGGGCCGCGACCACCTGCTCGCCCACGGCTACGAGCAGGTGTCCATGCGGATGTTCCGCCGCGCCGCCTCCCCGCAGGCCGGGGCGAGCGAGTACGCCTGCCAGACGGACGGCATGATCGGGCTGGGCTGCGGGGCCCGCTCCTACACCTCCCGGCTGCACTACTCCTTCGACTACGCGGTGAACGCCACCGAAGTGCGCGCCATCATCGACGAGTACGTGGCCACCGACGACTTCCACCACGCCCGCCACGGATACCCGATGAACCCCGAGGAGGCCCGCCGCCGCCACCTGGTGCAGTCGCTGCTGCAGGCCGAGGGCCTGCCACTGGCCGACTACCGCGCCCGGTTCGGCGCCTCGCCGGCCGAGGACTTCCCCGCCGAGCTGGCCCGGTTCGCCGAGCGCGGCTGGCTGGAGGACGACGCGCGGCGGCTGCGCCTCACGCCCGAGGGGCTGGCGCACTCCGACGCGATCGGCCCGGTGCTGTTCTCGCCCGAGGTGCGCGCCCTGATGGACGGGTACGAGGCGAAGTGACCTTCCTCGGCCTGCCGACCGTCGCCTCCGTGCCCGCCGTACCCGCCCTCACGCTCACGGACGGCCCGCGCGACCTCACCCTCCTCTACCGCGGCCCGCTCGCCTCCTGCGACTACGACTGCCCGTACTGCCCGTTCGCGAAGCGCCGCGACACCCCCGAGCAGCTGCGCACCGACCGGGCCGCACTGGAGCGCTTCACCGCCTGGGCGGCCGGCCGGGCCGGCACCGGGGACACCCTGGCCGTGCTGTTCACCCCCTGGGGCGAGGGGCTGGTCCGCTCCTGGTACCGGCGGGCACTGGTCGAGCTGAGCCGGCTCCCGCACGTGCGCCGGGTCGCGATCCAGACCAACCTGAGCTGCCGCACCGGCTGGCTCGCCGAGGCCGACCTCGACACCCTCGCCCTCTGGGTCACCTACCACCCCGGCCAGGTCGCCCGGGAGCGCTTCCTCGCCAAATGCCGCGAGCTGGACGCGCTCGGCGTGCGGTACAGCGTCGGCGTGGTCGGCCAGGCCGGGCACCTGGCCGAGGCCCGCCGGCTGCGGGCCGAGCTCGCCGAGGGCGTCTACCTGTGGGTCAACGCGGCCGAGGGCCGTTCGTACGACGAAGCCGAGGCTTCCGACTGGGCCTCGATCGACCCCCACTTCGCCTACAGCCGGCACGCGCACCCCAGCGCGGGCCTGCCCTGCCGCACCGGCGAGTCGGTGCTCTCCGTCGACGGCGACGGCACCGTGCGCCGCTGCCACTTCGTCCGCGAGGAGCTCGGCAACCTCTACGACGGCTCCTTCCGCGCCCGACTCGGGCCGCGCGCCTGCCCGTTGCCCGTCTGCGACTGCCACATCGGCTACGTCCACCTCGAGACGCTGCCGCTGTACGAGCTCTTCGGCGAGGGCGTGCTGGAGCGCGTCCCGCACGACTGGCCGGGCCGCTCCCACTCATCTGACGGAGAGTGAAAATCGGTTGCGGACGGGCCACTTGGTGTGGCAGCGTACGAACCACCTCGCCGGACCAGCACCTTGGAACCCTTGAGACCTCGGAAAGGAGGCCCCACGATGCCGAGCGTCATACGACCCGCCGCAGCGCCGGGCCTCATGCTGGGCGACACCCCGGCTCGCGCTTCGACGCGTGAGCCGCGCCTGCCCTGAGATCCACGCCCGCCACCTCCGCAGCGCTGTACGGCGACCCCACCGCCCATCTCCTCGTCGAACTGCTCTCGCGCCCCTCCGCACGTTCCCGCTCGACGGCGGCCGACGTCCGCACGGCCTGCCGAGCCGCCTACGGACCGCTCCTTGACAACAGCATCATGTCCCCGCGCGAACCCCTCGGGGCAGCCGACGCCACTGCCCCCCGGTCACCGCGCGCACACGGCCCGAAGCGGTCGCTCCCAGCCGTGGGCATCCCGCCCACAACTCCCTAGCCTGGAGGAAGGAGGAGGCGAATCACCATGCTGGGAGACGCACCCGTACTGGCCATGATCCCCGCCACGAATCTGGCGCGGGCCAAGACCTTCTACACCGACACCCTGGGCCTCAAGCTCGTCGACGAGACCGACGAGGACGTCACCTTCGAGAGCGGTGGCATCCAGTTCGGCATGTACGAGACCCCGAGCGGCGGCCAGGCCGCGCACACCCTGGCCAGTTTCAAGGTCGCTGACCTCGACGCCGAGATGGCCGCCCTGCGCGGCCGCGGCATCACCTTCGAGGACTACGACTTCCCCGGGCTCAAGACGGAGAACGGAGTCGCCACGGGCAGCAACGGCCTGCGCGCGGCCTGGTTCAAGGACAGCGAGGGCAACATCCTCTGCGTGGCCGAGCGGCCCGGCAAGTAGCACCCCGCTCGTCCACTCCGGCCTCAGGCACCGGCCCGCTCCGTCGACGAGCGGTCCGGCGCCCGGGCGGCGACGCGCCCGCAGACGCGTGCAGGGCGCACGCCCGCTGACGCGCTCACCGGCGGCGAAGCCTCCGGTGGAGCGCCCGGGCCGAGGCGACCGGGTCGAAGGATCCCGGGCGCCCCCGGGTGATCGGGTAGCAGGCCAGCCCGATCAGTGCCGCGCTCAGGTGCCCGATGCTGGTGTAGTCACGGCTCTGGTGCACCCCGAACACGTACACGGCCAGCACCCCCACCACGTACAGGTACCGCCAGGGCTTCACGATCAGGTACGTCAGCACCCCGACCACCCCGGCCAGGGCGTAGCTGACGCCGTAGTCCAGGGTGTAGACGGCCTTCGGCGGGGCCAGGCCCCGGTGGATCGCCCAGCCGAGCACGCCCTCGCTGAGGTAGGTCGCTCCGACGTGGGCGATCATCGCCACCGAGATCCAGCGCAGCGTGCCCAGCCAGCGCTCTACGGGCACGTGGAAGAGGTTGTAGAGCACGAAGTAGCTCAGCCAGCCGCCCCCGGCGATCCACAGTGCGCTCGTCACCAGGACACGCACGGGCGAGACCTGCAGGTGGTGCAGGTTGGTGGAGCGCCGCTCCAGGATGCGGTCGGCCGTCACGGGGTCGACGTGCCGGATGACCTGCGTGGTGGCGAGCAGCACGGCCAGCCAGGCGTAGGTGCCCGGGGCGCTGCGCACGTAGGCCCACACGGCCCGCCCGGCCCTCGTCCACCAGGGCCTCTGCCGCTCCCGGACCGACCCGCCGGTGCTGCCGGTCATCGACACCTCCTCACCGGTCCCCTTCACCCTCGCCTTCACCCTCGCCCGGGCGCCCCGGGGGTGCGTCGGCGCGCTGCATCGTTCGGGTGAGCCGGCAGCGCCGGCGCCCGATCCTTCCCCACCTCCGGCTGGCGTACGCTGGCGATCTGACCCCCCGGGCCGCACAGCAAAGGCACCACCCACCATGAGGGACGACCTCGCCACGGACGAACGGACCGCCCCGGCTGCGGAGAGCGCCGCCAGACCGGCCGTCCGCGTACTGTCCCGGCTCCGGCTGACCACGGTCTACGTCCTGCTGCTCACCGTGACGGCCGCCTGGCTCGCCGGGCAGGGCCATGCCGGGCGCGCCCGCTTCGTCCGCCACAACAGCAGCAACGTGCACCACATGGAAGTGGGCAAGTGGTGGACGATGTTCACCAGTGCCCTGGTGGTCGACGGCGTGCCGGCCTGGGCGGGCATCGCGGCGGTGGCCGTGGTGCTGGGCCTGGCCGAGTGGCGCTGGGGCCCCTTGCGGGCGGGTGCGGTGTTCCTGTTCGGGCATCTGGGTGCCACCCTGCTCACCGAGGGTGCGATGTGGGTCATGCTCGTCGCCCACATCCCGGGCGCCCTGTCCCGGGCGCGGGACGTCGGCATCAGCTACGGGCTGGTCGCCACCGCCACCTGCCTCATCGCGCTCGGCCCGGCGCCGCTGCGCCGGTACGGCCCGCCGGCTCTCGCCCTCGCGCTGGCCGGGGCGTGGGCGACGAACCAGCAGCTCGCCGACGCCGGGCACCTGGTGGCCTTCGGGCTCGGCCTGCTGGCCTCCCGTTCGGTGTGGCTCCGCGCCAGAGCACGCAGGAGCCGCTGACCGCGTGCCATGACCGCTCGGCCCAAGCCTCCTCGGTTCACGAACCGAACCGACCCCGCCCGCCTGCCCCTTCACGGGTGCGTCACCTGAACCGCACCGGACCCTTTCCGCGTCGATAGCGGGGGAGGCCACTCCCGCCCGATAGTCGACGGCTATCATGCGTGAACGTTCAACCGGTTGTCGGCGCAGGTGTGGTGACAGCCGTTCAGGTCACTGGAGGGGGACCCGAATGATCACGCCCGACAACGGCACGGACACGACGGAACCGGCAGGCGCGCACCAGGCCGCCGAGGCGTTCAGGGCGGCGGACGCCGCCCAGTCGGCGTCGCTGGAGACCGACCGGCCGCACCCGGCCCGGATCTACGACTACTGGCTCGGCGGCAAGGACAACTTCCCGCCCGACCGCGCCGCGGCCGAGCACGCCATATCCGTCTCCCCGGACATCCCGCAGGCCGCCCGGGAGAACCGTGCCTTCCTGCGCCGCGCCGTGCGGCACTGCGTCGAGGCGGGCATCCGCCAGTTCGTCGACATCGGCTCCGGCCTGCCCGCGCAGGGCAACGTCCACGAGGTGGCGCAGGAGATCGCCCCCGACTCCCGGGTGGTCTACATCGACAACGACCCGATCGTGCTGGCCCACGGCCGGGCTCTGCTGGCCGACAACCGGTCCACCACCGTCCTCACGGGCGACCTGCGCGACGTCGACGAGCTGCTCGACCGGCCCGAGCTGCGCGAGCTGATCGACCTCTCCCAGCCGGTGGCGGTGCTCATGGTGGCCGTGCTGCACTTCGTGGACGACGAGCAGGCCGCCGCCGCGGTCCGGGCCGTCCACAAGCGGCTCGCCCCGGGCAGTTACCTGCTGGTCTCGCACAGCACCGCCGAGGGCAACCCCGTGCGCGCCGCCGAGGCCGCGAAGACCTGGGACAGGACCGCCTCCGGCATCCGGCTGCGCGGCCGGGCCGCGGTGGAGGGGTACTTCGAGGGCTGGGAACTCCTGGAGCCCGGCGTGGACTTCGTCCCGCTCTGGCGCCCGGAGGGCTCCACCCACGGTTCCACCCGCTGGATGTACGCCGCCGTGGGCCGCAAGGTCTGACGCCACCCACCGCGCAACCACTGCCCAACTCGCCACCCAGCGCCCATCGCAGCGCGGCGCCCGCAGGCCGGACTCCCCCGGGAGCCCGGCCTGCGGCACCATCCGGCCCAACTCGCGCGGGCCTCAGCACAGTTGAGTCGCCGGAAGTGGCACTCCGGACCGCCATCCCGACCGACCCCACCGTATTGTCTTGCGGAACTCTGCAAAGTTATGCCAGAGTACGGGCATCGGATACATCGAGATCCCCACAGTCGCTAGTCAACATCGCTGAGTCAGGGGCCCGCACCGCGCGGGTCATAGGGTGCACCCATGTCGAAGGTCTTGAGCAAGCTGCCGGTCGGAGAGAAGATCGGCATCGCATTCTCCGGTGGTCTGGACACCTCGGTGGCCGTCGCCTGGATGCGCGAGCACGGCGCCGTCCCGTTCGCCTACACGGCCGACATCGGCCAGTACGACGAGCCGAACCTCGCCGACGTGCCGGCCCGTGGCCGCGCCTACGGGGCCGAGCAGGCGCGACTGGTGGACTGCCGGGCCGCGCTGGTCGAGGAGGGCCTCGCCGCCCTCGCCTGCGGCGCCTTCCACATCCGCTCCGCCGGGCAGACGTACTTCAACACCACCCCGCTCGGCCGTGCCGTGACCGGCACCCTGCTGGTGCGTGCCATGCAGGAGGACGAGGTCTCGATCTGGGGCGACGGCTCCACCTACAAGGGCAACGACATCGAGCGGTTCTACCGCTACGGCCTGCTCGCCAACCCCAGCCTGCGCATCTACAAGCCGTGGCTGGACTCGGCCTTCGTCACCGAGCTCGGCGGCCGCAAGGAGATGTCCGCCTGGCTCACCGAGCGTGACCTCCCCTACCGGGACTCCGCCGAGAAGGCCTACTCCACCGACGCCAACATCTGGGGCGCCACCCACGAGGCCAAGCGGCTGGAGTACCTGGACACCTCGATGGAGATCGTCAGCCCGATCATGGGCGTGGCCTTCTGGGACCCGTCGGTCGAGATCGCGACCGAGGACGTCACGGTCGAGTTCGAGTTCGGTCGCCCGGTGCGGATCAACGGGCAGGCGTTCGCCGACGACGTGGCGCTGGTGCACGAGGCCAACACCATCGGCGGCCGGCACGGCCTGGGCATGTCGGACCAGATCGAGAACCGGATCATCGAGGCCAAGAGCCGGGGCATCTACGAGGCCCCCGGCATGGCGCTTCTGCACATCGCCTACGAGCGGCTGCTCAACGCCATCCACAACGAGGACACCCTCGCCACCTACCACACCCAGGGCCGCCGGCTCGGCCGGCTGATGTACGAGGGCCGCTGGTTCGACCCGCAGGCGCTGATGCTGCGCGACAGCCTGCAGAAGTGGGTCGGCCACGGCGTCACCGGCAGCGTCACGCTGCGGCTGCGGCGGGGCCAGGACTACTCGGTGATCGACACCCAGGGCCCGCACTTCAGCTACCACCCGGAGAAGCTGTCGATGGAGCGCAGCGTGGACGCCGCGTTCGTCCCGGACGACCGGATCGGCCAGCTGACGATGCGCAACCTGGACATCGCCGACTCCCGCAGCAAGCTGGAGCAGTACGCCGTCCACGGCCAGCTGGCGCCGTGGACCGGGCTGATCGGCGAGCTCGCCCCGGGTGGCGCCGCGCCGATCGCGGCCGGCACCGGTGACGACGCCGAGTCCAGCGCCCTGGATCACGCGGCGATCGAGTCCGGCACCGACTGATCCCCCGAGGCCCGGCCGGGGCCGCCCGCGGGAAGCCCCGGCCGAAGCCCGACCCGTTGCCGAGGGTGGTGACCGCCGTACCCGCACGGGGTGCGGCGGTCACCACCCTTTCCCGCCCGCCGCAGAACGGCAGCGCCGGGACGGTCACGCCGAGCATCGGCCGCCAGGGAGATCGCGCCCGTCCGGGCCGGCGGTCAGAGGCCGCCCGAGAGCCCGCCCGAGCGCCCCGATCCGCCCCGACCGCCCAGCCGCCTCGCCCGCCCGGCCCGCCCCCGGGCCGGCTCGGGCCGCCGGTCACCGTATCCGCACGACGCCCCGGCCGCGTACCGTGCGCACGCCCAGCCGGGCGTCGACGAGGGCCGCTCCCGCTCGGGCCCGCTGCCGCGCCGCCACCGCGTCCCTCAGCGTCAGCAGGATCTCGCCGTCGTAGTCCTCCGCCAGGCACCGGGCCAGCCGGGCGACGCCGCCGGGGCGGGCGTGCGGGGCCAGTTCGGGCAGCCGGCCCGGGGCGCTGAGGTCCTGCGCCTGGACGGCCCAGCGAGCGGCGTCGCCCGCCTCGCCCTCGGCGGCGTAGTGCACGGCGAGGCAGTGCACGGCCAGCTGGTCGCCGTACTGGGCCGCGATCCTCCACCAGAACACGCCGTCGCCCGCGCGCCCCAGGCCGTACAGCAGGCATCCGAGGGTGCGGAAGGCCGTCTTCTCGGCGAGCTCGAGGTCGAGCGCCAGCTCCCCCGGTTCGGCCGCGCCCGCCACGGCCGCGCACAGGTACCGCAGGTCCCGCCGCAGTTCGGCGCGCCAACCGCCCCCGGGAGGGTCCCCGGAACCTGAACACTGGCCCGGACCCTGGCCCGATCCCTGACCCGAACCAGGGCCCGCGCCGTGCGGCGGCCGGGCGGTGGCGGGCGGACGGGCCGGGCGTTCGCGCACCGGCGGCACCAGCCGCCTGGCGGCGGCCAGTCGCTCGGCGAGCCGACGGGTGAAGTCCACCGGGTCGTGGTCGCGGAACTCCCGCTCCAGCTCGGCGGCGTGAACGTCCAGCAGCTCGGCGGCCTTCACCGCGCCTCCTCGTCGTCCGGGTGTTCCAGCAGGTAGTCGAGGTGGCGCCGCCCGAGGCTGTAGTACGTGCGGGCGGTGGTGTGGGCGATGCCGAGCGCCCGGCCGATGTCGGGGTAGGACAGGCCGGCCTGGCGCAGCCGGACGACGTCGGCCTGGACGGGGGCGGCGCGGGCGAGTTCGTCCATCGCCCAGTCGAGGGCGTCGAGTTCGGCGAGCTCCTCCAGCTCGTCCTGGCTGGTGTCGGGGCGGCGCTGGGCGATGACGCGCAGCCGTTTGCGTTCGGTGCGGCGGCGGTCGCGCAGGACGTCGACGACGGCGTCCTTGAGGATCTTGAAACCGAACGCCTGCAGGTCGTCGCTGGCGAGGGCGCGGCGCCAGTTCTTGTACAGGGTGGCGCCTGCGTTCTGGACGGCGTCCTGCGCGTCCTCGCGGTGGTGCAGGCGCTGCTGGGCGTAGCGGAGGTATCCGGGGTTCTCGCGGGTGAAGAATGCCTCGAAGTCGGCCGGCAGGCCGGCGAGCGGATCCGCCCGCAGGGCCCGCTCCTCGCCCGGCTCGGGGGTGCTCACACCCGTCCCCCTTTCATGGGTCAACTGGTCGGCCCACCGGGTGGCACGCCGACGGCCCGTCGGAAGGGCTCGTGGTGTAACCGTCCGGAAGGTACGGATTGTCGACCGGATCGGGCGGACAATTGCCGAACGTTTCCGTTCGCTTTCGATCACCCCCGCTGACCTGCCGGTTCGACCCGATCGACCCTCACCGGACCACGGCCACGTGACCCAGATCACAGCACGCGGGCGCCCGGCTTGACAAGCGCGGCGGAGCGCACTCCGACCCGCCCCGGCGCTACGGCGCGGGCTCCACCACCGCCGTGTCCAGCTCGGCGGTCACCCGGTCCAGCAGCCCGCGCAGCGCGGCCAGGTCCTCGACCGGCAGCCCGGTCGCGGCGAGCAGCCGGCGCGGCACCTGCCCGGCGCGTTCCTTCAGGGCGGCGCCCTCGGAGGTGAGACGAACGGTCACCGAGCGCTCGTCCTCGGCGCTGCGCTCACGGAGGACCAGCCCGGCGGCCTCCAGCCGTTTGAGCAGCGGGGAGAGCGTGCCGGAGTCGAGCCGCAGCCGCTCGCCGATCCGCTTGACGGGCAGGTCGCCGTCCTCCCAGAGCACGAGCATGACCAGGTACTGGGGGTAGGTGAGCCCGAGATCCCGGAGCAGGACGCGGTAGACGCCGCCGAAGGCGCGCGAGGCGGCGTTCAGCGAGAAGCAGATCTGCTGGTCGAGGCGGAGCAGATCCTCGTCCGCCATACCGGGGAGCGTGGTCATGCCTCCATGGTAGCGATCGCTGCGACACCATCGAGTGTCACGCAACCAAAAGATGCATCACTCAGTTGTGCACAACTCAATTGCGTGCTCTACTTGTCCTTGCCAACGCACCGCAGCTTTCCGAAGGGACGCACCATGGACGCGATCTACACCGCCGCCGCCACCGCCAACGGCCGAGAGGGCCGCGCCGTCAGCTCGGACGGCCGACTGGACCTCGCCCTGGCGATGCCCCAGGCGCTCGGTGGAGACGGCAACGGCACCAACCCCGAGCAGCTGTTCGCGGCCGGCTACGCGGCCTGCTTCGCCAGCGCCCTCGGCCTGGTCGGCCGCCAGGCCCGGGTGGACACCAGCGAGGTCTCCGTCACCGCCGAGGTGTCCATCGGCAAGGACGGCGCCGGCTTCGGCCTCGCCGTCGTGCTGCGCGTCGAACTGCCGGAGTCCCTCGCGGGCGAGTCCGGCGAGCTGCTGGTCAAGCAGGCCCACGAGGTCTGCCCGTACTCCCGCGCCACCCGGGGCAACATCCCGGTCGAGCTCGTCGTCGAGTAGTCGTTCCGCCGGGCCAGTGGATGACCCGGTGCCCCGGTGACCGGGTGGTCGGCACGTGGCCGACCACCCGCCCCGGCCACCGGTCACTGGTCTTCGGTCACCGGTCATCGGTCACCCATCAGCCACCCCCGGGCCCGTTCGGCCCGCTCCCCGGCCCGCTCCCCGGCCCGTCGGCCGAGCGCAGGACGTCGAGCCTGCGCCGGTACTCCTCCTCGTCGATCTCGCCCCGGGCGAACCGCTCCGCGAGCACCTGCTCCGCTGCCGGCCCGTACACCGCGCCGCCGGGCCCACCGGGCCCGCCCGTCCAGCCGTGCCGCCGGCCCGGCCCAGGAGCCGCGCCCGCCGCGCCGTGCGCGAGCGGCTGCCGCGACCGCGACACGTACCGGAACAGGGCGACGGCGAGCAGGACCAGCAGCGCGAGGAGCAGCAGCGAGCCGATCGTCATCACGGCGATGCCCCAGCCGCCCGGCCCGTGGCCGTACCCGTGCCCATATCCGTGCCAGTGCCTCATCAGGACCTCCTCCTCCGGCCCCATCGGGCCCGCCGAGGTGATCAGCGCCTATCACCATCCTGCGCCCGGGACCGGTCGGAGCGGCATGAGGAGAGTCTGAGAATCCGTTCCGGCACCGGGTGAGCGCCCCGCCGGGTAGCGTGCCCACCATGCGCCAGCACCCGCCCACCGACGACCGCTCCCCCGAGCAGCTCGTCGCGGCCGGGCTGCTGCGCCCCCACGGGGACCCGACCGCCCACCCGAATCTGGGCGGCTCCGCGGTCTCGTACGTCTCGACCGCGTTGTGGGCCGCGCTCGCCGCCCTGGCCATAGCGCCGACCGCGGCCGAGGCCACCGCCACCGCCCTCCTGCGCGAACTCGCCGCCCAGGCCCGCGACGCGGCGCTCGCCCCGGGCAACGAGGGCGCCCCGCACGACGACCTGTACGAGACGGACCCCGCCCACATCGGCCCGCACCGCAGGACGGTCTGGTTCCGGCGCTCCTGGCCACGCGGGCCCATCACCGCGATGTTCCCTCCCTGACCGGCCTTCCCTGACCGGCCTTCCCTGAACGGCCCTCCCTGACCGGCCTTCCCCGCTCGGTCTTCCCCGCTCGGTCTTCCCTGACCGGCCCTCCCCGATCGGTCGGCTCAGCGCTCCACCCGCAGGCTGTGGCAGACCCAGCTGAGCCGGTCCGGCCCGTCCAGCGGCGGCCGGTCGTGGTACGTCCCGTCCGCCACCGAGAGGTTGACGATCAGGTAGGCGTGCCAGCCGGGCCCGACCCCGTGCAGGTCCGCGTAGACGAGTTCGTCCTCCACGTACCAGTCCACCGAGTGCGACCCGAGCACCACCTGCAGGCCCAGGGTGGCGCCGGGGGCGACTCCGGCGCCGCCACCGTGCCAGTAGCGGAAGCCGCCGCGAACATGGTTGGAGATCTCCAGCAGGTCCGGGTTGTCGGGGTGGTACTCGAAGACGTCCACCTCGTTGCCGCCGTCGCGCCAGGTCCAGATGGCGGGCCAGGCGCCCAGCTCGGCGGGCAGCGTCACCACGGCCGACAGCACGTCCCCGGTGCGCACCTGGAAGCCGTCGGGGCTGCCCTCGGTGGTGAGCAGGTTGCAGGTCCACAGCCCGCCGGTGCGCCGCCTGGTGGCGGCGAACACGCCGCCGGGGCAGTGGGCCCGGCTGAGGAAGTCGAGTTTGTGGTCGCTCCGGTTGGTCGGCCCCATCCTCGGGTAGGCGCTGCTGCGCCCGGCGATCCACTGCCTGGTCGAAGTGAAATCCGCGTCGAACACGACTGTCACGGCCGCCTCCCCGGGGTCCCGGTGCCACGGCAGTCTGCGAAGCCGGGCACACAGAGTGAGTTACCCGATACGCTCCGCAGTATGCGAACGGGATCAGCCGACGGCTGACGACGCTTCGCCCGCCTCCAGGCGGTCGGTCACCGAGATCACGCCGTCCACCGACCGGCACAGGTTGAGCACGATGGGCACCAGGTGCGGCTCGGGCACGGTGCCGCTGAGGACGACCCGGCCCTGGGTGACCTCCACCCCCACCTGCGCCGGGCTGACGCCCTCGATCCGGCCGAGGACCTCCTCGACGATCTCCCGACGGATCACCACGTCCTCGCGCAGGAAGACCCGCAGCAGGTCTCCCCGGCTGACCATCCCCACGACCAGCCCGTCGGCGTCCAGCACGGGCAGCCGCTTGAGACCGTGCCGGCTCATCAGCCGCGCCGCCGCGACGACGCTGGTCCCGGGTGTGGTGCAGACCGGCTGGGCCGTCATCAGGTCGGCCGCGGTGACCGAGCCGCCGTCGCCGGCCCACGCCGATTCGGGGGCGGGCAGCAGGCTGTGCGGGTCCTCCTGCGCCGCCAGGGTCCGCAGCAGGTCGGCCTCCGAGACCACGCCGAGCGGCCGCCCGTCCGGGTCGACCACCGGTACGCCGGTGATGTCGTACTCGGTGAGCAACGCCACGATCTCCCGGAAGCCGGTCTCGGGCGCGACCCGGACCACGGGGCTGGTCATCACCGATTCGACGCTGGCATGCCGCACGCCGGTTCACCTCGTCCACCACGCTGGGCCCGCCGGGTGCGGATCGTCCCGGCCGGTACCCGCAGCATCGCGCCCGCCGGGCGGAAAGGCCAGGGCCCATTGGGCCGAACGGGTGGGACCTTGGGCCCGCACACCCTCACAGGTCCCACAGGGCACCGGCGAACGGCCCGCCGCCGCCCCCCGCAAGACCCCACCGCCCCGGACAGCGCAACCATCACATGATCGACTCGTTGGACCGTCCACCACGAAGGACGGCACGAGGGACAGTACGGACGGCACCGGGAGGGCCCGTTGGCAGCACGGACGGTGGGCGCGCCCTGGCGGCGCCGGGGCGTCTCGCAGCGCCCGGTGGCCCTGGCGGAGGCCGCGCTGGTGCGCCACTACCGCAGACTGGTGCGCCTCGCCTACCTGGCGCTGCCCGCGGACCGCGACCGGCACACCCGGGTGCTCGCCGCCCACGCCGCCGTCCAGCGCGCCCTGCCCCCGCCCTGGACCCGCCGCGCCGAACCGGCCCCGACGGAGGACGAGGTGTACGCGCGGCTGCGGCTGCGCGTGCTGCGCACCGCTCTGCGCCCGCACCCGGCGCAGCGGGTCCTCGCGCACAGGCTCCTCACACACGGGCTCCTCGCACACCGGCTCCCGGCACCCCGCCTGTCGACGCCCCGGGTGTGGGGCCTGCGGCTGTTCACCCCGCACGGCGGCGAGGAGGACGCGGCGCTCGACCACGCGCTCACCGCCCTGGACGCGCCGACCCGGGCGGCGTACGCCCTCCGTGCGGTGGAGGGCCTCGCACCGGAGGCCGCCGCCGAGGTGCTGCGCGCCGCGGGGGTCGAACGGCCGGAGGAGGCCGTCGCCGCGGCCGTCGAGGCGCCCGACGGGCCGTCGCCCGAGCCGCCCGCCTTCGACCCGTGCGCCGTCCGGGTCCAGCCCACCGACCTGCTGCGCCGCCGACGCACCCTCACCGCCGCGCTCGCGGTGGCCGTCCTCGGACTGACCACCACCGCCGCCGTCCTGGGCGACTCGGCACCCGCCGCCGCGCCTCAGGGAGCCCCGCCGCCCGGTGCCGCCGTCGGCCGTGCCCGCCTCGTCCAGGTCGCCCCGGACGCCTGGCAGCACACCACCCGGGTGGACTTCGACGTCTGGCCCGCCCGGGGCGACCGGCGCGAGGACACCGCCCTGCTCGACCGCGCCCTCGCCGCCTGGGCCGGGCCCGGGCCGCAGGTCCACGCCGAACCGGGCGCCGACCCCGCCCCGCCCGCGGCGGCGCCCCACCTGCTGTACGCCGGAACCGTGGACGGCACGGGCGTGGTGGTGCTCCACGACGGCCGTCGCCTCGCCCGGTACACCGACGGGCCCGGCGGCGGACTGGACCTCGCCCGCGCCGACGGCGCCGACCCCACGACGGCGGGGGCGCTGGTGCTGCGCCGTCAGGGCGCCACCGTCCGCTACCTGCTGGCGCCCTGGGTGGAGGACGCGGACACCCGCCGGATCGACCAGCCCGACGCCCCCGCCCGCGCCCTGGAGCACCCGGAAGGGATCACCGCCCCGACCCCCGGCGGCGGGCTCGCCGACTGCCACGGCGCCACCGTGCTCCAGCTGCACACCTCCCCCGCGATGGCCGACCGGGGCGCCTTCCTGCTGGCCGACCTGGGCGGCCTCCTGCCCGCCCACCTCACCTGGTCCCCGCCGCCGGAGCACACCAACCAGACGCAGCCCCAGCCCGAGGCCGGGCCGCGCGAGGCCGTCGCCCAGGACGCCCTCCAGGCGTGGGCCCGCGCGGGCTGCGCCGTCCCGGACGCCGGCCCGGGGGTCAGGCAGCTGAGCCTGTGGGCCTTCGCCACCCAGCAGCTCCCCCAGAACGCGGGCACCGCCGCCTGGTACTGCCTGCGCGCCGACCGCTGGAACGGGGACGGCAGCGCCGCCACCGCCGTCCTGCTGCCGGGCGCCCGCACCCCGCAGCGCACCGGCGGCGGCCAGGGCCGGGCGTGCAGCCGCTACGAACCGGAGGTGGCGGCCTGGGCCTGGTGGCGCTCCCCGCAGGGCACCGAGTACCTGCTCGCGGCCGGCAGCCGCCGGACCACCCGGCTCACCGTCAAGGGCCCCGACTGGTCCGCCGACCGCGCCGCCCCGGACCGCACCCTCGCCCTCGAACGCCCCACCCGCGCCCCCGTCCAGGTCGAGGCCCAGCTCGACGGCGGCACCCGGATCACCGCTCAGCACTGAACGACCGGCTGCCGACCGGACGTTGGCCAGGCGCCGGCCGACCCGGCACCGGAAAACCGCTGCGCCCCGGCCCGCCCCGGGCGCTAGTGCCGCGTCAGGCAACCTTTGCCCCTCAAGGAGCGGCGTCCGGTGCGTGCTCTCGGCGTGCCGGCCGGAAGCCCTCGTACTGGACGTACTTGGGCTTTCGGCCGGTGCGGCGAGAGTGCGTGCCGGGGGCCGCGACGGGGCGAAGGTTGCCTGACGCGGCGCTAGCATCGGCCGCCATGGCGATGTTCGTCCACCTGACCTCCGCGGCCAACGCGCCGCGCATCCGGCGTGCCGGGATCCGGGCCGAGAGCCCGGGCCAGGGCGGGGTGCGCGGTGTCTACTGCTTCCCGGTCCTGCCCTCCTACACCCTCACCCACCAGTGGCTGCGCGAGCTGGCCCGGTTCGGGCCCAAGGGCTCGCTGATCGCCGTACACGTACGGCTGGACGACGACGAGCAGGTGCTGACCGGCCACTACGGCGACAAGTGGATGGACCGCCAGCAGTGGCGCTCCGCCGCCGAGGCCGTCGCCCGGATCGGCGCGCTGGCGGACCCGCGCGGGTGGGAGGTGGTCCTGCCACGGGCCGTCACCGCCCGGGAGGTGCACCGCATCCGCGCGGTGCCGCAGGTCGCGGGCTGGCGCTACGTGCCGGGAGCGCACGGCAGCCGGCCGTGCAACTGCCAGGGCTGCAGGTCGCGCGGCGGCTACGGCGACCGCCGACTGCGCGAGCGCCACCCCCACCCGCTGGACGGCCCGCCGCCGCCCGTACCCGTCCTGCTGGCCCGGCTCGAGGCCGCCTGGGCCGGGTTCCGCACACCCGCCGTCCCCGGCGCCGCCACTGCCCCCGCAGCCCCCATCGCCCTCGCCGACGCAGAGAGCCCGTCGGCGGACCCCGGCGACGGCGAGGGCGATGTGGACGCGATCCGCGAAGCCCTGCACTGGTTCGGCCTGCGCCGCAGGCGCGGCCCGGTGGACGTGCTGGCGCGGCTGGCGAACCATCCGGACTTCGGAGTGCGCCGGGAGCTCGTCTGGGCCGTCCAGGGCTGGTCCACCCCCGGCGTGACCGAACTGCTCGACCGACTCGCGGAGGACCCGCACCCGACGGTGCGGCGCGCGGTCGAGGACGTCCGCGAACCGTGAGCGCCGCCTTCCTCGACGTGCCCGTTCGGCGGACCCGGGCGATCATGGGACGAACCGCGTCTTCGGCGATAGGTGGACCGCGATGTTCCAGCTCCTGTGGATTCTGCTCATCGGCTTCGTGCTCGGCGTGCTCGCCAAACTGATCCTGCGCGGGCCCCAGTCGATCCCCTGGTGGCTCACCATGCTCCTCGGCGCCGGCGGAGCCCTCCTCGGCAACGCCGTCTCCGGCTGGATCGGCGTCCGGCACACCTCCGGCATCGACTGGATCCGCCACTTCCTCCAGATCGGCTTCGCCGTCGCCCTGGTGGCCTTCGTCGCCCCGGTCTGGGCCAAGTCCCACCCCAGACGCTGAGCCCCGGCAGCCGGATTGTCAGTGGCAGGTGCAAGACTCCCCTTCGGGCCCGGGTGGACGGGTCCGAAGGGGAGGTGCGCCATGCCGGTGAAGCACTGGTTCGACGAGTCGGCGGCCCTGGTGGACGCCGAGGACTTCGACGGGTTCGAGCGCGCTTGTGACCCGATCGGGGAGTCGATGCCCCCGGTCGCTCCCGGTGGTCCGGTGGACGGGTTCCTGTTGCACATACGCGGGGACGAGGCGTCCTTCCGCTGCTGAGGCGAATACTGAGGCGAACGGTCCTCAGCCGACGTGAACGGCCGGGCGGCGGGTGCGGTCGGGTTCGGCCTCGCGGAGGACCTCACGGGTGACGGGGGCGATCTCGCCCTGGCCGAAGAGGAAGAAGCGGAGGAACTGGGCGAAGGGGTTGCCCTCGGTCCACTCGAAGTAGATGTGGGGCTGCTGGCCGGTGACGTCGCGGACCAGGAGGAGGAGGGCGGCCAGGGCGTTGGGCACGCTGGAGCTCTGGATCGACAGGACCCGGTAGCGGTCGTGGAGGACTTCGCCGCGGACGGTCAGTTCGGCCTCGAAGTCGGAGGGGTCGAGGACGGTGACCTCGACGAAGACGAGGTCGTCCTCGACGGGGATGTCGTTGTCCTCGCGCATCTGGCGGAGCTTGTCGCGGTACTCGGCGAGGTCGCGGCTGTTGGGCTCGTTGGCGATCAGCCGCATCGGGCGGTGCTGGTAGTCGCGGACGAAGCGTTCGGCCGTGCCGTCCAGCACCACGTCGGTGACGCGCAGTTCGAAGGCGCGCTTGAGGCGGGAGAGGAAGGAGACCAGCATGATGCCCGCGATGAAGCAGGCGCCGATCTTGACGCCGTCCGGGCGCTCCGCGATGTTCACGGCCGTGGTGTAGAGGAAGACGGCGGAGATCACCGCGAAGCCGATCGTCCAGTTGCGCTGACCGGCCTTGCGGGCCGCGATGGTGACGGCGATGGCGGCGGAGCTGATCAGCACCAGGACGCCGGTGGCGTAGGCGCCGCCCTGGGCGTCGACGTTGGCGTCGAAGATCCAGGTGACCAGGAAGGCGATCAGGGTGAGCACGATGACGGTGGGCCGTACGGCGCGCGCCCAGTGCGGGGCCATGCCGTAGCGCGGGAGGTAGCGGGGCATCAGGTTGAGCAGTCCGGCCATCGCGGAGGCTCCGGCGAACCAGAGGATGGCGATGGTGGAGAGGTCGTAGACGCTCCCGAAGGAGCTGCCGAGGTACTCGTGGGCGAGGAAGGCGAGCGCTCGGCCGTTGGCCTGGCCGCCGGTCTTGAACTGGTCGGCGGGGATGAGCAGGGTGGTGATGAAGCTGGTGGTGATCAGGAAGCAGCTCATGATCACGGCGGAGGTGGTGAGCAGCTTGCGGGCGCCGCGGATGCGGCCGACGGGCCTGGCCTCGGTGTCGTCCGGGTCGCCCTCGATGTGGGGCATCACGGCGACGCCGGTCTCGAAGCCGGACAGGCCCAGGGCCAGCTTGGGGAAGACGATCAGGGCGACGCCGACCATCGCGACCACGTTGCCGTGCTCCGCCGTGAGGGCGTTCGTCCAGTCGTGGAAGACGTGCGGGGCCTTGAGCACGTGCCAGAGCCCGTTGGCCACGACCACCACGTTGAGCACCAGGTAGACCCCGACCAGGACGACGGCCAGGCCGATCGCCTCGCTGAAGCCCTTGAGGAAGACGGCGCCCAGCAGGGCGACCATGATCAGCGTCAGCAGGACCTGCTTGCCGGTCAGGGCGCTGTGCAGGTGCGGGTTCTCCACCAGGTGGGCGGTGGCGTCGGCGGCGGAGAGGGTGATGGTGATCATGAAGTCGGTGGCCGCGAAGCCGAGCAGGGTGAGCACGAAGAGCTTGCCCTGCCAGAAGGAGAGCAGCCGTTCCAGCATGGCGATCGAGCCCTCGCCGTGCGGGCTCTCCTGGGCGACCCTGCGGTAGACGGGCAGCGCGCCGAAGAGGGTGACGAGCACCAGGACGATCGTCGCCAGCGGGGAGACCAGGCCCGCCGCGAGGGCGGCGATGCCGGGCTGGTAGCCGAGGGTGGAGAAGTAGTCCAGGCCCGTCAGGCACATGACCCGCCACCAGCGCTGGCCCTTCTCCGCCGGGGCCTCGGCGTGGGGACCGGGGTGCTGCTTGGCCATGTCGGCCAGGCCCTCGAGCAGCCATGCCCGGAACTTCTCCCGGCGCGTCGAGGACACCACCCCCGGTTCGACCGAACCCGACGACACCACGCGCACCCCTGTCCACGGCTCCCGATCCGCTGGCCGCCGGACGGCGGGCCTGGTCAGGCTAGGTGACGCCGGTCACAGCGGCGGGCGGGCGGCGCGCGGACACGCCCGGGCGCCGCCCGTACGGCCCCCTCCGGTGGCGGAGGGCGCGCCGATTGGCCCGTACGCCTGGCGCGGCGGCGTGGGCAAGAGCCCCCCGAAAGAGTGAGGATGTGCCAGCCTATTGACGCACCGGAACGCGCCGGAACCCACCGGGCGGACGGAACGGACCGGGTGAACGAAACGCACCGGGTGAACGGATCAGCGAACGCGAGGGAGACCGACGTGGCGGAGCCGAGCCGACGGGGAGTCCTGGGCCTGGCCCTGGTGGCCGCCGCCGCCACCTCCTGCGGCCCCCGCCACCCCGGGGCGGCGGCCGCGGCCCTCGCGCCGCACTCCGGTGCCGCGTCCAGCAGCGCCGCGTCCAGCAGCGCCGCCCCCGCCGGCGCCGCACCCGCCGCCCACCCCGGCACGGCGCAGGAGAACGCCCTGCCCGGCACCCCCGGTTGGGAGATCACCGACCCCGGCAAGGCCGGCGCCGTCGAGGCCTTCGCCGACCGGGTCAGCGTGCTGCCCGGCGAGACCTTCGGCCTGCACGTCTCCACCTCCGCCGCCGCCTTCACCGTCTCCGCCTACCGCACAGGCTGGTACGGCGGCGCCCGCGCCCGCCTGGTCTGGCGGCGCGAGCACGTCCCCGGCACCCGGCAGGCCGCCCCGCACGTGGACCAGGCCACCCGTACGGTGCTCACCGGCTGGCAGCGCACCCTCGCCGTCGAGACCGGCGGCTGGCCCGAGGGCGCCTACCTGCTGCGTCTGGACGCCGAGGACGGCTCCGGCCGCTGCTACGTGCCGCTCACCGTCCGCTCCGCCGGCACCGCCGGCAAGGTGGTGGTCATGAGCGCCCCGGCGACCTGGCAGGCGTACAACGAGTGGGGCGGCTACAGCCTCTACAACGGCCCCAGCGGCACCCTCGCCACCCGCTCGCTCCGGGTCGTCTTCGACCGGCCCTACGACTACGACCACGGTGCCGGGCTGTTCCTGGTGTACGAGGCGCCCCTGGTCGCACTGGCCGAGCGGCTGGGCCTGCCGCTGGCCTACACCACCGGGATCGACGTGGCCCGCGAGCCGGAGCTGCTGCGCGGGGCCGCCGCCGTCCTGTCGCTCGGGCACGACGAGTACTGGTCCCCCGAGCAGCGCGCCGCCGTGACCGCGGCCCGCGACGCGGGGACCAACCTCGCGGTCCTGGGCGCCAACTGCTGCTTCCGCCGGGTCCGCTTCGAGCCCACCGAGCTGGGCCCGGACCGCACGGTCGTCTGCTGGAAGGACGCCTGGGCGCAGGACCCGGGCCACAAGGCGGGCGCGCCCGCCACCACCGACTTCCGCACGGGCCCGGGCGCCGACCCGGAGAGCGCGCTGCTCGGGGTCATCTACGACGGCTACCCGGTGGACGCCCCGTACGTGGTCACCTCCCCCGACCACTGGATCTTCGCGGGGACGGGCGTGGCCGCCGGGGCGTCCTTCCCGCACCTGGTCGGTGTGGAGTACGACCGGGTGAACACCGCCTTCCCCACCCCGCGCCCGATCGAGGTGGTCGCGCACTCCCCCGTCGTCTGCGAAGGCCGCCGCTCCCACGCCGACACCGCCTACTACACCGTGCCCTCCGGCGCCGGGGTCTTCGCCACCGGGACCATGCGCTGGGTCGAGGCCCTGGACGCCCACGGCCCGGGCGGCGGCAAGGCCGACCACGGCATCGACTCCCACGCGGGGGACCTGGTGCGCACCGTCACCGAGACGGTGCTGCGCGCCTTCGCCGCCGGACCGGCCGGGCGCACCCACCCGGCCGTCGACAACCTCGCCGCCGTCTACGGTTCCTGAGCCGACGTCAGGGCGTCAGTCCACCGGCGGCGCGGTGAAGGTCTCAGCGGGGCCGAAGCGCGTGTAGAGGTCCTTGGTCACCTCGGTCCGGCCGTGGGTCACCAGCGACTGCTCCCCCTGAACGATCCGGCCGAACCACAGGTGGCAGTCGAGCTCCGTCACACCATCCCGCGCCATCCGGTCGGCGTTGCCCGGGTCCGCGGTGCGCACCTGGTCCACCGTGAGCCTGGCGGCCACGTGGAACACCGGGATGCCCGCCACCTTCTCCATGCCCCTGCGGGCGGCGGGACCGCTGTCGAGCATCGCCTTGGCGTAGGCGGCGGCCTGGTCGGCGGCTCCGGTGGAGGTCGGGGTGTCGGTACGGCTCCACGCGATGTCGCCGTCCGACTTCTCGTAGCCGACGCCCTCCACGGTCATCTGTTGCCTCGTACTGGTCACCGGGCCGGGGCCCTCGACCCGGTGCACGGTCTCGCTGCCGCCGACCGGGGTGTTGAAGTTCAGCCGGCCGTCGACGACGTCCTTGATCCGGTCCTCCCCGTCGCCCTCCTCGACCGTCAGGTGGACAGTGGCGGAGTACGGCTCCCGAGTGCGGTGGGCCAGGGCCTGGTCCGGGTCGAATGCGCCGGCGGCCTCCGCCGAACCGGCGCCGGAGGTCCGGCCCGAGCCGGAGGAGGTGCAGCCGGTGAGCGCGGCGAGCGCGAGGAGGAACGCGGAGACGGGGACGGCGGTGCGGCGCATGGCGGGACGGTTCCTCCGGAGGGGTCGGTGCGGTCGGTCGGTGGTGCGGTGCCGCGACGGCATCACGCTCGTTCAAGATCGTGCAAAATCGATCAAGGTCGGGGCAGCATGCCACAAGGACGCATCGCAGTCGAACGGCTTCCGGAGGCAGGACGGGCGGTGCCGGGCGGGCACCCGTGGTCGGTGAGGGTGACGCGCGCGGATAGACTCACACGGTCTACTGCGGAGCAGGTCGTCGCGGGTGGCCGGGTCACCCGGCCGGGCGGCGGCCTGAGAGGGTGCAAGGGAAACAGAACATGGTCGAGGGCTCCCCCAAGGTCGTTGTCGTCGTCCCCACGTACAACGAGCGGGAGAACCTTCCGGTCCTGGCGGGGATGCTCACGGACCTCGCGGTACCCAACCTGCACCTGCTGGTGGTCGACGACGGTTCGCCGGACGGCACCGGCGAGGTCGCCGAGAAGCTGGCCGCCGACTCCGGCGGCACGGTCGGGGTGCTGCACCGCACCGTCAAGGACGGTCTGGGCCGCGCGTACCTCGCGGGCATGGCCAGGGCGCTGGACGAGGGCGCGGACATCGTCATCCAGATGGACGCCGACCTCTCGCACCCGGCCTCGGCGATACCCGAGATGCTGCGCACCCTCCAGGACGGGGACACCGCCGTGGTGCTGGGCTCGCGCTACGTGCCGGGCGGCTCGACGGCCTCGGAGTGGCCCTGGCACCGCAAGGCGCTCTCCGCCTGGGCCAACTTCTACGTGAACGCCATCCTGGGGCTGGGCGTCCGGGACGCCACCGCCGGTTTCAAGGCGTGGCGGGCGGAGACCCTGCGCGGGATCGACCTGCCGTCGGTGCGCAGCAACGGCTACTCGTTCCAGGTCGAGATGAACTACCGCGTGATCAAGCGCGGGCTGACCATCCGCGAGGTGCCGATCCGCTTCGAGGAGCGGATCGAGGGGATGTCGAAGATGAGCCTCGGGGTGCAGGTCGAGTCGGCGCTCGCGCCGTGGAAGCTGCGCTTCGACCGCGAGAACTGACACCGCGGCTCCCGGCCCCGGCGGCTGGACGAGTCATTCCGCGTCGTGGCGGCAGTGTGAGAGGCCGCCACGGGGAAAGAAGGCCCGCATGGTCCTTCTTCCGGAGTCCGTCACCACCCTGGTCCGCCGGGGCGCCCGGGAGCCGTTCGTCGTCCAGACCCTGCGGGCGACGGTCGCCGCCACCCTCTCCTACGTGGTGGCGACACGGCTCAGCAGCGAGCCCGCCCCGCTGACGGCGCCGCTCACGGCGTTGCTGGTGGTCCAGGTCACCGTCTACTCCACGCTCAAGACCAGCGTCCGCCGGGTCGTCTCGGTGGTGGTCGGGGTACTGATCGCGATCGGCTTCAGCGCCGTGGTCGGCCTGTCCTGGTGGAGCCTGGGCCTGGTCATCCTGGCCTCGCTGGCCATCGGGCGGTACGCCCGGGTCGGGGAGTTCGTCCAGGAGGTCGCGATCAGCGCGATGCTGATCCTGGGCGTCACCAAGCTGGCCTCGCAGGCGTGGGACCGGGTGCTGGAGACACTCATCGGCGCAGCCGTCGGCCTGCTGTTCAACCTGGTCTTCGCGCCGCCCGTGTGGGTGGACACCGCCGGGGAGTCGATCGAGGACCTCGCCCGGCGGGGCCGCCAGCTGCTGCTGGACGTCGCCGAGGAACTCGGCCGGCCCATCCCGGTGGCCCGGGCCGCCGAGCGGCTCCACGAGGCGCGCCGGCTGGACCAGGCGATCGCCGAGGTGGACGCGGCGCTGCGCCAGGCCGAGGACAGCCTGCGCCTCAACCCCCGGGTCAGCGAGGCGCTGCTGTCCCGGCTGGTGCTGCGCACCGGGCTGGACACCCTGGAGATCTGCGTGGTGGTGATCCGGGTGCTGGCGCGTTCGCTGACCGACCTCGCGAAGCGGCGCGGGCCCGGGGAGCGGCTGTTCCCCCCGGAGATCGCGGTCGGGCTGGAGGAACTGCTGGCCCATACCGGCGGGGCGATGGTGAGCTACGCGGTGCTGGTCACCACGCAGGTGAGCCGTAGCGCGGAGGAGGCGGAGCAGCGGCTGGCAACGGAGCTGGCGGCGGCCTGGACCTGCCGGGAGAACGTCGCCGGGGCGCTGCTGAACGAGGTCCGTGAGCGCCCGGAGGCGTGGCAACTGCACGGCGCGGTGCTGGCCGAGGTCGACCGCATCCTGGACGAGCTGGACCTCGAGCACCGCAGCCGGCGGCTGATGGAGGAGCTCGACCGGGCCTCGGTCGCGAGCCGGGAGCGGCTCACCCGACTCACCCGGTTCTCCCGGTTCTCCCGCCTCCCCTGGCTGGGCGTCGTCCCCGGGCGGCGGCGCAGCGGTGAACGGGAGCGCCCGGCCGCGGGGGCCGGGCGCTGAACGGTTCCGCCCGGGGGCGCCGCCGGTCTCAGGGCATCAGCCAGGGCTGCTGCGGCAGCGGGTGGCCGGTCTCCAGGTAGGTCTTGAGGTTGGACAGCACCGCCGACCAGCCGTGTTCGACGTCCGCCCGCTCCGCTTCGTCCGCCAGGTTCCCGTGGTGGACGACGAGCCGGGTGAGGGCCTCCCAGCTCCGGATGTCGTAGCTCACCCGGGCGGGGCCGCCCGGCCGGGCGCGGCCGGGCTCGGCCCAGGTGGTGACCAGCCGGTGGGGGCGTTCGGCGGCCTCGACCACGCCGATGGTGTCGGCGATCCCGGACCCGTCGGTGCGCTGGTGCTCCCAGGGCGTGCCGGGCAGCCAGGTGGAGACGTTGCGGTGTCCCCAGTAGAGGCCGGACTCGTCGGCGTTGGTCAGGGCGTGCCAGACGCGCTCGGGGGTGGCCCGCAGGTAGACGGTGATGCGGAAGTCGGGGGCCGTCACGGGATCAGCCCGCGGCCGCGTCGAGCAGCGGCTGGATCTCGATCTTGCGCATCTTCAGCATCGCGCCCATGACGCGGGCGGCCTTGTCCCGGTCCTCGCCGCTCACGAGGTCGAGCAGGATGCGCGGGGTGATCTGCCAGGAGAGGCCGAAGCGGTCCTTGAGCCAGCCGCACTGGCTCTCCTCGCCGCCGTCGGCGGTGAGCGCGGCCCAGAGGCGGTCGACCTCCGCCTGGTCGTCGCACTCGACCTGGAGCGAGACGGCCTCGGTGAACTGGAACACGGGGCCGCCGTTGAGGCCGACGTAGGGCCGGCCGTCGAGCTCGAAGGAGACGGTCATGACCGTGCCCGGCTCGCCCGCACCGGCGTCGGGGTAGTGGGAGATCCCGGTGATCCGCGAGTTCGGGATCAGCGAGGTGTAGAAGGTGGCGGCCTCTTCGGCCCGGCCGTCGTACCAGAGACAGGTGCTGATGTTCTGCATGGGCCCGACCGTAGCGCCGGGGTAGGACAACACGGCCCCGCCACGGCCGGGGGTCACCGGATCGGCGCCCCCGGCCAATTGACGGACCATCACACCGCACAGCGGTGCGTCAATGCACCCAGCCCGCGTAGCGCTGGGCGAAGCGCAGCCCGGTGTGGGCGGTGACGGTGACGTCGTAGCGGCCCTGCTTGTCCAGCGGCCAGGTCAGGGAGACCTGCTTGCCGGGCTTGACGCGCACCGTCTTCGCGCTGCCCGCGAAGTCGTTGGGCGCGGCGGTGAAGGAGACGTCGGTGAGGCCGTCGTTGGCGACCTGGAGGGTGAGCCTGAGGTCGCCGCGCAGGTCGGCGGTCACGATCGGCACACCCACGTCGTTCTGCCCGTTCCGCCCGTCCTTGCCGTCGCGCACGACGGTGCCGGCGAAGCGGCGCACGAAGCCGTCCGGGCCGTGGACGGTGAAGTCGTAGCGGCCGTCGGTGGTGGCGGCGTCCCAGACGTACTGGGCCTTGGCGCCGGGGGCGACGGTGTACGGGGTGCCGGCGAAGGGCAGCAGGATGTTGGGGTAGACGGTGTACGGGAAGGCCACCGAGCCGTCGTTGGTCATGGTGCAGGTGACCTTGCCGCCGACCCGGTCCACCTCGACGTCGGCCCACGGCTGGTAGGGCAGCGGCCGGTGCGGGCGCTCGCCGCGCTCCTGGACGGGCATCGACTGGGCGCCGACGGCCGGGAGGGCGACGCCGGGGAGCTTGGTGCCCGCGTCGGCCCTGGCCATCAGGGCGTTGGTGTCGGGGAGCTTCGGTATCGAGAAGTCGGGGGCGGCGAAGTCGAAGCAGCTGGTCAGGTCGCCGCAGACGGCGCGGCGCCAGGCGGAGATGTTGGGCTCGGCGACGCCGGTGACCAGCTCCATGAAGCGCAGCACGGAGGTGTGGTCGAAGACCTGGGAGGAGACCCAGCCTCCGCGCGACCAGGGCGAGACGACCCACAGCGGCACCCGGTTGCCGAGGCCGATGGCGCGGCCCTGGGCGAACTCCTCGGGGGTGCCCTCCTCGGGGGTGGGCGGGACCATGTGGTCGAAGTAGCCGTCGTTCTCGTCGTACATGACGAGGAAGACGGTGTGCTCCCACACCGCGGGGTTGGACATCAACGACTGCAGCGCCTGGTTGACCCAGTGGGCGCCGTAGGCGGGACCGGCGGCGGGGTGCTCGGAGAACAGGTAGGGGGCGACCAGCCAGGAGACGGTCGGCAGGGTGCCGTCCTTGCAGTGGCGGTCGAAGTCGGTGGGGTCGAACTTGGTCATCGCGTTGACGTACCGCGGGTCGTCGTGCGGGAAGTCGTGGAACTGCCTGAAGTAGGAGAGCGCGTTGTCGTCGTAGTCCCCGGTGCGGTCGTCCTTGCTGGGGTTGTGGTAGACGCGCCAGGTGACGCCGGCCTTCTCCAGGCGCTCGGCGTAGGTGGTCCAGTCGGCGACGGGGTTGTCGGTGACGGGGGTGTTGTCGATCCAGGGGCCGGTGGTGCCGTCGCGGCCGGGGCCTGCGGTGCCGGTCCACAGGTAGAGCCGGTTGGGGTCGGTGGGGCCGGCGAGGGAGGTGAAGTAGGCGTCGCAGACGGTGAACGCGTCGGCGAGGGCGTACTGGTAGGGGATGTCCTCGCGGGTGAAGTAGCCCATGGTGCGCTCGCCCTTGGCGGCGATCCACTTGTTCATCGCGCCGTTGTTGATGGCCTGGTGGCCGGTCGCCCAGTCGTGGGCGAGGCCCCCGGCGTTCTGGGCGTTGTACTTGGCGGTGTCCATCCGGTACGGCAGCATCGCCCCGCCGTCGCTGCGGCGGGTGTCGGGCTGGCGGAAGACGTCGGAGCCGTCGGGGAAGCGCAGGGCCTGCTTGTCGCCGAAGCCGCGTACGCCGGAGAGGCTGCCGAGGTAGTGGTCGAAGGAGCGGTTCTCCTGCATGAGGACGACGACGTGCTTGACGTCCTTGATGGTGCCGGTGGCCTCGGCCTCGGGGCGGGCGGCCGCGGCGGGGGTGGCGGCGGCGAGGCCCGTCAGGGCGGTGGCGCCGGCGGCCGCGGTGGCGCCGACGAAGGTGCGGCGGGAGAGCTCGGGCATCTCGGACCGGCCTTTCAGAGCTGGAAGGTGGCGACGGCGGCGGCGGTGTCGGAGGGCCACTCGTTTGCGGCGGCGTTGGGCTCGGCCTGCGGCCAGCCGGTCACGAGGGTGTGGGCCTCGACGAGCTTGAGGGCGCCCGCGTACCAGACGTAGTCGATGCGGTCCTGCGGCTCGGGCTTCTCGCCGCGCCGCTTGCGGGTGGGCGACCAGGTGGCGCCGGGCGCCTTGGCCGGGTCGGGGTTCTCCTCGCGGAAGGCGTCGGTGAGCCCGGCTTCCTGGACGGCCTTGCTGACGGGCCAGGCGAGCGGTCCGACGCCCTGGTGGGCGGCGGCGGTGGCGGCCGTCCAGTCCTGGTGGGAGGGCGAGGAGAGCGCGCCGCCGAGCACCACCGTCAGCTTGCGGCCGAGGTCCTCACGGAGGGCGGCGGCCAGGGCGGCGGCCTGCCGGGCGCGCGGCGAGGCCTTCTCGGCGGTCTCGACCTGGGCGGCGCCCTGGCCGTCCTGGACGGCGTACGGGCCGTAGCCGGTCTCGTCCAGGTGGGCGGCCCAGAAGCGGACGGTGCGGCCGCCGGGCAGGTTCACGGTGGCGGCGACGGCGGGCAGGTCGGCGGTGGCCGCGCGCAGCTCGGTGAGCGGATACCGGCTGAGGATGCCGACGCTGCCGGGGCTCTGGTGGGCGTACCAGCCGAGGGCGTCGGCGAGGGCCTTGGCCCGCTCGCCGGCCGTCTCCTGGAGGGCGAGCACGTCCAGGCCCTGGCTGAGCACCACGCGCAGCTGCTTCTCCAGCGCGTCGTTGTGGGCGGCGCCGGCGTCGTGGAGGTTCCAGCTCGCGGCCTTGAGGCGGGGGCGGGCGGCGGCGTCGGCGACCGGGACGAGCACGGTGACGGTGTCGACGGCGCCCGCGGAGTCCTTGACGCCGACGACGATCGGCTCGGGGTCGCCGCCGACGGCGGGGGCGGTGCCGGTGACGGTGCCATCCGCGCTGACGGAGGCCCAGGCGGGGCCGCCGACCTTGCGGTAGGAGGCGCTGCCGGCGGGGTTGCCGGCCGGGCGGGCCCACAGGCCCCCGAGCTTGACGCTCACCTTGGTGCCGGGGGCGACGGGTGCGGTGGTGAGGGCGTCGACGGCGGCGTGCGGGGGCACGACGGCGGGCTTGGGCCGGAAGCTGAACGGGGCGCTCTGGGCGAGGACCTCGTAGCCGTCCTTGGCCAGCAGGTAGGCGGTGTACGGGCCGCCGGTCAGGGCGGAGGTGTCCAGCTGGACGTCGCCGGAGGCGGCGGCGGTGTACTTCCACAGCAGCGAGGAGCCGGTACCGGGCTTGCGGCTGCCGTCGTAGATCCCGACCCAGTTCTTGGCGTCGGGGGCGTCGGTGGTCCAGTGGAAGGTGAGCCGGTCGCCTTCGAGGGGGCTCGCGGAGGAGGTGAGGGTCAGGGCGCTGCCTGCGGCCACGGTTGTCCTGTCCGCCGCGGGGCGCCCGGTCCGCCGGGGGACGGTGCCGGGGCCGCGCGGCTGGTCACGGAGACTGAGAGGGAATGCCGCACAGTTGGCTGTACAACTGCGGGCGGGCTCATTCATCCGAAGACCAGCGACCGGCGCGTGAACGACGCGTGACGCAGCGTCGGGCGGTTCGCGAACTGCTCGGGTCGGGGCTCAGGCCGGCGTGCCGGACCGGAACACCGGACCAGCGCGCCGGATCAGCGCGCCGGACCAGCGCCTCAGGCCAGGGCGAGGAACAGCTTCTCCAGCTCGGCCTCGCTCATCGGCGGGGCGTCCTCGTCCGCGGCGGCCATGCACTGGCGCATCCCGCTGGCGACGATCTTGAAGCCCGCCCGGTCCAGGGCGCGCGAGACCGCGGCGAGCTGGGTGACCACGTCCTTGCAGTCGCGCCCCGCCTCGATCATGGCGATGACTCCGGCCAACTGGCCCTGTGCGCGGCGCAGTCGGTTCAGGACCGCGCCGACCGCCTCCTCGTCCACCTGCATGCCGGGCCGCCTCTCACGTTCGACTTTCACGTTCGACCTCAAGAGCACAAGTGTACCGGGTGGGGTATTCATTCCCCGACCTGCCGGGCTCTAGGCTGTGCGCCGAGCGCATGGCAAGTCGATCATCAGATGAGCTGTTCGCGGATTCCTGGCCGCAGGTGGAGGGGACGACGACCGTGGGATACGAGACCATGTGGGAGCCCGGCGAGGCCGGCATCCCGGCCGACCTGCGGCCCGACGTCCCGCACCCGGCGCGGATGTACGACTATTACCTCGGTGGGAAGGACAACTTCCCCGCCGACCGCGCCGCCGCCGAGAAGGCCCTCGCGGCCAACCCCGAGTTCCGCTCGACCGCCCGCGCCAACCGGGGCTTCCTCACTCGCGCGGTGGGCTTCGTCGCCGGACTCGGCCTCGACCAGTTCCTCGACATCGGCACGGGCATCCCCACCGCCGGGAACACCCACCAGATCGCCCAGTCCGTGATCCCCACCGCCCGGGTCGTCTACGTGGACAACGACCCGATCGTGCTCAGCCACGCCCGCGCCCTGATGTCCGGCGCCGGCCCGGGGCGCAGCACCGTCCTCCAGGCCGACCTGCGCGAGCCGGCCGCGCTGCTGGAGGCCGTACGGGCCGAGCGGGTCCTCGACTTCGAGCGGCCGATCGCCCTGGTGCTGGCCGCCGTGCTGCACTTCCTGCGCGAGGAGGACGAGCCGTACCGGGTGCTGGCCACCCTGCTCGAGGTGCTGCCCTCCGGCAGCCACCTGGTGCTCTCGCACGGCACCGCGGACTTCATCCCGGCCGCGGTGCGCGACCGCGTCACCGGTGTCTACGACCGGGCGACCGCGCCGCTGGTCGGGCGCGGCCGGGAGGAGGTCCGGGCCTTCTTCGACGGGCTGGAGCTGCTGGAGCCCGGTGTGGTCACCGTCCCGCTGTGGCGCCCCGACGCTCCCCCGGCGCCGGGCGCGGAGCGGGTGAGCATGTACGGCGCGGTGGCGCGCAAGCCCTGACCCGCCGCCCGCCATCCCCTCAGGTGGAGTGTGCATTGGGGGGTTTTTACCACCGCCCCGGGGCACCTGGCCCGGATACCTTCGAGGGGACGGCTTCGAGCACGGGGTCGTCCCACGGGGAGTCCACAGGGATCACGCACAGCAAGTGGGGGGTAAACCGTCATGCGTCACCACCGTCGTTACACGGGGATCGTCGTCGTCGCAGTTCTGGCCACCGGGCTGATCACCGCCTGCGACCCGACCTCCGTCACGGAGAAGACCTTCAGCGACGACGCCACGGTGTCCGAGAAGATCACCGCCGTCCGGCTCGACAACTCCGCCGGGGACCTGACCGTCCACGGCAAGTCGGGCACCGACAAGGCGTCCGTCCATCGCAAGGTCGCGTACCACAACGACAAGCCGGGCGGTTCCACCCGGGTGGAGAACGGGGTGCTGGTGCTGGGCGGTTGCGGAAAGCTGTGCGCGGTGGACTACACCGTCGAGCTGCCTCCGGGGCTGCCGGTCACCGGGTCCGGGTCCGCGGGCGGGATCAAGCTCACCCAGGTCGGGGACGTCAACGTCAAGACCGACCACGGCGACATCTCCGTGGAGGACGCGGGCACGGTCGAGGTGCGCACCAGCAACGGCGACATCAAGGGCACCACGCTCAAGGGCGACCACACCACCGCCAAGACCGACAACGGCGGGATCAAGATCACCCCGGGCAAGGCCCAGAACGTCAAGGCGAACACCGACAACGGCGACGTCACCGTGGTCGTGCCGGCCGGCTCCTACAAGGTGAGCGCCGGGACGGACATCGGCGAGAAGCACGTCGGGGTGACCAACGACGCGAACGCCAAGTTCAAGATCGACATCGGCTCGAACATCGGCGACGTCACCGTCAAGTCCGGCTGACGGCCCCGGAACCGGCCCGGCTCAGGACGGGCGGCCCGGCGGGACGAGGCCCGACTGGTAGGCGATGGCCACCAGTTGGGCCCGGTCGCGCGCGTCGAGCTTGGACATCGCCCGGTGGATGTGGGTGCGCACCGTGAAGGGGCTCACGAACATCCGCTCGGCGATCTCCTCGTTGGTCAGGCCCGTGGCGGCCATCGACATGACCTCGCGCTCGCGGGCCGTGAGCACGGCGAGGCGCTCGGCCGGGGCCGCGGCGGCGAGGTCGGGCTGGGCGAGGAACTGGTCGATGACGGCGCGGGTGGCGGCCGGCGACAGCAGGGCGTCGCCGGCCGCCACCGTGCGTACGGCGGCGAGGAGTTCCTCCGGGGCCGCGCCCTTGCCGAGGAAGCCGCCGGCGCCCGCGCGCAGCGCCTGGGCCACGTACTCGTCGATCTCGAAGGTGGTGAGGATCAGCACCCGGGTGCCGGAGAGCTCCTCGTCGCCGCAGATGGCGGCGGTGGCGCCGAGTCCGTCGGCGCCGGGCATGCGGATGTCCATCAGGACGAGGTCGGGCCTGGTGGCGCGGGCGAGTTCGACGGCCTCGCGGCCGTCCGCGGCCTCGCCGACGACCTCCATGTCGTCCTCGGCGTCGATCAGCACCCGGAAGGCGCCGCGCAGCAGGGCCTGGTCGTCGGCGAGCAGTACGCGGATGGTCATGCGCGGTGGTCCCTGTCGTCTCGTGCGGCTCGTGCGGCTCGTACGTCTCGCGCGTCCTGCGGGTCTCGTGCGGCGGCTCGGCCGTCCCGTACCGAGCGCTCGGCCGGGGCGGGGGCGCCGTCGCGGCTGCCGGTGCGCAGCGGCAGTTCGGCCGTGACCAGGAACCCGCCGTCCGGGCGGGGGTCGGCGCTGAGGCGTCCGCCGACCGCGCCGGCCCGCTCGCGCATGCCGATCAGCCCGAAGCCGCCCTGCCCGAAACCGGCCTGGCCGGGCGCGGGCTGGGGCAGGGCGACGGGGCGGGGGCGGCCGGCGGGGGCCGGGCGGCCGTTGGCGACGCTGAGCGCGACCCGGCTGCCGCTGTAGGCGAGGGTGATCTCGGCGTCGGCGCCGCTGGCGTGCTTGGCGACGTTGGTCAGCGACTCCTGGACGATCCGGAAGGCCGTGAGGTCCACGCCCGGGGAGAGCGGGCGGGCCTCGCCCTCGACGGTGAGCCGCACGGGCAGGCCCGCCCGTTCGAAGCTGTGGATCAGCTCGGGCAGCTGGTCCAGGCCCGGGGCCGGCTCCAGCGGGGCGGGCTCCTCGGCCCGGCGCAGCAGTCCGACCGTGGCGCGCAGCTCCTGGAGGGCGGAGCCGGTGGCCTCGGTGATGTGGCTGAGCACCTCGCGGGCCTGGGCGGGGTGGCGGTCCATGAGGTGGACGGCGATGCCCGCCTGGGCGTTGGCCAGGGCGATGTGGTGGGCGACGACGTCGTGCAGGTCGCGGGCGATGCGGATGCGCTCGTCGGCGACGCGGCGGCGGGCCTCCTCCTCGCGGGTCGCCTCGGCGCGTTCGGCGCGCTCCCGGATCGCGGCGAGCTGGACGCGGCGGTTGCGGATGGAGTCGCCGAGGGCGCCGGGCAGCAGGGCCCAGGCGAGGACGCCGATGCGCTCGCCGATCGGGCCGCCGGGGCCGAAGGCCAGCGTCATGCCGGTGAGCAGGACGGCCGTGGCGACGGAGGCGCGGAAGGCGGTGGAGCGGTCGGTGCGCACGGCGAGGAAGTAGAGGGCCAGCAGCAGCGGGGTCGCCAGCATGGGGGTGAGCCGGGGGCTGATCACGCTGAGGGCCATCGTGCAGCCCAGGGTGACGGCGACGACGGCCAAGGGGTGGCGGCGGTGGAGGAAGACGGCCAGGACGGAGACGGCGGCGACGGCGACGGTGCCCGCGCCGGGCACGACCCAGTTCCCGCCGTACTGGTCGACGGTGGCGCCGAGTGCGGTGATGACCGTCAGCAGCGCGCCGCCCAGGACGTCGAGCAGCCGGGGGTGGTCGCGGCGCAGTCGCTGCCAGGTGTCGCTCATGGTGCTCTCCGCGTTCCATGCTGTGAGCGTCTGATGCTCGGCGGGGGCCGTTCCGGACGGAACGGCCCCCGACTTGCAACGGTAACGGTCCGCGCTCGAACTCATGCCCGGAACGGGCCGGTGGTGGGGTCGAGCGGGGCCGGTGGAGGGGCCGGTCAGACGGTGACCGGCTCCCGCTCCGGGGCCGCCTCGGGGGCGGCGGCGTGGAGCTTGCTGCCCTCGACGTCCACGTCCGGGACGATCCGGTCGAGCCAGCGCGGCATCCACCAGGCGCGGCGGCCGAGCAGGGCGAGCACGGCCGGGACGATCGTCATCCGGACGATGAAGGCGTCGAAGGCGACGGCGGTGGCGAGGCCCAGGCCCATCATCTTGATCATGGGCTCGCTCATCCCGATGAAGCCCGCGAAGACGGCGATCATGATGAACGCGGCGGCGGTGACCACCCGGGCGTTGTGCCGGAAGCCGGTCACGATCGCCTGGTCCGGGCTCTCGCCGTGCACGAAGCCCTCGCGGATGCGGGTGACCAGGAACACCTCGTAGTCCATGGCGAGGCCGAAGACCACGCCGATCATGAAGATCGGCATCATGCTCATCACCGGGCCGGTCTGCTCGACGCCGATCAGGTCGGCCAGCCAGCCCCACTGGAACACCGCGACGACGGCGCCCAGGGCGGCGGCCACCGAGAGGAGGAAGCCGAGGGCCGCCTTCACGGGGACGAGCACCGAGCGGAAGACCACGAGCAGCAGCAGGACGGCGAGGCCGACCACCACCGCCAGGTAGGGCAGCAGCGCGTCGCTGAGCTTCTGCGAGACGTCGATGTTCATCGCGGTGGTGCCGCTGACCAGGACGGTCGCGCCGGTGGCGGTCTTCAGGCCGGCCGCCTTGCCGCGGATGGTGTGCACCAGGTCCTTGGTCCTCGCGTCGCTCGGGCCGGTCGTCGGGATCGCGTTGACCAGGGCGGTGTCGCCCGCCTGGTTGAACACCGGCGGCGAGACCCTGTCCACCCCGGGCACCGAGGAGACGGCCTTGACGACCTCGTTCGCCGCGCCCTTGGGGTCGGCGGTGCCCTTGACGTCCACCAGGACGGTCAGCGGGCCGTTGAAGCCGGGGCCGAAGCCCTCGGACAGCTGGTCGTAGGCGCGGCGCTGGGTGGTGGAGGTGGGCTTGGACTCGTCGCCGGGCAGGCCGAGGTTCAGGTCCAGGGCGGGGGCGGCGAGCACGCCGAGCCCGATCACGCCGCCGAGCAGCACGGCGAGCGGGCGGCGCAGCACGAACCGGGCCCAGCGGGCGCCGCCGTTGTCGCCGGTGCGCGGGGCCGCGCCCTCGGGGGCCTTGCGGACCTTGCGGGGCAGCACCTTGCGGCCGATGAAGCCGAGCAGGGCGGGCACCAGGGTCAGCGCGACCAGCACGGCGATGACGACGGTGCCGGCGGCGGCCATGCCCATCTTGGCGAGGAGCGGGATGCCGACCACGGAGAGCCCGGCCAGGGCGATGACCACGGTGAGGCCCGCGAACACCACCGCCGAGCCCGCGGTGCCCACGGCCCGTCCGGCCGCCTCCTGGGGGGTGCGGCCCTCGGCGAGTTCGGCGCGGTAGCGGGAGACGATGAACACCGCGTAGTCGATGCCGACCGCCAGGCCCAGCATCATCGCCAGGGTGCCCGTCGTGGTGGACAGGCCCAGGGTGCTGCCGAGCGCGGCGATCAGCGACATGCCGAGGCCCACGCCGACGATCGCGGTGAGCAGCGGCAGGCCCGCGGCGACCAGCGAGCCGAAGGTGATCACCAGGACGACGGCGGACAGCGCCATGCCGATGGCCTCGCTGCTGCCGCCCGCCTCGGGCTTGGCCATCAGCGCGGTGCCGCCGACCTCGACCTTCAGTCCGGCGTCGCGGCCGTGCTGGGCGGCCTGCTCCAGGGCGGTGGTGGCGCCGTCGGAGAGCTTGCCGGCCTTCACCGAGTAGCTGACCGTCGCGTACGCGGTGGTGCCGTCCTGGGAGACGGCGTGCGCCTGGAACGGGTCGACCGCGCCGGTGACCTCCTCGGCGTGGGCCAGCTCGGCGACGGTGGACTCGACGGCCTTCTTGTTCGGCTCGGCGGTGATCTTCTGACCGTTCGGCGCGGTGAACACCAGGCGGGCCGAGGCGCCGTCCGCGTGGCCGCCGGGGAAGCGCTCGTTCATCAGGTCGAACGCCTTCTGCGCCTCCGTGCCCGGCATCGAGAAACCGTCGTCGGGCGCCGCGGGTGCCTTGGCGGCGAGGACTCCGCAGACGGCCAGCACGGCGACCCACAGCAGGGTCACCAGCTTGCGCCGGGCGAAGGCCCATCGGCCCAGTCGGTACAGGAACGTGGCCACGGAAGTGCGGCCTCCTTCGGGTTCGGTGCACGGTCGCGGAACGCGCGGCGAGCGGCCCGTACGCCGGTTCCGGCGCGGTCCGCCCGCAGCATGTCCCATCGTCGGTCGCCGACCCCTCCCCCGTCGTCGTCCCTGTGCAGGCCGTACGCGTACTGCGGACGCAGTACGACCGGCGGCGTCACCCGTGCGGGCGGTGCGGCGGGCCGCGGCGGGCCCCGCGAAGTAGCGTGATGTGCCTGGCCCGACCGTCTCCCCGACGCTCGGTACGACCTGACCCCGATCGGTGCTGATCCCAGCCCGCCGCCGGAGGTGTCCCATGGGCGTTCCAGCCGCCCGCATCGTGTTCGACGAGAGCGACCGCGCGGCCGTCGCCGAGGCGGTGACGGAGATGCTCGCCACCGGCGCGCTCACCCTCGGCCCCTGGACGGAGCGCTTCGAGCAGGCGTTCGCGGCCGAGCACGGCGCCTCGCACGCCGTGGCGGTCGCCAGCGGCACGGCGGCGCTGGAGGTGATCCTGCGCACCGTCGACGTGCGCGGCAGGGACGTGGTGGTCCCGGCCGTGAGCTTCTACGCGACCGCCGGCGCCGTCGTCCACGCGGGCGGTCGGCCGGTCTTCGCCGACGTCGACCCGGCCACCCTGGCCCTCTCCCCCGAGACGCTGGCCGCCGCCCTGACCCCGGACACCGCCGCCGTGGTGCTGGTGCACATCGGCGGGATGATCACCCCGCGGGTGGACGAGCTGCGGGCGCTGTGCGACGCGCGCGGCGTGCCGCTGATCGAGGACGCGGCGCACGCGCACGGCAGCAGCTTCGACGGGCGCAGCGCCGGGACCTTCGGCCTGGCCGGGGCGTTCTCCTTCTACCCGACCAAGGTCACCACCAGCGGCGAGGGCGGCATGGTCCTCACCGAGTCGCCGGAGCTGCGCGACGAGGCCCGGATCTACCGCGACCAGGGCAAGGGCTCCTTCACCACCAACCACCACGTGCTGCTCGGCCACGCCTGGCGGATGAGCGAGCTGCACGCGGCCACCGGCACGGTGCACCTGCGCCGGCTCAAGGAGTTCGTCGAGACCCGCCGGGCCGTCGCCCGCCGCTACGACGACGCGCTGGCCGGGATCGACGGGCTGGAGCCGCTGGCCGAGCCGGACGGCAGCCGCGGCAACTACTACAAGTACGTGGCGCTGCTGCCGCGCGGCACCGACCGGGCGGCGTTCAAGCGGGCCGTGGCCGAGGAGTTCGGGGTGCGGCTGTCGGGCGAGGTGTACGACCTGCCGCTGCACCTGCAGCCGGTGCTGGAGCCGTACCGGCGCGGGCCGCTGCCGGTGGCGGAGGACGTGTGCGCCCGGCAGATCTGCCTGCCGGTGCACTCGGACATGACCGAGGACGAGACGGAGCAGGTGATCGAGGCCGTCTCGACGGTGCACCGGCGCCTCGCCGGGGCCTGAACGGCTGACACCGATGTCGCGAATGAGACGGATGAAGGGAGCGGGGCCGTGCGGATAGCCGTCACCGGGGGGTGCGGGTTCATCGGCTCACACGTCGTGGACCACCTGATCGCGGCCGGCCACGAGGTGCTGGCGGTGGACACCACCGACAAGTACCTCAACCCCGACGCCGAGCACGCGCGCATCGACGTGCTCGACCTGCCGGCCCTCACCGCAGCGCTGGCCGGCAGCGAGGTGGTCTACCACCTCGCCGCGATGGCCGACGTCGAGCAGGTCACCGCCGACCCGGTGGGCGCCGTGCGCGCCAACATCGACGGCACCGAGACCGTCCTGGAGGCGGCCCGGCGCAGCGGACTGAGCCGCACCGTCCTGGCCAGCACCGTCTGGGTGTACGGCGCCGCCCTCGCCGACCAGCAGCTCGACCGACTCGACGACGAGGAACAGGAGTTGGACGAGCACGCGCCGATCGCCCTGGAGCACAGCGGCCATCTGTACGTGGCCACCAAACTCGCCGCCGAGATGCTGGTGCACAGCTACCGCGAGCTGTACGGCCAGCACTTCACCATCCTGCGCTTCGGCATCCCCTACGGGCCCCGGATGCGCGACGAGCTCGTCGTCGCCCGGTTCGTGCAGGCGGCGCTGGCCGGGCGGCCGATCACCATCGCGGGCGACGGGCGGCAGAGCCGCAACTTCGTCTACGTCGAGGACCTCGCGGACGCCCATGTGCGGGCCCTGTCCCCCGCCGCCGAGGACCAGACCTTCGCGCTGGAGGGTTCCACCGCGATCTCCATCCGCGACATCGCCGACACCGTCGACGACCTGCTCGGCCCGGTCACCATCGAGCACATCCCCGGACGCAAGGCCGACTACGCGGGCCGGCGGATCTCCTCCGCCCAGGCCAAGCGGCTGCTCGGCTGGTCGCCGCGCACCAACTTCACCGAGGGGGTGCGGCGTTACGCCCAGTGGTACCAGGACGCCGCCTCCGCCCCGGGCTGACCGGTGCCGCACGCCCTGCTGGTCTCCGGCTCCCTCGGCCAGGGACACGACGTGATGGCGCGGGCCTGCGCCGACACCCTGGAGGAGCGCGGCTGGACCACCTCCACCGTCGACGCGATGGCCCTGCTCGGCCGCCGCTCCGGCGCCGCCGGGGAGGCCGTCTTCCGGCGGCTGCTCGACCTGCCCGGCGTCTACGACGCGTTCCACTTCTCCGCGTTGCGCCCCGGCGCCCGGATCGCGCTGGCGGCCGACGCCGCCGCCCGCTCCAAACTCGTGCCCGCGCTACGGGAGTTGGTGCGACGGCAGCGGCCGCAGCTGGTGGTGTCGGTGTTCGCCACCGCCACCTCGGCCGTCAACGCCCTGCCCGGGCGGGAGTTCCGGCACTTCGTGTTCTGCACGGACGTCACGCCCCACCGGCTGTGGGTGCAGGAGGGCACCGACCTGTTCCTGGTCACCTCCGAGGTGGCCGCCTGCGCCGTCCGCCGCTACCGGCCCGAGGCCCGGATCGCCGTGCTGCCCGCGCCGCTGCGCGCGCCGTTCTACCGGCCGCCCGGACGGGCCGAGGCGCGGGCGGAGGCCGGGGTGCCGGAGGAGGCGCGGTGCGTGCTGCTGATGTCCGGCGCCTGGGGGCTCGGGCCGCTCGCCCGCTGCGCCGCCGCCCTGGCGGCGGCCGGGCCGCACGTGCTCGCCGTCGCCGGGCGCAACCGGGAGCTGGAACGGCGGCTGCGCGCCGCCGCCCTGCGCGAGCCCCGGCTGCACCCGTACGGCTACACCGACGGGGTGCCCGCCCTGATGACGGCGGCGGACCTGGTGGTGACCAGCTCCGGGGACACGTGCAGCGAGGCCCGGGCGATCGGGCGGCGGCTGCTGCTGCTCGACGTCGTCCAGGGGCACGGGCGGGACAACCTCCAGCACGAACTGGAGCTCGGCCACGCCGACGTCGCCTCCGCCCGCCCCGAGGAGGTGGTGCGCGGCGCGCTCGCCGCGCTCGAGCGCCCGGCGCCCGCCCCCTCCCCCGGCGCCAGGCCGGACGGCTGGCGGGCGGGGTTCGGGGCGGCGCTGGAGCGGGTGGGGCTCGCGTAGAGGTGTCAGTCTCGCGTAGACGGGACGGCGTGGTCGCGCAGCGGGCCGAGGACCAGGCCTTGGGTGCGGCAGTGGGCGGCGAGGGCCGGCAGGGCGGCGAGGGTGGCACGCCAGGAGCCGGGGGCGGAGGTGCAGTCGGAGTCGTGGAGCAGCAGGGTGGCGCCGCCGGTGAGGCCCGGGCGGGCGGTGGCGTAGACGCTCTCGCCGGTGGCTTCGGCCGTCCAGTCGCGGCCCCAGGCCGTCCACAGGACGGTGCGCAGGCCCAGGCGGCGGGCGGCGAGGGCGGGCCCGGCGGTCAGGACGCCGTACGGCGGGCGGTACCAGAGCGGGCGTACGCCGCACAGGTCGGTGACGGCCTCGGTGGCGCGGCGCAGCTCGCGGGCGTCGCGGGCGGGGGCCGGGTACCACTGCTGCCGGTGGTGCCAGCCGTGCACGGCGACCTCGTGGCCGCGCAGCACCAGTTCCCGGCCCAGGTCGGGGGCGCGTTCCAGCATGGCGCCGAGGAGGAAGAAGGTGGCGCGGGCGCCGAGTTCGTCGAGCGCGTCGAGGACGTACGGGGTGCTGACCGGGTCGGGGCCGTCGTCGAAGGTGAGGGCGACGTGCCGGGGGTCGGCGCCGTGGCCGGCGGTGCGGCGGGCGAGGGTGCGGCGCAGCGGCGGGAGGCGGACGGCGGCCGGGGCCAGGTGCAGGAACTCGACGGCGGCGGCCCCCAGGACGGCGGCATTGAGCGGGCCGCTCACCCGAAGCGGGAGGCCATGCGGCGGAAGAAGCCGGGGGCGGCGCCGTGGATGCGGGCGGGCAGGCCCAGCCACTGCGGCACGAAGAGGCGGTCGCGCTCGGTGGTGATGCTCGCGACCACGGCGTCCGCGACGCGCTCGGCCGTGACGGGGCGGGGGCGTCCGCGCTGGTAGGGGGTGCCGCGCCGGTCGAAGAACGGGGTGTCCACCGCGCCCGGGAGGATCATGCGCACCCCGACGCCGGTACCGCGCAGCTCGTACCAGAGGCTCTCCGCGAACATCGCCAGGCCCGCCTTGGTGGCCGAGTACCCGGATTCCTCGCGGACGCCGACGGCGCCGGCCATCGAGCCGAGGAGCACGATCCGGCCCCGGCCGCGCTCCAGCATGCCGGGCAGCAGGAGGCGGACCAGGCGCAGGGGGGCGGCGAGGTTGACCTCGATCATCCTGTCGAGGGTGTCGGAGGGGGTGCGCTCGTACGGGCCGCGCCAGCCGAGGCCCGCGCTGGCGACCAGGGCGTCCACCCGGCCCGTGGCGGCGAGGGCGGCCTCGACGAGGCGGGCGGGGCCGTCCGGTTTGGCGAGGTCCTCGGGCAGGGGGCGGCCGCCCGTGCGGTCGGCGAGGGCGTCCAGGCGGGTGCGGTCGGTGCCGGAGAGCAGGGTGCACCAGCCGGCGTCGGCCAGGCGGGTGGCGGTGGCGAGGCCGATGCCGGAGGAGGCGCCGGTGATCAGGGCGACCGGGCGGGCGTCGGGGGTGGCCTGGGGTTCGTCCGGCATCGCGTACCTGCCGCTCTGTGCGCGCTTCGCCGTCCGAATTGTCCGGCACGTCACCTTCGCACGGCGGAGCCGTCCGGGCGACCGGGACCGGGGGCCGGCTCGGGCCGACGCGCTTCGGTGAGCTCGGCGGACTCGCCCTCGAGTTCGCCGAACCGGGAGAGGAGGAAGGTGCCGCCCACCGCGATCGCGAAGCCCGTCAGGGCGCACCAGGCGTAGCCCGGGCGGGCGGCGTCGCCGAGCGCGGCCACGCCGACCAGGGCCGGGGCGAAGGTCTCGGCGACCGTCCCGGCGGCGGTGGCGGCGGTGACGGTGCCGCGTTGCAGGGCGAGGGCGTAGGCGAGGTAGCCGCCGAGGCCCCCGACGACCAGGGCGTAGGCGGCCGGGTCGGTGAGGAGGGTGAGCACGCCGGAGGCGTCGAGGACGCGGACGGCGAGGCTGGTGACACCGAAGCCCACGCCCGCGAGCAGCCCCAGGCCCGCCGCCGCGGGGACGCCCTCGCGGCGGGCCAGGACCAGGGTGAGCAGCACCGTCACGACGGTGGTGGCCAGCAGGGCCCAGTGGAAAGCGGCGGGCGCGTACTCCCGGCCCTCCCGGCCCGAGCCGAGGGCCAGCAGCGTCAGGCCGACCACGACGGCGAGGATGCCGGCGACGTCGCTGCGGTGCAGGCGGGCACCGAGCATCCAGACGGCGGCCAGGGCGGTGACGGCGAGGCTGGCGTTGGTGACGGCCTGGACGAGGAAGAGGGGCAGGCTGCGCAGGGCGACGATGCTCAGCACGAAGCCGAGGATGTCCAGCAGCGTGCCCGCCACGAACTGCCAGGAACGGACGAGCGCGGCGAGCAGCCCGGCCCGCACCCGGTCCGCGCGGGGGGCCGAGCGGGCGCCGCGGGCCTGGAAGACCGCGCCGAAGCCGAAGCAGACGGTGGCGACCAGGGCGGTGGTGAGTCCCAGCAGCATGCCTCTCCCGTCCCGGGGTGTGGGGCAGCATCGGTTGGCACCACCAGTCTGTGCCAGGTGGGGTGGGCGGGCACTCCGGTTCCTCTAGACGACGGCGGGTGCCAGGGGTTCCTCCGCCCAGGTGGCCAGCAGGTGCAGGGCGGCCTCGGTCGGGCCGTCCGGGACGGGGGTGAGGGTCACGAGCCGGAGGCGGTCGTCGCCGGTGAGACCGAGGGTCTCGTAGCTGAAGGCGAGCGTCCCGACGGCCGGGTGCCGGAAGCTCTTGGTCCCGTACGTGCGGATCTCCACGTCGGCGCGGGACCAGAGGCGGGCGAAGGCGGCGCTGTGGGCGCGCAACCCGGCGATCAGGTCGGCGAGTTCGCGGTCCCCGGGGTGCAGGCCCGCGGTGGCGCGGAGCTGGCCGACGGTGGCGGCGGCGACCTCCTCCCACGCGACGTAGAACTCGCGCCCTTCCGGGTCGAGGAAGAGGAACCTGGCCAGGTTCCACGCCCCCTGCGGGAGGGCGGCGGCCGGGACGAACAGCCGCCTGGCGATGGGGTTGAGGGTGAGGACGTCGAAGCGGTCGGTCATCACCATGGCCGGGACCTTCACCTGCTCCAGCAGGCGCACCAGTTCGGGGCGGACGGCCGGCGTGTCGGGAGCCGTCGTGCCGGGAGCGCTCGTGCCGTGCCTGCGGGCGGGCCGGGCGAGGACGTGCAGGTGCCGGCGCTCGACCTCGTCCAGGCGGAGCACCTCGGCGAGCGCGTCCAGCACCTCCTCGGACGGGTGCTTCGCGCGGCCCTGCTCCAGCCGCTGGTAGTACTCGACGCTGATCCCCGCGAGCTGCGCCAGCTCCTCGCGCCGCAGGCCCGGCACCCGGCGGCGTCCGCCACCGCGCAGTCCGGCGCTCTGCGGGGTGATCAGGGCCCGTCGGGCCTGCAGAAACTCCCCCAGATCCATGCCCGCCAGTATGCCCGGCGCGGCGGGGGGCGCGGCTTCGGGGGCGGAGCCGAGGGGGCGCAGCTTCGGGGGCGCAGCCGAGGGTGGCCCTGGCAGTACCCGGAACGGCAGGGGTCTGGGTAGGTCCGGGCGGCGGCAGCAGGCTGGGGCACGTTCACAACGACGCAGGGAGAACAGCACCATGTGCCACACCACCGACAGCCGTCCGCCCGCCGCCCCCGTCACCACCGGCGCCGTGGCGCGGGAGGGGCGGCTGGAGATCACCGCCGCCGACGGCAACCGGTTCAGCGCCTTCCGCGCCGCCCCGACCGCTCCCAACGGCCGCAGCGTCCTGCTGCTGCCCGACCGGCGGGGCCTGCACCCCTTCTACGAGGACCTCGCCCGGCGCTTCGCCGAGGCCGGGTTCCACACCCTCGCCTTCGACTTCTACGGCCGCAGCGCGGGCCTGAGCGACCGCGACGCCGACTTCGACTGGGCCGCCCACATGCCGCTGCTGGAGCCGGCCCACGTGGAGGCGGACGCGGCGGCGGCCGCGGCCAAGTTGCGGGAGTGGAGCGGCGGTCCGCTCTTCAGCGTCGGGTTCTGCCTGGGCGGCGCGTACTCCTGGCGGCTCGCCTCCGCAGACCTCGGCCTGGCCGGTTCGGTCGGCTTCTACGGGCCGCCGCGCTTCTTCGGCGACCGCGCCGAGCAGGTGTCCGCGCCGCTGCTGATGCTGCTCGCCGGGGACGACGTGGCCACCACCCAGGAGGAGTTCGACGCCCTCTCCGCCCGCCTCGACGGCGCCGGCAAGGAGCACGAGCGGCACGTCTACGACGGCGCCCCGCACTCGTTCTTCGACGACTCCTTCGCGCAGTGGCAGGACGCCTGCACCGACGCCTGGCACCGCCTGCTGGACTTCACCGCCCGCCACGGCGCGGCCCGGTGAACGAGCGGTACGAACGGGGCCTGGCCCGCCAGCGTGAGCTCGGCGGGCCGGGCCCCGTCCGCGCCCGGGCCTACGACTCCCTCGACGACATCGCCCCCGACCTGCCCCGACTCGCCGTCGAGTTCGCGTACGGCGACATCCACGCCCGCCCCGGACTGGACGCCGCCCGGCGGGAGTTGGTCGTCCTCGGTGCCCTGATCGCCCTCGGCGGCGTCGAGCCCCAGCTGGAGGCGCACCTCGGCACGGCCCTCGACGCGGGCCTCGAACCGGGCGAGATCGTCGAGGCCGTCCTCCAGGCGCTCCCGTACGCCGGGTTCCCCCGGGTGATGGCGGCGATGGGCGTCGCGCGCAAGGTCCTGGGCGCGCGAGGGCTCCTGCCGGTGCGGCAGGTTCCGTAGGGGGTGCGGGCGGGTCAGCCGAGGACGGCGGCCAGGACGGCGGCCGTCTCGGCCACCAGGGCGTCGTCCTTGGGGGCCTTGGGGTCGGGCTTGGTGGAGAGGACGGCCAGGACGACGGGGGCGCCGTCCGCGGTCCAGGCGATGCCGACGTCGTTGGTGGTGCCGTAGGAGCCGGTGCCGGTCTTGTCGGCGAGGCGCCAGGAGGCCGGCAGGCCCTCGCGGAAGCGGTGGGTGCTGGTGGTGTTGCCGAGCAGCCAGGTGGTGAGGCGCTCGCGCTTGGCCGGCGGCAGGGCGTGGCCGAGGACGAGCCGGCGGTAGGTCTCGGCGATGGCGCGCGGCGTGGTGGTGTCGGTGGTGCGGCCGGGTTCGGCGGAGTTGAGGTCGGGTTCGCAGCGGTCGAGCCGGGTGACGCGGTCGCCGATCGAGCGGCAGAAGCGGGTGACGGCGGCGGGGCCGCCGAGTTCGCGCAGCAGCAGGTTGGCCGCCGCGTTGTCGCTGTGGTCGATGGCGGCGGCGCAGAGGTCGGCGACGGTCATGCCCTCGGCGAGGTTCTGCGGCAGGCCCGTGACGGGGGCTCCGCCGGAGGTCTCGGTGTCCTCGCGGGTGTAGTGGAGGCGGCGGGCGAGGAACTCGCCGTCGCGGTCGAGGTCGCGCAGGACGGCGGCGACGGCGACGGTCTTGAACACCGAGCACATCGGGAACGGTTCGCCCGCGCGGTACCGGACGACCCGGCCGGTGCGCAGGTTGCGGGCGTGGACGCCGAGGCGGGCGCCGTGTTCGCGTTCCAGGTCGGCGAGGCGGCGGGCCGTGTCCTCGCCCGCCGCGTGGGCGGTGCCGGTCGCGCCGGCCAGGGCGGCGGCCGCGACGCCGCCGAGGGCGAGGACGGTGCGTCGGGTGTGCCGGGTGTGCCGGGGATGTGGGTTCATACTCACCAGGACACCGTACGTGGGCTGACGGTTCGCCAGTTCTCCGTCACAGCGCGAGGGCCACGCCCACGTGGATCGACGCCTCGGCGGGGGCGACCGGGCGGTCGCCGGGGTCGGGGCGCCAGTCGGCGCAGGGGACGACGCCGGGCGGCAGGAGCGTCCAGCCGTCGAAGAAGCGGGTGAACTCCTCGCGGGTGCGGGCCTGGACCGGGGTGCCGGCGGCCTCGTAGATCCCGGCCACGCGGGCGACGTCCTCGGCGGCGAAGTCGGGGGTGATGTGGGTCATCACCAGGGCGCTGCCGGGGGCGAGGACGGACTTGAAGTGCTCGACGATCCCGTACGCGCCCTGTGCGTCGGGCACGAAGTGGAGCAGGGCGTTGAGGGAGAGCGCGACCGGCCGGGCGAGGTCGATGGTCTCGTGCAGGCTCGCGGAGGCGAGGAGGCGTTCGGGATCGGTGACGTCGGCCTCGACGTAGGCGGTGCGGCCCTCGGGCGTGCCGGTGAGCAGGGCCTGGGCGTGGGAGAGCACGATCGGGTCGTTGTCGGCGTAGACGACGCGGGCGAGCGGCTGGACGCCCTGGGCGATCTCGTGGAGGTTGGGCGGGGTGGGGATGCCCGTGCCGATGTCGAGGAACTGCTCGATGCCGGCCTCGGCGAGGGCGCGGGTGGAGCGGTGCATGAAGGAGCGGTTGGCGCGCGCGGCGGTGCGCAGCCAGGGGGCGACGGCGAGCGCGTGGCCCGCGGCTTCGCGGTCGGCGGCGAAGTTGGTGAAGCCGCCCAGGAAGTAGTCGTACATCCGGGCGGAGTGCGGCACGTTCAGCCGCAGGTCGACCCCGTCGTAGAGGCTCATCGTTGCGCTCCCCCTCTTCCCTCGGCCCTCAGCAGCCCCTGGCCGTTCCGGCATGGACGGATCGATTGTTCCCCCGGGCTTCCGGCGCCCAACCGTGTTCGGGGCCGCCGGTTTCGGACCGATCGATCCCTGTCCGCATACATATGACGGGATGACGAACTGTATTCGCTTGACGGCCGGGAGTGAGGGCCCGGTGCCGTGAGGATGGGGCGATGACGATCGACTGGAGCGCCGCCCCCCTCCGCGGGGTGGGAACGCTCGGCGGCGAGCCCGGGCCACGGCCGGACCTCACCTACGCCGCGTTCTGCGCGACCCACCAACCCGCCTGGCACGCGCTGGCGTTGACGCGGACGGGCAGCCGGGCCGACGCCGTCCTGGTGGTCGAGGCCGTCAAGGGCGACCTCGCCCGGTGCTGGCCGCAGGTGGTGCGTTTCGAGGAACCGGCCGCCTACGCCTGGCGGTTGGCGAACCGGCACATCGCGGACTGGGTGTCGGGCGCGGAGCCGGTGGCCGTGGAGGCCGTCACCTTCGAGGCGGTGATCGGGGCGTTCAAGCAGGTCGCGGACGGGCTGCTGCACAGCGAGGCGGACGAGGTGCGGCTGTACGCGGCGATCCTCGAACTGCCGGACCGGCAGCGGGACGTGGTGATCCTGCGCTACCTGCTGGGGCTGCACGTCAAGGTGATCGGGGCGTACCTGGGCCGCCCGGTGGCCACCGTCCACTCCAATCTGCGGCACGCCCGGGAGCGGCTGGCGCGGCGGCTCGGCGTCTGTGAACTCCCGGACCGGGGCGTTGAGTCGGCGCCGTGACCTCCGAACACGGAACCCAGCCGCCGCCGGTGCGGGTGCCCCGGACCGAGCGCGCCCACGCCGAGCGGATCGCCGCGCTGCGCCGGGCCCGGCTGACGGCCGCGCCCGCCCACCTGCCGTCCGAGCACGAGCAGGCCGCCTTCGAACTCGGCCTGGTGGTGGCCCTGGTGCTGGGCGCGCCGGACGCCTCCCAGGGCCTGGACCTGCTGGTCAACGAGCGCCGCATCCACCCCGAGGGGGCGGAGGTGTTCGGCGCGCTGCTGTACGCGACCGGGCGGGAGGAGGGCGCCGAGTTCTGGTGGCGCTTCGCGGCCGGTTCGGGCAGCGGCACCGCCGCGTACTGCCTGCACCTGCACCACCTCAGGCTCGGCGAGACCGAGGACGCCGACTACTGGCGCGCCTGGTCGGACCAGCTGGCGACGGCCCGCGGCCGGCCCGGGCCGCGGGACCTGCGGATGAGCCGGCCGCTGCTGCCGGACGACGTGCGGCGCGACATCCTCTCCCGGGTGCACCACGGGCTGGCGCCGCAACTGCCGGCCGCCCTGGTGGAGGTGATCGACCGGCTGCCGGTGCAGGGAGGGGACGAGGAGGAGGTGCCGAACCCGTGGGGGCTGGCGGCGCAGGCCCAGGCCGGGAGCTGGTGGGAGCCGCGCCGCGACGGCCCGTCGGGGTGAACCCCGTCAGCTCGGCGCACCCTCACCCGTTCGGGTGAGGGCCGCGTGGCGGGCCGCCACCTCGGGGTCGCGGCCGCTGCCCGCGGCCACGGTGCCGGAGGGGCGGTGGCGGATGAGGTAGTGGTGCGGGGCCATCGCCGTGTCACGGCCGGGCAGGGCGGCGACCACCGCAGCGTGGGCGACGCCGGGGGTGAGCGCGGCATCCGGCGTGGTGATCTCTGCGGTCAGGGCGGCCTCCTCGAGGGCGATCCTGATCTCCGCGTCCGCTCCGAGCGCCTCCCGCAGGAGGGCGCGGACGGCGGCCAGGTCGATCCAGCAGCCGTCGATCACGTGCCACTCGCCCACCCGGTGCGGGCGCGGCAGGTCGGCCAGGCCGGGCAGCTCGGCGAGCGGGACGGGGCCCTTCGCGGCGGCGGCGAGCACGGCGAGCAGGGCGCGCGCGAAGTGGTCGCTCTCCCGTGCGTCGAGCACCTGGGGGCAGGCGATCAGCACGAAGTCGAGGCTGCCGCTGATCCGCAGGATGGTGAACATCAGCCGGACGGGCATCGGCGGGGAGGGCAGCTCGGTCAGCTCGGGCTCGACGGCCGGGGCGGGCTGGAGGTCGGCGACGGCGGCGGGGATGGTGAGGCTGAGGTCGTTGACCACCACCTGGCGGCCGAAGCGGGCGCCGCGCAGGTGGGCGGTGTCCTCCACCAGCTCCCAGACCTTCTCGGCGTCCAGGGTGCTGTGCCAGTAGGCGGCGAAGGAGGTCGGTTTGGTGATCCCGATGAGGGCGTCGAGGTCGGTGGGGGCCGCCGGTGCATCGCCGTCGCGTCCCGCTCCTTCTTCGAGCGGTCCGCCGCCGAGGTCGAGCTCGATCAGCGCGTCCTGGGCGAGCGTGCCGACGTGGTCGAGCAGGGCGGCGCGCTGGCGGTTGGCGGACAGGGCCGCCAGGACCAGCCGCGACTGACCCGAGCGGTGGGCGACCAGCGCCGCGAAGACGGCGAGCAGGACGACCGAGGGGCTGGCGCCGGTGCGGCGGCAGACGGCGGCGAGGTGGTCCGCGCCCGCGCGGGAGCGGACCAGCAGGGCGCCGTGGTCGCTCGCCCGCCCGGTGATCCGCGAGTCGGCGAAGACCGCCTGCGGGCCGGTGGAGAGGATCTGCGCCCAGCGGCGCAGCGCGGCGGTGGCCTTGCGGCGGCCCTGGGGGCTCTGCTCGGCGGCCGCGAACTCCAGCGGGGTCGGGGAGCTGACGGGCGGGAGCTCCTTGCCGGCGGCCAGGGCGAGCCAGTCCTGGATCAGGACGGCGATGGCGGCGCCGTCCGCTCCGGCGTGGCAGACCACGGCGACCAGGCGCAGCAGGCGTTCGCCCTCCGTGAGCAGGGTGAAGCGGATGCGCGGCGGCGCGGCGAGGTCGATCGGAACGGCGACGTCACGGCGCCCGGACTCCTCGGCGAGCGCGTTCAGTTCGGCGTCCGTCCGGCCGCCGGCCTCGATCACGGTGACGGCGAACTCGCCGCTCGCCCGGACCACTTGGCGGCTGGGGAAGCCGTCCGGACCGGGGCCGGGCGGGAAGTGGGTGCGCAGGGACTCGTGCCGTTCGACGAGCAGGCGCAGGGCGTCGAGGCCCTCGGAGAGGGAGGTGTCGTCCGGGACGGGCCAGAGGGAGTCCTTGTTGATCTGCTCCGGGGCGCCGCCACGGATGCAGCGGATCATGTTGTCCTGGCCTCGGGTGAGCGGGCCGAAGCCGCTGCCCTCGGCGGCGTAGCGGACGGTGATGTGCCGGGTGGCGAGTGGGCTCGCCGCCGCCGGGGTCGGGCTCGAAGGCACGGGCACGTCGGGGGAGGTCACGTCGTGGATGGTCACGTCGCACGCGCCTTTCGGCTCGCCGGGGGCTGCTCGGCAGGGGGTTTTCGGGGACGGTATCGCGGATTCCGCTACTGGTCCAGACCAAATGGGTGGACAGCCGAGGGAAGCCTAATGAACCGTCAACTTAGCTGCCAGCTACGCGAGTTGACATGAACAGGTGCCGCTCCGGACAGGGCGAGGGCACCGTGGAAGGCGCCCGGCACGGGAACGTCGCAGAGCCGCACCGGACCGGGCCCGAGCGCGCCGGCGTCCGGCAGCACGAGGGGGGACGGGCCCGCCACGGGCAGGGCGAAGGACTGCGCCAGCCGTCCGCCGTACGCCTTCACGCAGGCCTCGCGGCGGCACCAGAGCGCGGTGAAGCGCGCCGAGCGCTCCTCGGGCGTCGGGCCCTCGGCGACGAACCGGGCCTCCTCGGGCGGGAAGCAGCGGCGGGCGAGGCGTTCGGCCGTCCGGGCGTCGGCCGTGCGCTCCACGTCCACGCCGACCGGCCGCTCCCCCTCGGCCAGGGCGAGCGCGGCGAAATCCTCGGAGCCGGTCCAGCTCACCCGCAGGCCGGGCGCGCGCTGCGACTCGGGCGCGTCCTCCGACTCAGACTCGGGCTCGGGCTTGCCGTGCGGGCCGTATCGCCAGCGGACCTCCGCCGGGCGCAGGCCGAGCCGGGCCGCTACCAGCTGCCGGACGGCGCCGCGCGTCACGGTGAGGCGGCGGCGCACCTCCGGCTTCGCGCGGGCGGCCCGCTCACGCTCCCGTTCGTCGAGGGAGCGCCACAACTCGGCGACGACCGCCTCGGGTTGGCGGCAGTCGATCAGCCAGAGGTCGACGGTCGTCACGGCAGGGTCAGCGCGCTCAGCACTCCCAGGCGTCGGTCGACCCCGGCGACCAGCACCGGTCGCCGCTGCTCGCGCAGGACGGGCAGCCGCTCGGCGAGCCGGGCCCACAGGCCCGTGAACGGCTGGGCGCCGGGCCAGGGCGCGCCGTCCAGTCCGGGGCCGGCCAGCAACTCGGCCTCGGGACCCAGTTCCTCGGCCCAGACGCGGACGGCCTTCTCCGGGTCGTCCGGCCCCCGGACCTGGCGGACCGTCATCTCCGGCGCGGTCGTCTCCTCGCAGACCAGGACCACCACCGCGTGCTCCTTGGGAAGCGGTACGGGCTCGGCCGGTTCGTAGTGCAGGGCGCTCTGCTCGGCGAGCACGACCACGGCTCGCCGGCAGGTGCCGGTGCGGTGGTGGGCGGCGGCCATGCGCAGGGCGGTGAAGGCCGCGGCCGAGCCCTGGTCGCAGACGGCGAAGGCCAGCGGCGAGCCCGGCACCGAGCGGCTGAGCGCGAGGGAGGAGGGCGCGCCGGGGCGCACGTCCGGGGTGTCGAAGGCGAGGATCAGCAGGTCGACGGGCTCGTCCTCGGCCAGTGCCTCGCGCAGCGGGCCTTCGGCCAGTTCCTCGTAGGAGTGGCCGGCGCCCTCGCCCAGCAGGTCCTCGCGCAGCGGCAGGCCGTACGGGCGGACGAGGTCGGAGGTGAAGACGCGCAGGTCCGGGTCGAGGGAGGTCTCCGAGCGGCCGTCGAAGCGGTGGGCCGAGGCGCGGGTGATCCGCAGGCCCGCGCCGCCGGGGGCGGGCACCCGGTCAGTCCTCGGGGATGAGGTGGCCGGCGACGTAGTCGGCCAGGTTGGTGACGGAGCGCAGGTCGTCCTCGGTGATCTGCTCGACGTCGACCTGGATGTCGAGGGACTCCTCCAGCTCCAGGATGAGCTCGATGGTGCCGGCGGAGGTGAGGCCGAGGTCGTCGAAGAGGCAGGCGTTCTCGGGGATCTCGGGCAGGTCGCGCTTGAGGACGCGCGGCAGCAGCTCGCCGATGCCGTGCAGGATGCGCTCGCGCATCTCCGGATCGACGGCCTGAGGGTCGGTGGTCTGGACCACTTGTTCTGACATGGGGGTTCCGTCCCGTCCTGCGTGGGAAGCGTGGGAAGCGTGGGAAACGCGGAGAGAGCCGGTCGGTGGACGGCGGTGCGTCAGCAGCGCACGGCCATCGCGGAGAAGGTCGCTCCGACACCGGCGGCGGCGATCAGGTAGGGCTCGCCCCGCTGGACCGTCCCACGGGTGGTGGCCGTGTGGAGGTTGATGAGGCTGTCCGCAGCGAAACTGTGCCCCACCGACAGCACGTTGTCCAGCACGACCTTGTCCAGCGGGTACCCGATCCGGCGCGCGATCATCCGCCAGGACGCCTGGTTGACGTTGTGCGGCAGGATCGCGGCCAGCTCGTCGAGGCGCAGGCCCGCCTCGTCCAGAGCGGCCTCGATCGCCTCGACCATGACGTCCGGGTACTCGCGCTGGTAGCGGGCGAGCAGATCGGCGTCCTCGGCCAGCCGGCCGTCGAACTCCGGGCGCTGGCGCACCGCGTAGGAGAGCACCCGGTGGCGCTCGCCGCCGGCGCTGACCAGGCAGGCGGCCGCGCCCTCGGCGAAGATCCCGGTCTCGGGTACCAGCTGGGCGTCCCGGGTGAAGGTCTTCTCCCCGGCGAGGACCAGGGCCAGGGCCTGCGGGTCGGGGTCTCCGGCCAGCAGGCGGCCCGCCAGGTCGATGGCGAGCAGGCCCACCGCGCAGGCGTGGTGGGTGACGGTGAACGCGCTCGCGTGGCCGAGGCCGTGGGCGTCGAGCAGGTCGTGCAGGGGGTTGAGCGGGTGGGGCACCGCCACGGGCATGCTGCGGGCGTGGATCACGTAGCGGACGTGGCGTTCGCGTCCGTTCAGTGCGCCGAGCTCGCCCAGGGCGGCTTCGAGCAGGTCGGGCAGCGTCCCGTCCGGGTCCAGTCGGAGCTGGTCCAGGCCGTGGAAGCGGCGGAAGAGTCTGAGTTGACGTGGGGTCAGGCCGAGGCGCTCACCCACCGCCTCGATCGGCACGGAGAGCGGGGGGAGGTGAACGGCCACTGCCTCCAGTGCGGTCACGCGGGCTAGTATCACCACGCCCGACCGGTCGCACAAGTGATCTCGGGCCCTTGACAGACTCCTGCGCGACCGCCCGCGCCCACCGTGCGCCCGGGGCCGTCGCGACCACCCCGTGCCGTCGAGCCGACGGGAGAAACTCCCTTGTCAGACCGTGAACCCCTGTCCACCCACGGGCCGTTGCGCCCCGAACTGATCGCCCTGCTGGCCGAGGCAGCCTCCGCCCCGCCCGACTGGGCGGCGGCGATCACCCCGCAGTCCCGCCTCGACGGGGACCTCCTGCTGGACGAGTGCGAACTCTCCGCGCTGGACGCCCTGCTGCGCGCCCGCTTCGGCCCCGGCGCCGACCTCGCCGGACTGCGCGCCGGACTCGACCTGGCCGCCCTGGAGGCCCTGACCGTCACCGACCTGCACCGGCTGCTGCCCGAGGAGCTGAACGCATGAGTCGCTTTCTGCTGGTGATGCCCCCGCTGACCGGGCACGTCAATCCCGCGGCGGGCATCGCCGCCGAACTGACCGCGCGCGGCCACGAGGTGGCCTGGACGGGCACCGAGACGGTGCTGCGCCCGCTGCTCGGGCCGGACGCGCGGGTGCTCGGCACCGGGACGCGGGCCTTCCGCGCGCAGGGCGGGCACGGGCTGGCCGCGCTGCGCTCGCTGTGGGAGGGCTTCATCGTCCCGTACGCGCGGTTCACCGCGAAGCCGCTGGACACGATCGTGCGCGAGTTCCGCCCGGACGCGCTGCTGGTCGACCAGCACACCCCGGCGGGGGCGATCGCGGCCCACCGGCACGGGCTGCCCTGGGCGAGCTTCGCGCCGGGGGCGATGGAACTGGGCCGCCCCTACCGGGCGTTGCCGCAGGTGGAGGCGTGGACGGAGGGCCTGCTGCGCGGGCTGTGGGAGCGCGCCAAGCTGCCCGAGGAGGAGTTCACCGATCCGCGCTTCTCCCCCGCCCTGCTGCTGGCCACCACCGGCCCCGCACTGACCGGCGAGGCCGTGCCGCCCGCGCACCACGCCCTGGTCGGGCCGGTGCTGCGCACCCGGCCGGCCGACCCGGACTTCCCGTGGGAGCGCCTGACGCCGGGCCGCCGTCGCGTCCTGGTGACGATGGGCACGCTGGCGGGCGAGCTGGGCGCCGGGTTCCTGTCGCGGGCCGTCCTGGCCCTGGAGCTGTGCGGGCCGGGCGTGCAGCCGGTGTTCGCCGCGCCGCGCGAGCTGCTGCCCGAACTTCCCTCCCACGCCGTGGCGGTGGACCGGGCGCCCGTCCTGGAGCTGATGGCGCGCGGGGAGCTGGACGCGGTGCTGTGCCACGGCGGGATGAACACCGTCGGCGAGGCGCTCGCCCACGGGATTCCGCTGGTGACGGCCCCGATCCGGCACGACCAGCCCTTCGTCGCCGCGCAGGTGGCGGCGGCCGGGGCGGGCCTGCGGGTGCCGTTCCCCCGGGTGACGCCGGAGCGGCTGGCGGATGCGCTGGGCACCGTACTGGAGTCATCGGACGTACGGGAACGAGCGGTTGCCGTCGGCCGCGACCTGCTCGCGGGCGGCGGCGCGGTGGCGGCGACCGACCGGCTCGAGGCGCTGGCCGCCCGGCCGCTCTGACGCCCCCTCCGGGCGTCCCTTTAGCAGAACCGGTGATCACAGGTCCATTGGTCTAGGCCATTGTTTCCTGGCCCGGGTTCCCCCTAGGGTGTCGCAGCAGCACCTCCCTGCGACACCGCCAGGGCAGGTGCCGAGCACCGCGTCCGAGGTGCCGTGGCAGCCCTTCCCCGTACGGGAGTTCCGGTTGATCGAGACCACGGGACTGCGCAAGTCCTACCGCAAGAAGACCTCCCGCAAGAGAGGGGACAGCTCCACCGTCGACGCCGTGCGCGGCATCGACCTCTCCGTCGCCGCCGGGGAGATCTTCGGATTCCTCGGGCCCAACGGCGCCGGGAAGACCACCACCCTGCGCATGCTGGCCACCCTGATCCGCCCCGACGGCGGCAGGGCCGAGGTGGCCGGCGCCGACCTGTTCGCCGATCCGGCGGGAGTACGCCGCCGGATCGGATACGTCGCCCAGGGCGGCGGCACCACCGACAACGTCTCCGCCCGGGAGGAGCTGGTCCTCCAGGCGCGGATGTACGGCGCCGGCAAGGCGGAGGCCGTCCGGGCCGCCGAGGACGCGATCAAGGCCTTCGACCTGGGCGAGTTCGGCGACCGCACCTGCGCCACCTACTCCGGCGGCCAGCGCCGGCGCGTCGACATCGCGCTCGGCGTCATCCACCGGCCCCGGGTGCTGTTCCTGGACGAGCCCACCGTCGGGCTGGACCCGGCCAGCCGGGCGTACGTCTGGGAGGAGATCCGGCGGCTGCGCACCCAGGGCATGACCGTCGTCGTCACCACGCACTACCTCGACGAGGCGGACGCGCTCTGCGACCGCGTCTCCATCGTCGACCACGGCGAGGTGGTGGCCGAGGACACGCCCGAGGCGCTCAAGCGCGAGATCTCCGGGGACGTCGTGCTGCTCGGGCTGGAGCCCGGCGAGGGCGTCACCGAGCGCGCGGCCGAGGTGCTGCGCCCGCAGCCGTACCTGCACCGGCTGGAGCCGGACGGCGAGGAGGGCCTGCGCCTCTACCTGGAGGACGGCGCCGCGGCCATCCCCCGGCTGCTGCGCGACCTGGAGGGGGCGGGGGTGCGGCCGGGCTCGGTGCGCCTCCAACGGCCCAGCCTGGACGACGTGTTCCTCGCCCGCACCGGCCGCTCGCTGCAACAGTCCTGACCGAGCAGCAGTTCTGACCGATCTCTTGGGGAAACCGTGAAGCTCGCCCGCGACACCTGGCTGGTCTTCCAGCGCCAGCTGCTGCTGATGGTCCGCACGCCGGTGTGGATCGCCGTCGGGATCATCCAGCCCCTGTTCTACCTGCTGCTGTTCGCGCCCCTGCTCAAGAAGGTGCTCGCCCCGCAGGGCGCGATCAGCTACGCCGACGCCTACCAGGTGTACGTACCGGGCCTGTTGGCGGTGCTGTGCATCTTCGGCGGGCTCTTCACCGGCTTCAGCCTCCTCGGCGAGCTCAAGGCCGGCATCATCGAGCGCTCCCGCGTCACGCCCGTCAGCCGGCTGGCGCTGCTGCTCGGACGGGCGCTGCGCGAGATGGTGGCGCTGCTCGTCCAAGCGGTGCTGATCACCCTGATCGCCCTGCCCTTCGGGCTGCGGGTGAACCCGCTGAACCTGCTGCTCGCCTACGTCCTGCTGGGGCTGCTGGCGCTGATGACCTCGGCGATCTCCTACGGGATCGCGCTGATGGTGCCGGCCGACGCCGCGATGGCGCCGGTGGTCAACACCCTCGCCCAGCCGATCGCGCTGCTGTCGGGGGTGCTGCTGCCCCTCACCCTGGCGCCGGGGTGGCTGCAAGGGATCGCCCACTGGAACCCCTTCTACTGGGCCGTGGAGGGCATGCGCGCGCTCTTCTCCGGGCACGCCGGGGACAACGCGGTGTGGCAGGGGCTGCTGGTCGTGGTGGTGATGACGGCGCTGGCCGTGTACTGGTCGGCGCGGCTGTTCTCCACCCGGGTGCGCTGAGGCCCGTTCGGCACACGAGTAGGGCCCGGTCCTCGTGGACCGGGCCCTACTCGTGTGCCGAACGGTGCGCTCAGACCCTGGCGTTGATGAAGGCCGCCAGCTTGGCCACCCCGTCGATGATCTGGTCCTGCGTCACCGAGCTGACGGACAGCCGCAGCCGGCGCTCGCCGCCGCCCGCCGGATAGAACGGGGCCATCGGCGTCCACAGCACCCCGTACTCGCGGGCGCAGCACTCCATGGCCTCGTCGTCGGCGATGAAGGGCACGGTCAGGACGGCGAAGAAGCCGCCCTCGGGCCGGTTCCAGGACACGCCGAGGCTGCGCTGCCCGGAGGCGGGGAAGTGCCGCTCCAGCTCCCGCAGCAGGGTGTCCATGCCGGCCGCGTAGTGGGCCGTGGCGAGGGCGTTGGCGGCCCGCAGCCGGCAGTCGTGGGTGAGGAGCATGCCGCCGATCACGGCCTGGCTGAGGGCGGGCGTGTTGACGGTCGTCATGCTCTTGAGCTTGGCGAGTTCGTCGGCGAGCAGGCTGGTGCGGCCGCAGGGCGCGCTGACCTCCTGGTCGGCGAGGACGTAACCGAGGCGGGCGCCGGGGAAGCAGGTCTTGGCGAAGGAGCCGAGGTAGACGACCCGCTGCTCGCGGTCCAGGGCCTTGAGGGTGGGGCGCTCGCCGGGGGTGCGGGCGAAGAAGCCGTAGGGGTTGTCCTCGATGACCAGCAGGCCTTCGGCGCCCGCCGTCTCCAGCAGCCGGGTGCGGGCCTGGAGGGGCATGCTGGTGCCGGAGGGGTTGGCGAAGTCCGGGACGACGTAGAGGGCGCGCGGGCGGCGGCCCTCGGCCCGTACGGCGCGGGCGGCGGAGCGGACGGCCTCCGGGTCGGGGCCGCCGTCGGGGCCCTCGGGGACGGGCCGGGTGGCGATGCCCAGCAGCCGGGCGGCCCCGGTGACGCCGACGTAGCAGGGGGAGCTGACCAGCAGGACGTCCTCGGGGCCCGCGCACAGGGCGCGCAGGGTCAGCAGCATGCCCTCCTGGGCGCCGACGGTGAGGACCAGGGCTTCGGGGGCCGCGGTGAGGCCCTCGTCGTTGGCGAGGGTGCGGGCCACCAGGTCGGCGATGATGCCCTTGGTGGGGCCGTACTGGAACAGGGTGGTGCGCACGGCGTCGCGGTCCAGGCCCCGCTTCGCGAGGTGGGCGAGGTAGGCGTCGAGGTAGCGGGGGACGTCCTCGGGTTCGAAGAAGCCCTCGTAGGGGCGGCCGGGGGCGAAGGAGACGGCGTCCGGGTAGCGGGTGGTGACCTCGTTGAGGAAGGTCATCGCGTCCATCAGCGGGTCGGAGAGCGAGGCGTGCAGCTCGCCCAGGTCGAGGATCATCGCAGGGCCTCCCGGAGGCGCTCGGCGGCGTGGGCCTGGGCCTCGGCGGCGGCGTCCAGGGTGCCGGTCATGGCGAAGAACCCGTGCGGCACGCCCTCGTAGCGCCGCAGGTCGACGGGCACGCCGGCGGCGCGCAGGGCCTCGGCGTACTGCTCGCCCTCGTCGCGCAGCGGGTCGTACTCGGCGGTGAGGACGGTCGCGGGCGGCAGGCCCGCCAGGGTTTCGGCGCGCAGCGGGGAGGCGTACGGCCTGGCGCCGTCGGCCGGGTCGGCGAGGTAGTGGCCCCAGTACCAGGCGACGGAGCGGCGGTTGAACAGCGCCGGGTCGTCGTGTTCGCGCAGCGAGGGGGTGTCGGCGCCGTGGTCCGTGTTGGGGTAGACCAGCAGCTGGTGGCGCAGGGCGGGGCCGCCCTCGGCGCGCAGGAGCAGGGTGAGGGCGGCGGTGAGGTTGCCGCCGGCGCTGTCGCCGCCGACCGCGAGGCGGGTCGGGTCGATGCCGAACTCGGATGCTCTGTGTACGAGTTGACGGAGGGCGGCGTGGCAGTCGTGGAGGGCGGCGGGGAAGGGGTGTTCGGGGGCGAGGCGGTAGCCGACGGAGGCGGTGACGCAGCCGACGGCGTTGGTCAGGCGGCGGCAGATCGCGTCGCTGGTGTCGGGCGAGCCGAGGGTCCAGCCGCCGCCGAACAGATAGAGCAGGGCCGGTAGTTCGCGCCCGCTGCGCCCGGGTGCTTCGGGGCGGTAGAGCCGCAGGGTGAGGTCGCCGTCGGGGCCGGGGATGCGGTGCTCCTCGACGGCGGCGACGGGCTCGGGGGTGCCGGCGGACGCCTGGATGTCGGCGAGGTCGGCGGCGCGGGCCTCGGCGAGGGTGAGGGTGTACAGCGGCGGCGCGCCGTCGGCCGCGCGGCGGGCGCGGAAGGCTTCGGCCTGGGGGTTGAGGGGCATGGATGGGCGGTCCTTCTCGGGGCGTGTCGTTCGGATCACGTCGGATCAGCGGGCGTCGTTGGGGTGCGTGCATCGGCGGCGCCGAGGAGGGAGTCCATGCGGAGCATCGGCGACTGACGAGAAGCCGTCGAGGTGCGTGCCCCGGCGGCGACCGCCCGGCGTGATCCGAACGACACGCCCCTAACGGTCGGCCTCGACGTAGATGGTCTCGTCGGTGCGGAAGGCGGTGTCGAGGTCGGCGACGTCGGGGCGCGCGCCCTGACGGTAGGCGCAGTGGCGGATCCGGTCGGGGGCGAATCCCGCCAGGGTGAGGACGTGGCGCAGCTCGTCCAGGTCGTAGATCCACTGGTGGCCGTAGTGGCGGAAGATCTGGTTGACCAGGAACGCCGGGCGGTCGGGCATCGGCGGGCCGAAGCCGAGGGTGGTCAGGCGCCGACGGTGCTTGGTGAGGAAGCCGTCGCCGGTGGCGTAGCCGACCAGGTAGCGGGCGAGGTCGGGGGTGGTGACGCGCAGGACGCCGCCGGGGCGCAGGACGCGGCGGGCCTCGCGCAGCCAGCCGACGGCGACGGGCATGGTGACGTGCTCGATGAGGTGCTCCGCGTACACCCAGTCGACGCTGGCGTCGGCGAAGGGCAGTGGCTTGGAGATGTCGAGCCGGGTGAACCAGCGGTCGCCGTCGACGCGGTAGAGGGTGCCGGGTTCGGCGGACGTGTCGGGGCTGCTCAGGGCGGCCAGGTCGGTGCCGAGGCCCTCGGGGTGGGCGGTGCGGAAGGCGGCGAACTCGATGCCGGTGAGCCCGAGTTCGCGGAAGTCCGCTCGGGTCTGGGGCAGGGGTCCGGGGTGGGGCTCCAGGGTGGCGCAGGTGGCGACGTCGGCGCTGAACTCGTCGAGCCGGGTGGCCAGGCCGTCCGGGTCGTCCCAGTCCCAGCCGGGGAATCGGGTGTCGGGTGTGGTCATCGTGGGTCTCTCATCCTGAGGAACGTGGCCCGGCCGCGGCCGGGTTCAGACGGGCTCACACCCGAGCGGCTGGCCAGGGGGTGACGGCCGTACGGTCGAGGTCGGCGAGCCGGGGGCGGCCCAGGAGGGCCATGGTGTGCTCCAGTTCGTCGCGCAGCTGGTCGAGGACGCTCAGCACCCCGGCCTCTCCCCCGGTGGCGAGGCCCCAGAACACGGGCCGGCCGACCAGGACGGCGCGGGCGCCGAGGGCCAGGGCGGTGGCCAGGTCGGCGCCGGTGCGCACCCCGCCGTCGAGGAGGACGGGCATGGTGGCGGGGACGGCGTCGACGACCTCGGGCAGGGCGGCCAGGGCCGGGATCGCGCCGTCGAGTTGACGGCCTCCGTGGTTGGAGACCAGCACGGCGTCGGCGCCGTGCTCGACGGCGAGGCGGGCGTCCTCGGCGGTGAGGATGCCCTTGAGGACGATCGGCAGCCGGGTGCGTGCGCGCAGCCAGGCGAGGTCGGCCCAGGTCAGGCTGGGGTCGAACTGGCGGCGGGCGTGTTCGGCGATGCCCGAACCGCCGTCGGCGGCCTGGTGGCTGGCGCTCATCAGGGCGGGGTCGAGGTTGACGGCGCGGACGGTGGGCGGGATGGCGAAGCCGTTGCGCAGGTCGCGCAGCCGTCTGCCGATCCTGGGGGCGTCCACGGTCAGGACGAGTGCCCGGAAGCCGGAGGCCTCGGCGCGCTCCACCAGGGCGGTGAGGGCGTCGCGTTCGCGCAGCCAGTACAGCTGGAGCCAGAGCGGGCCGGTGGCCGCCTCGGCGATCTCCTCCAGGGTACGGCTGGCGAACATGGCGGCCACGAACAGGGCTCCGGCGCGGCCGGCGGCGCGGGCGGTGGCGGTCTCGCCCTCGGGGTCGACCAGCCGGTGGTAGGCCATGGGGGCGATGCCGACCGGTGTGCCGAGCGGGCTGCCGAGCAGGGTCAGCGTGGGATCGCAGGTGGTGACGTCGACCATCGTTCGGGGGCGAAGCGCATAGTGGGAGAAGGCTTCGCGGTTCGCCGCGAGGGTGCGTTCCTCGCCGCTTCCGCCCGCGACGAAGTCCCATATTTCGCGGGGAAGTTCTGCGCGGGCGGCGCGTTCGATCCCGGCCGGCGTGAGTTCTCCCACGGGCATCCTCGTTTCCCGGACGGCCACGCTCGGGCCAGTCCCGGTTCGGCAGCGTAGGAGGAAGGGCGGCATTGGTATAGACCTTGATTTGACCAATCGTCTGTGCCAAGGTCTGGCCACGGAATTGACCGTTTTGGCTATTAACGGCGTTCATGTCAAATCCCCTCGCTTCTCTGGAGCGGTGTTGACCCGCATTTCCCCCTCCTCACTTCCGCCCTCCCCGCCACCGCACGCCGACGCCCAGGAGAACTGGGTGGACGAACTGCTGCTGGCCGGGCCGGGGGGCGAGGAGTGCCTGCACCTCGGCACGCCCCTGGACCGCGCCGCCCTGCGCGCGCTGGTCGAGGAGCAGTGCGGCAGACTGGCCGCCGTCGGGCTCGGGCCCGGCGGCACCGCCGCGCTGCGCCTGCCGCCCTCCGTGGCCTTCGTCACGTCGCTGCTGGCCTGCTGGCGCCTCGGCGCACAAGTGGCACTGCTCGACCACCGCCTGACCGATCATGAGATCGAGGCGGCGGTGGAGCGGCTGGCCCCCCAGGTGATGGTCGGCGCGACCCACGGGCCGGCCTCGGCGCTGCGCGGCTTCTCCGAGGTGGAGCCGGAGGCCGTCGCCCTGCCAGGGGGCCGCCCGGCCGCCACCGGGCACGCGCTGATCCAGCTGAGCTCGGGATCGACCGGCCCGGCCAAGGTCATCGCCCGCACCGCGAGCGACGTGATCCGCGAACTCGACTGCTACCGCAGACTGACGGACTTCCCCGGCGGGGGCGAACGCGTCGTGCTGCTGTCCTCGGTGGTGCACGTGCTCGGCCTGGTCGGCGGACTGCTCAACGCGCTGCGCGCCCGCGCCGCACTGACGATCCCCGAGCGGATGACCACGGCCGGCATCCTGACCGCCGTTGCCGCGAGCGACCGCCCGACCACCGTCATCGGGGTGCCGTTCCACGCCGAACTGCTGGCGGGCACCGTCGCTCCCCCGGCGCTGCCGCAGCTGCGGCGGATGATCGTGGCGGGCGAACTCGTCCGCCCCGGGCTGGCCGCGCTGTTCACCGAACGCTACGGCGTGCCGCTCGGCACCATGTACGGCATGACCGAGACCGGGGTCATCGCCACCGACCTGTCCGGCGCGCTCAACCCGGCGAAGCGGCCCGTCCACGGGATGCGGCTGCGCCTCGTCGGCGGCGAGCTGCAGATCGGCGCGCCGACCTCCCCGTACCCGGGGCTGGACGACCCGACCCGCTGGTCGGACGGCTGGCTGCACACCCGGGACGCGGCCGAGCTGGACGAGGTGTACGACCTGGTCACCGTCCTCGGCCGGCTCGACTCCCAGGTCTCGATCGGGGGCCTCAAGGTCGACCTCACCGAGGTCGAGCAGGCGCTCACCTCGCTGCCCGAGGTCCGCGAGGCCGTCGTCGTCTTCGAGGACGGCGCGATCGAGGCGTACCTCGCCACCGAGCCCGACGCGGACCTCTCCCTCGTGCACGACGGGCTGGCCCGCCGGCTCGCCGCCTACAAGCGGCCGCGGCGCCTGGCGCTGCTGCCCCGACTGCCCCGCACCGCCACCGGAAAACTGCTGCGCGACCCGGCCGCCCTGCGCGACACCGCCGCGACCGCCGCCGCGCGCTGAACCCCTCCCCGAGTCCTCTCCCGCACCACCCGCACCGACCGAGCTAGGAGCCCACCATGAAGGACCGCATCCGCGCGTTCGTCCTCGCCTCCCTGACCGACATGCAGTACGACGTCTCCGAGGTCACCGGCGACACCGACCTCGGCCCGGCCGGTCTGGACCTCGAGTCGCTCGCCCTGGCCGAGCTGTCGGTGCAGGTCGAGGACGAGTTCGGGATCAAGTTCGACCTGGACGAGATGGAGACCACGGCGATGATGACGCTCGACGAGTTCACCGCCGACGTCGCCAAGCGCATCGACGCCCTGGCCACCACCGCCGCCGCCCCGGTCGGCGACGCGGCGTGACCGGCTCGAACGGGGCCGCACTGCCCGACCGGGCCGAGGTGGTCTCGATGCTGGCGGCGTTCGGGCAGCGCGCCGCCGAGGCCGTGCCGGAGGAGCTCGGCTCGCTCGAACTCACCTGGCTGATCGCCGAGTTCGAGCAGCGCTACGGCTTCCAGCTGGACCTCGACGACGAGGGCTTCGCCGCCGTGCGCACCGTGGACGACGCCACCGAACTGCTGCGCGCCACCGTCCTCGCCGAGCGAGCGGGCGCCCGGCCGTGACCGGCGTGCGGGGCCTCGGACCACCTCCACCGGGCGGGCGTACGCCCGTCCTGGTCACCGGCGTCGGCGTGCTCAGCGCCGCCGGGCGCGGGCTCGCCGCGCTGAGCGAGGCCGCCGCCCACGGCAAGGCGTCCTTCGGCGAGGTCACCCGCTTCGACGTGAGCGCCCGCCGCACCACCCGGGCGGCGCTGCTGCCCGGGGAGGTGCCGCTGGCCGCCACGCTGCCGCTCGCCAGGGCGGTACTGGACGCGATCGGGCAGGTGGGGCCGCTGCCCGAGGGGACGCCCGTCCTGCTCGCCCTCCACAGCGACGAGCGCACCGGCACCACCGCCCGGGCGGTCGCCGCCGGGGTCGGGCGTCTGTGCGGCGCCCCGGGCGTCACCCGGGTGTACACCGGCGCCTGCGTGGCCGCCTCCACGGCCGTCGCCGACGCGGCCGCGATGGTCGCCACCGGGCGGCACGAACGCGTGCTGGTCGCGGCCGGGCACCTCGTCGAGCCGGGGGTGTTCGCCGTCTTCGACGCCGGACGCGCCCTGGCCCGCGACGGCGAGCTGCGCCCGTTCAGCAGCGGGCGCACCGGCACCCTGCTCGCCGACGCGGCCGTGGCCGTGCTGGTCGAGGCGGCCCCGGCCGCCGAACGGCGCGGCGCCACCGCGCTCGCCCGGCTGGCCGGCTGGGGCCGCTCCGGGGACGCCCACCACGTCTGCCGCCCCGAACCGGAGGGCACGGGCCTGTCCCGGGCGATCGAGGCCGCGCTCACCCGCGCCGCGGTCGCCCCGGCCGAGGTCGGCTACGTCAACGCCAACGGCACCGGCTCCACCCTCGCCGACCTGGCCGAAGCCCGCGCCCTGCACCGGGTGTTCGGCCCGCACACCGCCGAACTGCCGGTCAGCTCCAGCAAGTCGGTGCACGGACACGCCCTGGAGGCCTCCGCCCTGCTCGAACTCGCCGTCACCGTCGGCGCGTTGGAATCCGGCCTGCTCCCGGTGAACGCCGGCGCCCTCGGACCGGATCCGGAGATCGGCCTCGACCTCGTGGACGGCCCCCGCGCGGCCCGCCCGGGCCACGCCCTCAGCCTCAACTCCGCCTTCGGCGGGGCCAACACCGCCCTGTTGCTGGCCGCCGTATGAACGCCACGAACGCCATGACCGCCACGACCACTGCGACCACTGCGACCACTGCGACCACCACGAACGCCATGACCACCACCACCGACGCCGCCGCGACGGCCTACGGGCTGCGCGTGATCGCCGAGGCCCGGGCCGACGACGCCGCCGCACCCCCGCCGCCGCTGCCCGGCTTCGCCGCCTCGGGCTTCAACCCGCTGGTCGCCGAGGCCGCCGACCGCTGCCTCGCCGCCCACCACGGGCAGCCCCCCGCCCCCGGGCGCACCGCCCTGCTGCTGGCCAGCACCAGCGGCGACCGCGCCACCGCCCGGGCCATCGACGAGTCCGCCGAGCCCGGCAGACGGCCCGCACCGCTGCTGTTCTTCCAGTCCAACCCCAACGCCGTCCTCGGGCACATCGCCGCCCGCTGGGGCCTGACCGGCCCCGTCGTGGCGATCCGCCCGGCCGAGACCGCACCCGGCCGCATCCCGGCCGACGCGCTCGACCACGCCGCGCTGCTGATCGCGGACGGGGACGCCGACCGCGTCCTGGTCATCGCCGCCGAGGAGACGGCCCAGGGCCCGCACCGGGCCGTCGCCGCCCTGCTGGCCCTCTGACCGCCTCCCACCCCGAACGCGCCCCACCCCGAACGCACCCCTTCCCGCCGGGCCGCCGTCGAAGCGCGCCCCCTGCACCGCCCCGTCCTGCCCCCCTGCCACCGAACGCCCGAGAGGGAGCCACCCGTGTCCATCCGCAGTCTCCGCCGCCTGCTCGCGGACGACCCCGCCGTCGGCGCCGGGAACGTCCTGGAGGCCCGGCTCGCTCTCGGCCTCGGCCTCGACGACCCGCTGATCACCTTCGACACCCCGGTCGACGACCACGCCGCCTGGCAGCCCTTCACCCTGCGCGAGCTGGACCGCGCCGTCCGCGCCCGCTCCTCCGCCCTGCACCTGCTGGGCGTCACCCGCCGCGACCCGGTGGTGGTGTACGCGAGCACCGCCGCCGACCACGTGCTCGCCTTCCTCGCCCTGGCCCGCCTCGGCGCCATCCCCGCCCTGCTCAACCCCAACCTGGACGGCGAGCGCGCCGCCCGCTACATCGCCCGCCTCGGCGCGGTCGGGGTGCTGGCCGACGAGGCCCACCTGGCCCTCCTGGCCGGCCACGAGCTCGGCGCGCCGCTGCTGCCCGAGATCGGCACCCTCGGCGCGGGCGACCCGGACGCCGCCCCGGAGCCGTACCGGCACTGGTCCGGCGACCCGGTGGCGATCACCCACTCCTCCGGCACCACCGGCATGCCCAAGGCCGTCGTCCACTCGCACACCAGCCTGTACGCGGCGATCCACCACCGCCTCGGGCTGCCGCGCCCGCAGGGCCAGGACCGGATGCTCAGCGCCCTGCCCGCCCCGCACGCCGCGACCCTGATCGCCCTCAACCTCGCGCTCAGCTCGCACACCGAACTCGCCCTGCTCTCCGGCCAGTCCGGCGCCGGGGTGCTGGAGGCGATCGAGCGGTGGCGCCCCAGCGGCGTGATCGGCTTCGCCGCCACCTGGGCCGACCTCGCCCACCACGACCTGTCCGCACGGGACCTGGAGTCCGTGGCACTCTGGTGGAACACCGGCGACTGCGCCCACGAGGTGCACATCCGCCGCCTGATCGCCACCGGAAGCCGCCAGACCGTCACCCGCAACGGCCGTACCCGCGAGGCCGGTTCACTGTTCGTCGACGGCCTGGGATCCACCGAGATGGGCCACTCCCACTTCTTCATCACCCACGGCCCCGGCACCGAGCGCTACGGGCGCTGCGTGGGCCGCCCGCACGCCTTCGTCGACTGCGAGGTGGTCGGCCCGGACGGCGAGCCGCTCGGCCCCGGCGAGATCGGCGAACTCGCCACCGCCTCCCCGACCCTGGCGCTCGGCTACTGGAACGACTCCGCCACCACCTTCCGCACCCGGCTGCGCGGGCGCTTCCTCACCGGGGACCTGATGTACCGGGACGAGGAGGGCTACTACTACCACGTCGACCGCGTCGTGGATTCGGTCCGACTCGACGGCGGAGAGCGGCTGTTCACCGCCATGTCGGAGGAGCGGGTGCTCGCCGCCTGCCCCGACGTGCTGGACTGCACCGTCGTGGCCGTGCGCGACGGCGACCGCGTCGTCACCGACGTCCTGCTGATCCTCGCCGAGAACGCCGAGCCCGGGCTCGACCGGACGAAGGCCGTCACCGCCGCCCTCGACGAGGCCAGCGCCGCGACGGTGCGCCAGGTGCTGGTGGTCTCGGGCGAGGACATCCCGCTCGGCCCGACCGGCAAGGTCCGCAAGGTCCTGCTGCGCGAGCGCCACCTCGGCGCGGTGAGCGCATGACGACCGTACGGCCGGGCGCCGTCGTCACGGGCCTGGGCCTGGTCTCGCCGCTCGGCCGCAAGCCCGCCGAGGTCTTCGAGGCGCTGGCCGCCGGCCGCTCCGGCCTGAGCGCCGTGCCCGAGGGCCACGCCGCGCACGGCTGGCTCCCCGCCGCCGGGATCGCCCCGCCGGTGGACGGCAAGGAGGTGCTGCCGCCCACCGAGACCCGCTGCGTGGACCGCTTCGTGCTGCTGGCCCTGGCCGCCGCGGACGACGCCCTCGCCGACGCGGGCCTGGTCGTCGGCCGCGACGTGGACCCGCACCGCACCGCCGTGGTGCTGGCCACCGGCGGCGGCGGCCTGGAGACCTTCGAGCAGCAGTCCCACCGCCGCCTGGAGCGCGGGCGCCCCGGCGTCAGCCCGTACCTGCTGCCCGGCATGCTCTCCAACATGGCCACCGCCCGGATCGCCATCAAGCACGGCATCCGGGGCTACAGCTCCGCCGTGGTGACGGCCTGCGCGGCCGGCGCCCAGGCCGTGGCCGAGGGGCTGCGGCTGATCCGCTCCGGCGACGCGGACGTGGTGGTCTGCGGCGGCACCGAGTCCTCGCTGCACCCGACCATCGCCGCCGCCTTCACCAACGCCCGCGCCCTGGCGCAGGGTTGGGAGGATCCGACCGAGGCCAGCCGGCCGTTCGACGCCCGGCGCAACGGCTTCGTGCTCGGCGAGGGCAGCGCCGTCCTCGTCCTGGAACGCGTCGAGCACGCCGACGCCCGGGGAGCCGGCGGCTACGCGGACGTGATCGGCTGGGGCGCCTCCACCGACGCCCACCACCCGACCATGCCCCGCCCGGACGGCGCCGGCGCCGCCGACGCGATGCGCTCCGCCCTCGCCAACGCGGGCCTGGCCCCGGGCGACATCGACTACGTGAACGCCCACGGCACCGGCACGAAGATCGGTGACGTGGCCGAGACCGCCGCGCTGACCGCCGTCTTCGGCGAGCACCGCCCCGCGGTCAGCTCCACCAAGGGCGCCACCGGCCATCTCCTCGGCGCCGCGGGCGCGTTGGAGGCCGCCGTGACCGCCCTGGCGGTGGCGCGGGGGACGCTGCCGCCCACCCTCAACCTGACCGACCCCGACCCGGCCTGCGACCTGGATCACGTCCGCGGCGCGGCCCGCACCGGCCCCGTACGCGCCGCGCTGAGCAACGCCTTCGCCTTCGGCGGCCACAACCTCAGCCTGATCCTCGGCCCGGCGTCCACCCGGTCGACCCGCTAGGGCGTGTCCCTCGGGGCACGCCGCTGTCCACCATCCCTCCGGGGGGAGATCCCGATGACCGTCCAGACCATCAGCCACGTCGAGTTCCACTGCGAAGACGCCGACAAGTACGCCGCCGGCCTCTGCGCCGACTACGGCTTCACCGCCGAAGCCCCCGTCACCACGCCCGACGGCACCCGCACCGTCGCCCTGCACCAGGGCACCATCCGCCTGCACCTGGCCGACGCCGCCGACCCCGGCCATCCCGTCTCCTCCTTCGTGGCCCGCCACGGGGACGCCGTCGCCGTGCTCGCCCTCGGCTGCGCCGACCCGGAGGCGGCGATGGACCGCGCCGAGCGGCACGGCGCCCGGGTGATCGACCGCGAGGCCGGGCTGATCGCCGGCTTCGGCGACACCGCGCTGCGCTTCGTCCCGCTGCGCAGCGCCGACCCCGCGGCCGGCCCCGGCGCGGGCGAGGCCCTGCTCGACACCCTCGACCACGTCGCGATCTGCGTCCCGGCCGGTCAACTCGCCGAGTCCGTCCGGTTCTGCGAGGCCGCGCTCGGCTTCCACCGGATCTTCGGCGAGTACATCGAGGTCGGCGAGCAGGCCATGGACTCCAGCGTGGTGCAGAGCTCCTCCGGGGAAGTCACCTTCACCCTGATCGAGCCCGACACCGCCCGGCGCCCCGGCCAGATCGACGAGTTCCTCACCTCGCACGGCGGCGCCGGCGTGCAGCACCTGGCGTTCAGCACCCGCGACATCGCCACCGCCGTCCGGACGATCCGGGCGCGCGGCGTCGAGTTCCTGACCACCCCCGGCGCGTACTTCGACGCGCTCGCCGAGCGGTTCGGCGAGACGGCCATCCCCGTGGAGACCCTGCGCGACCTGCACGTCCTCGTCGACCAGGACCACGGCGGCCAGCTGTTCCAGATCTTCGCCCGCTCCACCCACCCCCGGCGCACCTACTTCCTGGAGCTGATCGAGCGCCAGGGCGCGGGGACCTTCGGCACGGCGAACATCAAGGCCCTGTACGAGGCCGTCGAGCGCCAGAGCGCCGACGTTCGCTGACCGTCCCGCCGCACAGAAGGAGAGCGCGCCGATGACCACCACCGCCGAGTTCCACCTCACCGACGCCGACCGCGCGTCGCTGCCCACCCCCGAGGAGGTGGCGCACTACCGCGAGCACGGCTGGTACCTGAGCCGCAAGCTCTTCACCGACGAGGAGCTGGACACCCTCCAAGCCGCCACCGAGCGCTACTACGCGGGCGAGCGCGACCGCGAACTGCCCGTCCGCCCGCCCCGGTTGGCCGCCTGGGAGCCCTCGCACGGCCCGGTGCAGCGGCACAACGACTACGTGCACTACGAGAGCGACGCCATCGGCGCGATCCTGCGCAAGCCGCTGGTCGGCGCCGTCGCCGCGCTGCTCGCCGGGGCCGAGGAGATCCGGATCTTCCAGTCCACCCTGATCCTCAAGCCGCCGGTGCCCGGGGAGCCCAGCAACCGGGTGCCGTGGCACTTCGACAAGCACTACTGGCAGACCTCCGCCTCGGAGAACATGCTCACCGCCTTCATCCCCTTCCACGACTGCCGGGAGGAGAACGGCACCATCACCATGGTCGACGGCAGCCACCTCTGGAAGGAGCTGCCCTCCGGCGAGGACTCCACCCGGCACTTCGCCGACCGCGACAACGGCGAGCTGGACGCCATCCTGGACGCCAACGCCGCCCACAACGGCGCCGAGGTCGTGAAGATCCCGATGCTCATCCCGCGCGGTCACATGTCCTTCCACCACTGCCGCACCTACCACGGCTCCGGCCCCAACCTGGCCGGGTTCCCGCGCCGCGCCGTCTCCCTGCACCTCCAGGACGGCGCCAACGAGTACCGCCGGCACGAGAAGGCGGACGGCGGCCCGGTGGTCTACAACCACGACGTGCTGGTGCGCCGCACCGCCGACGACCGGCCGGACTACGCCGACCCGGCGTACTGCCCGACCACCTGGCGCGGGGACCTGACCACCTGGCGAGGGGCCCGGTGACCGCACCCGCCCCTCTCGGCACGACGGGCGAGCGCTACCGGATGCTGCGGCTGATCCGCGGCTTCGAGGAGCTGGCGCTCGCCCTGGTCAAGGCCGGGGCGATCCCCGGCGGCATCCACCCGTACATCGGGCAGGAGGCCGTCGCGGTCGGCGTCTGCTCGGCGCTCGGCCCGGCCGACACCCTCACCAGCACCCACCGCGGCCACGGCCACGTCCTCGCCCGGGGCGTGGCCCCCGACCGGCTGCTCGCCGAACTCGCGGGCCGCGTCGACGGGTTGAACCGCGGCCGGGGCGGCTCCATGCACGCCGCCGACCTCGGGCTCGGCATCCTCGGCGCCAACGGCATCGTCGGCGCCGGAGCCCCCATCGCGGTCGGCGCCGCCTGGGCCGCCCGCCAGGCCCGCAGCAGCGCCGTCTCCGTCTCCTTCTTCGGCGACGGCGCGCTCAACCAGGGCGTCCTGCTGGAGTCGCTCAACCTCGCCGCGATGTGGCGCCTGCCCGTGGTCTTCGTCTGCGAGAACAACGGCTACGCCACCACCCTGCCCGCCGCCACCGCCGTCGCCGGCAGTGCCACCGGCCGCGCCGAAGCCTTCGGCATCCCCGCCGAGCGGGTCGACGGCATGGACGTGGAGGCCGTCCGGGCCGCCGCGCTGCGCGCCGTCCAGCGGGCGGCGGACGGCGGCGGCCCCGGGTTCCTGGAGTGCCGCACCTACCGCTACGAGGGCCACCACACCATGGAACGGCGGATGAAACTGCACTACCGCACCCCCGAGGAGATCGAGGCCTGGCGCGTCCAGGACCCGCTCCCCCGCGCCGCCGCCCTGCTCGACGCCGCCGCCGTCGGGGGAATCGACCGGGAGGTCGCCGAACTGCTCGGCAGCGCCGAGGAGTTCGCCCTCGCCTCGCCGCACCCCGACCCGGCGGGAGCGCTGGACCACCTGTACGCGGACGGGCTGCGCCCCCGGGCGGGGGCGACGGCGTGAGCAGACTCTCCTACACCAAGGCCCTCAACCGGGCCCTCGCCGACGAGCTCGCCGCCGACCCGGCGGTGTGCGTCTTCGGCGAGGACATCGGCGCCGGGATGGCCGGCCCCACCCTGGGCCTGCTGGACCGCTTCGGCGCCGAGCGGATCGTCGACACCCCGCTGTCCGAGCAGGCGTTCACCTCCATGGCGATCGGCGCGGCCCTAGCCGGGCGCAGGCCCGTCCTGGAGTTCCAGATCCCCTCGCTGCTGTTCCTGGTCTTCGAGCAACTCGTCAACCAGGCACACAAGTTCTCCCTGATGACCGGCGGCCAGGCGTCCGTGCCGATCACCTGTCTGGTACCCGGCTCGGGCTCGCGCGACGGCTGGGCCGGGCAGCACTCGGACCACCCGTACAGCCTCTTCGCCCACGCCGGGATGAAGACCGTGGTGCCCGCCACCCCGACGGACGCCTACGGGCTGCTGCGCTCGGCGATCCGGGACCCGGACCCGGTGGTGGTCTTCGCCCCCGCCGCCGCCCTGCCCGTGCGCGAGACCGTCACCTGGGAGCTGGAGCCGATCCCGCTCGGCCGCGCCCGCATCCACCGCCCGGGCACGGACGTCACCGTGGTCGCGGTCGGCCACCTCGTCCACGACGCGCTCGCCGTCGCCGAGGAGCTGGCGCCCGAGATCTCCGTCGAGGTCCTGGACCCGCGCACCCTGTACCCCTTCGACCGGGAGGCCCTCGCCGCCTCCCTGGAACGCACCGGCCGCCTGGTCGTCCTCGACGACTCCAACCGCAGCTGCGGCTTCGCCGCCGAACTGCTGGCCACCGCCGCCGAGGAGATGCGCCTGATCGCCCCGCCCCGGCGCGTCACCCGCCCCGACGGAGCCGTCCTGCCCTTCGCCCCCGCCCTCGACCGCGCCGTACAGCCCTCCCGCGAGCAGCTGCGCCACGCGCTGCACGCCGTCCTCAAGCACACCTAAGGAGCCGAGTTGTCCACCAACCGTTACCACTGGGACCGCAGCCACCCCGGCCTGACCAGCCTCCAGCAGGCCATCGACCCGCTGCGCCGCGAGGTCGTCGGCCACTCCGTCTACCACGGGCTGACCAGCATCGGCCACGTCCGCACCTTCCTGAACAGCCACGTCTTCGCCGTCTGGGACTTCATGTCGCTGCTGAAGAGCCTCCAGCGCGACCTCACCTGCGTCGAGGTCCCCTGGGTGCCGAACGGCCCGACCGCCAGCCGCCGGCTGATCAACGACATCGTGCTGGTCGAGGAGAGCGACGAGCTCGGCGAGGGCTACACCAGCCACTTCGAGCTGTACGTCGAGGGCATGCGCCAGGCCGGGGCCGACCCGGCGCCGATCACCGAGTTCCTGGGCCTGCTCGGCTCCGGCAACGGCGTCCTGCAGGCCCTGAAGGGCGCCGAGGTGCCGCAGGCCGCCGTCGACTTCACGACCACCACCTGGTCGATCGTCGAGAACGCGCCGGTGCACTGCCGGGCCGCCGCCTTCGCCTTCGGCCGCGAGGACCTGATCCCGGAGATGTTCACCCAGGTCGTCGGGATCCCGGACCCGGATGGCGTGCTCACCGTCTTCAAGGACTACCTGGCCCGCCACATCGAGGTGGACGGCGAGCAGCACACCCCGATGGCCATGCAGATGCTGATCGACCTGTGCGGCGACGACCAGGCCAAGTGGGAGTCCTGCGCCGAGACCGTCCAGCTCGCGCTGGAGGCCCGGCTGCGGCTCTGGACGGCGATCGAGCAGTCGTTCTGACGCTTTCGGCCCTTCGTCTCTTCGTCTCTTCGTCTCTTCGTCAGATGATCTTGGGCACCAGGGCGGCCGCCGCGGGCAGCGCGTCGGCCGCCACCCGGTAGCGGTGCAGGGCCGCCCGGCCCTGCACCCCGCGCGCCCGGGCGGCGAGCCTGGCCGGCACCACCACCGTGCACAGGAAGCCCCGGCCGTCGAAGCCCTCCACCGTCCAGCACACCCACGGGACCGGGAAGTTGGCCGCCGGACTGAACAGCACCGGCCGCTGCCCCTGGAAGGTGACGTCGTACGCGCCGAAGCGGCTCCAGTTGGAGAAGCTGAAGCGGCGTGCCGCCGGGTCGAAGCCCAGCGGCACGCAGTCGGCCATCCGGGAGCGGCCCGCCGCGGCGAGGAAGGCCAGGTTGGCCCGCAGGTTGAGGTGCTCGGCCGGGAACTCCTCCACCGCCGTGCGCAGTGCGGCCGCCAGCGCCGCCGCCCCCTCCCCGGGCCGGTGCGTCAGGTGCACCTCGCTCAGCAGGTTGCCCACCAGGGCGGGCGAAAGGCCAAGCCAGCGGCGGGCGTTGACCGGCACGGTGACCATCCGCTCGGCCGTGTCCTCGTCCAACTCCCGCAGCGTGCTGATCAGATGGGCGCAGACCACGTCCCCCGAGGAGAGCCTGAGCCCGGCCTTGGCACTGAACTCCTCCCGCATCCGCCGCACTTCGTCCTCGGCGAAGAGCACCTGCACGATCCGGTTGGCGCGCGGCGCGACGGCCACCTCGTTCGCCAGCGCCTGCGCCTCGGCGGCCGTGGGCAGCCGGAAGCCGGGCCGGCCGCAGTCCCGCTCCGGGAGCACGGAGTGCAGCAACGCGTCCTGGTCGTCGACGAGTTCGGCCTCCGGCAGCGGCTCGCCCTCGACGGCCGCCGACCAGGCGCGCATCAGCAGCATGAAGCTCTGCAGGTCCCCGATCGCGTGGTGCCAGGAGCAGCCGAGGACCGTCCCGCCGTCCGAGGTGCGGGTGAGGCGGACGGTGAGCAGCGGGACGCCGCCGAGGCGGGCGGCGCGGGCGTCGACCGGGTCGACGAGTTCGGAGCCGGCGGCGGTGGCCCGACCCATGGCCTCGGCGAGGGTGCCCTCGACGGTGTAGACGTCCAGCGGCACGCCGGTGTCGTCGCAGACGGCCGTCAGCTGCTCCCGGTCGGTGCGCAGCCGTCCGGCGAACACCGGGACCCGCTCCAGGGCGAGGGCGAGACCGGCGGCGAGCCGGTCCTCGTCCAACCGGCACTCGAAGTAGAGGACGACGGAGACGGAGAGGTCCGCCAGCATCGTGTCCATCAGCCCGCAGCGCAGTTCCCGGCCGGTGGCATGCCCGGCCCTGACGATCCGGCGACGGCTCAACTGCGGCCAGATGCTCATGAGTTCCGTCCCCAAGTGATCGAGGCGATCGAGGCGCCGGCGGCGGGCACGCCGAACGATAGTGCCGCGCCGAGCCGGTGGTCCAGTCCAATCCACGATCCGGAGCAATCCGGTCCGATGCGCGGTGACCAGGGTCCGGAAGCGGCGGACAGGGCCCGGAACTAGAATGCTCGGCATGGGAGAGCGCCCGGGCGCACCCACCGCGCCGCCCCTCGTCCTGGTCACCGAGACCGGGTCACGGCTGATCGATCCGAGCCGCGCCTACCACCTCGGCCGAGATCCGACCGGCGAGATCGTCCTGCCCGACCCCCGGGTCTCCTGGCACCACGCGGTGCTGCGCGCCGTGGACGACCACTGGCGGCTCGAGGACGTCGGCAGCACCAACGGAACGTACGACCACGGGCAGCGCGTCACCGGCGAGGACGTCGGCCCCGGCACCAGCCTGCGCTTCGGGGACCCGGCCACCGGCCCCTCCGCGACCTTCGCGGGCCTGCCCCGCTCCGATCCGGGCGCGCGGACCTCCCTGCTCGCCCCGCGCTCCTCCGGCACCTTCCGCCGCCCCAGCTCCGTCATGGAACTGCCCGGGCGCGCCGTGCGGATCGGCCGCTCCCACGACAACGACCTCGTCCTGGACGACCTGGTCGTCTCCCGCCACCACGCCGAACTGCGCGAACTGCCCGGCGGCGGCCACGAGATCGTCGACCTGAACAGCCACAACGGCACCTACCTCAACGGCCGCCCCGTCCAGCAGGCGCCCGTCGGCCCGGCCGACATCGTCGGCATCGGCCACTCCGCGCTCTGCCTCGAAGGCGGCCGGCTCGTCGAGTACACCGACACCGGCGAGGTCTCCCTCGACGTGCAGCACCTCGTGGTGCGCGTCGGCCCCGACCACCGGGTGCTCCTCGACGACGTCGGCTTCCCGCTCGCCGAGAAGGCCCTGCTCGCCGTCGCCGGCCCCAGCGGCGCCGGAAAGTCCACCCTGCTCAACGCCCTCACCGGGCTGCGCCCCGCCGACGAGGGCACGGTGCTCTACGACGGCCGCGACCTCTACCGCGACTACGCCGAGCTGCGCCGCCGCATCGGCCTCGTCCCGCAGGACGACATCCTGCACACCCAGCTCACCGTGCGCCGCGCCCTCGCCTACGCCGCCGAACTGCGCTTCCCCGGCGACACCGCCCGGCACGAGCGCGAAGCGCGCGTCGACGAGGTGATCGGCGAGCTGGGCCTGAGCAGCCGGACCGACCAGGTGATCGCCAGCCTCTCCGGCGGCCAGCGCAAACGCGTCAGCGTCGCCCTGGAGCTGCTCACCAAGCCCTCCCTGCTGTTCCTGGACGAGCCGACCTCCGGGCTTGACCCGGGCATGGAACGCTCCGTGATGCACATGCTGCGCGGGCTCGCCGACGACGGACGCACGGTGGTCGTGGTGACGCACAGCGTGCTCAGCCTGAACGTCTGCGACCGGCTGCTGGTCCTGGCCCCGGGCGGGCGCACCGCCTACTACGGGCCACCGGGCGAGGCGCTCGGCTACTTCGGGTTCGAGGAGTGGCCGGAAGCCTTCGAGGCGTTCGAGAACGAGGAGCACGCCGCCTGGCAGCAGCGCTTCCTCGCCTCCCCGCAGTACGGGCGGTACGTGGCGGCCGAGGCCGCGCCCCCGGTGGTGCCGGGCGCTCCGGGCGCGGCGGCCGAGCCGGTGATCGGGCGGGAGAAGCCCCAGGGCTGGTTCTCCCAACTCGGCACCCTGGTACGCCGCTACACCTCCGTCCTGGCCGCCGACCGGCTCTTCCTCACCATCATGGTCGTGCTGCCCTTCGTCATCGGCCTGATGTGCCGGGCCATGGCCGGCTCGCGCCTGTCCCCCGACAACGCCGTCAACTGCCTGCTCACCCTCTGCATCGGCGGCCTGCTCACCGGCTCGGCCAACTCCGTGCGCGAGCTGGTCAAGGAGCGCGCCATCTACCGGCGGGAGCGGGTGGTCGGGCTCTCCAGATCGGCCTACCTGGTCTCCAAGGTGGTGGTGCTGGGCGCCGTCACCGTCGCCCAGGCGGCCGTACTGACGGTGGTCGGCCTCGCCGGGGTGAACCTCTCCTTCGCGGTGCCCACCGGCGTGGTGATGCCCCAACTGCCCGAGCTGATCATCGCGGTGGCCCTGCTCGCCTTCTCGGCGATGATGCTCGGCCTGGTCGTCTCCGCCCTCGTGGACAAGGAGGAGGCCACCATGCCGCTGCTCGTGCTGCTGTCCGTGGTGCAGATCGTCTTCAGCGGCCTGATGCTGAAACTGCACGGCGTGCCCGGCCTCGAGCAGTTCGCCTGGCTGATCCCCTCCCGCTGGGGCCTGTCGGCGATGGCCCGCACCGTCGAACTGCACACCGTCTTCCCGACCGCGATCACCGCCGACCCGATGTTCCGCCACGAGCGCACCGGCTGGCTGGTGAGCATGGCCGTGCTCCCCGTGCTCTCGGCGGCGTACGGACTGCTCGTCCTGGCCCTGCTGCGGCGGCACGAGCCCGCCATCATGCGGCGATAGCCCCGGCTTTCGGCCCGCCGGTAGAGTGGAGGGGCAGCGAGGAAGTGCAGCCAGCGATGGACGAGTTCGTGTTCCGCCCCAGCCATGTCGCCCCGCCGGGCGGGATGGCCAGCTGGGCCGCCCCCGACCCCGCCAGGCCCTCCGCCCGACTGGACGAGCTGCTCCCCGTACGGGTGCTCGCCCGGCAGGGCGACTGGGCGCAGGTGCTGTGCTCCAACGGCTGGACCACCTGGGTCGACGGCCGCCTCCTGGTCCTCCTCCCCCAGCCCCCTCCCGCGACCGGCGCCGCCCCCACGCCCACCCCCGACGCACGCGCGGCCCTCGCCGAGGCCGAGGACGCCCTCGCCCGCTACCGGGCGCTGCTGGACGCCCTGGCGGCGGGCGGCCTCGACCAGTCCACCTTCCGGGAGCAGACGCGCGGGCTGCGGGTCGGCCTGGTGCTCGACGGCCCGCAGGTGTGGGTCTTCGACCCCGCGCACGACCGCTGGAGCTACGGCGAGGGCCTGCAGTCCCAGCCGTACGCGGCCACGCCGACGCCGCCCGCCGAGCCGGGCCCGTACGCGCCCACCCAGGCGGGCGGGCCGTGAGCGCCGCCGAGGTCCCGGCCACCACCGCCCTGCCCTCCGGACTGGTCGGGCGGCGGGTCGGGGCCTACCGGCTCGAGGAGGAGATCGGGCGCGGCGGCATGGCCGTCGTCTACCGCGCCAAGGACCTGCGGCTCGGCCGCAGCGTCGCCGTCAAGCTCCTCGCCCCCGAACTGGCCCGCAACGAGGTCTTCCGCAAACGGTTCATGCACGAGTCGGAGGCCGCCGCCGCGATCGACCACCCCCACATCGTCCCGGTCTTCGACGCGGGCGAGCAGGACGGCCTCCTGTACCTCGCCATGCGCTACGTCGAAGGCGGGGACCTGCGCACCCTCATCACCCGCACCGGCCCCCTCCCCCTCGACCGGGTCACCGACCTCGCCCTCCAGATCGCCTCCGCGCTCGACGCCGCCCACGCCCACGGCCTGGTGCACCGCGACGTCAAACCCGGCAACCTCCTCGTCGCCCCCGGAACAGACGGCGAACACCCCGAACACCTGTACCTGGCCGACTTCGGGCTCACCAAGAAGTCGCTCTCCCTGAGCGGCCTGACCAGCGTCGGCCAGATCGTCGGCACCCTCGACTACGCGGCCCCCGAACAGATCTCCGGCAAACCCCTCGACGGCCGCTGTGACCAGTACGCCCTCGCCTGCGTCGTCTTCGAACTCCTCGCCGGCGCCCCACCCTTCCGCCGCGAGAGCGACCTCGCCCTCCTCTGGGCCCACCTCAACGACCCCCCACCCACCCTCCACCACCACCGCCCCGACCTCCCCGCCACCATCGAACCCGTCCTCGCCCGCGCCCTCGCCAAAACCCCCGACCAGCGCTACGACACCTGCCTCCACTTCGCCACCGCCCTCCGCACCGCCACCACCCCACCCCCCACCCAAGTCATCCCCCCTGCCCCCGAACCCCCCACCTGGGCATCCCCCGTCCTGCACGGGCCCCACCCGAGCTGACCGCCGCCCCAGCACGGTGGGCTCACCCACCCCGCGCCTCGCCCGCCACCGGGCGAGGCGGAGCCCACAGGCCGCGTCTTCTACCCGGCGAACCACCCCTGGGCATGGAGTCGACCACCCCACATGCTTCCCCGCGCCTCGCCCGCCACCGGGCGAGGCGCGGAAGAGCGCTGAGCCACCGAGCGACGTCCCGAGCCGAGGGCGGAGCCCCGCCTTCGGCTCCTCCCACCGCCCCTCACCCCACACCCGACGCGGGCCCCCGCCCACAGCAGATCTCAACCACCCGCCAAGCCCGACTCCGGGCAAGGCACAGGACACCGCAGAGCCACCGCGCGGCATCCCAGGCGCAGCGTCCAACGCCCGGCTCGACGGGCGGCGACTGCGGGCTGGGAGCGCGGAAGTCTGCTCCCGGCCCCTGCCGCCCATGGCAGGGCCACACGGAGTCACCAACGCCGAGCCGCCACCGGGCGGTCTCGGCGCAGTAGCCTCCCTAGCCGCGGGAGCCAGCGCGGGGGCAGCCGCCACGTGGGGGCGGCTGCCCCTTGGTCGCCGCTTGGCCATCCCCGATCCCCCGGGCTCGACGCGTGGGGCCCGCGGAGCGGGGCCGAGGAGCGACCTCAGCCGCCCCACCTCGCCCCGGCAGTGGGGCGAGGCGGGGCTACCTGCGGCTGAGCGACCGCACGGCGGTCTCAACTGCCGAGTGGCGGCCACCGCCTGATGGCGGAGGCATGATCAGTGATGGCCGCTTGACGCTTCCTGATCCTCTGGGCGCACTGCGCAGACCGGCGCCCGGCCCCACGCGCGGGGCCTGCGAGGCAGAGCCGGGCGCTGACCTCAGCAGCCCGTGACACGCCCCGGCGAAGCCTGGGGCCGCCACACCTCTCACCGGGCACGCTGCACGGACCCACGCGCAGGGCCTGCGCGTGGGTCCGAGGACTGACCTCAACCGCCCCGCCCCGCCCCGCCCCGACGGTGGGGCGGGGCAGGGCCACCACCCACTGAGCGGCCGCACGGCGGCGTCAGCGCAGCGGATCGCCATCGTCATCGTCATCGTCATCGTCAGCGTGTCGCCGGCTTTGATGCGCCGCGGGGCGTGGCCGCCACCCCGTGGCGGGGCCTGCCCGCTGGTGGCCACTTGGCCCCTTCCGCGCCTTCTGGCCGCACCGCACTGATCAGCGCCGGGCCCCACACGTGGGGCCCGGCCGACGACTGCTCTGTCAGAGCGGCGCTCTACCGCAGACCCACGCGGGCGGGGTCCGGCGCTGGTTCGAGCGGCCAGTGCTGCGCCCCGGCGAAGCCCGGGGCGCAGCACCTCCTACCGGGTGGCCCTTCCCCGTACGGCCTGCGAGGCGCCGCCAGGGCTGGGCTCAGCCGCTCGCCTCGGGCTGGGTGTGGCAGCCGTCAGGGGTGCGGGCGGCGGCTACCGCTCGGCCGGCCGGACCTCGCCCTTGTGGCGGGTCCGGGTGGCGAGGAGGGCGCCGAGGGTGCCGGTGGTGAGGCCCCAGGCGGCGGCCAGGGGGACGGCTACGGGGAGGGAGGGGCGGAGGGTGAGGCTGCCGCTGCCGAGGGTGGCTGCGGGGTTGTCGCTGCCCAGGACGGTGCTGAGGAGGTCTCCGAGGCCGCCTTGGCCGAGGCCGACGCCCAGGACGGAGAGGCCGTACTGGGCGTCCATTCGGGTCCACAGGCCGATCAGCAGGACGGCGACCGCCGTGGCCAGGGCGAAGCGGACGGCGTGCTGCCAGAGGCGGACGGTGGGTGGGGAGCGGTGGGCGGCGAGGAACGCGGCGGCGAGGAGCAGCAGGGCGGCCAGGGGGAGGAGCCACCAGGCGGTGGCATCCTGGTCGGTGAGGGTGCCGAGGTCGACCGTCGCCTGTTGCCCCTCGGGGGCGTGGAGGGCGTCGGAGAGCGCCTTGGGGACGGGCAGGCCGAGGCCGCCGACGAGGTGACCGTGCCAGGGGGCTCCGAGGCCGAGGCCGAAGGCGAGCCAGACGAGGTCGGGCAGGGCGAGGAGGACTACGGCGAGGGTCTGGCGGGCGTTGCCGTGGACGATCGCGGTGATCACGCCCGCCGCCGCGCCGATGGCCAGGTAGGCGAGCAGGACGAGCCAGAGTGCGAACGCCACCGGGCGGACGGCGAGTTGGTGGCGCAGGAGGGCGGGTGGGAGCGGGGCGCGGCGGGAGACGGCGAAGGTGGCGGCGAGGACCAGCAGCAGCCAGGCGAAGCCGATGCCGACGGTGCTGGGCGTGTCGGCGTGGAAGCCGACCCGGGGGGTGAGGCCGAGGGCGCTGCCGATGGACTGGACGAGGTCGGGACCGATCTGGACGGTGAAGGTGTGCTTGGCGCCGAGGGCGAGCAGCACCAGGGCGAGCAGCCAGAGCAGGGCGGTACGGGCGGCCCGGCCGAGGAGTTCGGCGCCGCCGGCGACCGCGCGGTGGCGCAGCTGACGCAGGAACACCTCGGCGATCACGACCGCGCCGGCCACGGACACGGACAGCGGCATCGCGCTGATTCCCGCGTCGAGGGAGGCGAAGTCGCCGTCCCCGCCGTCGAGTTGGACGGAACCGCCGACGGCGAGGGCGACGGTGGCGGCGAGGACGGAGGGGAAGCCGCCCTCGGGGAGGTCGTCCGCGCCGGCGAGCCAGAGGCCGAGTGCGGCGACGGCCCCCATCGCGGCGAGCCCGGCGAGGACCACGGCGAGCGCGTCGAGCCATCCGCGCAGGATGCCGGGCGGGCCGGCGGTCCCCGCCGCACCTGTGGGCTGCCGCATACCGCCTCCTGCTCGTGCGTCCTGGTCCTGCGTCTTGTCGTGCGTCCCGGCCGTGCGTCCCGGTCGTGCGTCCGTCCGGGCCCGGTGTCCGGGGTCTCCAGCCTGACCGAGCACGGGCGGGCACGCTCGGCGACGGTCCGTCCACCTGCTGTTGCGGCGGGCGGGGTGCCGGGGGCCAATGGGAGGCAGTGGCACGAGCCTCCCGTGCCGTACGGCCGCAACGGCCGGCGGCCTGCGAAACGGAGCCCCCGATGAGTTCCCAACTACCTCCGTCCGGTCCCCCGTCCGGCCCGCTGTCCGGGCCGCCGTCCGTTCCTCCACCGCCTCCGGGCCCACCGGGACCGCCGCAGGGCGGCGCCGGGAGCTCCGGCGGCACCGGCAGCGGCGGCCCGGGGAAGCCGCACACCCCGTGGTGGCGCTCCGGGCGCGGCCTGGCGGTGGCGGCGGGAACGGTGGCGGCGGCCGTGGTGGCGACGGTGCTGATCGTCAACAACCAGAGCAACGGCTCGCACGAGGCCGTGCCGACCGCCAACGAGATCGCGCTGCAGTCCCCGCAGGACTCGGGCCCGGCCCCGTTCACCCCTTCGGTCGAAACCCAGCCGGTGTCCGCGCCGGCCCCCACGCAGCAGCCGACGAAGAGCGGCGGCACCACCAGCCCGGCGGTGCTGCACAGCGTGGAGGGCGGCTCGGCCGGGCTGTACGCCGGCACGATGTCCAAGCCCGCCTGTGACACCGAGCGGCTGAGCGCGATGGTCTCCGCCGGGGACACCGGCCGCGCCTGGGCCTCGGCGGCCGGCATCGCCCAGGCCGACATCCCGGGCTACCTGCGCTCGCTGACCTCGGCGTACCTGCGGGTGGACACCCGGGTGACCAACCACAACTACAAGAGCGGCGCGGTCGTCGAGTACCAGTCCGCGCTGCAGGCGGGCACCGCCGTGCTGGTGGACGCCCAGGGCGTGCCCCAGGTGCGCTGCGCCTGCGGCAATCCGCTGAGGCCGCCGAAGCTGGTGAGCGACGCCAAGTACACCGGCAAGCCGTGGGCGGGGTTCCAGCCGACGACGCTGATCGTGGTGGTAGCCGCGCCGCAGCCGGTGACGGAGATCATCCTGGTGAACGTCCAGACCGGTGACTGGTTCTCCCGGCTGACCGGGCGGATCGAGATCGTCGACCGCCGCGTCGACGCCCCGAAGGGCCCGTTGACACCCGGCATCCCGGCGCCGACCGCGATGAAGCCGGGCACCCCGACGGCCTCCGGCCCCACCTCGGCCTCGGGCAGCACGACCTCGTCCGGCAGCACGTCGTCCGGGGCCACGACCTCGGGCTCGACGACCTCCGGTTCGACGACGTCCGGCTCCACCACGTCGGGGTCGACGACCTCGGGCTCGACGACGTCCGGCTCCACCACCTCCGGTTCCACGACCTCGGGTTCGACCACCTCCGGTTCCACGACCTCGGGTTCGACGAGCTCGGGCGCGACGACCTCCGGTGCCACCACCTCGGGAGCGACGACCTCCTCCGGCGGCCCCTCGTCGACCACCGCCACCGCGACCACCCGCTCAACGACGACCGGCACGACCACCTCGGGGAGCGTCACCACGACGTCGGCGGCCACCACCACGGCCCACACCCCGACCGCGACCTGCGCGACGACGGCCCCGTCCACCCTCCCTCCGTGCACCACCACCACGGCCGCCACGCCCTGACCACCGCCTGACACCCGCGCGCCCGTCCACCCCCGGTGGGCGGGCGCCCGGGTGTCACCCAGCCTGCGCCAGCACCTGGCGCAGGGCGCGGATCCCCTGCTCCCAGGCCCCGCCTTCCCCGCCCTCGCCCCACAGCTCGGCCAGCTCGGAGTCCTCGGCCACCACCCGGTCCAACGCCGCCACCGCCAGCGCCCGCAGCTCAGCGGGCAGTTCGGGTATCGCCTCGCCGGGCCCGTACGCCGTCGTCACCGGTGTGCCACCCGGGCACTGCGCAGCGACCAACGCCGCCGCCGCGACGGCCTGCGCGCCCTCGTAGTCGTCGAGGTAGTCCGTCGACCCGGCCGCCGTCTCCAGCACCGCCCTGAGGAGACCCGCCCGCTCGCCCGGCGCGGTGTCCTTGAGCGTGCCGGAGAAGTCCGCCGCCGTGTCGTTGTCGAAGTGCCCGATGTCCCAAGTCCCCATGCCGACCTCCTCGCTGGTGTTCGCGTACGACGGGATGCTTGCACATCCCACTGACAATCGGCGCTCCCCGCCGGGGCCCTGCGGATATTCGCTGGTCAAGGCCCCTCCGGGACCGGCAGAGTGACGCCATGACCGACAGGGGACTGGACGCCGACGGATTCATCGCCCGCGAGGGCTCGCTCTCCCGCGTGCCGGCGCGGTTCGCGCCGGTGGTCGACGCCGCCCGGGGGCGGATCGCCGCCTCCTTCGACGGCTCCCGGCTGCACAGCGCCTACCTCTACGGCAGCATCCCGCGCGGCACCGCGACCCCCGGCGTCTCGGACCTCGACCTGCTGCTCGCCCTGCACGAGGAGCCCACTCCCGCCGACCGGGAGGCGGCCGACGCCCTCGAGGCCGCGCTGGACGCCGAGTTCGGCCAGGTGGACGGCGTCGGCGTGCTGCTGTTCGGCACGGGTACGTTGCTGAGCGAGCTGGAGCGCCACGACCTGGGCTGGTTCCTCGCCTGCCTCTGCACCCCGCTGCTCGGCCCCGACCTCGCGGACGGGCTCCCCCGCTACCGGCCCACCTCGCTCCTGGCCCGCGAGACCAACGGCGACCTCGCCCTCGCCCTGCCGGGCTGGCGCACCCGGCTGCACACCGCCGCCCCGGACGCGGACCTGCGCCCGCTGAACCGCGCGGTCTCCCGCCGCCTGGTCCGTACGGCCTTCACCCTGGTGATGCCGCGCTGGGGCGGCTGGACCAGCGATCTGGCCGCCTCCGCCGAGGTGTTCGCCGCCTACTACCCCGAACGCGCCGACCAGGCCCGCCTCGCCGCCGAGGCCACCCGCACCCCCACCCCCGACCGCGCCACTCTCACCACGCTGATCGACGACTTCGGCCCGTGGCTCGCCGCCGAATACCTCACCGTCCACGGCGAGAAGGCGCCCCGCCCGTGACGACGGAGAAGCCCGTGACGGCGCCGGAGCCGGAGCACCCGCTCGTCCGGGAGGTCTACCCCGACCTGGTCGAGGAGTTGGTCGCCCTGCTGGTCGCCGAGGGCGAGGTGACCCTCGCACTCTCCGCCCACGACATGCGCCTGGTCGCCGCCTGCGGCTGCGGCGACGACTTCTGCCAGAGCTTCAGAACCGCACCTCACCCCGACGGCCAACCGTACGGCCCGGGCCACCGCTGTGTGCCCCTCCTGCCGTCCAGGGGCATGCTCGTCCTGGACGCCGTCGACGACCGGATCGTCTACGTGGAGGTCCTCGACCGTCCACCGCTGCACGACGCACGCCTCCGCCGGTCCTGACGAACCGGCGGAGGCGCGGCGGCCGGCGGCCGGTGGCCGTCGGCATCAGTCGACGCAGGGGATGCCGCCCGCCTTGACCGCCGGGCCCTGCATCGGCAGGCCCGCGGCGGGGTCGGCCGCCGGGTCGGCGGCGGCGGTGGGGGTGGCGGGTCCGGTGGGGCGCGGGGCGGCGAGGGTGAGGGTGATGTGGCCGGGGGCCACGCCGGCGGAGGCGGTGGCGGTGACGCCGTAGCGGGTGGCGAGCTGCTGGGCGTCGGCCTTGGCGCCGGTGCCGTAGGTGACGGTGGTGGTCCTGGTCCTGGCCGGGGCGTCGCCGATCCTCCCCGGCTGGTAGCCGAGTTCGAGGAGCGCCTTGGACTCGGTGGAGGCCGCGTCCGCGCCCTTGGCCGCGTTGACGTCCACGACCGCCTTCGTGGCCGCCGTCGGCGTGGGTGAGGGGGACGGGGAGGCGGTGGCCTCGCCGGAGGGCTCGGCGGGCACCACGGGGGCGGCCTCGTGGTTGAAGATCTGCCGGGTGATCTTCTTGATCAGCTCCGGGTTGACGGTGTTGACCTCCTGCCCGCCGACCGTCTTGAAGCCGGTGATCGGCAGGGTGTTGAACTCCACGTTGCCGCCGGTCAGGTTGGGCGCCTGCTGGGCGAAGTCGAGGATGTTCCACTCGTTGTCGATGACCACGTCCTTCTTGATCACCGTGAACAGCTTCTGCATCTGGCCGAGGTCGTTGAGGACGCCCTGCTGCTTGAGCTTGTACTCGACGGAGGAGATGAACGCCTGCTGCCGGTGGGTGCGGTCGAGGTCGCCGTTGGTGAGGTGGTGGCGCTGGCGGACGAAGGAGAGGGCCTGGGCGGCGTCGAGGGAGCTGATCCCGGCGGGGAGTTTGAGGCCCGTGCCGCCGCCCTCGTGGGTGGCGGTACGGGAGACGATCGGGTCGTCGACGGGGTGGTTGAGGCAGACCTGGATCGGTTCGACGGCCTTGGCGATGTCGTAGAACCCGATCAGGTTGACCTCGGCGAAGTGGTCGATCGGCACGTCCAGGAAGCTCTGCACGGTCTGGATGGTCGCCGAGCGGCCCGCCTCGCGGCTCTGCCGTTCCATCTCGGCCTTGGAGAGCCCCTTGCCCGCGAGCTTCGCCTCCGCGGCCTCCTTGGCGATGCCGTACGCCTCCTTGATCTTGTGCATCTTCCCGTCCGCGCCGACGGTCTGGACGTAGTCGTCGCGCGGGATGGACAGCGCGCTGACCTTGCCGCCGTTGGCGGGGATGTGCAGCACGATCAGGGCGTTGGTGTTGTAGCCGCCGATCTCGCTGGAGCCGGCGTGCAGTTCGTCCTCGACGAACTGTTTGGGCAGGTCGTTGCCGTCCATGTCCTTGCGGCTGTCGAGGCCGATGAGCAGCAGGTTGACGGACTTGTCCAGGTGCGGCGGTGCGTTGCGCTTGGCCTCGTCCAGGGCCTTGGACTTGATCATGCCGTCGTTGAGGCTGCGGTACTCGTACCAGGTGAAGCCGCTGGCGCCGAGCACGGCGAGGGAGACGGTGCAGGCGAGGGTGCGCCCGGCGAGGGTCAGCGGGGCAGCGCCACGGCGCGGGGCACGGCCGTGGGGGTGGTTGCGCTCAGCCACGTCGGCTCCTTCCGGTGGGCGCGGCGGACGGGCCGGGGCGACGCCGGTCCAGCACCGCGCGGACGCCGATCACCAGCAGCGCGACGGTGACCGCCGCGGCCATCACCGGGAACGCGCCGACCACCCAGCGCAGCGCGCCGGTGCCCAGGGCCTTGCCCCGGTACTTGTCGGGGTCGGCCGCGTACTCGACGGCGCAGGCGCCGGCCAGCACCACGATCGGCGCGGCGCTGACCACCCACCACCGCCCGGCCCGGGTGCACAGGCCCGCCGCCGTACCGGTGCCCAGCACGGCTCCGAGGGCGAAGAGGATGCCGACTCCCGGGCCGCCGAGCTCGTCCGCGAGGCCGCCGAGCAGGGGCAGGCCGACGGCGGTGAGGACCACCGGCAGCGCGCCGACGCGGCGGATCCGAGGCCTGCGGGTCTGCGGCCTGCGGCGCGAGGCTCCGCCGCGCTGGCCGCGCCCCTGGTGCGCTCCGGCCGGTTCGCCTCCCGGCGCTCCGCCCGTGCGGCTGCGCTGGGCGGGCAGGGCCCGGTCCTCGGCTCGCGGACCCGCATCCTGGTACGGCGTTCTCGCCCGCTGACCGGCCATGCGCACTTCCCTCGATCGATTTCGGCCACGGCGGCCCATTTTGCGCCACCGCGAATGCCCGGACGCCGTCCGTCCTGGTGACGGTTCCATCCTCTACACGCTTGTAGAGGCGGGACCGGAGCATACAAACCCGTTTCGCCAAAGTCATCCGCCCTCACCCGGCGGCGAAACCTCCGGATTCGTCCTCGTTAGGATGACCATGATCCCCGCCACGTCGGCACACCATCAGGAACGCGTCAGAGGAGCAGAGCGTCACCATGTTTGAGAGTCTGAAGAACCTCGCGGACAAGGCCACCGACCTCGCCAAGGAGCACAGCGACGTGCTCGGGCAGGGTCTGGAGAAGGTCGGCGACGTCATCGACGACAGGACGGACGGCAAGTACAGCGGCCACATCGACACCGGCGTCGAGAAGGCGAAGGACTTCCTGCACAACCTCGACGGCAAGGACGATTCCGGCGACAAGCCGGGCGAGTAACCGGCCGCGGGGCACGACCGCCCGTACGACGGTCGAACGAGAATCCGAGGGATCGGGGAGGGGTCGGCGACGGTGAGCGAGGAGCGCAAGGGGCCGCGCTGGGGGCGCTGGGTGGCGATCGCGCTGCTGGGCGCGGCCGGCTGGGGCATCATCCGCAGCGGCGGACACCTGCCGGACCAGCCGTCCGCCACCGCCTCCCCGAGCTCGGCCGGGGCCACCGCCGGATCCTCCCCCGCGGCCTCCGCACCCGGCGCCAAGCCCACCAAGGCGGCGTCCGGACGCTACGACCCGGCCGACTACGCGGAGCCGGTGCGCCGCTTCGCCGCCGAGGCCGGGGTGAACCCGCAGCTGGTGATGGCGATCCTCTACAACGAGTCGTACAAGCCGCACGACCCCGACCTCGAGCGGGCCTGGCAGCGCAGCAAGCCCGACGCCTCCTTCGGCATCGCCAACATGCACCGCGCCGCCTTCGACGACACCAAGCCGGGCCGCCCCTTCGCCTCCCGCCAGTGGGAGGAGCTGCCGGACGACCGCGACCTGGCGATCCAGGCCGCCGCCTGGCACCTGCACGACCTCGCCGCCCAGCTACCCGCCCACCCCGCCGCGCCGCTCACCGGGGACGAGCTGCTCGCCCTCGGCTACAACGCGGGCGCGGGCAACATGCTGGCCTTCGCGCGGGGCGTGAAGGTCGGCTCCCAGGCGCAGTCCTACCTCGACCGGCTGCACGACAACTGGGAGAAGTCCGGTCCGGCGGTGAAGTAGCCCGCCGCCGCCCCGGCCCCGTCACCACCGCGGGCGGCGGCGCAGCCACAGTCCCGTGGTCACCAGCAGCACGGCCGCCGTCGCCGTGCCGACGGCCGCCCAGGTGGTGGCCTCGTCCGTGGTCTCGTGCACCGGCCGCCGGGCCGCGGCCGCCAGCGGCAGGACGCTCGAGGGCTGGGCCGATCCCTCGCCGAACGAGGCCGACTCGACGTCGAGTTCACGCTCCCCGCGCCCGAAGGCGGGCTGCGCGCAGCCGACGCTGATGCGCCAGTGCCCCGCCGGGAGGGCCTCGCGGGTGGTGTAGGTGCCGGGACGGTCGGGCAGGCCGACCAGCTGCCAGGGCCCGGCGCTGCGCCCGTCCGGCGCGGTGGCGGCGAGGATGCCGTCGAAGCCGTCGGCGACCGGGGTGCGGTCGTCCGCCCAGCTCGCCTCGGTGCGGACGTGACCGCCGGGGGCGTCGCCGACGTCCAGCCGGACGGAGTCGCCGTGGGCCAGGGCCGGCGCGGCGCAGGGCAGGACGGCCGCTGCCGCGAGGGTGAGGGCGACGGGGCCTAGCAGCGGAGGGGTACGCATGGCGGGCAGTCCTCGTGGGGGTGGGGGCGGTGCGCGGGGAGCCGGCGGACACGACCACCGGTACTTGGGAGACCCGGCCCGCGAACCGCGGATAACGAAAACCGGCTGCGGAATCCCTTGCGCAGCACCGCACTTGGCGACCTGTCCACCCGAGCCGGGACGCAAAGGTGCCGGGGAGCGCAATCGGGGGGTGTGCGCTCCCCGGCGGGGTGGCGGCGGCCACCAGGCCGGAGTCCCGGGGCCGTGACTCCGAGGGCCGTGACCGGAATGCTAGACCTCCCGGAGGTGCCGTGGCCAGAGCTGTGAGCTGGCGAATTCCGAAACCGGACATGCCATGCACGTACGGGGGATGACGATCTGTCAGCAAGGGCGCTTCAGGCGGCCACCCGTACGGCGGACGCCCGCTCCGGCGCGGCCGGAGCGCCGCAGCGGCAGCAGGGCGGTGGCGTCGTGCAGGGCGGAGACGTCGTGCAGGGCGGGGACGATCTCCAGCAGTCCGTCGACGGCCACCTCGGAGACGTCGCCGCCGTGGCCGCGCGCGAGGTCCCGCAGCAGGGCGCGCTCGGCGGCGGCGGTCCGGACGGTGAGCATGACGTCGTCGCAGTCCATGGGTCCCGGTCCCCTGTCCTGGGTCGAGGTGTGGGTGATGGTGCCGGCGGTTCGGTCGGAGTCTTCCTCCTTCTCCGGACGACCATGCCGGCCGTGACGGGACTGGCCGACGAGGGCCCGAAGGCCCTGCGGCTCCGACTACGGAGAGTCACCGAATACAGGGGTCGCGATCAGCCGTTGGGGTGATCCCGGCGCGTACGGCGCAACGCCCGCCGGACCGGCGCGTTTCCCATGGCGTGCGCCCTCCAGCCAGGGCGCGCGCGGGGTTCGAGCCGGTCGGCCCCGCGCCTTCCGGCCGGCCGCCCGCCGGCGAATCCCCCGGTACCGCCCGAACCGGCCCCTCTACTGAGAGGTAGTGACATGTCCCTGCTGACCGAGACGCGGCTCCACTGTCAACGGCTGGGAATCGTCCCCCCGAGACCGGCCCCGCCCACGCCGCCCGCCGTCCGCGCCGCCCTGCCCGCCCTGGCACCCGGCGCGCTCCCCGGGATCGGGCACGCCGCCGCCCTGCTGCGCGACCCGCTCGGCTTCCTCGGCTCCCTGCCCCGGTACGGCGGCGTGGTGCGCATCCGGCTCGGCCCGCGCACCGTCTGCGTGGTCACCGACGCCCGGCTCGTCCACACCCTGCTCGTCGCCCTCGCCCACGACTGCCCGCGCGGAGCCGTCCAGGACACCCTGAAGACGGCCTTCGGCGACGGCCTGCTGATGTCCGAGGGCCAGGCGCACCGCGACCGGCGGCGCGTCCTCCAACCCGCCTTCGCCCAGGACCGGATGGCCGAGTACCTGCGGGTGATGCACCAGGTCACCGAGGAGCGCGCGGGGCGCTGGCGGCCCGGCCAGGTCCTCGACGTCGCCAAGGAGATGAACCACCTCGCCCTGGAGATCGTCACCCGCTCGCTGTTCGACGCCCGGCTCAGCGAGGACGCCACCGTCGCCTTCCACCGCGCCCTGCCCGACCTCGTGAAGGGCCAGATCGTCCAGTCCCTCTACCCCCACCCGTCGCTCGGCCGGCTGCCGCTGCCCGTCAACCGGCGCTTCGACGCCGCCGTACGGGTGCTCAACCGCGTCGTCGACCAGGCCGTCAACGGGCGCGGACCCCGCGACGGCGGCGGCCGGGAGCACGGAAGGGAACATGGCAGGGAGCACGGCACCCTGCCCGCGCTGCTGCGCGCCGCCACCGGACGGCCGCTCACCGAGGACGACGTGCGCTCCGAGGCGATCACCATGTTCGGCGCCGGCACCGAGACCGTCTCCACCACCCTCACCTGGCTGCTCGACGAACTCCTGCGCCACCCCGAGGTCGAGGCCCGGATGCTCGCCGAACTCGACGAGCACCTGCCCGCCGGCGCCGCGCCCACCCCCGAGGCGCTCGCCCGGCTCACGTACACCCGCAGCGTCACCCAGGAGGTGGTGCGGCTGCACGCGCCCAACGCGTTCCTGATGCGCACCGCCCAGGTGCCCGTCGACCTCGGCCCGTACCGCATCCCGGCCGGCACCGAGCTGCTGTACAGCCTCACCGCGCTCCACCGCGACCCGCAGCGCTACCCCGACCCGCTCGCCTTCCGCCCCGAGCGCTGGCAGGAGGGCGGCGGCGGCCGGACGTCCTTCCTGCCCTTCGGCGCGGGCAAGCACAAGTGCATCGGGGAGGCGTTCGCCTGGGCCGAGTTGACCGTCGCGGCCGCCGCGATCCTGCGGCGCTGGCGGCCCGAGGCGGTGCCGGGGGCGCGGGCCCGGGAGGTGGTGTGGACCACCGTCCAGGCGCAGGGGCTGCGGGTCCGCCTGGCGCCGCGCTCGCCCGCCGTCCAGCCCGCTGTCCAGGCCGCCGTCGAGCCCGCCCTCCGGCCCGCCCGTCGGCCCGCCGTGGAGTCCCCGCCACCCCGCTGCCCGGTCACGGGGGCCTCGGCCCCGGCCTCAGCCCCGGCCCCGACCTCAGCCGTCCCGGCCGCCCGGACGACGCTCGATCCGCCGCTCGGCCCGCCGCCCGCCACCACCCCCGGGCCCCGGAGGCCGCGCCCCGGGGCCGAGTTGGGCGACGCCGCCCACCGGCACGCCGACTGGACGGTGCGCCGGGGCCTGCTCGCACCCGGCGACCTGCCCGGCTACCACGCCTACGCCCTGCACGAGTTGATCGGGCACGCCTTCCCCCGCGCCCGGGGCGCCGACCTCGATCTGCTGGTGGACGTGCTCGGCTGGTTCACCATCCTCGACGACCGCTTCGACGGCCCGCCGGGCCGCCGCCCGGCCGAGGCCCGCGCCCTCGTCGACCCGCTGATCGACACCCTCCGGGGCACCTCGCGCGCCGCCCCGGAGGAACCCCGACTGGCCTTCGCCTGGCGGGAGTTGTGGCAGCGGCAGAGCGCCGACGCCTCCCCCGCCTGGCGCGCCCGCGCCGCCCGCGAGTGGCAGGCGTGCCTGGAGACCTTCCCCGCCGAGGCCGAGCACCGCGCCCGCGGTACCGTGCCCTCGCTGGGACTCGACGAGACCATGAGGCTGCGCCGCCACGGCAGTTGTCTCTACCCGTTCATGAACATACTGGAACGGGTCCACGGCGCGGACGCCCCCGCCGCCTTCCACGCGGACCCGGCGCTGCACCGCCTGCGCGCCGCCACCGCCGACGCCGCCACGCTGATCAACGACCTCTACTCCCTGGAGCGGGAGGAGCGGCAGAGCGAGGCCGCCTTCAACACCGTCCACACCGTGCAGCGGGCCCTCGGCTGCACCCGACGGCGCGCCGTGCGCGCGGTGCGGGCCCGGGTCGCCCGGCTCTGCGAGGAGAGCGAGGCCCTGCGCGCCGAACTGCTGCGGCGCCACCCGGACGAACGGTGGTACCTCGACGGCACCCGGGAGCTGGTCGAGGGCGCCCGGATCTGGTCCAGCACCAGCAGGCGGTACCGCTGCTGAGAGCGTCCGGCCGGCTGGGTCCGGTCAGTTGCGGTTGCCCAGCGCGAAGAGCAGCAGCACGAAGCCGGCGAACAGGTGCGTGGCGAAGATGTAGATGCCCGCGCGGATGAGCATCGCCTTGCGGCGCGCCTTCTCCTCGTCCGTACCGTCGCTCATGGTGGGTTCTCCTCGGGTCGGGCTCAGCGGGTCGGCCGGCCGCCGGTGGCGCGCAGCTCGGTCAGCAGCGTGCCCTGGTCGGCGATCAGCTCGGTCAGGATGCGGCGCGCCGCGCGCAGCAGTTCGGCGACGTCCGGGGTGCTGAGCGCGTACACCACGGTGTTGCCCTCGCGGGTGGCCGTCACCAGCTGGGTGCGGCGCAGCACGGCGAGCTGCTGGGAGAGGTTGGACGGCTCGATCTCGATCTCGGCCAGCAGCTCGCGCACCGGCCGGGGCCCGTCCTGGAGCAGTTCGAGGACACGGATGCGGACGGGGTGCCCGAGGGTGCGGAAGAAATCCGCCTTCGCCTGGTACAGCGGGACCGGCATCGTCCGCTTCGCTCCCTCGCGTCCGGTTCGGTGGTCGTCCGGCCGGCGGGCGTCTGCCTGCCCGGCCGAGAGGAATCATCGCGACAGATGAAGATTTCTTCAAGTCGTCACGGTCGGAGGTGACGCCCGTCACTACCCCGCCCGATCCCGGACACGCAAGAGCCAGGCCCGGGACGCTGCCAACCCCCGGACCCGGCAGCCACGATGACGGGCCGTCAGCAACCTTACAGGCACAGGACCGTCACCGGGCGTGCCGGCGAAAACACGAACCGGGCCCAGGGGCTTCACACCCCCGGGCCCGGCCGTCGACCGGTCGTGTCGTCAGCAGTTCACCGGAACGGAGACGGTCACCGGGCGCGGCCCCCACCCGTAGGAGGTCACGGAGAAGGTGGCGTTCACCGTCGAGCCGCACGGCACGGTGGAGGTGAAGCCGTCGAAGCGCAGGGTGTTGATCTGGAAGATCCCGCGCCCGTTCACGGACCCGAGGGAGGTGCCGCCCGCGATCTCGGCCGACAGGGTGGTGAAAAGCTCCTTCGGCGCCGGCGGCCACGGGGTGCCCGGGGAGGGCGGGCCCGCCATGCCGACCTTGCCGTAGACCACGACACTGTCACCGGTGACATCGGTGCAGGCGTACGTCGCCAGGCCGGACTGCAGGCCGTAGGTGCAGGTCGTGACGGTGGTGGCAGTGGTGGCGGTACCGGCCGAGGCGGCGAAGGCCGAGGTGGGCGCGGTCAGCAGGGCGGCGGCACCGGCGGCGCCGGCAGCGAAACGGGTGAGGCGGTTCATGATCTCCCCTTCTGAGGGAATCGCAATGGAATATCCAGGGTGACGTGTCGCATATGACATTTCATACGCGCCACGACGAAGACTTTGCCATGCGATTCATAGCCTCCAGGCGCATTTGGCCTTCGAAGTGCTGACCCGGCCGAAATCTAACCTTGGATGGCGGGAACCAGCCCGACACACGCGGCCCTCGGGCCAATCCCCTCTGAACGCCCGGTGAACCCGGCTGACGATCCATCAGACGGTCCGTCCAGGGGGCCCAGTCCAGGGGGCTCAGCCCAGGGGCTCAGCCCAGGGGCTCAGCCCAGGGAGGCGCGCAGGGCGTCGACCCGGGCCACGGCCGCGGTGAAGGCGGCGCGGTCGAGCTCGCCCGAGTCGAGGGCCGCGGCCAGTGCCTGCGCCGCGTCCTCGCCCTGCTGGGCGTCGCGGGCCGAGCAGAGGATCAGGTCCATCCCGGCCCGGGCCGCGGCGAGGGCGCGGGGGCCGGTGGCGCCGTAGGGGGCGAGGGCCTCGGCCTCCAGGGCGTCGGTGACCGTCACGCCCTCGAAGCCGAGGCGCCCGCGCAACTCGCCCTGGACGACGGCGGGCGAGAACCCGGCGGGGTGGTCGGGATCGAGGGCCGGATAGACCGCCCAGGAGGTCATCACCAGCCGCACGCCCGCCGCGATGGCGGCGCGGTAGGGCGCCTCGTCGCGCTCCCGCAGGCGTTCCAGCGTGACGGGCAGGGTGACGGGGCGGGTGTCGGTGTTCTCCTCCCGCGCGGCGGCGCCGAGGCCCGGGAAGTGCTTGGCCGTGGCCGCGACGCCCAGGCCCTGCTGGGCGGCGAGGAAGGCGGTGCCCGACTCGGCCACCCGGCGCGGGTCCTGGCCGTAGGAGCGCTCGTAGCGGTCGATGAAGTTCCCCGGAGTGTCGTAGACGTCCAGCACCGGCGCGAGGTTGACGTTGAGCCCGGCGTCGGTGAGCGTGCGCGCGGCGCCCGTACCGGAGGAGACGGCCGCCGCCAGCGGGTGCGGCGCCGACCCGGTGCGGCGGGCGGAGAGTTCGGGCGCCCCCGGCAGCCGGCGGACCTTGCCGCCCTCCTGGTCGGTCATCAGCAGCAACGGCAGCCCGTCCGGGGACTCGGCCGCAGCCTGCTTCAACTGGGCGACGGCCTGGGCGAGTTGCTCCGGGCCGGTGATGTTCTCCCCGAAGAGGATCACCCCGGCCGCCCGGCCCTCCCGGATCGCGCGCAGCACGGCGGGCGGCGGTGTCGGCCCCGGGTAGGAGAGCACGATCCGGCGGCCCGCGAGCACCCGCGCGTCCTCGTGGTGGAACGGCATCGTCATCCGCCTCTCCTCGGGGGCGCCGCCCGCGAGCGCCGCCGAGCCGGAGGGCACCGGCCCGCTCACGGCGGCCAGCGCCGCCAGCACCACACCGAGCCGGACCGCACGCCGTAACGGGCCCATGACACCTCCTGGGTCGAGCAGTCGGGCAGCCAAGCAGTCGGGCAGCGGAGCTACGGCAGGCCAGCGTAGTGCCGCACGCCCGCGCCCGGCAGTACGCCACGCGCCCCCTCGCACGCGCACCGGCCGCCCGGCAACTCCCGTGTCACCGCCGCCCGATAGCCTCCCGCTCATCCGATGATCGACTGATCAGCTGATCGATAGGGACCTCGAAAGGGCCACGCCCATGCCCCTGCCCACCCCCGACGTCGACCGCCTCCTCACGCTCGGCGCCCGCTACGACTGCCCGAACGGCACGACGGCCGTCGTGGTCGCCCTCCCCACGGCCGAACTGCCGCTGCCCAGCGGGACGGTGTCCGCCTGCGACCCGCACGTCTGCCTCAGCGAGCCGGGCGAGCCGTTCCCGCAGAGCGCGCCGCCCGGCAGCTACCCGGTGACGCTGTCCGTCGTGGAGTTCACCCGGCCCGGCGACGAGGAGTACACCCCGGACCGCCGGGTCGCCGCCGCGCACCTGCGGCTGGCCGAGGAGCCGGTCGTCCGGTGGGCGATGGCGGACGGCGAGGAGGAGGAGATCCAGGCCCTCGGGGAGGAGGACTACTTCGGCTACGGCGTCGACACCGGCACCGGCTGCTTCTTCGACGCGGCCGCCGGTGACGAGCTCTACGACCTGCTCGGCGACGGCGACACCCTGGAGGCGGGCTTCGACGCCCGCGCGGACGTCGACCCGGACGACCTGGGCCCGGCCGTCTTCACCGACCCCGACACCGGCGGGGGCTAGGCCGTGTCTTTCGGTTCACGCCGGGCGGTCGCCGCCGGGGCACGCACCTCGACGGCTTCTCGTCAGTCGCCAATGTCCCCCAGCCTTCGGCCGGGAGGTGCCCCCACCGCAGTGGCTCCCTCCTCGGCACCGCCGATGCACGCACCCCAACGACGCCCGCTTATCCGACGTGAACCGAAAGACACGGCCTGGTCGCCTTCCGCACCGGCTTCGGCGACGGCCGCTACCCCACCTGGGCCGGCTACGGCGCCGACGGCCGGCCGGTCGCCCTGGTCACCGAGTTCCTGATCGTCCCCCAGCCCGGGCGGCCCCCGGGGCGTGTCTGACAATTCCCGCCGGACGGTCGCCGCCAATTGTCAGACACGCCCTGGACCTCGGCTGAGTCGCGTCAACTCCCCCAGCACCGCCACGCCTTCGGCGATCTCCCCCACCGGGACGGCCGCGTAGCCGAGCACCAGCCCGGGCGGGCCGGGCAGCCGCGCGTGCCAGGACAGGGGCTGCACCTTCACGCCCCGCTCCAGCGCGGCCGCCGCCAACTCCGCGTCCGTACAGCCGGGTTGCAGCGGCAGCGTGAGCATCAGGTGCAGTCCGGCGGCGGCACCGTGGACGGTCGCCTCCGGCAGGTGGGCACGGATCGCGGCGATCATGGCGTCCCGGCGGCGGCGGTGGCTGCGGCGCAACAGCCGCAGGTGGCGCTCCAGTTCACCGGAACGCATCAGCCGGGCGAGCACCAGCTGCGGCAGGATCGGGTTGCCGAGATCGGCGAAGCGCTTCGCCTCCAGGACGTCCTCGCGCAGCCTCGGCGGCACCAGCAGCCAGCCGGTGCGCAGCGCGGGGGCGAGCAGCTTGGAGACGGTGCCCAGGTAGCAGACCCGGTCGGGCAGGACGGCGTGGAGGGCGGGGACGGGCGCGCGGTCGTAGCGGTGCTCGGCGTCGTAGTCGTCCTCGAGGACGAGGCCCCCGTCCGCCGCCCACTGCAGCAGCTCGCGCCGCCGTTCGCCGCCGAGGACGACGCCGGTCGGGTACTGGTGGGCGGGGGTGAGCAGGACGGCCGGGGCCCCGAGGGCGCGCAGCGCGTCCACCCGCACGCCCTCGGCGTCGACCGGGACGGGCGGGACGGAAGCGCCGAGCCAGTGCGCGAGGTGCTGGCGCGTGCCGAGGGAGCCCGGATCCTCGACGGCGACCTCGGTGACGCCGATGCGACCCAGGGCGCGGCCGAGCAGGGCGAGGGCCTGGGAGGCCCCGGCGACGATCAGCACCTCCTCGGGGTCGGTGCGGATGCCCCGGGTGCGGGCGAGCCAGTCGGCGACGGCCCCGCGCAGCTGGGAGGTGCCGCGGATGTCGCCGTAGCCGAGGTCGGAGGCGGCGAGGGTGTCGAGGACGGCGCGTTCGGCGCGCAGCCAGGCCGCGCGGGGGAAGGCGGCCAGGTCGGGCACCCCGGGCGTGAGGTCGATCCGGGCGGGGGCCGCCCGCAGCCGGTCGAACACCTCGCGCTCGGGCTCCTCCGCGAACAGCCCGGGCCCCTGCGCGGCCACCGGCCGTACGGCTGCGGGCGCGCGCCCGGCGGGGGCCGCGACGACGACGGTGCCGCCCCTGCCCCGCCCGAGGACGCGCCCCTCCTCGGCGAGGCGCCGGTACGCGTCGGTGACGACGCCGCGGGAGACGCCGAGCTCGCCGGCGAGCAGCCGGGAGGCGGGCAGCCTGCTGCCGGCGGGCAGGCGCCCGTCCGCGACGGCGGCGCGCAGCTGCTCGGCGAGCCAGTCGGTCAGGCCCCGGCGCGGGGCGTGGGCGGGGTCGAGCTGGAGGAAGTCGGCGCCGGCCTCATCCACCCTGGACCCGGCCGCTTTGGACCCGTCGAGTGGCTCCTCTTTGGACCTGTTCACCGGTCCATACTGGCGCGAGGGTGGAGCCATGACCACGGAAACCATGGAAACCACGCGCAACCCGAACCCCGACACCGCCTACGTCCACGGCTACTCGCCCCACGAGGCCCAGCGCCTCGGCGACCAGGCCGACACCCTCGCCGACCTGCTGCACGCGGGCACGGCCTTCCCGGCGGGCAGCCGGGTGCTGGAGGCGGGCTGCGGGGTGGGCGCGCAGACGGTGCACCTGCTGGCGGCCAGCCCGGGCGTACGGCTGACGGCGGTGGAGCTGTCCGCCGACTCGCTGGCGCGGGCCCGCGAGCGGGTGGCGGCCGAGGCGCCGGGCACCGACATCCACTGGCACCACGGGGACCTCCACGAACTGCCCTTCCCGGACGGCTCGTTCGACCACGTCTTCCTGTGCTTCGTCCTCGAGCACCTGCCCGATCCGGTGGCGGCCCTGGCCGCGCTGCGCCGGGTGCTGCGCCCGGGCGGGACGGTCACGGTGATCGAGGGCGACCACGGCTCGACGCTCTTCCACCCGGAGAGCCCGGCCGCCCGCCGGACCATCGACCACCTGGTGCACCTACAGGCCGAGGCGGGCGGGGACGCGCTGATCGGCCGCCGGCTGCACCCGCTGCTGACGAAAGCCGGCTTCGCGCAGGTGACGGTGCGCCCTCGGGTGGTCTACGTGGACGACGCCCGCCCGGCGCTGGTGGAGGGCTTCACCCGGCGGACGTTCATCGCCATGGTCGAGTCCGTACGGGCGGACGCGCTGGCCGCCGGACTGTCGACCGCCGAGGCGTTCGACCGCGGCCTCACCGAGCTGCGGCGCGCGGCCGAGCCGGGCGGGACGTTCCTCTACACCTTCTTCAAGGCGGTCGCGGTGAAGCCCCAGCCGTGAAGGCCCAGCCATAGAGCCCCAGCCGCGAAGTCCCAACCGTGAAGCCCCAGCCGTAGAGCCTCAGCCCCGCACCGGCGGGCCCTCGGTGTCCCCGAGCGCGGTGAGCATCGTGCGCATCGCGTCGACCAGGGCGGCGGAGCGGGTGTCGTCGAGGCCCTCCAGCAGGCGGTGCTCGGTGGCGAGGTGGTCGGGCAGGGCGCGTTCGATCAGGGCGTGGCCCTCGGGGGTGAGGGCGACCTCGCGGCTGCGGCCGTCCTGGTCGCTGCGGGTGCGGGTGACCAGGCCCCGGGCCTCCAGCCGGTCGAGGCGCTGGGTGACGGCGCCGGAGGTGACCATCGAGGACTGCATCAGGCCGCTGGGGGTGAGGCGGTAGGGCGGGCCGCTGCGTTTGAGGGTGGCGAGGACGTCGAAGGAGGCGGCGTCCAGGCCGTGCCGGGCGAAGGTGCGGTCCAGTTCGGCGCTCACCAGGCGGTGAAGGCGCTTGAGCCGGCCGAACACCTCCATCGGCGAGACGTCCAGGTCGGGTCGCTCGGCCCCCCACTGAGCGACGACGCGGTCCACGTGATCTGCATGCTCTGCCACGCCTCTCAGGGTAGGGGATGCCCCTCGATTCCTTAGTGATGAGGTAACCGTGAGCCACCTCACTCCCACCCTCGGATGGAATATGTCTTAGCAGTGAGATACATTGGCTTAGTGCTAAGACAACGACTCGGGATCGTGCTGGCGACCGCACTCGCCCCCGCCGTCTGGGGATCGACGTACCTCGTCACCACCGAATTCCTCCCGCCCCACCGCCCGCTCCTCGCCGCCACCCTCCGGGCCCTGCCCGCCGGGCTGCTGCTGATCGCGCTCACCCGCCGACTGCCCACCGGCAGCTGGTGGTGGCGCTCCCTCGTCCTCGGCGCGCTCAACATCGGCGTCTTCCTCGCCCTGCTGTTCGTCGCCGCCTACCGCCTGCCCGGCGGCGTCGCCGCCACCGTCGGCGCCGTCCAGCCGCTGGTCACCGCCGGGCTCTCCGCCGCCCTGCTCGGCGACCGGCTGAGGCTGCGCACCGTGCTGTCCGGCATCGCCGGAGTCGCCGGGGTCAGCCTGCTCGTGCTGCGCGCCAACGCCCAGCTCGACATGGTCGGCGTGGCCGCCGCGCTCGGCGGCGCCCTGGTCATGGCCACCGGCGTCGTCCTCTCCAAGCGCTGGGCCTCCCCCGCGCCGGTGCTCGCCACCACCGGCTGGCAGCTCGCCGCCGGCGGGCTGATGCTCGCGCCGGTCACCCTGCTCGTCGAGGGGCCGCCGCCCTCCGACCTCACCGGCACCAACCTGCTCGGCTACGCCTACCTCAGCCTCATCGGCGGCGCGCTCACCTACGCCCTGTGGTTCCGCGGGCTGCGCGCCCTTCCGCCCACCTCCGCCTCCTTCCTCTCCCTGCTCAGCCCGGTGGTCGCCACCGCGCTCGGCTGGCTGGCGCTCGGGCAGGACCTCTCGCCGTTCCAGGCGCTCGGCGCGTTGATCGTCCTCGCCGCGCTCGTCTCGGCGCAGACCCAACGGCAGCGGCCCACCGCCCCGCCGCCACCGGCCGACAAGGCGGACCCGGCCCGCGCCCGGTCCGTCCACGAGAACGCCTGAGCACCTCCCGACACCCGAACACCTCCCGACGCCCGAACAACCTCCCGACGCCCGAACACCTCCCGACGCCCGAACACCTCCCGAGGAGAAACCCCATGCGCATCACCGTCTTCGGCGCCACCGGCAACGTCGGCCGCCGGGTCGTCACCGAGGCCCTGACCCGCGGCCACGAGGTCACCGCCGTCGTCAGGAACGCCGCCAGGGCGCACGGTTTCCCACCGACCGTCGCCATCACCGTCGGTGACGCCCGCGACCCGGAGGCCGTCGCCCGGATCGCCGACGGCCAGGATCTGGTGATCACCGCGACCCGCCCGGCCCCCGGCAGCGAGCACGAACTGCCCGCCGCCACCCGGGGCCTGCTGGCCGGCCTCACCGGTACGGACGTACGGCTGCTGGCCGTCGGCGGCGCGGGCAGCCTCACCGTCCCCGGTACGGACGGCGTGACCCTCGTCGACGACCCCTCCTTCCCGGACGAGATCCGCCCGATAGCCCTGGCCTGCAACGAGCAGCTCGACCTCTACCGCGCCGACCCCGCCGTCGACTGGACGTACCTGAGCCCGGCCGCACTCCTGGAACCCGGCGAGCGCACCGGCCGCTACCGGCTCGGCCGCGACGATCTGCTCCTCGACGCCGACGGCAACTCCGCCATCTCCATGGAGGACCTCGCCGTCGCCCTCCTCGACGAGGCCGAGACCCCGACCCACCGCCGCACCCGCTTCACGGCGGCCTACTAGGGTGTGTCGTTCGGCTCACGCCGGGCGGCCGCCGCCGGGGCACGCACCTCGACGGCTTCTCGTCAGTCGCCAATGGCCCCCAGCCTTCGGCCGGGAGGTGCCCCCACCGCAGTGGCTCCCTCCTCGGCACCGCCGATGCACGCACCCCAACGCCGCCCGCCCATCCGACGTGAGCCGAACGACACACCCTGCCCCCTTAGGGGTCGGTCTCAGGGTGTATCCAGCACCACCCCCAAGACTGATGCCCGCATGATCGAGCGTCAGGGCCGCGCCCGGAAGGATCGTTCCCGTGAACACGACCTCCTCCCGCTCCCGCCGGGCCGCCCTGGCGCTCGCCGCCGCGACCGTCGCCGGGCTCGCCCTGCCCGCCACCGCCGCCTCCGCGGCCACCTCGGCCACCTCGGCTCCCGAGGGCCGCGACCCGGGCGACGCCGTCGCGGTGCCCGCCCGCTACAGCCACCAGATCCTCGACTGGCAGCCCTGCGACGGGCAGCCGGCCCTGGAATGCGCCACCATGGCCGTGCCCCGCGACTGGACCGACCCGGACTCCGGGCTGGCCGACCTGAGCATCGCCGTCTCCCGGCACAAGGCCACCGACGCCGCCGGGCGCAAGGGCACGCTGATGCTGGGCGCCGGCGGACCGGGCGCGCAGAACGGGCTGGTCCGGCCGGCCGGGCTGGTCAAGGCCGCGCCCAAGGTCGCCGCCGTGTACGACATCGTCGGCCTCGACCAGCGCGGGGTCGGCCGGAGCACCCACGTGGTGTGCGAGACCCAGGAGGAGTGGCAGGGGTTCCTGGCGGGCGACTACCGTGACCGGTCCCCCGAGGCGATCGCCAAGGTCATCGACAACTCCCGCAAGTTCGCCGAGAGTTGTCAACGGAACAGCGGCGACCTGCTGCCCTACATCAACACCGTGCAGACCGCCCACGACGTCGACCTGTTCCGGGGCCTGCTCGGCGAGCGCAAGCTCAGCTACCTCGGCCCCTCCTACGCCTCGATGATCGGCGCCTACTACGGCACGCTCTTCCCGCACCGGGTCGACCATCTGATCCTCGACAGCAACATCGGCTGGGAGAGCACCTGGGAGAGGTTCGAACTCGGCCAGCCGATGAGCTTCCAGCGCCGCTTCGACGAGGACTTCGTGCCCTGGCTCGCCGCCCGGGACGCCACCTACCACTGGGGTTCGACGCCCGAGGAGGTCACGGCGCACTGGGAGCGGGTGCGCGCCGGACTGCACGACAAGCCCATCGTCGACGGCTCGTTGACGATCGGCCCGAACCAGCTGGACAACGGCGCGATCGGCACGGTCTACCTGGCCTCCAACTTCCCCTCCTTCGCCCAGGCCCTGACCGCCCTCGACGACTGGCAGGCGGCCGGGCCGGACGCCAAGGACCTGGCCCACAAGGCCTTCGGCCACTACCTCGGACCGGAGTTCACCGCCGAGTACTTCTCCGTGACCTGCTCCGACACCCCGTGGAACCGGGACCTGGACACCTGGGTCGAGCGCAGCGCCGAACTGACCGCCCGCTACCCGCTCGTCGGCCCCCGCACCCTCGCGTTCAGCGCCGTCTGCGCCGCCTGGCCGACCGACCCGGCGCCCCGGGTGAAGGTCACCGGCGCCCACCTGCCGCCGACCCTGATGCTCAACTCGGTGCACGACCCGGCCACCTACTACGAGGCCGCCGTCGGCGCGCACCGCGCCCTACGCGGCTCCCGGCTGGTCACCGTCACCGGCAGCGGCGACCACGGCCAGTACCCCACGGCGAACACCTGCGTCACCGACGTCGTCGAGCGGTACCTGCTGGACGACCGGGCACCCGAGCACGACCTCACCTGCCCGACCCCGCAGGCCGGTTGAGCCGAAAGCCACGGCCTACCGCCTGAACCGGGTGCGCAGCCACGCGAAGCCCGCCGCCAGGCCCACGAAGCCCGCGAACGCCAGCTTGATCCCGGCCTTGGCGACCAGCACGCCGATCAGCGGGATGCTCCACCCCAGCCAGTTCAGGAAGGCCAGCATCACCGCGCATCCGCAGAGCACCGCCAGCACGGTGGCGCCCACGGCGGCGGCCCGCGACAGCTCCCGCGGGCCGTCGCCGCCGCCCGGTTCCGTCTGCTCCATGCCACCCGCCACGTCGTTCGTACCCCCAGTGTTCATGGGTTGATGGTACGGCGTCAGCGGCGGGCCCGGTGGGTGTCGCCGAGATGCTCCCCGGTCTCCTCGTCGGGGAAGCTGACGGCGAGGGTGACGCGGTACTCGTCCACGTCCTCGCGGTGGCCCGGCACCCGGGCCCAGGCGAGGGAGTGCACCTCCGCCTCCGGGGCCTGGCGGCACCAGGCGGCCGCCTCCTCCAGCGCGCGGGCGGCCGAACGGCCGGTGCACACCACGGCGGTGTACGCGGCCACCGAGACGTCCCCACCGCCGCGGCACACCCGCGAGACGGCCCGGACGGCGGCCGCGGCATGGGTCAGGTCTCGGGCGAGGTCGTCGACCACCCGAGGGGGCGCCGGCAGGACGACCGCCCCCTCGGCGACGGTCTCCGGCAGGTTCGCGCTCACGGTCCGGTCCTCCATCCACGTCGTCACGCGGCACAGCATGGCGCTCCCCCGGCCCTGGCATGCCCACATTCACCAGAACGTCACCCGTCCAGGCGGGAGTTGGGGCCACTTCCTGGTGCCGGGGCCGCCGTCCTGCTAGAGGGCCCGCTCAGGACGGGCGCAGCGCCGGCGCCCATCGCGCCAGGTCAGCCGTACGGGCGGCGGGCGGCGCCCGGAGCCCGCCGATACGCGCACGCACCACCGCCGTGCCCCGAAGCGCCCCCGACGGCACGGGGACGGCTCCGCAGCCCGCGCGACATGCCCCGTTGTGGCCTCGGCCAACTCGCGTTCCCCGCCCGGAGGGTGGGTGCGGGTGGAGTGGTTCGTACCGGTTCCGGCGGCGCACCGCCCCGGCCGGGAGCCGGTCGTTCAGGCCCGCACTGCGCTCGGGGCGTTCACCTCGGGCGACCCTCCGCCGTCGGATCGTCGTGATACTAATCGTCCGGCGGCGGGGGCTTGCCCGCGGCAGGCGGGCACGATGACGAGGTCTCAACCGTTCCGGGAGCGTCCGGGGCGGCTACGGGAGGGGCAGCAAGAGCATGGCGGCGACGGCAGGCGGCAACGGGGGCGGGCGCAGGCTCCGCATCGGCAAGCGGATCGCGGGGACGGCGGCGGTGTTCACCGCGCTCGCCGCGCTGACCGGCTCCCAGGTGACGGGCCTCGGCATGGCGCCGACCGCGGCGGCCGAGGCCGCCGCCGTTCCCGCCGGAGCCTCCGCGCCGGGCGGCGGCAGCCTGTTCCCGACGCCGGGCGGCACCACCCCCGGCGGCCCCGCCGACGGCGGCGGGACGGTCCAGCTGCCGCAGCCTCCCGGCATACCGGGCGTTCCCGGTCTGCCCGGGCTTCCCGGCCAGCCCGCGGCCGGGCCGTTCACCGCCAACGGACCCGCGCTGCCCGCCACGGTGTTCGCCGCCTACCGCCAGGCCGAGGCCCGCCTCGCCCAGCGCTCCCCCGGCTGCCACCTTCCCTGGCAGCTGCTGGCCGCGATCGGCCAGGTCGAGTCCGGCCAGGCCAACGGCGGCCAGGTGGACGCCGCGGGCACCACGCTGACGCCCATCCTCGGCCCGGTGCTCAACGGCGGCGGCTTCGCCGCGATACCCGACACCGACGGCGGCCTCTACGACGGGGACTCCCGCTGGGACCGCGCCGTCGGGCCGATGCAGTTCATCCCCTCCACCTGGGCCTCCTGGGGCGTGGACGCCAACGGGGACGGCAAGGCCGACCCGAACAACATCTTCGACGCCGCCGAGGCCGCCGGGCGCTACCTCTGCGCGGGCGGCCGCGACCTGGCCGACCCGGCCCAGCTGGACCGGGCGGTCCTGAGCTACAACAACTCCACCGAGTACCTGCGGACGGTCCGCAACTGGATGGTCCACTTCGGCAGCGGCTCGGTCGCCACCGTCCCGGACCGCGCCGGCACCCCGGCCCCGCTGCCCTCCCCGTACGTCCCGCCCACGGGCGGGTCCACCGGCGGCACCACCCCGTCGCCCGCGCCGCAGCCGAGCACCACGCCCACCACCCCCGCCACGACGCCGACCGGCGAGCCCACCACCGGCACGCCCACACCCGGCGGCTCGCCCTCGCCGTCCGCGAGCCCCTCGGCCACGCCCAGCGGGACCCCCAGCGGAACCCCGTCCGGCAGCGCCTCCCCGAGCGCGACGCCCACCGGCACCCCGTCGGGCACGCCCACCAGCTGCCCGACCCCGAGCGCGACCGCCACTCCCAGTGGCACGCCCTCCGGCACGCCGTCCCCGAGCGCCACGGCCACGCCGTCCGGCAGCCCCTCCCCGACCGCCACGCCCACCGGCCCCGACGGCTGCCCGCTCCCCTCCCCGACCACGACGGCCACGGCGACGGCGACCACCGCCGCGACCACCCCGGCCGCAGCAGCCGCCACCACGCCGAGCGCCGCGCTCTCCCCCTCGGCGGCCCCGACGAAGTGACCCATGGGGAAGGGCCCGCGCAGAACTCGCGCCGGGCCCTTCCGCATGTCCGCTACGCCCCGTGCCACCCATCAGAGGGCTGCTCGTGCCGGGTGCGCCAGCGCTCCAGCATGCCGTGCAGCTCCTTGGTCATGAACTCGAAGAACTCCGCCGTCTCCGCCATCCGCGCCGCCGCGGCCGTCCCGGTGCCGACGGTGTTCTCGCCCTCCCTGAGCACCCGGATCCAGCGCATCATGATCTCGTCCCGCCTGGTCAGCGACTCGTACCAGACGTCGTTGAGCACCCGGAACCGGTCGCGCCGCGAGCCCGGCTCGCGCTCCTTGGCGACCAGCCCGACCTGGATGAGGTAGCGCACCGCGCCGGAGACCGCCGCCGGGCTGATCTTCAACCGCTCGGACAGCTCGGCGGAGGTCAGCACCCCGCTCTCCTCCGCCATCAGGCAGGCGAAGATGCGGGACGGCATCCGCTGCATGCCCGCCACCACCAGCTCGCCGGCGAACCGCTCGACGAAGTCCGACACCGCCTGGTCGCCGGGCTCCCGCACCGCCTCCTGCTCCGCCACTGCCCGTCGTCCTTTCCCGTTGATCCGGTCGATCCGGTTGATCACTGCTGATCGCTGCTGATCACTGCTGATCACTGCGCCTCGAACTTTAATGCCTTCCCAATATTCACGTTCTTCTGAAACTACGGTAGCTTCGGAAGCATGACCACGGCAATCACCTTGTCCGGCCTCCGCAAGGACTTCGGCCGGACCACCGCCCTGGACGGCCTCGACCTCACCGTCGAGACCGGTGAGGTGCACGGCTTCCTCGGCCCCAACGGAGCCGGGAAGTCCACCACCATCCGGGTTCTGCTCGGCCTGCTGCGCGCGGACGGCGGCACCGCCCGCCTGCTCGGCCTGGACCCGTGGCACGACGCCGTCGAGCTGCACCGCCGCCTCGCCTACGTCCCCGGGGACGTCGAGCTGTGGCCCAACCTCACCGGCGGCGAGGCCATCGACCTGCTCTCCCGCCTGCGCGGGCGCCCCGACGCCCGCCGCCGCACGGAGCTGATCGACCGCTTCGACCTCGACCCCACCAAGAAGGGCCGCAGCTACTCCAAGGGCAACCGCCAGAAGGTCGCCATCGTCGCCGCACTCGCCTCCGACGCCGAGCTGCTGCTCCTCGACGAGCCGACCTCCGGCCTGGACCCGCTGATGGAGGTGGTCTTCCAGGACGTCGTGCGCCAGGCGAAGGAGCAGGGCCGCACCGTCCTGCTCTCCAGCCACATCCTCGACGAGGTCGAGAAGCTGGGGGACCGCGTCAGCATCATCCGGCGCGGAAAGGTCGTGCAGACCGGCACCCTCGGCGAGCTGCGCCACCTCACCCGCACCACCGTCGAGGCCGAGACCCTGCGCCCCGTCGCGGGCCTCGACGCGCTGCCCGGCGTGCACGCCGTCCGCACCCAGGGCGCCCACGTCCGCTTCGCCGTGGACGGCGCGCAGCTCGACGCCGCCGTCCGGCTGTTGAGCGAGGCCGGGGTGCGCAGCCTGGTCAGCCACCCGCCCACGCTGGAGGAGCTGATGCTGCGCCACTACGGGGACGAGCTGGCCGCCAACGGGCACCCCGTCGCGGACGAGGCCGCGCGATGACCACCACCGCCAAGGCGCCCGCCCGCCCGCAGTCCGCGCCCCGCCGCTCCCCCAGGGGCACGCTCGGCACGCTCACCGGCACCGCCGCCCTGCTGCGCTTCGCGCTGCGCCGCGACCGCGTCCGGCTCGGCGTCTGGGTGCTGGGCCTGGGACTGCTGACGATCTCCACCGCGAACAGCCTGCACACCCTCTACGCGACGGCCGCCGACCGGGCCTCCATCGCGAACTCCTCGACCAGCCCGGCGCTGCTGGCGATGACCGGCCCCCGCCACTACCTGGCCGACTACACCTGGGGCTCGATGCTGAGCCACCGGATGCTGGGCCTGCTCGCCGTACTGGCCGGGGTGATGAGCGTCCTGATCGTCACCCGGCACACCCGGGCCGAGGAGGAGGGCGGCCGCGCCGAGCTGATCCGCTCCGCCGCCGTCGGCCGCCACGCCCAGCTGGCCGCCGCCCTGGGCACGGCCGCCGTGGCGAACCTGGCGCTCGCCCTGCTGCTGGCCCTCGGCCTGCCGGGCCTGGGCGTGCCGGGGATCACCCCCTCCGGCGCGGCGCTGTTCGCGGCGGCCACCGCCGGCGGCGGGCTGCTGTTCGCGGCGGTGGCCGCCGTCACCGCACAGGTCTCGGCGCACACCCGGACGGCCTCCGGACTGGCGATGGCGGTGATCGGCGCGGCGTACGCCGTCCGGGCCGCCGGGGACTCCGCCGAGAGCGGCCTGGCCTGGGCCTCCCCGATCGGCTGGGTGCAGCGCACCTACCCGTTCGCGGGCGGGCGCTGGTGGCCGCTGCTGCCCCTGCTGGCGCTGACCGCCGCCGTCGGCGCGGCCGCCTTCCTGCTGAGCGCCCGCCGGGACGTCGGCGCGGGGCTGCGCGCCGCCCGCCCGGGCCCGGCCGCCGCCGGGGCGGCCCTCGGCACGGCACCGGGCCTGGCGCTGGGCCTGGCGCTGCGGCTGCACCGGGGCCTGATCGGCGGCTTCGCCGCGGCACTGCTGCTCCTCGGCACGATGTACGGCTCGGTGCTGGGCCAGGCGGACTCGATGCTCAAGGACGTGGGCCGGATCCGCGAGGCGCTGACCCGCGTCGGCGGGCACTCGCTGACCGACGCCTACGCCGCGTACACCCTGCTGGTGGTGGCCGTGGTCGGGGCGGTGTACGCGGTGCTGGCCGCCCAGCGCCCGCGCGCCGAGGAGACGGCGGGGCGGGCCGATCCGGTGCTGGCCACGGGCGTGTCCCGCGCGGGCTGGCTGGGCGGCCACCTGGTGGCCGCGCTGCTGGGCTCGACGGCCGTGCTGCTGGCGGCCGGGGCGGGCTTCGGGCTGGCCGGGGCGCTGTCCACCGGCGACGCGGGGCGGTTCCCGGCGCTGGTCGGCGCGGCCCTGGCCTTCGCCCCCGCGCAGTGGGTGACGGTCGGCGTGGCGGCGGTGGTGTACGGCTGGCTGCCCCGGGCGATGCCGCTGGCCTGGATCGTCCCCGCCTACGCGCTGGTGGTGGGCTACCTGGGCCCGCTGCTGAAGCTGCCCTCGGCCCTGAACCGGCTCTCGCCGTTCGGTCAGGTGCCCCGGCTTCCGGCGGCGGCGATGGACTGGACGCCGCTCGCGGTGCTCACCCTGGTCGCGGCCGCGCTGCTGGCGCTGGGCCTGGCCGGGTTCGGACGCCGGGACATCGACTGAAGGACGCCTTCGGGCCCGCTCCGCCGGCGGAGCGGGCCCGGGGGCGTGCTCAGAGGTGCTTGGCGATCTCCGGCATCAGGTCCTGGAACGTCCGCCCGCTGGCCGGCTGCCCGATCGCCGCCATCTGCCAGCCGTTCGGGGTGCGCTGCACCTTGGCCATGATCTGCGCCGTGTACGGGCCGCCGCCGGTGAGGGTGTAGCGGGCCAGCTCGGTGCCGGTGGTCTCGTCGACGAGCCGGCAGAAGGCGGCCTCGACCTCCTGGAAGGTCTGCCCGGTGAAGGAGTTGACGGTGAACAGGATCTGGTCGACCGCGGGCGAGACCTTCAGCAGGTCGACCGCGATCGACTCGTCGTCGGTCTGCTGCCCGGCGCCGCCGACCAGGTTGTCCCCGCTGTGGCGGACGGAACCGTCGTTGCTGGTGAGGTGCTGGAAGAACACCACGTCCACCGGCTTGCCCTGGGAGAACAGCACCGCGGAGGCGTCCAGGTCGATCTCCTGCCCGCCGGCCAGCATCTTGGCGAAGAACCCCTTGCGCTGCGCGGCCTTCCAGCCCAGGCCCATGCGAACCACGCTCAGCTGCCCGCCGCCCGGCTTCTCCAGGCTGATCTTCTGCCCTTTGGCCAGCGAAACGCTCATCGTGTCCTCCTCGCTCCTGCCGCCGTCCGCCACGCCTCCACACTGATGTGGCGACTTCACGATCATCGGACGACGCCCTGTTCGGACCCTACCCCGGAAGTGATCAGGCGTCGCCGTCCAGGAGGTGCTGGCGTACCTCCTGGAACGTCCAGGCGCCTGCGGCCGGGCGGGAGAACACCCAGACGAGGTCGAAGCGGTCCGGCCAGTTCGCGGGCGCGCCGCTGCCGGCCGCACCGAGGGCCTCGACGATCCTGCCGATGCGCGAGTGCTCCCAGCAGATCAGCACGGGCTGCGCCCCGGCGAGGGCCGCGGCGGCCAACTCGCCCTCCTGGGACTCGGCGTGGGTGGTGTCGACGGTGAGGCCGAGCTTGGCGGCGAGCGGGGTGACGGTCTGGCGCATCCGGTGGGCGCCGGCCAGCGGGCCCTGGTCGGCGGCGGCGAGGATCCGGGCGGGGGTGCGCAGCCCGGCGGCGGGCGGGGCGAACAGGCCGGGCAGGGCGTTGGCGCGGGCCCAGCCGCGTTCCGTCAGGGACTTGCCGTCCTTCTTACCGTTCTCGTCGTGGCCGTCCTGGTCGCCGGTGGGCTTCTCCCCGTGGCGGATGATCATCACGAAGGCTTCACCGCCCGGGTCACTGGCCTTGGCGACCGGGGCGTCCTTCTTCTTGCTCTTGGTGGAGGAGCAGCCCGCGAGCACCAGCGGGGTGGCGGCGGCCAGGCCCGTGAGCAGGGTGCGCCGGGTGAGGGCCAGGGTCATGCGGCGCCCCGCTCCAGGCGCACCAGCGCGTCCACGGCCACACCCTCGCCGCCGCCGTGCGCGGAGTCGGCGCCGACCGTGCGGTGCACGCGTTCGGCGCGGACGGTGCGCAGGCCCAGGCCCTCGAGGTCGGCGAGGACGTCCTCGGGGGTGAAGAGGACGGCCGGGTCCTGCGGGCCGCCGACGCCCTCGGTGAGGTTGGTGAGGTCGTGGCCGACCACCAGCAGGGTGGCGCCGGGGGCCAGGGCGTCGGCGGCGCGGCGCAGCGCGGTGCGGCGGTCCGCGGCGGGCACCTGGAGGTAGGCGACGAGGACGAGGTCGTAGCCGGCCTCGGGGCTCTCGAAGGTGCGGGCGTCGCCGTGGCGCCAGGTGAGGCGGTCGGCGACTTCGTCGGGCAGGTCGGCGGTGAGGCGCTCGGCGCGTTCGAGGGCGACGGCGGAGTAGTCCAGACCGGTGACGTCCCAGCCGCGGCCGGCGAGCCAGATGGCGTTGCGGCCCTCTCCGGCGGCCAGGTCGAGGGCGGTTCCGGGCTTCACGTCGCCCAGTTCGCGCACCACCCACCGGTTGGGCTCGGCGCCCCACACCAGCTCGCTCGCGGCGTAGCGGTCGTCCCAGTCCTGGCTGTCCATGGCGCGTCCTCCGTCCGGCGGCCTGCTCGGTACGGGGTCAACCTACCGGGCCGGGCGTGCCGGTGCCCTTGACGGCGAATATTGGTCCAGTCCAATCTGTTCAGTCGTGACGTGAACGGGTCGGCCTCCCCGGACAGGCCCCGGCACGCCCGCGAACCGCCCGTCAGCACGCGTCACCCGCCCGCGCGTCCCCACCACGCGAGGGCAGGCTCCCCTCGGCCCACCCGGGCCACGCACCGCCGGAACCCCCCACATCTCCGGAGGACATCCCGCATGCACGACCGCGTCCTGCCCGCATCCGCTCCACGGCCCGGCCGCCCGGCCGCCACCCGGCGCCGCAGAGCGACCGCCCTGGCCCTGGCCGCCACGCTGACCACCAGTGGCGCCGCCCTCGCCCTGACCCTCGGCCCGGCCTCGGCCGCGCCCGTCAACCTGCTGGCCAACGGCGACTTCGAGACCGGCACCCTGGCCGGCTGGACCTGCTCCAACGGGTCCGTCGTCACCACCCCGGTGCACGGCGGAACCCACGCCCTCAGCGGCGCCGCCTCCGGGTCCGACACCGCGCAGTGCCAGCAGTCCGTCACCGTCCTGCCCAACACCACCTACACGCTCTCCGGCTGGGTGCAGGGCAGCTACGTCTACCTCGGCGCCACCGGCACCGGCGTCAACGCCTCCTCCTGGACGCCCGGCGGCACCGGCTGGAACCAGCTGAGCAGCACCTTCACCACCGGCGCCACCACCACCTCCGTCACCGTCTACACCCACGGCTGGTACGGCACGGGCGCCTACTACGCCGACGACCTCACCCTGACCGGCCCGGCCGGGCCCACCGCCACGTCCACCCCGACGGCCTCGCCGACCACCTCCTCCAGCCCGACCGCGACGGCCAGCCCGACGGCCGGCCCCACGGCCTCGACCAGCCCGACCGCGACCGGCAGCCCCACCGCCACCGGGAGCCCCACCGCCTCGCCGACCGCGACGGCCACCGCCACCGGCCCGGCCGGCGACGGCCAGGTCACCACGCCCACCGGGGTGACGGTCAGCAAGGTGACCTCCGGCGCCGTGGTGCTGAACTGGCAGCCGTCCACCCTGAACAGCGGGGACGGGCCGATCGCCTACAAGGTGTGGTCCAACGGACAGCTGGTCGCCACCTCCATGGGCACCGACGTCGCCGTCAGCTCCCTGCTGCCGGGCCGCGCCTACACCTTCAGCGTCCAGGGCTACTCGGGCTCCCACGCCTCCGCGCAGTCCGCGCCCGTGAGCACCACCACGGCCGCCGCCCCCGCCGCGCAGCCCGTCCGCTCGGCGTACTTCGACCAGTGGGGCGTCTACGAGAACGCCTACTACCCGAAGAACCTCGACACCAGCGGCGCCGCGGCCAAGCTGGACGTCGTCCACTACGCCTTCGCCAACATCGACCCGACGAAGTTCACCTGCTTCCAGGCGGTGAAGGCGTCCGACTCCGGCAACGACTCCAACCCCAACGCCGGTGACGGCGCGGGCGACGCGTACGCGGACTACCAGTCCGACTACAACTCCGGCACCAGCGTGGACGGCAGCTCCGACACCTGGGAGCAGCCGCTCAAGGGCAACTTCAACCAGCTGCGCCAGCTGAAGGCCAAGTACCCGAACCTGCGCTTCACCATCTCGATCGGCGGCTGGACGTACTCCAAGTACTTCTCGGACGCGGCCGCCACCGACGCCTCCCGCAAGACCTTCGTCTCCTCCTGCCTCGACATGTTCCTCAAGGGGAACCTGCCGACCGGCGTCGCCGGTGACGCCGCGGGCGGCAAGGCCTCCGCGGCGGGCATCTTCGACGGCGTGGACCTCGACTGGGAATACCCGGGCTCGGCCGGCGGCCACGCGGGCAACCACTACTCCGCCGCCGACAAGCAGAACTTCACCCTGCTGCTCAAGGAGTTCCGCACCCAGCTGGACGCCCTCGGCTCCGCCCAGGGCAAGCGCTACCTGCTGAGCGCCGCGCTGCCCAGCGGCCAGGACAAGATCGCCCAGCTGGAGACCGACAAGATCGGCGCCTACCTGGACTACGCCGACGTCATGTCCTACGACATGCACGGCTCCTGGGACGCCACCGGCCCGACCAACCACCAGGACCCGCTGCACGACAGCCCGGCCGACCCGACCACGCCGATCAAGCCCGGAACCCGCAAGTACAACGTCGACACCACGCTCACCGCGTACACCACGGGCCTGCCCGAGTACGGCATCCCCGGCGGCTTCCCGGCGAACAAGATCGTGCTCGGCATCCCGTTCTACTGGCGCGGCTGGACGGGCGTCCCGGCCGGGTCCGGCTTCGGCCTGTACCAGAGCGCGACCGGCCCGACGGCCAAGAAGCCGCTCAGCCAGGAGGCCGGCCTCGCCGCCTGGAAGGAGCTCAACCCGAGCGCCGCGCAGACCCACTGGGACCCGGTGACGGAGAGCAGCTGGGTGTACGACGGCACCAACTTCTGGACGGGCGACACCCCGCAGGCCGTCCAGGCGCGCGGGGCCTACGCGAGGAGCAAGGGCCTCGGCGGTCTGTTCGCCTTCTCCCTGGAGAACGACGACGCCGCCGGCACCATGTTCAACTCGATGGATTCGGCGCTGCGCTGACGTTCCGTCAGATGAAGTAGGACGGCCCGCGCGAGGAGTCTCGCGCGGGCCGTCCGTGCCTTCTCCCCGGTCAGCTCTTGAGGTTGAGCGAGGGGAAGAGGTCCACGAAGGGCTGGGTCGTCACCGAGACGCTCCGGGAGAACGGATCGTCGAAGTCCCAGATCATGAACAGCAGGAAGGCGATCAGCGCGCTGAAACAGCCCGCCAGGATCAACTCCCGTGGTGTGCGCCGGATCTGGAGCGCGAACAGCATGCCGACGGTGATCACGGCCCCGGCGATCAGGCCGAACCACACGACCCCCGGCATCGTCGGACCGGCGGCCTGGCCGCGCTGGTGGCGGGCGTCGGACGTCTGGCTGATCCGGTCCATGATCGGCTGGTAGGCCTGGGACTCCAAGTCCGAGGCGGGCGCCCGGGTGGCGACCTCGTTCTGGATCTTGTCCAGCAGCCGGTCGCCCTGCTCGGAGATCTCTCCGTGCTTGGCCATGTAGTCCCACTCGGTGTTCACCACGAAGGTCACGTACCCGTCCACGTCCGCGCGGAGCTGGTCGCGGAACTCGGCCGGGTAGACCACCGCGCGGTCGCTCACCTCGCGCAGCGACTGCGCCTCGCGGAACAGGTCGTCCTGGGCCGCGCCGCGCGCCTCCCAGACGCCCGCGATGGCGAGCCCGAGGACGATCGCGTAGACCACGCCGATCATCATGGTGATGTACTCGATGACGTCCGGCGTCTCGTCGACGTTCTTCCCGGCGCCGATCCTGCGGTGCCTCAGCACGACCACCGCCACCACGACGGCACAGGCCGCCGCCATGGCGATGGCCAAGGCCACCCACTCGGACATGGGAACTCCCTTCTCTGGCTTGGCTTGTGAAGAAGACGGTGGGGCCGGGGGCGGCCCTCGGGTCGGCGTTCCGACGCCGCCCGGGCCACCCCCGGAGGTCAGGACTGCGCGGAGCCGGAACCGGATCCGGACCCGGTACCGCCGCCGTCGCCGCTCGCGCCGCCACGGCCGGCGCCGCCTCGGGCACCGCCCCTACCGCTGGGGCGCAGGGCCGCCGCCGCGAGGATCGCGGGCACGGTGACCACGAGCATCGTGGTGGTCATCGGGGCGTTGTGGTGGTGCTGCGCCTCGGCCAGCGGCTTCGCCGCCGGGGCGAGGTGCACGGGCCGCACGGACGGGGTCGGCCACAGCGGGCTCGGGCGCACCGGGCTGGGGGCCGGAGGGCTGGCGGGGGCCGCCGAGGCCGGGGGCACGACGGGCGACGGAGCCGCGGGCGGGGCCGACGGCGGAGGGAGCGCGGGCGCGGGTGCGGGCGCCGGAGACACGGGGGCCGACGACACGGGGGCCGACGACACAGGGGCCGGCGACACGGGGGCCGGCGCCGGTACGGACGGCGGCGGGGGTGCCGGGGACGGCGGCTGCGGGGTGGGCACCGGCGTCGGACTGGGACTCGCCGGCGGCGGGGTCGGCGACGGCGTGGGAACGGGCGTCGGCGAGGGCGACGGCGACGGTGTCCTGGTCGGCGTGGGCGACGGCGTCGGCGAAGCCGTGGGAGTGGGGGTCTTCGTCGGCGTCGGCGTGGGAGTCGGGGAAGGACTCGGCGTGTGCGTGGGGGTGGGGATGGGGGTGGGGGTGGGGGTGGGGGTGGGCGAGGGGCTGGGTGTGTACGTCGGGGTCGGTGTGTACGTCGGGGTCGGTGTCTTCGTCGGAGTCGGCGTCTTCGTCGGTGTCGGGGACGGCGTGGGCGAGGGGGTCGGGCTCGGGCTCGGGCACGGATGGTGGTGGTGGTGATGGTGCCCGTGGCCCTCGCCGTGGTCCCCGTACGGGTCGTCCTCGTCCTCCTCCGGCCGCCCCGTCGGCTGGTGCCGTCCGCCGGCCGTCCCCGAGGGCGTGGGGGCGAGCGGGTGCGCCTTCGGGGAGTGGCAGGGGTGGTGATGGTGGCCGTGGTGCCCGTGGTGCTCGTCGCCGACGCCGGGTGCGACGCTCACGCCGACCTGGACGTCCACGTCCACGTCGACCTCCACCTGCCCGCCGGGCCGGACGCCGACCGACACGTCCGTCTCGTCGCACACACAGGTGTCGACGGAGGTGCCGTGCCCGTTCCCGCCGTGCCGCTCGACGCCGTTGGCGGTCGCGCCGCCGACCAGTGCGAACATCGCGACCACGCCGACCGCCGCGCCGAGCCACCGCACCCGCCGTCCGGTGGCAGCCGCTCCACCGCCCTCGGGCGGTATCCGTCGCAACTGCCGGCGCTGCGGCATGGGTTCACACACCTCTCGGGTCACGTACGGGGGGCGGAACGGACGCGGGCCGCCGGACAGGGAGGGAGGCAGGGAGCGCGACCGGGTGCGATCAGGCGAACGGCCCGCCTCCGGGGGCGGGCCGTCCGTCATCAGGTGAAACGATCTTCCAGCCGACCGGTTACGGTCGGGGGCCCTGCCGCCGGGTTCAGTGGCGGCGGTGCGCGATCTCGACGTTCTCCAGCACGCCGACCGCGTCCGGCACCAGGATGGCGGCCGAGTAGTAGGCGCTGACGAGGTAGGAGATGATCGCCTTCTCGTCGATGCCCATGAAGCGGACCGACAGCGAGGGCTGGTACTCGTCCGGGATGCCGGTCTGGTGCAGGCCGATGACGCCCTGGTTGTCCTCGCCGACCCGGATCACCATGATGGAGCTGGTGTTCTCCTTGGAGATCGGGATCTTGCTGCACGGCAGGATCGGGACCCCGCGCCAGGCCGGCACCTGCTGCCCGCCGAGGTCGACGTGGTGCGGGTACAGCCCCCGGGCGTTGAGCTCGCGGCCGATCGCGGCGATGGTCTTGGGGTGCGCGAGCAGGTAGTCGGGGTCGCGGCGGCGGTTGAGCAGCTCGTCCAGGTCGTCCGGGGTGGGCGGGCCGGAGTGGGTCTGGATGCGCTGGTCGAAGTCGGCGTTGTTGAGCAGGCCGAACTCCGGGTTGTTGACGATCTCGTGCTCCTGGCGCTCGCGCAGCGCCTCGATGGTCAGCCGGAGCTGGTGCTCGGTCTGGTTCATCGGCTGGTTGTACAGGTCCGCGACGCGGGTGTGGATCTTGAGGATGGTCTGCGCGACGCTCAGCTCGTACTCGCGCGGCTTGAGCTCGTAGTCCACGAAGGCGCCGGGGAGTTCGAACTCCCCGTGGTGGCCGGAGGACATGGCGATCTCGGCCTCGCCACGCTCGTTCTGGGCCTGGAGGGGCAGCGACAGGAAGGTCTGCAGGTGCTCCTGGAGACTCGGAGCGTTGTCGCGGATCGCGGCGAAGTCGGCGCGGGACAGGGTCAGGACGACACCGGCGGTGGCGCTCTTGGCCGTGAACTCCCAGGTGGCGTCCGGGTTCAGCAGCGCGTCGTCGCCGAAGCGGTCGCCGTCGCCGGCCACGCCGACCACGGTCTCGTCGCCGTACTTGCCGGTGCCGATCTGGTTGATCTTGCCGTGGGCGATCAGGAAGATGCGGTCCGCCGGCTCACCCTGGGTGGTGAGCACCTCGCCGGGGCCGAAGTCACGCTGCTGGCAGCGGTCGGCGAGGGCGGTGAGCACCTCGTCGTCCTCGTAGCCGCGCAGGAGGGCGAGTTCGCCCAGCTCCTGCGGGATGACCCGGACCTGGGAGCCGGTCTTGATGAACTCCACCACGCCGTTGCCCACCGAGTAGGTGAGACGACGGTTGACCCGGTAGGCACCACCGTTGGCCTGCACCCAGGGGAGGACCTTGAGCAGCCAGCGGGAGGTGATCTCCTGCATCTGCGGCGCGGACTTGGTGGTGGTGGCGAGGTTGCGGGCTGCGGCAGTCGCAAGGCTCTGCTGCCGGTCCTGCTGTGTCTCCGGGCTCGTGTCCACGGACATCGCAGGGGTCTCCATTTCGTGAGGTCGGGCCATGGACAGGGCATAGCGGACCGCCCTGGCACATGCCGCGACGGATCGTCAGATCCGCCTGATGGTGGGGGGTTCGGCGAGGTTCGGAAGCACGGTCACCAGCTCCCGGCGACCCCTCGGGAACCCTAGATCACCAGGGCCCGGCACCGCCCGTACGGCGGCCCAGTACCCCCCGATAGGGTGAATCTCGGGAAGTATGCCCCCGGCGAGGCCGCGATGTGTCCGTCAACCCGCCGCACCGGCGGGGAGGGTGCCGCGCGTCCCGTCAGGCGCCGGTACGGGGGTGGCCGGCACCTGACGGGAGTCCACGGCGTGCAGGCGGGCGGCGGGCGCTCCTGATGTCCTGCACATGACCACTGACCTTAGGGGCTCGGTGGCCGGAACGTTGCCGGGCGCGGGCCGATCCCGTACGGACGGATGAGTCCGCAGCGGACGCGGCGTACCCTGTCGCCCCGTTCCGCCCCCGCCGACGGCCCCGGGGCCCTACCCTGTGCCCTTGCCGCCGGGTGTACGGGGGACGACGCTCAGGAGGCGGGCGGCGGGAGGATCGCGCAGAGGGCGGCCAGCGCCGAGGCGTAGGCGTGCTCGGGCGGGGTGGCGTAGCCCACGACGAGTCCCTCCGTCGGCGGGGTCGCGGCCGGGTCGGCCGCCGGGTGCCGGTAGTCGGCGAGGCCCTCGACGGCGAGCCCGTGGTACGCGGCGGCCTTGAGGACGGAGCGCTCGGTGCCCGCCTCCAGCCGCAGCACCGCGTGCAGCCCGGCCGCTACGCCGGTCACCTCCACGTGCGGTGCGTTCACCTCGAGCGCGGCCACCAGCCGGTCGCGGCGCTCCCGGTAGCTGCGGCGCATCCGGCGCACGTGCCGGTCGTAGCCGCCGGAGTCGATGAAGTCGGCGAGGGTGAGCTGGTCCAACGCGCTGGCCCAGCCCTCCCGTTCGCCCTTCGCCGCGAGGGCCCGGTCGACCAGGTGGTCGGGCAGGACCATCCAGCCCAGGCGCAGCGCGGGGCTCAGGCTCTTGCTGACGCTGCCGAGGTAGACGACCCGCTCGGGGTCCAGGCCCTGGACGGCGCCGACCGGCTGCCGGTCGTAGCGGAACTCACCGTCGTAGTCGTCCTCCAGGACGAGCCCGCCGCGCCCGCGCGCCCAGTCGATGACGGCGGCGCGGCGGGCGGCGTGCAGCGGCCCGCCGGTGGGGAACTGGTGGGCGGGGGTGAGCAGCGCCGTGCGGACGTCCGGTTGGTGTTCCAACTCCGCGACGCGGGCGCCGTTTTCGTCGATGGGCAGCGGCCGGGTGGCGACGCCCGCGGCGGCGAGCAGCCCGCGGTGGAAGCCGAGCCCGTACGCCTCGACGGCCAGCGGGCCGTTGCTCCCGGGCGGGAGGACGGGGTCGGCGCCGTCGAAGAGCAGGCGCAGGGCGTGGGCGAAGCCGGAGCAGACGACGATCCGGTCGGGGTCCGTGCGCACGCCGCGGGAGCGGGCGAGGTAGTCGGCGAGGACGGCGCGCAGTTCGCGCCGGCCCTGGGGGTCGCCGGGGCCGAAGGCTTCGCTGGGCGCCGTGGTGAGGGCGCGGCGGGCGGCGGCGAGCCAGGCGGTGCGGGGGAAGGCGGCGGCGTCGGGCCGGCCCTGGCGCAGGTCGTGGAGGGGGCCGGGGCGTTTGGTGGGGCGCCGGGGCCGGGCGGCGGGCGTGGGGGCGGCGCGTTCGGCGACGGTGGTGCCGGAGCCCTGGCGGGCGGTGAGCCAGCCTTCGGCGACGAGTTCGGCGTACGCCTCGGCGGCGGTGTTGCGGGCGAGGCCGAGGTCGGCGGCGAGGGTGCGGTAGGGCGGCAGCCGGGTGCCGGGGGCGAGGCGGCCGCTGCGGATGGCCTCGCGCAGGGCGGTCATGAGGGCTGCGCGGCGGCCTCCGCCGGCGGAGAGGTCCAGGTGCAGGTCGCTGCCGGTGGGGTGGGCCGGCCCGGTGGGACGCGTTCCCGGCGCGCCCGGCGTGTCCGTCATGTCCACGCACCCTACCGGCCGCCCGGGCCCCGCTTCACCACCGGGCTCCCCGGCTGCTTGCCGCACGACCTACCGCACGGGTGACGGCCTGGGTGACGGCCTGGGTCACGGCTCCGCTGACCGCCACGCCCACTACCCCGCTCACCGCCCCGCCCCGCCCCGCCCCGCCCCGCCCGCTGCGCGTCCTACGGCACGACGGTGACGGGCCAGCGGCCGGCCTTCACCAGGCGCACGGCCACCGAACCGATGACCTTGTGCCCGGCCTGCTCGGAGACGCCGACGATCACGGCGTCGGCGCGCAGCTCGTCGGCGAGCTTGGCGAGGCCCGTATAGGGGTCGCCGCGCATGGTCAGGAACTGCCACTCGACGCGCCACACCTCGCGGACGTGCTCCTCCGCCTCGCGCAGTGCGGCGAGGAGCTCGTCGGCGATCTCCTGGGTGGTCTCCTCGACGACGGCGCCGGCGAGGGCGGTGGCCGCGCCGAGGACGGGCTGGATGTAGACGACGGCGAGGAGGGCGCCCTGGCGGCGGGCGAGTCCGGCGGCGTAGGCGGTGGCACGCCAGGAGGACTCGGAGCCGTCGAGGCCGGCCACGATCACCTTGGGGCCGTCGGTGCCGAGTTCGAAGCCTTCTGGGGCGGCGGCCGCCTCGGCCGCGTCGCTCTCGTTGCTCTCGTTGCTCATGGCGTCGAGGCTATGTCCCGCCACCAGGGGTGCACGCAGCGGGTACTCCGGGTGAGGGCTGTGGTGCGGGCCACCCCGGGCGCCGATCGGGGTGCCGCTTTCCGCACCGGGGGCGGGCGGATGGTCACGCACTGTCGACCGTGTGGGCGGCCTCACAGCGGCTCTGCGGTGACGGGCGCCACTTGGGCGGGCGATTTGATCTTGGAAATGGGTGGAAATCGGACCAAATCACCTCATTTCCTTGATCCTTACGCCCGGTAACACCCCTCTGACGTGCTCAAACCTCCGAATCCTTGAAACCGCCACAAGAGCCCCCGTACCTTCGAACCCGTTGCACCGAGCGACGTCCCCCGAAACCGACGGCCTTCCGAGGGCCTGGTTCCGTACGCTCGCCGCCCCCCTTCGAGAGGAACTTCATGACTTTCCGTAACGAGACCGCCGCTGCCACCACCACTGCCACCCCGAAGCGCCGCAACCGCGTCCGGATGGCTCTGATGGCCGGGGCGCTCACCGCCCTGCCCGTGGCCGGCCTCGTCACGGCGACCAGCGCCTCCGCCGCCCCGGCCACCGTCTGGGACAAGGTCGCGGCCTGTGAGGCCACCGGTAACTGGGCCATCAACTCCGGCAACGGCTTCTACGGCGGCCTGCAGTTCACCTCCAGCACCTGGGCCGCCTTCGGTGGCACCGCGTACGCCGCGCAGGCCAACCAGGCCACCAAGGACCAGCAGATCTCCATCGGCGAGAAGGTCCTCGCCGCCCAGGGCCCCGGCGCCTGGCCGATCTGCTCCGTCAAGGCCGGCCTGAGCAAGTAAGGCCGCCCGCACACGACAGCCGCCGCACCCCGCCCGGGGTGCGGCGGCTTCGTCGTTCCGGGCCCTATGCCCGCGCCCGTCCCGCGAGGGCGACGGCCAGGGCGGCCGGAACGACCAGCAGCGCGAACACCGCCGCGTAGGCGCCGGTGGTCCCGCCGCCCGGCGGGCAGAGGCCGAACAGCGCGGAGGCCGCCCCCATCACCGCCACCTGCCCCAGGTTCTGGGCGGTGAGCATCTCCCCGCCGGTACGGCCCTGCCGCTCGGGCGGGCTGTGCGCGATCGACAGCAGGGTCACGCTCGGCGCCGCCACCCCCATGCCGACCGCCGCGACCACCATCGAGGCCCCCGCCACCACCGGCGGCACCCCGGGCAGGCTGCCCGCCACGGCGAGAACGGCCGCCAGGACGACCACCGCCATCCCGCCCGCCGCCACCCGGTGCCGGGGCCGGTGCTCCAGCAGATGCCCCTGCACCCAGCCGGCGCCCGCCCAGGCCACGGCCGCTCCGCTGAACGCCAGGCCCGTCACGGCGGCGGGCACCCCGCGCACGGTGTCCAGCAGCAGGGGGACGAAGACCTCCAGCGTGAAGTACGTCCCCGAGGCCAGCACCCGTAGCAGCGCCGTCGCGGGCAGTCCACGCGCCGCCCGCCAGGTGCCCCGCGGCAGCAGCCGGGGCGCGAACGCCAGCAGCAGTCCGAAGCCCGCCGCCGCGGCGGCCAGGTGGGCCGCGTCCAGGTCCGAGCCGGCGCCGGAGACGGCGAACTGGGCGAGGGCCGCACCGCCGCTGACCGCCGCCGCGACCGCCAGGGACGGGCGGCCCGCGCCCTCCTCCCGGGCGCCGGTGACTCCGTTGGCTCCGGTGGCTCCGGTGACTCCGGTGACTCCGTTGGCTCCGTTGGCTCCGTTGGCTCCGTTGGCTCCGCTGGCTCCGCGTACCAGGGGCAGCACGGCCAGGATCGGCACCGCCGTGACGGCGGCCAGGCCCAGGAACACCGCCCGCCAGGACCACCAGGCCGTGACCAGCCCGGCCAGCGGCGGCCCCGCCAGGGAGGGGACGATCCAGCAGGTGGCCATCAGCGACAGCGCGTGTGCCTTCAGCCGCCCCGGATAGGTGTGCGCGATCGCGGTGTTGATCGCCACCGCCGTCATCCCCGCGGCCACGCCGTCCAGGAACCGCCCGGCGGCCAGTTGCCAGACCGTGGTGCTGGTGCCGGACACCACCAGCGTCGCCACCCCGAGCAGCACCCCCACCACCAGCGGCCGGCGCGGACCCGCCCGGTCCGCCCAACTGCCGCCCAGCACCCCGCCGAAGAGACTCGCGGCGACGAACGCCCCCGCGACCAGCGGGTACATCGGCACGGCGTCCAGCTCACCCGCGGCGACCGGCAGCGTCGGCACCACGGCGAAGGCCGCGAACCCGATCAGGAACATCACCGAGGCGAACCCCACCGTGGCCGCCCGGTACGGGCGCGACCAGAGCCCGCCCCCGGGTCGGTCAGTCATCATCCGTCACAGGCGCCCAACCTAGCCGCCCACGCACCACCCGCACCAGGGGTTTCACCCGAGAGGTCCAGACCAGTCCTCTCACCCCTCCACGGCGAGCCGCACCCCCAGGCCGATGAAGAGCCCGCCGGTCGCGGCGTCCACCCGCCGGCGGGTCGAACGGCGACGGCGCAGCCAGGCGCCTATCCGCCCGGCGAGCACGCCCACGGTGCCGTCCACCAGGAACTCCAGCACGATCAGCGCCGCACCGAGCACCGCGAACTGCAGCCCCACACTGCCCAGTTCGGGCCGGACGAACTGCGGCAGGAAAGCAATCGTGAAGGTCACCATCTTGGGATTGAGCAGGTTCGTCAGCAAACCCCGCAGGTACGCGCGGCGGCCGGAGAGCCCGCCCTCCCCCGGCGTGGGCGGTTCCTCGGCGGCGGCGTCCTTGCGGTGCCGGATCAACTGCACCCCCAGGTACACCAGATAGGCGCCGCCGACGATGCGCATGGCCGTGAAGGCGACCGGCACGGCGGTGAAGAACGCCGCCAGCCCGCCCGCCGCCACCGCCACGTGCACCGCCTCACTGGTGGCGACGCCCGCGGTGGCCAGCAGCCCGGCCTTCGGGCCGCCGCGCATCCCGCAGCCGAGCACGAACAGCATGTCGGGACCAGGGCTGATCATCGCGACCGAGGTGGTCAACAGGAAGGCTATGAACAGATGTTGGTCGATAGGCACACCATCAGCTTACGGACGGGGCGGCAACGGCAACGGGATCGCCGGCAGCCCGTCGATGCTGGCCCCGATGTACGGCTTGCCCTCGCAGTAGGCGTTGAACTCCGCCTCGTCCTTGCGGTCGAAGTACTGCGCGTGCAGGTCCCGGTCCCCCTGGTAATCCATCAGCGGCACCGCGAACCCGCAGGAGTCACTGACCCGCTGGGCCTCGACCAGCACGATCGCCCGCAACCCCGACCCGTCCACGGCCGGATCGAACCGCCCCAACAACCCCGCGAACCGCGGATCGTCCCGAAACACCGGCTCCCCCCGCCCGTGCACCCGCACCACGGTCGGCGGCCCCTCGAACGCACACCACATCAGCGTGATCCGCCCGTTCTCCCGCAGATGGGCGATCGTCTCAGCCGTCGACCCACCGAAGTCCAGGTACGCCAGCGTGAGTTCATCGATCACCACCAGCGTCCCCGACCGCCCCTTCGGCGAGACGTTCACATGCCCGTCCGCCGCCAGCGGCGCCGTCGCCACGAAGTACACGGGCTGCCGCTCGATGAACTCCCGCAGCCTGCCTTCGATCCGTTCGTACTGCTTTCCCATACCCCCGATTCTGCTCCTCGTCCCACCCCCCGGAAAAGGATCATCCACTTTTCGAGACAGCCGTCACATCACCCCTAAGAGGAAAGGATTCAGCTGATGAACGACAGCGAGGGAAGCCGCCTTCTCGGCGTTGACATGCAGTTTCGCGTGGTGGACGACGGGCCGGCGGCGGCGAGGGTGAGACCGGGGCGGCGGATACTGGTGGGGTGGGCGTAGAGACTGCGGTTGTCGACGAGGGGGTTCGGGGGCGGCCGGGGGGTGGGGTGCGGCCGTATGTGGCGTGGTACAGCGGGTATCGGCAGCGGGGGGTGGCTCCGGCTGTGCATGCGGGGCTGCCTTCGCCGTACATGACGTTCATCCTCACGCTCGACGAGCCGTTGGTGGTCGCGGGGCACCCCGATCCGGCGCAGGTGGGTGGTGCGTACGAGACGCTGGTCGGGGGGCTGCACACCGCGCCGGCGACGATCACGCATCAGGGGGCGCAGTCCGGGGTGCAGATCGCGGTGCATCCGTTGGCCGCGCGGGCGCTGTTCGGGGTGCCTGCCGGGGAGTTGGCGGGGATCGACGTGCCGGCGGAGGAGGTGCTGGGGCGGCTCGCGGCGCGGTTGCAGGAGGGGCTGCGGGAGGCGTCCGGGTGGGCGGAACGGTTCGCGTTGCTGGACGGGGCGCTGCTGCGTGCCGCCCGGCCGTCGGGGCGGGTGCCGGCGGAGGTGGTGTGGGCCTGGGGTGAGCTGCGGCGCAGTGGGGGGTCGGTGCCGGTGTCGGAGCTGGCGCGGGAGACGGGGTGGAGTGCCCGGCACCTGCTGGAGCGCTTCCGGCGGGAGACCGGGCTGACGCCGAAGGCCGCCGCGCGGGTCATCCGCTTCGACCGGGCCCGGCGGCTGCTGGCGTCCGGCTCCCCGCCGCCGCTGCTGGCCGAACTGGCCGCCGACTGCGGGTACTTCGACCAGGCGCACCTGGCGCGGGAGTTCCGCTCGCTGGCCGGGGCGGCGCCGAGCGCCTGGCTGGCGGCGGAAACGCACGGGAGCGGGGAGTTCCGAAACGTCCAAGGCGGGGAGGGCGGGGCGGGCCCACAGTGGGAGGCGTAGAGCACCCGACACCGTGAGGAGACCGCCATGAGCACCGAACCGAAGACCCCCGCCCCGCAGGTGTGGCCCGCCCTGCGTGCCCGCGACGCCAAGGGGCTGATCCGCTTCCTCGTGGACGCCTTCGGATTCGAGGAGGTCGTCTGCTACACCGAGGGCGAGCTCGTCGTCCACGCCGAACTCGCCTGGCCCGAGGGCGGCGGCGTGATGCTCGGCTCGGAGCGCGAGGCGCCCGAGGGCGCCCCCGCGTGGCCGGGCCGTCCGGGCGGGTTCACCGCCTACGTGGTCACGGCGCGGCCCGACGCCGTCCACGACCGGGCCGTGGCCGCCGGGGCCACGATCACCATGGGCCTCACCGAGACGGACTACGGCTCGCGGGATTTCGCCGCCGAGGACCCGGAGGGCAACCGCTGGTCCTTCGGCACCTACCCGGGCGCACCCCGGCCCACGGCCTGAGGGCACACGACGGCCGGGCCGGGCCGGTCACGGGGGTGCCGGCCCGGCCCGTACCGCGCTGGTCGGCCCGGGGTGCTGGCGGGAGACTTGGCGGCAGGGAGGCTTCCGATGCCCCAGCTCAGCGTGGACGGGCACACCCTCGCCCTCTCCCACCTCGACAAGGTGTACTACCCGCGCACCGGCACCCTGAAGGGCGACGTGCTGCGCTACTACGCCGCCGTGCACTCCGCCCTGCTGCCGCACCTGCGGGACCGCCCCGTCTCCTTCCTGCGGTGCCCGGACGGGGTCGAGGCGGAGGTGTTCATCGCCAAGAACCCGCCCGCCGGCACCCCGGACTGGGTGCGCACCGTCGAGGTGCCCAGCAGCGGCGGCGAGCTGCGCCAGGTGGTGCTGGACGGCGGCGCGGCGCTGCTGTGGGCGGCCAACCTGGGCTGCCTGGAGCTGCACGTGCCGCAGTGGCACGCCGACGCGCCGGGCCTCGCCGACCGGCTGGTCCTCGACCTCGACCCGGGCGAGGGCGCGGACGTGCTCGCCTGCCGTGAGGTGGCGCTGCTGCTGCGCGAGCGGCTGGCGGCGGACGGCCTGGCGGCGCGGGTGAAGACCTCCGGCTCCAAGGGCCTGCACCTGCTCGCCCCGCTGGTGCCCACGCCCAGCGCCCGGGTCTCCGCCTACGCCAAGGCGCTGGCCGCCGCGCTGGAGGCCGAGCGCCCGGAGCTGGTGGTGCACACGATGGCGAAGGCGCAGCGCCGGGGGCGGGTGCTGGTGGACTGGTCGCAGAACAACGCCAAGAAGACCACCGCCGCCCCGTACACCCTGCGGGCCCGGCCGCTGCCGACGGTCTCCACCCCGCTGTCCTGGGAGGAGCTGGAGTCGGCGGTGAGCGCGGCCGAGCTGGTGTTCACCCTGGCGGAGGTGCCGGGCCGGCTGGCGACGCTCGGCGACCTTCTGGCGCCGCTGCTCGACCCGGAGCAGGCCCGGCCCCTGCCGGGCTCGCCCGCGGCCACATCCACGCCCGCGCCCACACCCGCGCCCGTCGTGGCCCAGGTGCTGCGCCCGCCCGTCGAGGTGATGCGGCCCGCCGCCGTACCCGCCGTGCCCCCGGCGGACGGGCTGGGCGGGGGCGGCGTGCAGTACGAGCTCAAGCTCGACGGGTTCCGCTGCGTCGCCTTCGCCCGGGGCGAGCAGCCCGCCGTCCTCCAGTCCCGCAGCGGCCGCGACCTCGCCGCCGAGTTCCCGCCGATCGCCGCCGCCGTGGCCCGCCTGCCCGAGGGCCTCGTCCTGGACGCCGAACTGGTCGCCTGGCGCGGCGGCCGCTTCGCCTTCGGCGAGCTGCTGCACACCCGCCGGGCCCGCACCGCCTCCCCCGAGGTCGCCCTCGGCCTGATCGCCTTCGACCTGCTCGCCCTGCCCGGCCGCGACGTACGGCGCCTGCCGCTCACCGACCGGCGCCGCCTGCTGCTCGCCGCCCTCGCGGACGTGCCGCCGCCCATCCAGCCCGTCCTGGCCACCACCGACCGGGCGGAGGCCCTGGAGTGGATGGAACGGCTCGCCCCCACCGGCGTGGAGGGCCTGGTCTGCAAGGCCTCCGGCTCCCCCTACCGCCCGCGCGGCGGCGGCCACGCCTGGGTCAAGTACCGCCGCACCGACACCGTGGACGCGACGGTGCGCGCCCTCACCGGCCCGGGGCGCCGTCCGCACGCCCTCCTCCTCGAACTCGACGACGGCCGCGTCCTGTTGAGCACCCCCCGCCTCACCCCCGTCCAGTCCCGCGAGGTCGCCGAAGCCGCCCGCCCCCACCTCGGCCCGCCCACCCCCGACCCCGACCACGGCACCCTCCACCCCCTCACCACCCCCCTGCGCGCCGAACTCCTCCTCACCGGCCGCCCGCCCACCGCCACCTTCCTCCGCCTGCGTGGAGACTGAGCCTGCGCGGGGACCGAGCACGCGGGGACTGACGGTCAGCGGCGCTTCGACGCCGCGTGGGAGAACTCCGTCACGAAGGCGTCCTCGAAGACCGGCAGGTCGCCGGGCTTGCGGCTGGTGACCAGCACACCCGGGCCGTCGCGGCACACGTGGACCTCCTCGTCGACCCAGTGGGCGCCCGCGTTGAGCAGGTCGGTGCGCAGGCTGGGCCAGGAGGTGAGGGTGCGGCCGCGGACGGCTTCGGCCTCGATGAGGGTCCAGGCGGCGTGGCAGATCGCGGCGACCGGGCGACCGGAGGCGCAGAAGGCGTGGACGAAGGCGACGGCCCGGTCGTCCAGGCGCAGGTGGTCGGGGCTTGCCACGCCGCCGGGCAGGACCAGGCCGTCGTAGTCGGCCGGGTCCGCCTCGGCGACGGTCGCGTCGACGGCGAAGGTGTCGCCCGGCTCGCGGTGGCGGACGGCGAGCGCGCGGCCGGGTGCGGTGGAGAGCAGGCGCGGGGTGCCGCCGGCTTCGGCGACGGCCTGCCAGGGGGAGGTGAGTTCGGCCTGTTCGGCCCCGTACGGCGCGACCAGGAACGCGATCGTACGGCCCGTGAGGGTGGTGGCCGGCCAGGGCATGACGGCTCAGCGCGGGTGCGGGGTGGTGAGGTCGACGGCGGGGGGCGGGACGGCGCTCAGGTGGGCGCGCGTGCAGTCCAGGCGGACGGAGCGCTCCAGGTGGTCGACGCGGGCGACCAGGCCGAACGGCACCGGCACCCGGGCGCCGGGCACCCAGGGGGCGGCGTCGACCAGCAGATGGTCGCCGGTGTCCTGCTCGACGCGGCCCAGGGGGCCGTCGATCGCCAGGACCTCGTAGCCGACCAGGCTCGGGTCGGCGGCGGGGTGGGCACCGGGGCGGTGCTCCCACAGGTCGGTGCTCATGGCCTCACGCCTCCGGTCGGTCCCACGGCCGGCGCTCGCGGCGGTCCCGGCGTTCACGGTTCTCGCGGTGTTCTCGGTTCTCACGCCGTTCACGGTTCTCGCGGGGCTGCGGCCAGTCCCTCGGGTCCGTAGCCTCGGCCCTGCGGCGGCGGCGCAGCAGCTCCGAGGCGACCACCGCGGCCGTCACGGAGGCCGCCCAGACCACGCCCAGGGCGGTCAGCACGGCGGTGGTCGGCGTGCGTACGCCGATGCTGAGGCAGATCGCGGTCGTCACCAGGGCCGTCAGGACCACGCCGGCGGTCAGCCGGCGCCCGACGCCGCGCAGCGCCTTGCGCACACGGCTCGGCCGCTTGGCCCCCATGGTGCTCAACTTCCGGTCCAGGCGCGTGTCCTGGCGCAGATCGGACTCGATCTCCTCGAGCAGCCGCCGTTCCCATCCGCTCAACGCGGGTCCGTCCATCTCGGCCACCTCCGACACTTCCGGTGACGTGCTCGTACCCGGCGGTTGCCCGGTACGGGCCGGGGCTAACCGTTCCGGGCCGCGCCTGTTGCGGCGCCCTCGGGGCCGAAGGCCCGGGGGCGGGCGAGCAGGCTGTCGTCCAGGACTCGCAGCAGGGCGACGGCGTCGTGGTGGACCTCGGCCGCACCCGCCGCCCGCAGCTCGGGACCGGCCTCCCCGCCGGCCTCCAGGGCCAGGCAGGGCACCCCCGCCCGCCTCGCCGCCAGCACCTCGCGCACACTCCCGGCGACGGCCACGGCGTGCGAGGGCGCGCCGTCCACCAGCGCCAGCGCCGCACGCACCGGCTCTGCCCCCGGCTCGGCCACGGTCAGGGCGGGCACCCCGGCCATCCCGGGCCCGGTCAGCACCACCGTCCAGCCCCGGGCGGCACACTCGCGCAGCAGCTCGGCCCCACCCGGCAGCCCGGGCCGCCAGCCGGTTCCGAACACCACCGCCGAGACCACCGTCATGGCCACCTCTCCCGCTCGAAAGGCCCCCACCGGTACGCGCCCTTCCAGGCTAGACCGCGCAGCCTGCGGAGGCTCCCGGAAAACCGGTCGACCGGCCGCGTGGCCGCGGCGATACTCCCGGGCGGGGGGCCGGTGGCGGTGTTCGTGTGCGCGCGGTGCGGAGTGGAGCTGACCGGTCCGCTGCGGGAGGTGGCCCTGCCGGCGCACGCCCACCAGGGGCCGAGGGCGCGCGGTTCATGCCGGTGCTGATGGAGGCGAGAACGTTCGCCGTCGACCCGGAGCCCTCCGGCTGGCCGTGGGAGACGGTGGGCCCGGAGGGGGCCGCCGCCCACCAGCCGTACGTACCCTCCGGGCCGCCCGGCGCCGTGCTGATGGCTCCGGGCGACACCCGCAACACGGCCCTGATCCCCGCCGCGGTCGACGTTTGCCGCCCACCGGGCCGTCGGCTCGCAGGCTCGCACTGGCCGGCCCGGGTCTCGCCCCGGGCCCGGGCCCGACGGGACGACCCGCTGCCGCTGCGGCCGTACGGGCTGTTCGAACCGCAGTACCGGCTCACGGCCGGCCGCCTGGCCCGAATGCCCGCCGTCCGCGAACCCTGGCTGCGCGGGATCCACGACCGCCTTCGCGCGCCGCGCTAGGGGTCGTCTTCAAAGCTGATCAAGTGATGAGGGATCATGTCCGCCATGGTGCGTCGTCATGAGCTTTCGGATGCCGAGTGGGCTGTGCTGT
>NZ_JBITFA010000008.1:0-341059 GCF_044455705.1 Kitasatospora sp. NPDC051170 | reverse complement strand
ACACCCTTCGGCAACCCCGTCGACCCCGACGTATACACCACATACGCCACATTCCCCGGAAGCACCGAAACCCCCGGCACCCCACCCGGCAACCCCGCCAACTCCGCCCGCACGAACGGATCATCCAACGCAACCATCCGCACCCCACCCGCCGGCAGATCGTCCAACACCTCCGACGACCCGATCAGCACCACCGCCCCACTGTCACGCAACACGAAAGCGATCCGATCCACCGGATACTCCGGATCCACCGGCACATACGCCGCCCCCGCCCGCCACACACCCAAAATCCCCACCACCATGTCCACCCCACGCGGCAGACACAGCCCCACCACCGACTCCGCACCGATCCCCTGACCCACCAGGAACCACGCCAACCGACTCGCCCGCTCATCCAACTCCGCGAACGACACCTCCACCCCGTCACACACCACCGCCACCGCATCCGGCGACTCCGCCACCCGCGCCGCGAACAACTCCGGCACCAACGACGACACACCAGCCACACCCGTGTCGTTCCACTCCACCAACACCCGGTGCCGCTCCACCCCACCCAGGACCCTGACGGTGTTGAACGCCTGCTCCGGTCCACCGTCGAGCTCGGTCTCGAGCGCGCCGATCAGACCGTCCAGCGCGGTCCGCAGCAGGGTGCACACCTCCAGCGGGTCGACCGGGGCGACCGCGTCCACGGTCAGGCCGATCCCGCTGCCGTCGTCCTCGACGAAAGCCGTGAGCGGGTAGTTGTTGCGGGCCCGGGAGAAGATCGTGCCGACGCCCTCGATGCCGAGGCCGTCCCGGTTCACGTCCTGTCCGGCCGTGTTGTGCCGGTAGTTGAAGATCGAGGTGAACAGCGGCGCGTTGCCGGGGATGCCGCTGACCCGCTGGGCCAGCGCCAGCGCGGCGTGCTCGTGCTCCAGCAGTTCGGCGAGCTGCCCGCGCATCCCGGCGACGGCCGCGCGGACGCCCGTGCCGTCCACCGGGACGCGGACCGGCAGCATGTTCATGAACGGCCCGGGCACCCGGTCAGCGCCGGCGCCCGCGTTCATCCGGCCGAACAGCACCGTCCCGAAGACGACGTCCGAGCGTCCCGACACGGAGGCCAGCACCCGCGCCCACGCCAGGTGCAGCAGGGTCGCGGGGCTGGCGCCCAGCCTGCGCGCGGCCGTGCGCACCCGCCCGACCAGGTCGGGCTCCAGGGCGACCCGGGCCTGGACGGAGTCGGAGCCGTCCCGGTGGACGTCCACCAGGCCGAAGGGCGCGGTCGGCTCGTCGACGTCGCCGAGCAGGTCGGCGAAGTACTTCTCGTCCGCGGCGTGGCCCGCGCCCGTGCGGACGCCTGCCACGAAGTCCCGGAACGGCAGCGGTGCCGGCAGTTCGGCGGTACGGCCCTCCAGGACGGCCCGGACCTCCGCGAGCAGCACTCCGATCGCCGTGTGGTCCTCGATCAGGTGGTGGATGCGGACGTAGGCGAGCCAGCGGTCGGCGTGCGGGTCGGCGGCGACGTGCAGGTCCATCAGGGGTGCCCGGCCCAGGTCCATCGCGAGCCCGCCGGCGGCCAGGAGCGCGGCGACCGGGTCCGGCTCACCGGCCGCGAGCGCCACCTCGGTCACCGGCAGCGACGCCGTTCGCCACACCACCTGGACCGGCTCCTCCAGGCCCTCCCACACCACGCCGGTGCGGAAGACGTCGTGCCGGTCGACCACGGTCTGCAGCGCCTTCGCGAAGGCGTCCAGCCCGGCCCTGGTGTCGAACTCCAGCACCGTCTGGGTGACGTAGGCATCCTCGGCCCCGCCGGCCAGGCGGTGGTGGAACAGGATGCCCTCCTGGACCGGGGCCAGCGGGTAGACGTCCGCCACGTTGGCCGCACCGCCGTGCACGCCGGCGACCACCCGCTCGATCTCGGCCGGGGAGAGCTCCACCAGCGGCAGCATCTCCGGGGTGATCGCGGTCGCGCCGTCCGGAATCAGGTTGGCGGGCGCCGGCACCGGCTGCCGGCCGGCGGACGCGGCCAGTCCGGCCACCGTCGGGGTGAGGAACAGCGCACGCACCGGCAGCGTCACCCCGAGCGCCTCCCGCACCCGGCTGAGCAGCCGGATCGCCGAGAGCGACTGCCCGCCGAGGGCGAAGAAGTCGTCGTCGACCCCGACGGAGGGCAGGTCGAGCGCCTCCGCGAAGAGGGCGCAGAGGAGTTCCTCCCGCGCGTCGGACGGGCCCCGGCCCGTCCGGGGCGCCGGCTCGCCCACCGGCCGGGCCGGGGGCTCGGTGGTCTCACCGAGGACCTCGAGCCGCCCGTCCGCCGTCCAGCGGGCCTGCTCCCCGGTGCGGTACATCCGCGCGCCGCTCCCGTACGGGCAGGCCACGAACCGCTGCGCGGTCGGGCCGGCCTGCTCGAGGTGGCCGGCCGTCAGGTGGGAACCGGCCAGGTACAGCTCGCCGACCGCACCGACCGGCGACGGGCGCAGCGCGGTGTCCAGCACGTAGGCCCGGGCATCGGCGGAGGGTTCGCCGGGCGTCGGGCCGGGGTGGGCCCGGGCCGTCTCGACGGGGGCGGCGTTCCACTCGGACAGGACGTGCCGGCGTTCGTCCTCTCCGAGGAGTTCGACGGCGGCGACGGGGTCGGTGGGTTCGGCGTTCGCGAGCCAGTCGAGGATGCGGGCGTACCGGGCGGAGACGGCGGCTCCGGCCTCCGGGTCCTGCGGGTCCCGGTTGGTGACGACCGCGGTGCGGATGCCGGCGCCGGAGGCCCGGGGGTAGACGTCGATGCGCAGGCCGTCGGTGGGGCCGCTGGCGAGGGCGGTGCGTTCGACGGTGCAGTCGCCGAACCGCAGGGCCCGGTCGGCGGAGATGACGTTGACGACGAGGTCGCACAGCGGGGCGCCGCCGACCAGCTTCAGGTCGCCGACGATGTCGGTGTACTGGTAGCGCTGGTGGCGCAGGCCGTCGGCGACCGCGGCGGCGGTGCGCCCCACCAGGTCGGCGACCGTGGTGCCCGGGGTGAGGCTGAGCCGGACCGGCATGATGCTGGAGGTCATGCCGGGGACGCGGCGTTCCCGCAGGCCGGTGCGGCCGGCGACGGCCACGCCGACGAGGGTGTCACGGGAGCCGGTGACCCGGTGCCGGTGAACGGCGGCGGCGGCGATCATCAGGGTGGCGAAGCTGGTCCTCAGCCGCCGGGCGGCGGCCTTCAGCGCGGCGGCCGCGGCGGGATCCAGGTCGGCGGTGTGCAGCACCGGGGCCTGGGAGCCGGCCGGGCGCCGGGGCCGGTCGGGCGCGGTCGTCAGCGGGTGTCCGGCCAGGGTGGTGCGCCAGTACTCGCCGTCCCGGGCGTGGTCGGCCGAGGCCCGGTAGTCGCGGTCGGCGTCCAGCAGGAGGGCCAGGGGCGGCAGGGCGCCGTCCTCGGGGGCGCGGCCTTCGAGGAGGGCGGTGTAGACGTGGGCGAGCCGGTCGGCGAAGGCCATGAGGCCGGATCCGTCGATGACGGCGTGGTGGGTGCGCTGGTACCACAGGTGGTGGTCCGGCCCGAGGGTGATCAGGGCGTGGAGGTGGGACGGCCCGGCGGTCAGGTCGACGGGGCGGTCCAGGTCCGCGCGCATCCACGCGTCGGCGGCGGCCCGCGCGTCCGGCTCGGCGCTGAGGTCGAGGACGTGGATCGGGTGGTCGGGCGAGCCGTCGACGTACTGCCGGGGCGTGCCGTCCTGGACCCGGAAGCGCAGGCGGTAGGCCTCGGCCTCGTCCAGGGTCCGCCGCAGGGCCGCCAGGAAGAGTCCGGGCTCCAGTCCGCCGCGGAGCTCCAGGCACTCGCCGACGTTGTAGGCCGGGCTGTCGGGCGCGAGCTGCTGTCCGTACCAGATGCCGAGCTGCCCGGTCATCAGCTCCCGGAGACCCGCTTCGGACGCAACCATTTACCGCACACCTCAATCGCTTGAGTCATCGACAGGAAAGTCAGGCAGAACAGGACCGGCAGGCAGAACTGAACCGGCAGGCGGAGCAGGACCGGCAGGCGGACCAGGAGGGGCAGGTGGAGCAGGAGGGGCCGAGGGGCGAGAACGCCCGCTCAGGCGGACGGACGGTCCGCGGCGAGGGCGGAGAGGTGTCCGGTGAGGCGGACGACGGTGTCGACGTCCCAGAGCAGGGTGGGCTCGACGGCCAGCCCCCAGGTGTCCTCGATCTCGCCGCACAGCGCGAAGGCGTAGACCGAGTCGAGTCCGTACTCGGCGAGCGGGGTGTCGGGGTCGATGTCGGGGGCCGGGCGGTCGAGGTAGTGGGAGAGCCGCTCGACCAGCCAGGGCCGGATGGTCTCGGGGGTCGGCTGGACGCGCTCGGGTCGGATCTCGGTCACGGTACTGCCTCTCAGCCCGGGATGTGCCGGGCGGTCAGGTCGAAGAGCTTCCGGTCTCGGTGGCGCTCGACGGCGGCCTCGAACAGGAACTGCTCGGTGCGCTCGCGCTCGGCCGGGGTGAGGACGGGGGCGCCGCCGAGGCGTTCGGTCAGCCGGTCGAGGACACCGATCAGGGCGGTCTCGGGGTGGCGTCCGCCGCCCCGGCGCCACACCGCGAGTGCGGCCGACGCGGCGAGCAGGACGGTGTAGCGGTCGGCCAGGGCGAAGGCCGCCGGCCCGGCGTCGATGGTGATGTCCGCGGGTCCGAGGGCGGCGCACTGCTCGCGCAGCGCCCGCAGTTCGGTGCGCAGGCGTTCGACGAACCGGCCGAGCGGGCCGTGCTGTTCGCCGGGGCCGGTGGGTTCGGCGAGCACGGCCATCACGCCGTCGCCGCTGGGCAGACCGGCGACCAGCCGCTCCAGGCGCAGCTCGGGCAGGTCGGCGCCGAGGTCGAACAGTTCCGGTGCGGCGGGCGATCCGGACAGCCAGGACCGGCGGGCCAGCCGGGGCAGCTGCGGCAGGATCATCACCAGGCACGCCGAGCGCGAGACGTGCGCGAAGGTGGCGGGTGCGATGTCCCTGGCCATCTTCTGGAAGATCGCGTACGGGCCCTCGCGCAGGTATCCGGACGCGCCGAGCACCGCCCGCAGATCCTGGAAGGCGTCCAGCACCATGCGCGAGGTCAGGTACTTGGCCGCGGGTGCGTAGACCGCCGTCGCGTCGGGCGTCAGGTGCAGGGCCCGCAGGCCGACGCCGGAGAAGGCGTCGACGGCCAGCAGGTCGGCGTACACGCGGGCGAGGACGGAGCGCACGTAGGGGATGTCGGCGACGGCGCCGCCGTAGAGCCGGCGGTCGAGGGCGCAGGAGAGCGCGGTGCGCAGCGCCGTGTCCAGCGGTCCGACGGTCATGGCGGGGATGACGACCCGGGTGACCTGGTAGGAGCGCAGGGCGGTCTCGATGCCGCGGCCCTCGCCGCCGAGCAGGGCGTCGGCGGGCAGTGGGCAGTCGGTGAACTCGGCGCCGCCGAGCTGTACTCCTCGCATGCCCGAGCTGGGGAAGCGCGGCAGGTCGCGGATCCGGTCGGCGGGCAGGTCGTCGCGGTGGACGAAGAACTGGCTGTGGCTCCGGCTTCCGGGTGCCGGGCTGGTGCGGGCGAAGAGCACCATGGCCTCGGCGCGCCGGAGGTTGGTGACGATCTCCTTGCGTCCGGTCAGCTGCCAGTGGCCGGCTTCGGGCCGGGCGGTGCAGTCGGCGTGGGCGAAGTCGTTGCCGTGGTCGAGTTCGTGGAAGGTCGCGGCGATCCTGCGGTTGCCCAGGAGCAGTCGGGCGGCGTCCCGCCGCTGGTCCTCGGTGCCCGCGGTCCAGATGTTGACCGCGGCGAGGAAGGAGCTGAAGCCGTAGCCGAGGCCCAGGGCCGGGTCCCGCCGCCACAGGGTGCGCATCGATTCGGCGAGCCGGTCGGCGCGGGTGAGCCGGCCGCCGTACCGGGCGGGGACGAACTCGGCGTTGAAGCCCCAGGTGTCGAGCAGGTCCTCGCCGGCGGCGAGCATCTCCTGGCGTTCGTCGGCGGCCAGGACGGCGGCGTGGCCGACGGGGTTGGCGGGGTCCGCCGGGTCGCCGAGGAGGGTGTCGAGGTCGTCAGCACTCATCGGTGGTTCCCCCTCCCGGGCAGGGCGCGGTGGTCGGTGCCCCGAAGGGGGTGACCGGGGCGCCGGTGGTCGCGGCCTCGACGAGGAGGCGGGTGAGCCGGGCGTCGATGAGGTCGTCGCCGGGGGCGGGTTCGGGCGGCGGGATGCGCAGTTGGGCGGCGAGCCTGGTGTTCAGGGCCCGCAGCGCGGCCCTGGCCCAGAGGGCGTCCTCCCAGAGCGGTTCGCCGTGGTGGCGGTCGCGGCCGGCGGCCCAGAGGTGGAGGCAGGCGGCGCCCGCGTAGCAGAGCTCGTAGCCGGCGGCCAGTTCGTAGGCGGCCATCGGGGGCCGTGCGGCGGGGCGCACGTCGGCCATCAGGGTGTGGAGCAGGCGGGTGGTGGCGTCGAGGGTGGCCGCGTGTTCGGCGAGTCCGGGCGGGCCGTCGGCGAGGGCGCCCGAGGCGAGCAGCCCGGGCAGTGCCTGGACGGCCGAACCGCCGTTCCGGGAGAGGAGGGTGAGGGCGCCGGGGTCGAGGGCCCGGAGGCGTTCGCCGACGTCGGCGGCTTCCGCGAGTCCGGCGGTGTCGACGGTCTGCGCCGCGTGGCCGCGGACGAGCCGGGGGAACTGCTGCACGAGGGCCGCGCGGTTGACCGGGGTGCTGCCGTCGAAGACGGCCACCACCTGGTGGTCGCGTTCGATCCTCTGGAACGCGCCGTGCTCGTGGACGTCGGTGAGGAAGGAACGGGCGCCGAGCAGTTCGGCGAGTTCCCCGAGCATCGAGTCCACGAGGGTGGGGGCGAGCGCCTTGACGGTGGCCGCGGTGACGCTCTGTTCGCCCGTGAGGCTGTGGATGGAGCGGGTCGCGAGCAGTGCGGCGGCCTCGGTCGCGCCGAGGAGCGCGGCGCCGCGGGCCAGGACGGAGGCCGGGTGGGCGCGGTCGGCGAGGGGTTTGCGCTGGATGACGCGGTGCGCGGCGAAGCGGGCGACGATCCGCAGCGCGTGTTCGCCGGCGCCCAGGGACAGCGCCGCGCACATGGTGCGGGTGAGCTGGAGGGCGAGCAGGACGGTCTCGACGCCGCTGCCCTCGGGGCCGAGCAGGGCGCTGCCCGGCACGGTGGCGCCGGTGAACTCGATGCCGGAGATGTCGATGCCGCGGATGCCGTGGGTGCGGACCTTCGGCAGCGCGCGCCAGGTGTCGGGGGCCAGGGCGGCCTTGTCGACCAGGAACAGGCTCTGGCCACGGCCCGCACCGGGTGCGCCGGTGCGGGCGAGCAGGGTGAGCCGGCCGCTGCGGGTCGCGTTGTTGACCGGCCACTTGACGCCGTCGAGGCGGTAGCCGTCGCCGTGCGCGGTGGCGGTGAGGGTGCCGTTGAGCAGGTCGGCGCCGTGGTCCGGTTCGGACAGGGCCCAGGCCATCGGGGTGCCGTCGAGGACGGCGGCGGCGGTCCGGGTGGTCTGCTCGGGGGTGCCGGCGATCCAGACCGGGGCGGCGGCCAGGTAGGTCTTGCCGTGGGCGACGGTGGCGCTGAGGTCGCGGCGGGCCAGGGTCCGCCAGAGCCTGAGCAGGTGTTCGTGGTCGTCGAGGCTGCCGCCGTGTTCGGCCGGTACGTAGTACTCGGCGAGGCCGAAGGTGTCGAGCAGCTGCTTGAGTTCGGCGGGGAACCCTTCGGCGGCGTCGAGTTCGGCGGTGCGCCGGGCGGCCTGGTCCGGGTCGCCGAGGACGGCCTCCAGGGCCGCTTCGAGGGCGGGCCCGGGTGCCGTCCCGGCGAGGGCGCGGGTCATTGCGCACCGGCCTGCGCCGGCCGCGGCAGCCCGGGGTCGAGCTCGAGGTGCAGGGCCTGGAGCTCTCCGGCCAGGAACCGCTCGCGCATGGCGGTGCGCTGGATCTTTCCGCTGGTGGTCCGCCGGACGCCGCCGCGCCGGACCAGGACGACGTTGCGGACGGGGACGCCGAAGGCGACGGTGAGGCGGCGGATGACCGCCGCGGCGACGGCGGCCCGCTCCTCGGCCGGCAGGCGGTTGTCGATCTCGTGGACGAGGACGATCCGCTCGTCGGGCGCCGGCACGGAGAAGGCCGCGCCGTTGAACCCGGCGAGTGCCGGGTGGGCGGCCCTGGCCTCCTGCTCCAGGTCCTGGGGGAAGAGGTTGCGGCCGTGGACGATCAGCAGTTCCTTGATCCGGCCGGTGACGTAGAGCTCGCCGTCGACCAGGGCGCCGAGGTCTCCGCTGCGGAACCAGGGCGTCTCGGTGGCGGCGGTGTCGTCGTCGTCCGCGCGGCGGGCGGCGAAGGTGCGGGCGCTGAGCTCCGGCTGGTTCCAGTAGCCGCGTCCGATGCCGGGGCCGCGCAGCCAGATCTCGCCGATCGCGCGTTCGGGCAGGGTCCGCCCGGTCCCCGGGTGGACGATGCGCAGTTCGACGCCGTGCGCGCGGGGGACGCTGTGGCCGACCACCTCCCGGCCTTCGCCGCCGGTGGTGACGTGCAGTTCGGGGGCTTCGGCGTCCTCCAGCCGGCGCGGGTCGACCACGAGTACGGTCGGGAGGGCGCCGGGCGGGGTGACGGTCACGTACACGGTGGCCTCGGCCATGCCGTAGGCGGGCGAGAGCGCGTCGGGCCGCAGGCCGACGGCCGCGAAGCGCTTGGTGAACGCGGTCATGGTCGGCACGTGGATCGGCTCGGATCCGTTGAAGGCGACGCGCAGCCGCGAGAGGTCGATGCCTTCGAGCTGTCCGTCGGGGATGTGCCGGGTGCACATGTCGAACGCGAAGTTGGGGGCGGCGGTGAACGCGCAGCCGTACTCGCCCAGCAGGCGCAGCCATTCCACGGGCCGGCGGACGAAGTCCCCCGGCGGCATCATCACGAGGTGCCCGCCGGACAGCAGGGCGGTGGTGAGCATGCCGAACAGGCCCATGTCGTGGTGGAGCGGGATCCAGATGCCGAAGGCGTCGCCGGGCGTGGCCCCGCAGTCGGCGGCGAGGGCCGCGATGTCGGCGAGGATGTCGCCGTGGGTGAGCAGGACGCCCTTGGGGGTGCCGGTGGAGCCCGAGCTGTACTGGAGCACGGCGAGGGTGTCGGGGCCGGGGCGGAACGCGCCCGGCGGGGGCTCGGCGGCTTCGCCGGGGGCGGCCTCGCCCGGTTCCTCCACGGGGACGTCGCCGAGTCCGTGGTCGCGCAGTCGCTCGGAGACGGCGGCGCGGTCCTCGCCGGAGGCGACGGCCAGGCTCGGGGTGCAGTCGCGGGCGATGGCCGCGACCCGCTCACCGGCGACGGCCGAGCCGCCGGGCACCGGTACGGGCACGGCGACCAGCCCCGCGATGAGGCAGGCGAGGTAGAGCTCGACCAGCTCGGGGCCGGAGGGCAGGGCGAGCAGGACCCGGTCGCCGGGTACGAGCCGTGCCGAGAGCGCCGCAGCGCGCCGCCGCGCCCGCCGGTGGAGTTCGGCGGCCGTGAGTACGGGGTGTTCCGTCGCGGCGGAGCCGCGGTAGATGGTCAGCGCGGGCCGGTCCGGACCTGCGGCGACGCGTTCGCCGAACGCGTCGCCCAGGTTCCGGTGCCCGGCGAGGTCGATCGTCATGGCGATTCCCTCCGGGATCCGCCGCCCGTGTGCCGGGCGGGCCCCTCGACGGTCCCTCAGTTGTTTTCCATGGCGGCGATGAGGCTCTTGGGCCGCATGTCCGTCCAGTTCTTCTCGATGTGGTCCAGGCACTCCTGGCGGGGAGCTTCGCCGAAGACCCGCTGCCAGCCCTCGGGTACGTCGGCGAACACCGGCCAGAGCGAGTGCTGGCCCTCCTCGTTCACGAGGACCAGGTAAGCGGCGTCGGGATCCTCGAAGGGATTCGTCACCTCGCGTCCTTTCTCCGGAACAAATCACGGATGACTCATGTCGCACAGGCGTTCGCCCGGCTGATCCACTATGACCCAGCGGCGCCGGAACGATCAACGATCCGCCCCGGGCGCTCACCTGACGTCTGATCGGGTGTTCAACCCGCACCGGAGCGGCAGTTGAACAGGCCCGCGCGGGCTCGCGCGGGCCGTGAATCCGGGGGGCCGGGCGGCCGTTGTTCCCCGGCGGCCCCGGTGCCATAGTGAGGCGGCGCGCCACGCCGTGTTTCCCCGGCGGACCATGCGGCCGCGGCCCGGAATCCGACCCGGCGCCGGCCTGCCGCCGTATCCACCCCCTGTCCCCCGGTCCGGGCGTGGACGCCGCGCATCCACCGTCGCGGCCCCGAGCCGGCCGGTGTCCGAAGTGCATTCCAGAACAGGGAGATTGACGTGGGCGCCAACGAAGAGCCGATATTCCTCCGCTCGAACGCAATCATCGAACCGCTGGTCGACGGGTTCTACGCGTGGCTCTACACGGTCGCACCGGTCCAGGCCGCGATGAACCTCGCATTCCTCCAGGTGCCACTGCTGGAGTCGTTCCTGCGCAATCCGCAGGTTCACGTCGCCGCCGTCAACAACCCGGCGCTGCGCGGCGGTTACTTCGTCGGCATCGCGGAGGAGCGCAAGGACGAGGTCGCCGCGCTGCTGGAGTCGATCAAGCGGGACCGGGCCGACATGCTGACCTTCGCGGCGGCCGTCGCCGAGGGCGAGGAACTGCTGCGGCAGAACGCGACCGGCTTCGACCTCACCCCGCTCTACCCGAAGCTGCCGGCCGCGCTGAACGGACTGGTGGAGCTGGCCTACGACACCAACAACCAGCCGTCGATGCACTACCTGGAGCCGCTGGTCTACCACAGCCCGGTGTACGACGAGGGCCGTCAGTCCGTCCAGCTCTCCCTGGAGGACGGCGTGGAGCGCCCGTTCATCCTGAGCACCCCGCGCCTGCCCCAGCCCGGCGTGCTGGACCTGTCGCTGCCGTTCCGCCACCCGGGCCTGGAGGAGCTGTTCCGGGCGCGGACCAAGCCCACCACCGCGGCCAGGCTGCGCGAGGCGCTGGAGCTGGACGACGCGGGGGCGCGGCAGTTGGGCTCCCTGCTGGACACCCGGCCGAGCCTGGCCGAGGACCGGCACATCGACGCCGGCGGCCGGGTCCGCTACTTCGGCCACGCCTGCCTGGTGCTGCAGACCCCCGAGGCCGCCATCGTGACCGACCCGTTCATCAGCGCCGACAACCGGCACGGTGACCGCTACACGCTGGACGACCTGCCGGACTTCATCGACCTGGTGCTGATCACCCACGGCCACCAGGACCACATCGTGCTGGAGACCATGCTCCAGCTGCGCGGGCGGGTCGGGTCGGTCGTCGTGCCGCGCTCCTCCCGCGGCAACCTGGCCGACCCCAACATCGGCCTCTACCTGAAGCACCTGGGCCTGCCCGTGACCGAGGTCGACGACTTCGACGAAGTCCCCTTCCCCGGTGGCAAGGTGACCGCCACGCCGTTCCTCGGCGAGCACTCCGACCTGGACATCCGCGGCAAGTCGACCTACTGGGTGGAGCTCGCGGGCAAGTCGGTGTTCATCGGCGCGGACTCCTCCGGCATCGACCCGGTGCTGTACCGCTACATCCGCAACCACCTGGGCACGGCCGACATGGCCTTCCTCGGCATGGAGTGCGACGGCGCACCGCTCACCTGGCTCTACCAGGCCCTGCTGACCAAGCCGGTGACCAAGAAGATGAGTGACTCGCGCAAGCTGTCCGGGTCCAACGCGGCCCAGGCCGGCGACATCCTGGTCGAGCTGGGCGCGCGCGAGGCGTACATCTACGCGATGGGCGAGGAGAGCTGGCAGGGGCACGTGATGGCCACCACGTACACCGAGGACACCTACCAGCTGAAGCAGATCGACGAGTTCCTCGGCTGGTGCCGGGACCGCGGGATCCCGGCCGAGCACCTCCTCAACAAGCGCGAATGGCGCTGGTGACGAGCACCGCGACCACCCTGCCGCCAGGCGACCGACGAGAGATACGGCTGCAGTCATGCCCTTCGTGAACACCAACGGCATCCGGCTCGCCTACGAGCAGTCGGGCCGGGGGGAACCGGTTCTCCTCATCATGGGCTCGGGAGCCGCCGGACGGGTCTGGCAGATGCACCAGACGCCGGCGCTGAACCGGGCGGGATACCGGACGATCACCTTCGACAATCGGGGCATCGCCCCCTCCGACGCACCACCGGGCCGGTACACGCTGGACGAGGTGGTGGCCGACACCAAGGGGCTGATCGAGGCGCTCGACCTGGGCCCGTGCCATCTCGTGGGGTCGTCCCTCGGCTCCGCCATCGCCCAGGAGCTCGCGATCGCGGCCCCGCACCTCGTCCGGTCCGCGGTCCTGATCGCGGGCCGGGCGAGGGCGGACGCCTTCCGGCGCGCCCAGTCGGCGGCGGACCGCGAGCTGCTGGAGAGCGGGGTGCGCCTGCCCTCCGGCTACGCGGCCGTCAGGTCCGCGCTGGAGATGCTGTCCCCGTCGACCCTCGACGACAGCGCGGCGGCGGCCGTCTGGCTGGACCTCTTCGAACTGTCCGGCCCCGGCACCCAGGCCGGCGGCGGCCAGGCCTGGATCGACACCGACACGGACCGACGGGCCGCGCTGGGCGCGGTCACCGCTCCCTGCCGGGTCATCGGCTTCGCCGACGACCTGGTCTCCCCACCGCACCTGACCGCCGAGGTCGCGGAGGCCATCCCGGACTGCGACTACGTGGAGATCCCCGACTGCGGTCATCTCGGGCACCTGGAGCGCCCCGAGGCGGTCAACACCGCGATCATCGAGTTCCTCGACAAGCACGCGGCCGGCACCACCGGCCTCGGCCTTGAACAGGGCGGCCTTGAACGGGGCGGCTCTGAACAGGGCGGAGCGGAACGGGGTGACGCGGCATGACGACCGGCCTCGGCCCCATGGTGAGCTTCGACGAGGACACGATCACCAAGCAGACCGTCAAGCCGGGAACGCTGCGGCGCATCCTCCCGTACGCGCTGCGCTACCGGTGGTCGATCCTGGTGATGCTGCTGATGGCCTCGGCGGACGCCGCCATCGCCGCCGCCAGCCCCCTGCTGCTCAAGCAGATCATCGACGACGGCCTGGCACCGCCCGGGCGGCTCGGTCTGGTCGTCGGGCTCGCCGCGACCGTCGCCGCGCTGGCCCTCGTGGACGCCCTGGTCGTCTTCGTCCAGAGCCTGTTCTCCGGCCGGATCAGCGAGGGACTGGTCTACGACCTGCGCACCGCGGTGTTCACCCACGTGCAGCGCCAGCCCCTGGCCTTCTTCACCCGCACCCAGACCGGGGCGCTGGTCAGCCGGATCCACACCGACATCGTCGGCGCCCGGCAGGCCGTCACCACCCTGCTGTCCCAGGCGGTCTCGGCCGCCCTGACCCTGCTCCTGGTCCTCGGCGCGATGTTCTACCTGTCCTGGCAGATCACCCTCGCCGCGCTCCTGGTGATCCCGTTCTTCCTGCTGCCCGCGCGGGTGATCGGGCGCCGGATCCAGCGGCTCGCCCGGGCCGGCATGCAGGTCACCGCCGAGATGGGCTCGGTGATGAACGAGCGGTTCAACGTCTCGGGGGCGATGCTCACCAAGCTGTACGGCCGGCCGGACGAGGAGTCCGCGCTCTTCGCCCGCCAGGCGGACAGGGTGCGCGGCATCAACGTCTCCGCCGTCGTCCACGGGCGGATGTTCGGCATCGTCGTCTCCGTGCTCACCGCGGTCACCACGGCCCTGGTGTACGGCTTCGGCGGCTCGCTCGTCCTCGACAACACGCTCCGCCTGGGCGTCCTGGTCGCCATGGTGACCCTGCTGCTGCGCCTCTACGGTCCGATCAACCAGCTCTCCGGCATCCAGATCGACGTGATGACCGCCCTGGTCAGCTTCGACCGGGTCTTCGAGGTGCTGGACCTGCGGCCGCTGATCGAGGACCGGCCGGACGCCCGCCCGCTGGCCGCCGCGGCCGACGGCGCCGCGCCGGACATCGAGTTCGACCAGGTCTCGTTCCGCTACCCGGCGGCGAGCCTGGTCTCGCTCGCCTCGCTGGAGTCGCCGGCCCGACGGGCCGAGGAGGACGGCGACCGCAAGTGGATCCTGCGGGACCTGAGCTTCCGGGCCCCGTCCGGGAAGCTCACCGCCCTGGTCGGCCCGTCCGGCGCCGGCAAGACCACGATCACCGGCCTCGTCCCCCGGCTCTACGACCCGGACTCCGGGGCCGTACGGGTCGGCGGGGTGGACGTCCGGGAGCTGACCTCGGGCTCGCTCACCGCGGCCGTCGGCGTCGTGACCCAGGACGCGCACATGTTCCACGACACCATCCGGGCCAACCTGGCCTACGCCCGCCCGGGCGCCACCGAGCAGGACCTGGTGGAGGCGTGCCGGGCGGCCCGGATCTGGGACACCATCGCAGCCCTGCCCGAGGGCCTGGACACCGTGGTCGGTGACCGCGGCCACCGGCTCTCCGGTGGTGAGAAGCAGCGGCTGTCGCTGGCCAGGCTGCTGCTCAAGGCGCCGCCGGTGGTCATCCTCGACGAGGCCACCGCGCACCTGGACTCCGAGTCGGAGGCGGCGATCCAGCGGGCGCTCAAGGTGGCGCTGGCCGGCCGCACCTCGCTGGTCATCGCCCACCGGCTCTCCACCGTCCGGGAAGCCGACCAGATCCTGGTGGTCGACGGCGGCCGGGTGCGGGAACGCGGCACGCACCAGGAGCTGCTGGCCGCCGACGGGCTGTACGCGGAGCTCTACCGCACCCAGTTCGCCACCCAGGAGAACCGTCAGGAGCCGTCGGAGGAGGTGTCCACGGAGGAGGTGTCCACGGAGCAGCCCTCCGCGGAGGCCGCCGCCGAGCCCGCGGCCTCCGCACCGCTCGGCTGATCCGCCCGTGGGGGGGCCGGGGGGGGGGGGCCCCCCGCCGGGGGGGGGGGGGCGGGGGGGGGGGCCCGGGGGGGCCCCCCCCCGGGGGGGGGCCCCCCCCCCCCGCCCCCCCCCACGGGCGGTGGCCCGTACCGTGCGCAGGCGCCTACCGCCCCCGCCAGACCGGGTCACGCTTCTCGGCGAAGGCCCGCGGGCCCTCGGCCGCGTCCTCGCTGACCATCCGCCGCCGCTCCCACCCGTACGAGGCCGAGAAGGCCTCCTCCAGCGGCATGTCGACCGACCGCATCACCGCCTCCTTGATCGCCCGTACCGCCAGCGGGGCGCTGCGCAGCAGGTCGGCGGTCCACTCCTCGACGCAGGCGTCCAGCCGGTCGGCCGGCACCACCTCGTTCACCAGGCCGAACCGGGCCGCGTCGGCGGCCGTCAGGGAGCGCCCGGTCATCAGGTGGCCCATGGCGATCTTCAGCGGCAGCTGCCGGGCGAGCCGGAAGGCACCGCCCGCCCCCGGGACGAGGCCGAGCCGCGCTTCGGGCAGCCCGAAGACCGCCCGGTCCGAGGCGATGACGAGATCGCACGCCAGGGCCAGTTCGAAGCCGCCGCCCAGCGCGTACCCGTCGACCCGGGCGATCACCGGTTTGCTGAGGTCGAAGCGTTCGGTCAGCCGGGGCCAGCCAGGCTGGCCCCGGCTGCCGAACGTGGTGGGCGCCGCCCCCTCCGCGTTGAGCCGGGCCCGCTCGCGCAGGTCCTGCCCCACGGAGAAGGCCCGCTCACCGGCACCGGTGAGGACCGCGACGCGCAGCACGGGATCGGCCTCGAAGTCGTCCCAGATCGCGGCGAGTTCCTCGTGCGTCCGCAGGTCCATCGCGTTCAGCACGGCGGGCCGGTCGATCGTGATCCGGGCGACGTGCTCCTTCTTGTCGTACCGCACCCGCGGCCCACCGGAGTCGCTCACGCGGACACGGCCTCCGAACGTGCCGAGAAGCGGCCGACCTTGTCGAGGACGTCGTCGGCGTACAGGCGCAGCGACTGCTGCAGCGCGAACTCGGCCATGTACCGGCGGAATTCGTCCACCGGTTCCTCGGCCAGGTTGAGCATCCGCCGGTTGGCGACGACCGCCGATCCACCGAGCCGGGCCAGGCCCTGCTCGACGGCCTCGTCCATGGCCTCGGGTTCCACCACCCTGTCGACCAGGAAGCGGGCGTCCGGCTCGGCCGCCCGGATCTTCTCCCCGGCCAGCACCAGCCGACGCGCCAGCCTGGTCCCCCCGAAGCGGCGGAGCCGGAAGTTGGACGCCCCGGGGACGATGCCCTCCTGCGCCGCGGGCAGGCTCAGGAAGGAGTCGGCGGCGGCGATCACGTGGTCGAAGACCAGCAGCAACTGGGCGCCGCCGCCGATCGCGAAGCCGTCCACGGCGGCGACCCAGGGCTTCTCCACGGTGCGCGAGCGCCAGTGGGTGCCGTCGTCGACGAGCACTCCGCGGAGCAGCTTGTGGAGGTAGCCCAGTTCGCGCCGCAGCAGGAAGTCCACCAGCGAGATGCCGCCGGCGTGCAGGGACTTGAGGTTGATGCCGGCGCTGAACACCCGTCGGCCCGCGTAGCGCGGGTGCGTCATCACACCCCCGCGGACCAGCCCGACCCGCGTCCGCGGGTCGAGCAGGGCGAGGTCGACGGCGGTCTCCATGTCCTCGACCTGGCGGCCGTCCTCGGCGTTGAGGCAGTCGTCCCGGCACATGGTCACCCGGGACGCGCCGCCGGAGCGCTCCATCCGTACGCTGCCGAGGTCCGCGGCGCCCGTCCTGGTGTACTCCGGCAGCAGGGCCAGGGCGCGCGGGGTGGGCGTCAGCATCGCGTCGATCAGGTGGGCGCCGGCCGTCGGCGAGCCGAGCAGGTGGTGGAAGAGGATGCCCTGGTCGATCTCGTGGCCCTCCTTGGCCGCCTGCGGCCTCGTCCGTTCCGCGAGCTGTTCCGGGGTGGGGGCCAGTCCGGGGAAGCGGAGCGCGGCGAGAGCGGCCACCTCGGCGAGCTTGAGGTGGCGGGTCCGGCCGTCGGTCAGCTCGTCGTAGACGGCGTCGGCGTGCGCCCCGAGGAAGGTGTGGCGCAGCAGCCGGGCGCTCTCCTTGGCCCCCTCGGCGGCGGCCCGTTGCCCGGGCGAGCGGTGCTGCGGTTCGGGCAGGGCCGCCAGCACGTCCGCGGTGCGCAGCGCGGCGGTGGCGAGCGCGCGCCGGGCGGTGGCGAGGTCGGCCCGGACGGCGTGCCGCTCGTGGGCCTCGGTCTCGCTCCGGTCCCCGGCCGCGCTCCGGTCCTCGGCCACCTCCCGGCTCAGGGTGCGGGTTTCCGCCGTCACGAGGCCGCTCCGGCCGGCTCGCGCCGCAGCACCCGGTCGCAGGCGGCCAGGTGCACGCCCAGCGCCTCCTCGAAGGTGACGGCCGAGGCGTCGAACATGAGCTGGCGCCGGATGGCCAGTTCGGCTCCGGGCACCCCTTCGGCGAGTCCGGCCACGCCGGCCAGCGCACCCTCGACGTCGTCGGTCACCTCGTCCACCAGCCGGAGCGCCAGGGCCGCCGGGGCGTCGATCGGCTGCCCGAACAGCACCGCCCGGCGGACGCCGGCCGTGTTCGCACCCTGCTGCGCGAGCCGGAACAGGGCCATGCCCGGCCAGGTCGCACCGCCGTCGACGGGCACCACGAGTCGGGCGGAGGCGGTCACGACGCGGTAGTCGGTGGCGAGCAGCGCGTCCAGCGCGGTGCCGCCGCAGTCGCCGTCCGCGACGGCGACGACGGTGGCGGGAAGCCGTTCCAGGCGGCGCAGCGCCCGCTCCCACTTGTTGACCAGGCCGATGGTCAGGCCCTCGTACACCGAGCCGACCGGGGCGCCCGTCAGCCGGACGACCACCCGGCTGCCCTCGGTGGATTCGGCCAGGTCGCAGACGTCCGCGACCCGGGCCACCAGTTCGGCGGTGATGGGCTGCGCGCCGTCGATCTTGAGCGTCACGTCGCGGTCTTCCACTGTCGTCTCCCCGTTTCGAAGGCTGTCCGTACGCTGTCGGCTGTCGCCGCTGCCCGTCACCACCGGATCAGCGCCGTCTCGATGGTGGAACCCGGCCCCATCGTCATCATCACCCCGTAGTCGCCCGGCCGGACGGACCCTTCGCGCATCAGGCGGTCGTAGGAGAAGAGGAACGATCCGCTGGAGAGGTTGCCGTAGTCGCGCAGGACACCGGTGGTGTGCCGCACCTCGTGGCGGGTCAGGCCGAGGTTGACCCGGACGGCGTCGATGACCTTCTTGCCGCCGGAGTGCACCAGCCAGTGCGCGATGTCGCTGCGCCGCAGGCCGGAGCGGGCGAGCAGCCGGTCGACGACCTGTTCGGCGTTGGCGCCGACCACGTACGGGATCTCGGGGTCGAGGTAGAAGCTGAACCGGTTCTGGTCGTCGTCCCAGTCGTAGCGCATGGCGTCCAGCGCGTCGGTGATGATGTGGCTGGAGAAGTCCAGGATCCGGGGGGTGGCGGCCGCTGCGGCCGGGCCGGAGGTGAACGGGTCGGGGGCGTCCTGGCCGGGGGCGATCAGCGCGATGGCCGCGGCGCCGTCCCCGAACAGGCTGTTGACGACCGCGGTGCGCATCGTGTTGTCGAAGACGTAGGCGGCGGAGCAGACCTCCGCGCACACCATCACGGCGAGCCGGCCGGGGTTGGCCGCCGACCAGGCGGCGGTTCCGTTGAGGGCGTTGAGACCGGCGTTGCAGCCCATGCCGACGATGTCGGCGCGGTGGCAGCCGGGGTCGATGCCGAGGTGACGGATGATCCGGGCGCTCAGGCCCGGGGTGAGGAACCCGGTGGTGGTCACGCAGCACAGGTAGTCGACGTCGGCGAGGTCGGCGCCGAGTTCCTCCAGGCAGGCGAGCAGGGCCCGGGAGCCCATCTCGACCCCGACCCTGGTGTGCTTGGCGAGCAGTTCGCCCTGGATCTCCGGGACGAGGGTGCCGTCCGGGCCGACCGGGGGCAGGGTGAGGTGGCGCCGTTCGATGGAGCCGCTGAGGAACACCGAACGGATCTTGGGATCGGTGATCCGGAAGGTGTCGATCAGTTCCCGCTGGGTGTAGGAGTTCTCCGTCACGGCGGTGCCGACGGCACCGATCCGGGGCGCGTTCGGGGCGGCCGGGCCGCTGTGGCGCGCGCGGGACGGGTCGACGGCCGCGGTGCGGCGGGGGCTGACACTGGTGGTCATCGGAAGGTCCACCCCCACATGCGGCACCTGCCACGGGTGTTGAGCGTTGCTCTGATCACTGCCTGTCCCTTCGGACTTGTCGCGGATGGTTCCGGTCGGTGGTGCCGGGTCAGGCCCGCGCGGTGTCGTCCGCGCCGTTCGTCGCGGCCTCGGCCTCGACGAACCGGGCGAGCCGGGCGATCCCCTCGACGATCTCTTCGTGCGTCAGGTAGCTGGTGGACAGGCGCAGGGCACGGGTGCCCCCGCCGTCGGGGTGGAAGTAGGACATCGGGGTCCAGATGACGCCGTGGTCCCGCACCGAGCGGGCCAGCGCGGCGTTGTCGGCGGGGAACGGGACGGTGAGGCTCAGGAAGAAGCCCCCGTCCGGCCGGTTCCACCGGATGCCGAGGGCGGCGCGGCGGTCCGGCGGGAAGGCCGCCTCCAGTTCGCGCAGCGTGGCGGCCATCGTCTCCCCGTAGTACGCGGACGTCCGGACGTTGTGGTCGGTCGCGCGGCCTCCGCCGGCCAGCAGCATGCCCGCCACCACGGCCTGGCTGAGCGGCGAGGTGTTGACCGTCACCATGCTCTTGATCCTGGTGAGTTCGTCGGCGAGCAGTCCGGTGGCGCCCGACCCGTCGGCCACGACCTGGTCGGCGATCGCGTAGCCCACCCGGGCGCCGGGGAACAGCGTCTTGGAGAACGACCCGAGCTGCACCACGCTCCGCCGGCGGTCCAGGGCCTTGAGCGAGGGCAGCTGCGGGCCGGGGCTGACCAGCCGGTAGGGGCTGTCCTCCAGGATCAGCAGGTCCAGGCGCGCGGCCAGGTCCAGCAGTTCCGTGCGGGTCTCCAGGGGCATCGTGGTCCCCAGCGGGTTGGAGTGGTCCGGGATCACGTACAGGGCCCGGGGGCGTCGTCCGGCCGCCCGCTCGGCGGCGACCACGGCTTCCAGGACGGCGCAGTCGAAGCCGCTCTCGCCCTCCTCGACCGCGCTCAGCCCGACGCCGAGCACCCGGGCCGCCCCGGTGATCCCGACGTAGCACGGGCTGGACACCAGCAGCACGTCCTGCGGCGAGGCGATGAGCGCCCTGACCGCGAGGAACATCGCCTCCTGGCAGCCCACCGTCACCACGATCGACTCGGGCGGGACGTCGATCCCCTCGTCCTGGCGCAGCGACTCGGCGATCACCTCGCGGATCCGGCCGGCCGTGGGGCCGTACTGGAAGAGCGCGGAGCGGACCTCGGCCGGGGTGTGCCCGGTCTCGGCCAGGTGGTCGAGGTAGCGGCGCAGGTAGCCGAAGAGCTGTTCGGTGTCGAAGAAGCCGTCGTAGGGGCGTCCCGGGGCGAAGGAGATCGCCTCGGGGTGGCGCAGGGTGATCTCGTTGAGGAAGTTCATGGTGTCGAGGACCGGGTCCGACACACTGGCGTGCAGGTCCTCGCGGCGAAGCGGCGACGGGGCCTGGAGGGCGGTCACCGACGCGTCGTCCACGTCCGGTTCGAGGCGCATGCGCGATCAGGGCTCCTTCGGGTGGCGGTCGCGCCCCTGGCCGCCGTCGTGCGGACGGCACGGATCGGCGCCGGCCCGGCGCGCGGGCGGACTCCCGCAGGGGCGGGTGGGGTGGTGGGAGGCGGTCCGCGTCGCGGCCGCCGGTTCGCCGAACGCTCGGCGGCGACCACGAAGTCCGCTGCGGTGCGCGTGACTTGCGCGCGTCGCGGCCGGGGGCCACTTCACTATGACCGAGGGCCGAGCGGCCGATCAAGAGTGTGCGGGCCCGCCCGGTGACCGGTGCCGACGGAGCACCGGGACCGTCAGAAGCGGAACTCCTCCGACTCGAGGACGTCCGGCCCGTAGTGCTCGCGCACCCAGTCCGGCCGGTAGACGGTGTCCGTGTACCGCTCACCGAGGTCCGGCGCGATCGCCACCGCGGCGCCCGGCCGACGAGCGCCCGGGGGCCGCTCGTCGAGCCAGCGAGCCGCACCGGCCACCACGGTGCCGGTCGAGCCGCCGAACAGGAAGCCGCGGGCGGCCAGCCGGTGGCAGACGCGCAGCGCGTCCGGCTCCGGCACCCGGACGACCGCGTCGACGAAGGTCTCGTCCAGGATCTGCGGGCGCACTCCCGCCCCCAGTCCGGGCAGCAGCCGCCGGCCCGGCGGACCGCCGAAGGTGACCGATCCGACCGCGTCGATGGCCACGATCCGCACCTGTGGGCGGTGTTCCTTGAACCAGCGGGCGCAGCCCATCAGCGTCCCGGTGGTCCCGGCGCCGACGAAGAGGACGTCGAGCCCCGGGAAGTGCTCGGCGATCTCGGGGGCGGTCAGCCGGTGGTGCGCACCCCAGTTGTCGGGGTTCGCGTACTGGTTGAGCCACAGGTAGCGGTCGTCCTCGGCGCACAGCCGGCGGACGTGGGCGAGCCGGGCGCCGAGCAGGCCGTCCACCGGATCGGGCTCCGAGACGACGTGCACCTCGGCGCCCAGTGCCCGCATCACCTGCCGGGTCGCCGGGTTGCACCGGGAGTCGGTGACGCAGACGAAGCGGTACCCCCGGCTCGCCGCGATCATGCTGAGCGCCACGCCCAGGTTGCCGGACGAGGACTCCACCAGGATCGAGTCGAATCCCAGCCGGCCCGACTTCTCGGCGGCCTCGACCATTTCCAGGGCGGCCTTCTGCTTGATCGAACCGGCGAAGTTGAAGCCCTCGCACTTGAGGTGGAGCGGGATCCCGAGCACGGGAGCCAGATCGACGTAGAGCCGGTCCTCATTGAATTCGTACGGAGCCGAGATGATCGGCACGGCAAACCCCCGTTCTCCCGTTCCCCGGCTCAGGGGAGGACATGGCCTTCGAGCCGGACGGGGTTGCCGAGGAGCACCACGATCTCGCGCTCGCCCCGGAAGGGGTCCCGGCTGTGGGCCATCCGGAGGTTGTCGACCAGCAGCACGTCGCCGGCCTGCCAGGGCAGGCCGGCGGAGGCGTCGCGGTAGGCCGCGTTGATCGTCTCCACGGTGTCGTCGGACAGCTCGCCGCCTTCGCCGTAGGCGGTGTTGAACGGCAGGCCGGAGGGGCCGTAGACGTCCACCAGGTACTCCCGGATCGCCGGGTCGAGGGTCCGCTCGTTCAGGAACGCCACCTGGTTGAACCAGACCGGGCGGCCCGTCCCCGGGTGGCGCAGCACGGCGGCGCGGCGCTGGCGGGTGCGCAGCCGGCCGTCCGGCAGCCACTCGTGGTCGAGGCCCGCCGCCGCGCAGTAGGCGTCCACCTGCGCGCGGTCCTCGGTGCCGAACGCCTCGGTCCACGGGACGCCCACCTCGTGGTAGGACCGGGTGAGCAGCCAGCCTTCCCGGCTGAAGCGGTCGACCAGCTCGGACGGCAGCGCCTCCAGCACCCGCTGCGAGTCCGCGACCTCGGTGCGCCCGCCCTCGGCGGGGGCGACCAGGCAGCCGAACAGGAGCAGAGCGGGCACCTGCTCGGCGTAACTCAGCTCGTGGTGCATGCACATGGGCTCGTCGGCGGGCCACTCCGAGGAGGAGTGGACGCCCCGGCCGAGCTCGGCCCGCGGAGCGAACCGCTCCCGCTCGACCATCGGCTCGATCCCCAGGGCGGCGGCGACGTCCGCCAGGTCGGCGGCCGAGCGGATGCCCGTGCCGCGCAGCAGCACGGCTCCGGAGGCGCCGATGCGGGCCTCGATGTCCTGCCGCTGCTCGGTCAGCCAGCCGGACGCGACGGCGCCCGGCGGGACGGTGAGGAGTTCCGGCCCGTCCGGGCCCGGTGTCGGGGCCGGGGCCGAAACCGGGCTCGGGCCGGGGCCGGGGCCTGGGCCGGACGGCACCTGGTCGGTCGGCACCTGGCCGGACGGCACCTGGTCGGTTGTCGCGCTGGTCATCCACTCTTCCTCTCGTGATGGTTCGGGCCGGCCGACGGACCGGCGCCCGGGAGCGCGTCACTCGGCGGCGGTCGCCTTCCGGTCGAGCAGCGCCGCCACCTCCGCGACCGTCGGGGTGTCCGCCAGCTCCCCGACCGTCACCGCCCGGTCCAGCGCGATCACCAGTCGGATCGCCGTCATGGAGGTGCCGCCCAGGTCGGCGAAGCGGGCACGGCGGCCGATGCGCTCGGCCGGCACCTTGAGCAGTCCGGCCCACAGCGCGGCGACCCGCTGTTCGGTCGCGGTGGCGGGCGGCTCGAACCCGGCCGCCGCGGCCTGTTCGGCCTGCTCGGCCTCTTCGGCCTCCGCCGCGAGCCGGACCAGCTGCTTGCGGTCCGTCTTCCCGTTGGCGGTCAGCGGGAGCCCCGCGCTGTGGTGGAGGCGGTGGGGCAGCATGAAGGCGGGGAGCAGTTCGGCGAGGGCCGCCATGACCCGGTCGGGGTCCGGGGCCTCGGCCCCGGTGTAGTGGCCGACCAGCAGGGGCTGCTCGGCGGTCCCCGCGATCACCACCGCGCCGTCGCGGACACCCGGTACCTGGAGCAACCGGTTCTCGATCTCGCCGATCTCGATCCGGAAGCCGTGGATCTTCACCTGGGAGTCCCGGCGGCCGAGGTACTCCAACGTCCCGGACGGCAGCCACCGGCCGAAGTCGCCCGAACGGTACAGCCGTTCGCCCGGCCGGTACGGATCCGGGACGAACACCGCCTCGGTCCGCTCCCGGTCGTTGACGTAGCCCCGGCCGACGCACACCCCGGAGAACACGATCTCCCCCGGAACGCCCAGCGGCACCGGTTCGAGCCGCTCGTCCACCACGAGGACCCGCACGTTGCGGATGGGCCGCCCGATCGGTACCGACCGGTGCTCCGGCACGCGGTCCATGACCTCGTGGTTGGTGTCGTCGGAGGTCTCGGTGAGTCCGTACGCGTTGACCAGGAGCACCTCGGGAAAGGCGGCGAACCAGCGGTGCACCAGCTCCTTCTTGAGCGCCTCGCCGGTGGCCGACACGCACCGCAGCGCGGGCAGCGCGGTGGGCCGCGCCTCGACCGCCGACAGCAGCACCTCCAGGTAGGAGGGCACGAGTTGGACGACCTGGATCCGGCCGTCGGCGAGGGTGTCCACGAACCGGCGCACGTCCAGGATGACGTCCTGCCCCACGAGGTGGGTCCGCCCGCCGACCAGCAGGGCGGAGACCAGCTGCCACAGGGAGATGTCGAAGCACTGGGGCGCGGTCTGCGCGACCGTCTCCCCCTCCTCGATGCCGAGGTCCTCGATCTTGGCGAGGAGGTGGTTGAGGAAGCCGGCGTGCTCGCACATCGCCCCCTTGGGCTCGCCGGTGGAGCCGGAGGTGAAGTAGATGTACGCGAGCTGGTCGCCGGCGACCGGGAGCCCCAGGTCCCGGTCGGGGCCCGGCTGTGCCAAGAGGTCGTCCAGGTACGACAGTTCCACCTCGGGCCGGTCCGCCAGGGCCGCCGCGATCTGCGGCAGGCCGCGTTCGGCGAGCACCCGCCGGCTGCCGCTGCGATCCAGGACGGTGGCGATGCGCTCGGCCGGGAAGTCGGGTTCGAGCGGCAGGTAGCAGCCGCCGGCCTTGAACACCGCGAGCACCGCGGCCAGCCACTCCAGCGTCCGGTCGGTGATCACCGCGACCACGTCCTCGGAGCGCAGTCCGCCCCGGTGCAGCGACCAGGCGATCAGGTTGGCCCGCCGGTTCAGCTCCCCGTAGGTCCAGCTCCGGCCGCCCTCGACGCCCGCGATCCGGTCGGGGTGGCGGCGCACCCGCTCCTCGAAGAGCTCGTGGAACCGCCGGTCCGGCAGCGGGCGCACCGGCCCCGCGAACTCCTCGGTCAGTACGGAGAGTTCGGCCGGAGACAGCAGGCTGCGCCGGTGCCAGGGCTCCTCCGGGGCATCGACCAGGTGACGCAGCGCGGTACGGAGGTACTCGGCGACCCGCTCCGGCGTCACGTACTCCTGCGCCCCGACCGCCTGCCAGGCGAGCTCGGCCGCGGCCCGGCCCCGGTCGGCGGCGACGTGCTCGATCAGCTCGCGCCAGTCCCCTCCGTCCTGCACCGGGCCCCGCGCCTCGGCGACCGCGGCCGCCACCCGGAACCGGGCTGCCAGCCCTATCGCATCCTCGTCGACGCCGAATTCCGCGGCCAGTCGCCGTATCCCGTGAGCGACCTCGGACGGCAGCTCCGGAAAACATTCCCTCATCGATTCGCCACCGAATCCCCGGCGTGTGCCGTGCACCACGAGCATTTCCTCCGTGCCGGATATGTCCGTCGGGTCCGAATAACCCTCGCAACTCCGAAGGTTAACCGGGGAACGCACCGCCGTTCCAGGGTCGACCACCACCCCGGGGCCCGGCGGACAGCCCCGGAACGGGACGGCGCGCCGGACGCCGTCGACGTTCAACTGCGCTGCCGCAGTGGTTGAACAGCCCGGCGGAGCACTCGCGGCGGCCGGACGGCGACCCGCGCGACAGCGCGACCGACGGCGACCACGGGCGTCGGGCACACCCCCCACAAGTGGAACAGCGGAACATCGATTCGGGGAAGCCGACACCGCGTTCGAGCCGTTCCGGCCCGATGAACTCCGAAGTCCCGTGCCCGTTCCGGGGACAATTGCGTTCCGACCGCACACTTATGTCGGATATGACATGCTCTCCCTTATCGACCAGCGAGCGATCGCCCGAAGGGGATTCCGAGAGATGTCATCGAAGCACCTGCGCCGCGTACGCATGGTGGCCGGCCTCGTCATGGGCGCCGGACTGCTCGTCCTCACCGGCTGCAACAGCCAGACCGTCGGCGGCGGCGACCCGCCGTCCGCGCCCGCCCCGCCCGCCCAACCCGCTTCGGGCACCGGCAACGGCACCCCGAACCTCACGGGCGGCGCCCATCTCAGCTACTCCGGCGCCGAGTCGGGCAGCGCCCAGTTCGACGGCAGCACCTGCACCGTCAGCGGCGACAAGCTGGTCTCCTTCAAGGCCTCCGGCGACCAGGCCGGCACCGGCCCGGGGCTCACCGGCGCGCTGAACGGGCAGAACTGGAAGGTCACGTTCGGCACCGCGGAGCACAAGGACGGCTACACGCAGGACAGCGCGAGCGGGATCACCACCGAGAAGAAGGACGGTGTCTGGCGCGTCGTCCTCGGCGGCGTACAGCTCGATGCCGCCGGATCCGGCGGCCAGGGCGCTCCGCTGAGGCTCAGTGGGACCGTCGTCTGCCGTAACAGCGGGTGACCAAGCCCCACGGGCGGTCAGTTCTGCGGCGCCCGGGGGCAGTTGCTCCTCCGGGCGGGTCGGCCACCGGGGGTCCGGGCACTGTCCGGACCCCCGGTGGCCGTCGCCACATCGATCAGGATGCGCTGCTACGCTGACTGTCCGTCAATGACCGGCCCACCCGCTGGTCCAGTTCCTGTGCGAACTCCCTCCACGTCTCCGCGCACTGCCGGGCGAGGTCCACCACCAGGGCCCCGCAGTGCGGCGGGACCACCGAGATCAGCTCGGACCACTCCTTCGCGCCGATGACGTTCTGCTGCAGGAGCCGCAGGAGTTGCCGCCCCTCCTCCTTGTGCCGCAGCGAGGGGTCCCGCACCAGCTTCTCCAGCAGGGTGACCGGGTCCGACTGCACCAGCCGCACCCGCCGGCCGCCCTGTCCCCGCCGGCCCCGCGCCGGCACCGCGTCCCCGGACACCCGGAGCATGTCGGGCTCTTCGTACGGCCCCGGCCCCTCCTCCGCCTCCGACCGTTCCGGCAACGCGGCGCGGCCCGCCGGAACGGGCGCCGGGGGCTCACCGACCGCCAGGCGCCGGCGGACGTCGCTGACCGTCGCCGGCGAGATGCCCGCCAGCCGCGCCACCTCCCGCAGCGACGCCTCCGGGCGCTCGGCGATCAGCTCCGCCGCCCGCTGCCGCCCCTCGGCCCCGCTCAGCGGCCGGAGCTTGCCGTCCTGACCGACCCGCACGTTCGCCACCGCCCCGGCCGACCGCTGCCGGATCGACGCGACGGTCCTCGGCCCCAGGCCCGCGGCCCGGGCGATGGCCCGGTCCGACATGTAGGGGTGCGATGCCACGATCCGCTCCGCGGCGGCCTTCCGGTCCGCGGTCGACAGCGGCAGGCCGTGCGTCACGTTCATCTCGACGGACCGCAGGAAGGCGTCGTCCGCGCCCCCCTCGAAGAACTCGACCTCGATCGTCTCCTGGCCGCGCAGGATCGCGGCCAGCAGGCGGTGCATCCCGTCCACTACCCGCATGGTCGCGCGTTCGACTAAGATCGGCGGAAGCGGACCGTCCACCTCCGCAAGTCGCGCCACGTGCTCCGGGTCCTTGCCACCCGAACGCGGTGATTCCCCGGGCACCAGGAGGGCGATCGGAACGGTCGCGACGGATCGCCCGTGCCGGTCACCCGTGGACCCGACCGGTCCCGTCACTCCGTCAGCCCTGTATCTCCATAGTGTCTCGATCGGTGCCGGTTCCATAGGCTCGTTCAACGTTCTCCCCCGTTACCCACAAAGCAGCATCAAAGTCACGCCCGTAGACGCCCGTTCAGGCAACTACGTGGTCGAATCGGCGCAAAGACAATTGAATTGGCATCTGGCGGCGTATTCGTCACGGCTGTCGACCGGTCCTCCGTGAGTCCTCGACCGCCCTCCACAAGAGTGACTCCCTTCGCTTCCTCCTGTCGAGCCGCACGAGCCCGTTCAAGCCCACGACCACCACATCGCCACCTGCGCCCACGAACAGCTCGACGCCGGCCGCGGCCACCGGACCTCCGACCACCGCCCCGCCACCCTCTCCCACTCCCCCGGCACCGCCGTGCGCGCACGGACCGCTCGCGTCCGGGGCCACCGAGGAGGCGGCCGCCGGGACGCCCGGGCAGCCGGACGCCCGGCCGCCCTCCGCGGGGCAAAGCCAAGTACCCTACGGCCGCGCCATCCGGCTGACCAGCGTGGCCAGCGCCTCCCGGTCCGCCGCCGGGTCGGCGGAGCCGCCGAGGAGCAGGCGCGCCATCTGCGGCAGGGTGATCCAGGAGTTCACCATGCTGATCATCGCGAACATCATCCGCCCCGCGTCGACCTCGTCGATCATGCCGCCGCCCCGCTGGGCGGCGGCGACGGCGGCGACCTTCTCCCCGAGGTGCGCGGCGCGTTCGGCCTCCGCCGCGAGCTCGTCGGTGACCTTGCCCCGCTGGAGCCCTTCCCAGGCGAGGAGGCGGGAGAAGTGCGGGTGGGCGGAGTGGTAGTCGAAGACGCGGCCGGCGTAGTCGCCGAAGTCCGCCGCCTCCTCGACGACCAGGGGCACCGCCTCCGCCAGTTTCGCGAGTTCGGAGGTGAGCACGGCGGAGAAGAGCTGCTCCTTGTTGCCGAAGTACTGGTAGATGCGCTCCTTGTTCACCCCCGCGCGGGTGGCGACCCGGGCGATGCGGGCGCCGTCGGGGCCGAACTCGGCGAACTCCTCGACGGCCGCGTCGAGGAGGAGCTGCTGCGTGCGTGCGGTGTCCCAGGCCATGGGGCCAGCCTACCGCGAGTTTCCAACCGGATGGTTGGACATTCGCGGCCGCATCTGCAAAACTCCAACCAACGGGTTGGAGATTCGAGCTCCGGCCCAGCCGTAGGGGAGGAACGCGCCATGTCCACCGACACCATCACCGCACCCGCCATCACCACCCCGGCTGCTCCGGTCGCCCCGACCGCCCCGGCCATGCCCTCCGTGCACCGCCGGGCACTGCTCACCTGGCTCGCCGTCTACCCGAGCATCACCGCCGCCTTCCTCCTGCTCGGCCCGTACCTCGGCGGCCTGCCGGTGCCGCTGCGCACCCTGGCGATGACCGCCGTCGTCGTCCCGGTGGTCGTCTACGGGGTGATGCCGCTGCTGATGAAGGCGAACGCGAGGATCGCCCGCCGCACCCTCGGCCACCGGTGAGCCTGCTCGCCGCACCGCAAGCCGGTCCGTACCGCCCGATCCAACGATCGGGCGGTACGTCGCGTTCCGGCGCCCCCACCGTCCGACCGTGCGCGGCGGCACGCCTTCGTTCGCCTGACGCAGCGTCATCGCGCCCCTGGGACAACGGCGTTCCCGAGGCCGTCGCGACGACGCGTCCACCGCGAGCCGCGCCACCGAAGCCCGCCCGCCCGCCCGGCTGACTGGCCGGCCGGTGGGGGGTCACGCCCCGGCGCGCCCGCCGTCCCGCTCGACCGGGATCCACAGCTGGGAGTCGGTCGGCGCGCCGACCTCCACCGGTCGCGTCCGCAGGAGTTCCGGACCCGCCCGGCTCGTGTACGGGTTCGAGGGGAACCACTGCGTAAACACGTCGCGCCAGAGTCCCTGGAGGGCGCTCGGATAAGGCCCGTGGTCCTCGAAGACCGCCCAGGTCCCGGCCGGCACGTCGAGGGCGTCGAGCCCCTCGGCGGCCGTCCCGGGGGCGGTGACCACGCCGATCCAGTAGTCCGCCTCGGCGCCCTCCTCCCGGCTGTCGGTCAGGTACACCACCGCCGACAGGATCCCGCCCGGGCCCTGGCCGGCCAGCTCCTTCATCCGTGCGATCTCCCGCTCCTCCAGGCTCCTCGCGTGCGCCTCGGCGGCCGCGTTGGTCCCCTCGTGCACGAGCGGGAGCCGGGCCTTCCTGCCGATCACCCGGAACGGCTCCTTCTCCACGATCCGGTAGCGCATGGCCGCGCTCCCCTCGACGACGAGGCGGAAGGACATGCGAGGCTGCGCGGTGAGCACCGCGCCCGTACGGCGGGCCTCGCCCGGGCCGACGCCGTGCACCGACCGGAACGCGCGGGCGAACGCCTCGGCCGAGCCGTACCCGTACCGCACCGCGATGTCGAGCAGCGTCAGCTCCCCGGCCAGCACCTCGGCCCCGGCGAGCGTCATCCGCCGGCGCCGCACGTAGACCGGGAGCGGCATGCCGGCGAGCGCGGAGAACAGCCGCCGGAGGTGGTACTCCGACACCGCGGCAATCCGGGCCACCTCCGCGATGTCGACCTCCCGGTCGAGGCACGTCTCCAGGTGGTCCAGCGCCTGATTGAGCCGCTCCAGCACGCCTGTCCGTCCTTTCGGGCCGCCCCCGCGCGGGCGGAGGCGGATGTGGTCGCGGCCCGCCCGACGGAGCCGGTGCGGGAACGGTCGGGCGGGAGGCCGCGGCCCGGCGGGAGGCTTGCGCCCATGAACGATGTTATGGGTTTCTCCGAGCCACGTTTCGAGCCGGTCCGGGCGGCTCTCGCGGCCCTGCTCGCCGCCGAGGACGTGGGCGCCTCGGTGGCCGTCCACGTCGACGGCGAGCCGGTGGTCGACATCTGGGGCGGGTACGCCGACGCGGACCGGTCCGTCGCCTGGGAGCGCGACACCCTCGCCGCCGTGAACTCGACGACCAAGAACATGACCGCCCTGTGCGCGCTGATCCTGGCCGACCGGGGCGAGCTCGACCTGTCCGCGCCGGTGGCCGCCTACTGGCCCGGGTTCGCCGCGTCCGGCAAGGGGGGCGTGCTGGTGCGGCACGTGCTGTCGCACACCGCGGGGCTGCCGGACCTCTCCGGGCCGACGACGGTCGAGGAGCTCTACGACTGGGAGGGCGTGACGGCGGGGCTGGCGGCGCAGGCGCCCGCATGGGAGCCGGGGACGGCCGCCGGCTACCACGCGCTCAGCTTCGGCTTCCTCGTGGGAGAGGTCGTCCGCCGCGTCACCGGCCGGACCCTCGGCGAGTTCTTCGCCGAGGAGGTGGCCGGACCGCTCGGCGCGGACTTCCACCTCGGGCTCTCCGCGGAACACGACCACCGCGTCTCACCCCTCATCGCGCCGCCGTCCCTGACCGACGAGTACGCCGCCGCCGCACCGCCGGGGCCGGACGGCACGCGCCGGGAGGGCGCCGGTCCCGCGATCCGCGTCAGGGACGTCAACTCCACTGCCTGGCGCCGTGCGCAGCTCCCCGCGGTGAACGGCTTCGGCAACGCCCGCTCCGTCGCCCTGGCGCAGTCGGTCCTGGCGAACCGGGGGTCGGCCGGCGGCGTGCGACTGCTGTCCCCGAAGGGCTGCGAGCCGGCCTGGCAGGAGCTGTTCCGCGGCAGGGACCGCGTGCTGGGCACACCGATGTGCTGGACGGCGGGCTTCGGCAGGTTCGGCAGCACCTTCGGCTGGGGCGGCTGGGGCGGCTCGCTGGTCGCGAGCGATCCCGACGCCCGCATGACGGTGGCCTACGTCATGAACCGGATGATCGACCGGGACCGGCAGGAGGACAACCGCGGCATGGAGATCGTCATGGCCGCCTACGAGGGACTGCGCTGACGGGCGCTCAGTTGCCGGTCCCTGACCGGGCGGCCGATGTGATGGGATGGGATGGGAAGGTCCCCATCCGTAGCAGCCAGGAGGTCGGGCCTGCCCCGACGCGTCCGGTGCACAACGGACGCGTCGGTCGTACGGTTCAGCGCCACGGCCGTGCGCGGCGTCACACGCCGGTCGCGCGCGTCTCCGGCTGCCAGACGTCCAACCGGGGTGATCGGCGACACGGCCCCGGGGTAGCCGTCCGGTACGTCCCGGTTCCGGAACGACCGCCGGAACGACCGCCGGGACGTCCGACCTGGCCCGGGCCCCCGATCGGGCTCATCGGGTTCGGGGGCCGGAGACCCGGCAAGCCGCCCGGCATGAACACCTCGCCGAACACCTCACCTCCCCTGCACACCCGCCCCTGGTCCCGCCGCCTGCGCCGCGCGGTCGACGCACCGGCGCACTGGGACCTCCTGGACACCCCCGCCTCGAAGCTCGCCGCCGCCGTGGAGAGCCTGCCGCACGGGCCGTACCGCGACGCGCTGCGCGGCGTCCGGCTCGGACACCCGCTCCACCCGCTGCTCGTCCAGATGCCGCTCGACTTCTGGACCTCCGCGGAGCTGCTGGACGCCACCCCGGGCGGGCGCCGCAGCGCCGACGCCCTGGTGGCGGCCGGACTGCTGACCGCCGCACCGGCCGCCCTGGCGGGCTGGGTCGACTGGGCCCGGCTCGACCCACCGCGCCGCCGCACCGGACTCGGGCCCGACCCGTCCATCGTCGCCCACCTCCAGCCGCCGGCCGTCCCCCTGTCTCGCGGCCGTCCCCGTCCTGCCGACCTCTAACGTCCGCGCGGACGTTAGAGGTGGGCGAGACGGGGAAGCCGCCTCGTATGCGCCGGGAGAAGGAGGACGGACCCGTGAGATTCCTCGACCGTGCCGCGGCAGGGCGCCGGCTCGCCGAAGCCGTGGCCCCGTTCATCGGCGACCGGACCGACGGCGAGGTCGTCGTCCTCGGCCTGGCCCCGGGCGGACTGCCCGTCGCCGCCGAGGTCGCCGAGGAGCTGGACGCCCCACTGGACGCCATCGTGGTACGGCAGTTGAACGTGCCCGGCCACGACCGCCCGATCGGCGCCGTCGCCGACGGCGACCCCCCGCTGTTCGACCACGACGCCCTCAAGATCCTCGGCGTCACCCCGGCCGAGGTGGGCGCGAGCCTCAAGCGCGAACGCGCCGAGGTCCACCGCGACGAGGCCCTCTACCGCGAGGGCCGCGCCCCGCTGCGCATCCAGGGCCGCACGGCCGTCCTCGTCTCCGACGGCCTCACCGACGCCCTCACGGGCCACACCGCCGTCCGCACCCTCCTCTCCGACCGCCCCGCCCGCCTCCTCCTCGCCGCCCCCGTCTGCGACGCCCGCCTCGCCGACGACCTGCGCCACGAAGTGGACGTCCTCATCTGCCTCCACCTGCCCGACTACGCCCACGCCGCCGGCCCCTTCTACGGCGAGTTCCACACCGTCACCGCCCGCGAGGCCGTCCTCCTGCTGCGCCGCCACGGCCGCCACCACGCGAGTGCCCCCGCCGGGTAGGGCGCAGCGTGCGGATCCCGCCGGGCCCGTACGGCACTACGCCCGTAGTGGCACTACTCGAGTAGTGCCACTACGGGCGTAGTGCCCGGCGGACCGGCCCGGTACGCGACTACGGCACCCGCAGGTCGCACCAGACGACCTTGCCCGTGTCCGCCGTGTGCCAGCCCCAGTGCTGGGAGAGGTGGTTGAGTAGGAAGAGGCCCAGCCCCCCAGTGTGGTCGGCGGGGGTGGGCGGGCGCGGGAGGGGCGGGCGGGGGCTGGCGTCGCCGACCTCGATGCGCAGGAGGCCGGGGGCGCGGACGAGGAGCAGCCAGCGGGGGGCTCCGGTGTGGCGGACGGCGTTGCCGACGAGTTCGGAGACCAGCAGGACGGCGTCGGCGACCACGAGCGGGTCGGCGACGTCGGCGAGGAACCCGACGGTGCACAGGCGGGCCTCGGCGGCCGAGCCCGGACGTGCGGACAGCGGCAGCCGCCTGGCCCACGGCCACGCCGAGGAGCGCGGTGGTGGGATCCTCCGCGCTCCCGTCATGCGACTGCATCTCCCTCAATGGCCGAACATCAGTGGCCGAGCGTCAGTGGCCGAGCGTCAGTGGCCGAGCGTCGGTGGCCGAACAGCTGCCCGCCCCGGCGCCGGGCGGGAAGTCCCGGCAACGACATGGGTTTCCCCGTCCGTCACGTTCGGGTCCCCCCGGCGGCGCCTACCCGGGCCGCCCGGCCCGTAACGCGGCGCGGCCGACCCGCCGCCGTGCGGGTCGATACACCTGGTCGACCTGGACGGCGATCAGGCAGGCGTCGTCCTCGGTGTCGGCGGGGCTGAGGTCGAGCAGCCGGTCCAGGTAGTGCTCGAGGTCCGGGCCGGGCGGGCCGGCGGTGCGGATCAACTGGTCGACGGAGTCCTCGACGGGCCGGTCGCGGCGTTCGACCAGGCCGTCGGTGTAGAGCAGGAGGACGTCCCCGCTGTCCAGGCGCGCGGTGTGCTCCTCGTACGTCGCGTCGTCCAGGGCGCCGAGCAGCACGCCGTGCGGCAGCGGCAGGACATGGGCACCGTCGGTGCTGAGCCGGATCGGGGGCAGGTGGCCGGCGCGGGCCCAGCGCAGGTCGCCGGTGGCCGGGTCGAGCAGGACGCAGACGGCGGTGGCGGTGACCTGCCCGGGTTCGCGCAGGGCGACGGTGTTCGCCCACTCCAGGAGCCGGCCGGGCCCGGCGCCGGTGACGGCGAGTCCGCGCAGGGCGTGGCGCAGCGCGACCATGCCGGTGGCGGCGCCGACGCCGTGTCCGGCCACGTCGCCGACGGCGAGCAGGACGCGCTTGTCGGGCAGCAGCAGCACGTCGTACCAGTCGCCGCCGACGCGGTCGCGCTGGGCGGCGGGGCGGTAGCGCACGGCGGCGCGCAGTCCGGTGCCGCCGAGCGGCGGCGGGGCGGCGGGCAGGATGGCCTGCTGGAGGCGCAGGGTCAGCTGGCCGCGTTCGGCGGACTCCTGCTCGCTGTCGGCGAGGCGCTCGCGGGTGGCGCCGAGGGCGACCTCCGTCCAGTGCTGGGCGGACACGTCGTGGTAGGCGCCGCGGACGGCGAGCAGCCCGCCCTCCTCGTCCAGGACGGGCTCGGCGATGACCCGGGTGTAGTGGTAGGTGCCGTCCGGGCGGGCCAGCCGGAAGACGGCGGAGGCCGCGCGGTGGCGGTGGCGGACGGTGTCGACGAGGCGGCGCACGGCGGGTTCGTCGTCGGGGTGGGTGTGCCGGGCGAGGTGGGCGAGCGGGACGGCGGGGGCGCCCGGGGGCAGCCCGAAGAGGTCGCGCAGCCCGTCGCTCCAGCGGACCCGGCCGTGTTCGGGGTGCTCCTCGAACCCGGCGACGCGGGCGAGGCGCTGGGCCTGGCGCAGCAGCGCGGCCTGTTCGTCGTCGCCGGGCGAGGGCTCGGTGTCGGGCCGCCATTCGACGAGCAGCAGCGGGCCGAGCGGGGCGACCGACAGCCGTACGGTGGCGGGCTCGACCGAGCGGCCGTTCCTGACGATGACCTGCACGGTCGCTCCGGGCAGCGGGGTTCCGGTGCGGTGCACGCGCAGCAGGTGCTGGAAGAGGCCCCCGGCGGCGGCGACGGGGTAGGAGGCGAGGAAGGAGGCGCCTTCGAGCTCGTCGCGGGGGCGGCCCAGCGGGTCGCGGAAGCGGGCGTTGGCCCGGCGGATGGTGAAGTCGGTGACCAGGCCGCCGTGTTGGAGGGGGTCCAGGAGGACGGGTTCCAGGAGGAGCGCGGGGGTGAGCAGACCGTCGACGAGGTCGGTGACGTCCCGTGGCGGCGGGGCCTGCCCGGACGGGGTGAGCAGGGTGGCGCAGAGGTCGGCGAGCGCGTGGAGCTGGCGGCGCTGGGCCGCGGTGAGCTCCGGGGCGGTGCCGGGCCACAGCAGTTCGAGGGCTCCTAGGCAGCGGCCGCCGTCCAGCAGCGGCAGGACGGCCCGGGCGCTGCCGCTGCCGCTGCCGACGGAGGGCGCGGCGGTGGCCGGGTCGCCGGGCCACAGCTCCTCCGCGCCGCCGCCGACGACGTACTGGGCGGGCGTGGTGACGCCGGGCGGCACCCGGCTCCAGGCGGCGGCCTCGGCGGCGGGCAGCCCGCCGTGCGCGGCGAGGGCGAGCGCGGCGCCCGGCAGGCGCCGCCAGACGGCCACGGCGTGGACGCCGAGCGCGGCGCCGCTCTGCTCCAGGACGGCGGCGGAAGCCTGCTGCAGGTCGGGGCCGTCGGCTTCGAGCGCCGGTACCAGGAGGCCGGACGGGGGCGTGGGGGCGGCGGCCGGGGCCGGTTCGGGCTCGGCGCCGGGGCGGCGGGCGATGTCGGCGGCGAGGGTGGCGACGGGGACGCCGGCCTCGCGGGCGAGCCGGGCGAGCTGGGCGGCGGCTTCGGTGGGGAGCATGTCGAGGCGCTCGGCGAGGATGCCGGTGGCGAGGTCGACGACCGACCGGGTCCGGGCGGCGGACCGCTCCCGGGCGGCGGCGGCCTGGAGGCGGCGGACGGTCCCGGCGAGCGCACGGGCGGTGGCGCCGGAGGGGTCGGCGGCGGGGTCGGGTTCGGGTTCGGCTTCAGGGCGGGGCGCGGGGCCGGCTTCGGGGCCGGCTGCGGGGTCCGCTTCGGCGTCGGGGCGCGGTTGGCGGGGGCCGGTCATGGGGTGCCGAGCCGGCGGCGGAGGAGGGCGAGGAGGCGGGGGGTGTCCACGGGCTTGGTGACGTGGTCGTCGGCGCCCGCGGCGAGGCTCTTGTCGCGGTCGCCGGGCATGGCCTTGGCGGTGACGGCGATGATCGGCAGGCCCTCGAAGCGGTCGTCGGCGCGGATGGCGGCGATGGCGGCGTAGCCGTCGAGGCCCGGCATCATGACGTCCATCAGGACGAGGGCGGTCTCGGGGTGGGCGCGCAGCAGGTCGAGTCCGGTGCGGCCGTCTCCGGCGTGCAGGACGGTGAGCCCGCTCTGTTCGAGGGCGGCGGCGAGGGCGAGGACGGTGCGGGCGTCGTCGTCGACGATGAGGACGGTCTGCCCGGCGAGTGCGTCGTCCGCCGGCCCCGATTGCGGGGCGGACACGGGGGTTGGGGCTGTCTCGCGGTGGTCGGCGAGGAGCCGGGTGACGCGCTCGCGCAGCTCGTCCAGTCCGTGGGCGAGCTCCACGCCGGGCACCGCGCCGGCTTCGCCGTCCGCCTGGTAGCCGAGCACCGGGGTGCCCTCCGGGAGGGCGTCGAACAGCACGGGGGCGAGGTCGCCGGAGCGGGCGAGGTCGAGCACGACGGCGCGCCGGGGCACGGCGGCGAGGGCGGCGCGCAGCGCGGGTTCGTCGGCGACTCCCTCGACCGACGGCGCCGGGTCGGAGGCGTCCGTGGCGGAGCGGGTGAGGAGGGTGAGCAGTCCGGGCGGGTCGGGCTCGACCACCAGGATGCCCGGGTTCCCGTCCGTCTCCGTCCGCGCCCCGGCGTCCGGGTCCGCCTGGGCCGCGCCGATGGGCAGGTAGAGGGTGAAGCGGCTGCCGGAGCCCGCCGTGGAGACCACGGTGATGGTGCCGCCGAGCAGCCGGGCGAGCTCCCGGCTGATGGAGAGCCCGAGGCCCGTGCCGCCGTAGCGGCGGCCGGTGGAGCCGTCGGCCTGCTGGAAGGCACCGAAGATGGCGTCGAGGTGGGCGGGGTCGATGCCGATGCCGGTGTCGTCGACGCGGAAGGCCACCGCGGCGTCCGCGTGGCCGAGTTCGGCGGGCAGGCCGGGGGCCTCGGCGCGTTCGATCCGCAGATCGACCCGGCCGGTGTCGGTGAACTTGACGGCGTTGGAGAGCAGGTTGCGCAGCACCTGCCGCAGCCGGGCCTGGTCGGTGACGAGCCGCTCGGGGACCTCTCGGTCGACGGCGGACTCGAAGACGAGGCCCTTCTGGTCGGCCAGCGGCTGGATGGTGGAGTCGACGTACTCCAGCAACTCCCTTACGGCGAACGGCTCGGGGGACAGTTCCATCTTACCGGCCTCGACCTTGGAGAGGTCGAGGATGTCGTTGATGAGCTGGAGCAGGTCGGCGCCGGCGGAGTGGATGACGCCCGCGTACTCGACCTGTTTGGCGGTGAGGTTGCCGGTGGAGTTCTGGCCGAGGAGCTGGGCGAGGATGAGCAGGCTGTTGAGCGGGGTGCGCAGTTCGTGGCTCATGTTGGCCAGGAAATCGGACTTGTACATCGAGGTGAGGCTCAACTGCCGCGCGCGCTCCTCGAGTTCCTGGCGGGCCTGCTCGATCTCCAGGTTCTTGGCCTCGATGTCGCGGTTGCGCTGGGCGAGCAGTCCGGCCTTCTCCTCCAACTCGGCGTTGGAGCGCCGCAGTTCCTCCTGCCCTTCCTGCAACTGTTCGGACCGGGCCTGGAGTTCGGCCGTGAGCCGCTGGGACTCGCCGAGCAGTTCGTCGGTGCGGGCGTTGGCCAGCAGGGTGCCGATGGTGACGCCGCAGGTCTCGGCGAAGCGCTCCAGGAAGTCGCGGTGGACCTGGGTGAAGGAGTGGACGGAGGCGAACTCCATCACACCGAGCAGCCACTCCTCCAGCGCGACCGGCAGGATGACGAGCGAGCGGGCGTCGCCCGACCCCGCGCCGGAGGCGACGGTGGCGTAGCCGGGCGGCAGGTCGTCCACGGCGATGGGCCGCCTGGTCCGGGCGGCCTGGCCGACCAGGGTCTCACCGAGTCGCAGCCGCTGCTCCGGGAGCCCGTCGGCGGGCCGGCCGTAGGAGCTGATGAGGGCGAGCTCGGTGCCGTGGTCGGTCTCCTCGGCGAGGAAGAAGGCGCCGTACTGGGCGCCGACCACCGGGGTCAGCTCGTCGGTGACCATCTCGGCGACGGCGCGGATGTCCCGGCGGCTCTGGATCTCGGCGGAGAACCGGGCGAGGTTGGTCTTGAGCCAGTCCTGTTCCTGGTTGGCGAGGGTGGTGTCGCGCAGTGAGCCGACCATGGCGTTGATGTTGTCCTTGAGGTCGGCGACCTCCCCGGAGGCGTCCACGCTGATCGAGCGGGTGAGGTCGCCGGAGGCGACGGCGCTGGTGACCTCGGCGATCGCCCGGACCTGCCGGGTCAGGTTGCCGGCCAGCTCGTTGACGTTCTCCGTCAGGCTCTTCCAGGTGCCGGAGACGCCCTCCACCCGGGCCTGGCCGCCGAGGCGGCCCTCGGTGCCGACCTCGCGGGCGACCCTGGTCACCTCGCCGGCGAAGGAGGACAGCTGGTCGACCATGGTGTTCAGGGTCGTCTTGAGTTCCAGGATCTCGCCGCGCGCGACCACGTCGATCTTGCGGGTGAGGTCGCCCTCGGCGACGGCGGTGGCCACCTGGGCGATGTTGCGGACCTGCCCGGTCAGGTTGCCCGCCATCGCGTTGACGGCGTCGGTCAGGTCCAGCCACGTCCCGGTGGCGTCCGGCACCCGGGCCTGGCCGCCGAGGCGGCCCTCGGTGCCGACCTCCCAGGCGACCCTGGTCACCTCGGAGGTCACCCGGGCGAGCTGGTCGGCCATCCGGTTGAAGACCGTGGCGATCTCGCCGAGCACGCCGGGGCGGTCCTCGTCCAGCCTGGTCCCGAAGTCGCCGTCGCGGACGGCCGTGAGCCCGGCGAGCAGCGGGCGCAGCGCCTGCTCCGCCTCTCCCGCGACGGGGTGCTCGTCCATCCGTCCCACCGTCCGGATCGCCGTCCGGCCGGGGTTCCGGTCCGCCGGAACACCCCGGCCCGAGGCGGCGCGCTGCCGCCCTGCTCCCACTGTGCCACCGCGGGCGCAGGGGGGACAGCCGCGGCCGTCCGGGCCCGGGCGCAGTGGGCCGGGGCGGGGGGCGGGGCTGGGGCGGGCTCGGGCCGGGCTCAGGCGGGCAGGGTGTCGCGCAGGGTGAAGGCGTCCGTCGCGCCGGTGAGCTGGAGCATCCGCAGGACCAGCGGGCGGGGGCGGGCCAGTTCGATCCGGCTGCCCCGGGCCCCGGCGCGGGCCTGGGCGCGCAGCAGGGCGTTGAGGCCCGTGGAGTCGCAGAACTCGAGCCCGGCGCAGTCGATCACGACGACGGTGGCGGGCTGGTCGAGCACCGGTTCGAGGACGCCGGCCAGGTCGGCCACGGAGTCGAGGTCGAGTTCACCGAAGAGCGAGACGACGGTGCCTTCGTCCCAGAGCGACACCTCCGCACTGAACCCGCCGGGCACGTCCAGGTCGTCGAACGTCCGCTGCTGGGGGTTCGACGGGCGCTGTGCCATCGTCCTCGCTCCTCTCGGCCCCCTTTCCCACCCTCCCGAGGCCGGCCACGGGGAAACGGCCTCACAGAGCGGCTGTCCGCTGACGGGCGAGGGAAACACCCGAAACACCCCTGGAGCCCCTGGAGCCCCTGGAGCCCCTGGAGCAATAGTCAGGACTTGTGGATCGGCTCTTTGGCCGCGATCGCCTTCCAGACGTGCTGAGCGAGGTCGTTGACCGGGCGATCCCCGTCGACGACCAGGTCGCAGTCGCCACGCAGGGGTTCGACATGCTGCTCGTGCGCGGCACGCCGGTGGTTGAGGTAGTTCAGCAGGAGGACGTCGAGGGGAACCTCAAGACTCACGCCACCAGGTCCGAGGAGCGCTCCACGAGGTGACCGTTCTCGAAGCGGGCACCTGCACGAACCAGGGGCACCAGGCGAGCCCCGGTGATCCCCGCCAGCCCCGCCTCTAGCCGGTCTGCGCGGCTTCCTCGCGTATATGTACGCGAGATATGTACTGAGTGTATGTTCGCCCTATGAGTGTTCCGTTGACCCTTCTTGGGTTGCTCGAGCGCGAGCCGAGCCATGGGTACGACCTCAAACGCGACTATGACGCCTTCTTCGGCGGAGGCAAGCCACTGCCGTTCGGTCAGGTGTATGCCACCTTGGGCCGGCTGGCCCGGGACGGAAAGGTGGCGGCCGCCGACAGCGAGTCGAGTACGGGACACGACCGCAAGCGTTACCTGATCACCGAGCTGGGGGTGACCGAGGTCGAGACCTGGCTGGCAGAGCCGGTCGAACCCGCGCCCAGCCTGCAGACGGTGCTGTTCGCCAAGGTCGTGCTGGCGCTGATGCTGGGACGCGACGCCGAGCACTACCTCGACGTCCAGCGGACTGCTCACCTGCAGCGCATGCGGGAACTGACCGCGCTCAAGGAGACCAGCACTCTCGTGGACACACTCCTGGCCGATCACGGCCTGTTCCACCTCGAAGCCGATCTGCGGTGGATCGACCTGACCACAGCGCGCCTTGGGGCATTGGCCGAGGCGGTACGGTCATGAGCGCCACCGGTGGTCCGGCCCGAGCGGCCTTAATCGAGGCGCGCGACGTCGCCATCTCGTTCGGCCGGACCCCTGCGTTACGGGGCGCCAACGTGTCGGCGGCCGCAGGCGAGATCGTGGCTGTCATGGGCCCGAGCGGATCGGGCAAGTCGACGCTGCTGCATTGTCTCGCCGGAATCCTCGCCCCCTCCTCCGGAGAGGTCCATTTCGACAACCGCCGTATCGACACCCTGAGTGAGGCCAAACGCAGCACCTTGCGCCGGGACAACTTCGGGTTCGTGTTCCAGTTCGGTCAGCTCGTCCCCGAACTGACCGCCGAGGAGAACATCGCCCTGCCGCTCCTGCTGGCCGGAGCCCGCCGGACGCAGGCACTGACGCAGGCTCAGGAGTGGCTGCGGCGGCTCGATCTGGACGGGTTGCAGGAGCGCAGGTCCGGGGAACTGTCGGGCGGGCAAGCCCAACGTGTCGCGCTGGCCCGCGCCCTGGCCGCCGGGCCGAAGGTGCTGTTCGCCGACGAGCCGACCGGAGCGCTGGACTCGCTCACCGGTGAGAACGTGATGCGGCAGTTGGTCACCGCGGCCCGCCGGGAGGGCACCACCGTCGTCCTTGTCACCCACGACTCCCGGGTGGCCGCCTACGCCGACCGCCAGGTGATCGTCCGCGATGGGAAGGCGACCTCCCTGTCGTCCGGACGGGCGGCATCATGATCGCCCTCGGTCTGCGTCTGAGCCTGCGCGGCGGAAGAGAGGCTCTCGCGCGCCTGTTCCTGATCGCCGTGGCCGTGGCACTGGGGACGGGCCTGCTGCTGACCTGTCTGGCCGGCATGAACGCGGTCAACAAGCAGAACACCCGGTACGCATGGCTGGAGACCGGCCTCACGACGCCGCCGACCAGCACCTCCGAGAACTCCTCGGCCGACAGCACGACGGCGGCGAACGCGCTGTGGTGGCGCCTGACGGGCGACAACTTCGACGGGCAGATCATCGGCCGCGTGGACCTGGCTGCCACCGGACCGAACGCGCCCCTACCGCCCGGCATCCCGCACCTGCCCGAACCGGGGCAGTACTACGCCTCGCCCGCCCTGGCCGCGCTCATCCACACCGCTCCCGTCGCGCAGCTCAGTGCCCGCTTCCCCGGCCACCAGGTCGGCACGATCGGGCCGGCGGCGCTGCCCGCACCGGACTCGTTGATCATCATCGTCGGCCGGCGAGCTGACGAACTCATGCACGCCCCGCACGCCCGCCAGATCACCGCCATCCAGCAGCAGGCGCCAATGAACTGTTCCAACTGCGGGGCGATCAGCATCAACGCCGACCAGCTGAAGTTCGTCCTGGCCGTCGCGGCACTTGCACTGTTCTTCCCGACAGTGATCTTCATCGGTACCGCGACCCGGCTCGCCGCGACCCGTCGTGAACAGCGGTTCGCGGCTATGCGCCTGGTCGGCGCCACGCCCCGGCAGGTCACGGTGCTGGCTTCGGTCGAGTCGATCGTCGCCGCCACCGCGGGCCTGGTGGTCGGCTTCAGTATGTTCCTCCTGCTCCGGCCCGTGTTGGCCTCGATCCCGTTCACCGGCACACCGTTCTACACCGGCGACCTGACGCTCAGCCCGGCCCACATCCTGCTCGTCGTGCTGGGAGTTCCGATCGGCGCGCTGTCGGCTGCCCTGGTCGCGCTGCGGCGGGTCCGGATCTCCCCGCTGGGGGTGGTCCGGCGCGTCACCCCGCGCCCCCCTCGTTGGTGGCGCGTGATCCCCTTGCTGACCGGGATGGGTGAACTCTCCTACGTCGTCGGGGTAGGGCGGCCCGCCACCATCAACAAACAGATCATGGCCTACCTCCCCGGAATCCTGCTCATCATGGGCGGACTGATAGTCGCGGGCCCATGGCTGACGATGATCGGCGCCCGGGCCATCGCCCGGCGCACCAGCCGACCTTCCGTTCTCGTCGCCGGGCGGCGCCTCGCCGACAACCCGCAAGCGGCCTTCCGCGCGGTCAGCGGACTCATCATCGCCCTGTTCGTCACCACGATGGCCATCGGCACGCTCACCACCTTCGTCGCACACCGCGGCGTCAACCGCGGCGGCCAGATCGCCGCCGACACCATCACCCACCAGTTCGGCAACCAGTCCGCCACCGGCGAGCAGAAGGGCAACCCCGTGCCGAGCGTCCCCGACACGCTGCTCACCGAGCTCCGGTCGATCCAGGGCGTCCAGGGCGTCACCCTGATCCACGCGAACCCCCTCGACTCGGCGGCCTCCACCGCCAACGGGGAACTGACAGGCGGCCTCGTCTCGTGCGCCGAACTGGCCACCACACCGGTCCTCGGCCGCTGCGCCGCCGGGGCACAGGCCGCAGCGATCGGACCAGAGGTCTTCGACCCCCGGACCGGAACCCTCTGGCCCGCCGCGCCGATCGAACCAGACCGCCTGAAGACCCTCCCGGTCTGGACGATCGTGGTGAGCACGAACGGGTCGAAGCCCGTGATCGAGCAGGTGCGCACCATGCTTGAGACCGCCTATCCCGATCGATCGCCCTTTCCCGCCACCATGAACGAAGTCGCCGCCAAGCGTCAGCGGGACACCGACGAATCGCGGCAACTCGCGAACGTCATGATTCTCACCAGCCTGCCCATCGCCGGCTGCAGCCTGGCCGTGAGCGTCGCCGCCGGCCTGGCCGACCGCAAACGGCCCTTCAGCCTGCTACGCCTCACCGGCATCCCACTCGGAGTGCTGCGCCAAGTGGTCCTCCTGGAAAGCGCGGTACCGCTCCTGGCCGTCGCCGTCCTGGCAACGGGCACCGGATTCCTCGCCGCCCACCTTTTCGTCAAGGCGCAACTCGGCTACTCACTCCAGCCGCCAGGAATCGAGTACTACGTCATCGTCCTCACCGGGCTGATCGCCTCACTCGCCGTTATCGCCTCCACCTTTCCCTTCCTCCGCCGGATCACCGGCCCCGAAGTCGCCCGAAACGACTGATCCACCGACCAAGCCGGTCGATTCCCGGTCTATCGTGTCCCGGCTCGGGCCCAGGACCGGCCTGGTGATGCTGCGGCATCCGGCGACAGTGTCGCGCCCGTGTGCCGGTCTTCATGCGGTTTCGCCCCGCGGTGGAGCAGCCACGGGTCGCGCTGCACGGCCTGCGGCCAGGGCGGCGTGGCGGGAGTTGAGCGATCGGCGCCGCCGAGTCTCGGCCGGGGCGGGGGCGTTGACGGGCGGGCTGCCGGGGGTCTCGGGCTCGCGCAGCCGGTTGTAGTGTTCGCGCTGCACCTGCTCGCGCCGGGTGGTGACTTCGTCCAGGCAGGTCACCGGCGTGAACCGCAAGACCCTGGAAAGCACCTGCTCTCGCCTGGCCAAGTCCGGGGACCTCGTCCGCAACCCCGACCGGGACGCGATGAACGGCCTGCCCCTTCAGGGCGCCGACAAGATCAGCTGATCAGCCGTCAGAACATGGCGCCGCACCCCAGAGTAGACCCGACGAGAGGGGGCTCTCTGTGGCGCGGCCCCGTTCTGCATCTCGTAGCAACAACCAGGGCGCGCTGATCGCGCTCGTCATGCGCACCGCCGCAATCGTCGGCGCCGCCGAGTTCGTCAAGGCACGCCTGGAAGCGAACACGAACGCTGCGCAGCCCACCGGCACGGCGACCCACCCGACCGCCCGCCTTCACGGCCGCAGCAACGCCTCCATGACCGAGCGATACCAGGCCTCGAACCGGGCTGTCATCGCCTCGGTCCTCAAGCGCGCCGACGAGCCCGGCGAGCTCATCGCCTACTGGACCAGCCGCTACGGCCGGAACCTGCCCAAGCCCGTCAAGCGCGGCATCGAGGACGCGCTCGGCAGCCTGTACACCGAGCGAAACCTCCTCAAGTACGACACCGACAGCAAGGGCTACCGATTCGGCGACGTCATCGAACTCGTACACCCCGCGCCGAAGGCGGTGTGGCAGGGAGACCTGTTCGAGCACGCCATCGACCGGCGCCACAACCGGGACAAGGCAATCCCCGAGAGCCTGCCCATGCTGCACGCCCGCGCCCACCTGATGGGACTGCCCCCCGAGCAGCGCCGCGCCCAGCTGACCACCGTCGGGGGGACGCTGGCTCTCCTCGACGCCGGCATGACGTGGGAGGCTGTGGCCGGCTGGCTGCAGGGCCCCATGGATGCCCAGGCCTGGGAGTCCGTCATCCCGTCCATGGGCTACATGGCGCTGCTGCGCAACCTGCGGAACTTCGACCAGGCAGGCGTCTGCGACGAGGTGGCCGAGAAGGTCGCCGCACTGCTCGCCGACCCGGAGCAGGTCGCCAAGTCCCGCCAGGTCCCGTTCCGGTTCTGGTCTGCCTACAAGCACACCCAGTCCCTGCGCTGGGCGCACGCACTGGAGAAGGGCCTCGCCCGCTCGCTGGCCAACGTGCCTGCCCTGGGCGGCCGGACGCTGATCCTCGTCGACCGGTCCCCGTCGATGTTCCCCGGCTACGGCTTCTCCACCCCGAACAAGTCCGACATCCCGCTCGCCGAGCAGGCCGCCGTGTTCGGCGCCGCGCTGGCGATCCGGGCGGCGGACCCGACGCTCGTCGAGTTCGGGATGCGCAGCGGACGCGTCGACGTGCCGAAGGGCGGCAGCGTGCTGCGGCTGATCGAGCAGTTCGGTCGGATCGACGGCACTGACATCCCATCCGCCGTCAAGCAGCACTACGCAGGGCACGACCGGGTCGTCATCGTCACCGACGAGCAGTCCCGGCCGGGCTGGCTGCCGTCGAACTGCTACGGGCACTGGGGCGGCATGCCGGAGACGCAGATCGACGACCTGATCCCCAAGCACGTCCCGGTCTACATGTGGAACATGGCGGGCTACAAGCCGGGCGCGATGAAGTCCGGCGGCCAGAACCGGCACACGATGGGCGGTCTCACCGACCACGCGTTCCGCCTGATTCCACCGCTCGAGTCCGGGGTCAACGGGACCTGGCCGTGGGAGCAGACCACGGCGGCTTGATCGTTGACGGTTCGGGTGTCACACCCCGATCCAGCAGGACTACTGCGCCCAGAACCTGGAAGGCCTCCACCATCGGTGGGGGCCTTCAGCCAATTTCCTGCGGTGGATGGGGGTTCAGGGATGGGCGTTCGGGGATGGGGGTTCAGGGATGGGCGTTCAGGCGGAGGCGGGATCAGGCCGATGCGGCGGGCGGGTCGGCCCAGCCCGGGGCGCCCCGGTCCTCCAGGTGCTCGCGCAGGCCGCCGAGTGCGGCGGCGAGCAGCCGGGAGACGTGCATCTGGGAGACGCCGATGCGCTCGGCGATCTCGGACTGGGTGCAGTCGTCCCAGAAGCGCAGCTTGAGCACGGTCTGTTCGCGCCGGGGCAGTTCGGCGAGCAGCGGGCGTACGGCGGTGCGGAAGTCGGCGAGTTCGATGCCGGGGTCGCAGCGGCCGAGCCGGTCCAGGCGGGCGCTGCCGCTCTCGTCGTCCTCCTGTTCGCGCAGCGCGTCCAGGGAGCTGGGGCGGTAGACCCGGCCGGCCAGCAGGCCCTGGTTGGCCTGCTCGACGGTCAGGTGCAGGTCCTCGGCGAGTTCCTCGGGGCGCGGCAGGCGGCCCAGTTCCTGCTCCAGCCGGTCGGAGCCCCGGGCCACCGTCAGATACAGCTCCTGAACGCTGCGCGGGACCCGGACGGGCCAGGAGGTGTCGCGGAAGAAACGTTTGATCTCGCCCGCGATGGTGGGGATGGCGTAGGTGACGAACTCGACGCCCCGGTGCCGGTCGTAGCCGTCGACGGCCTTGATCAGGCCGATCGTGCCGACCTGGAGGATGTCCTCCATCTCCTCGGCCCGGTGGCGGAAACGGGCGGCGATGAACCGCACCAGCGGCATGTTCAGCTCGATGACCGTGCCGCGCACGTAGCTGTACGCCCGGCTCTCCCGGGGCAGCTCGGCCAGACGCTCGAACAGCGCGTCGCTCAGCTCGCGGGCCTCGGTCTTGCCCATCGTCCGCAGCCGCGCCGCGCTGGGGCGCGGGGGCAGGTCGGGCGGGACGCCGGTCGGCGGGCTCTCCGCCTGGCCGGTGCCGTACGGGATGTCGAGGTCGGTGGCCACGGTGGTTCTCCCGGGGCTGCCCGGGAAGGCTCGGCGGCTGGCCGGCCGGTCGTCGGCTGCCGCCGCAACGGTGTTCTACCCGGCCTGCGGGCGCCGACGCGTCCTTCACCCGATGGGCCCGATTCATCCGCCGCACTCCGGGGTACACGCGCTGCTCGCCTCAGCCGTGACGACCGAGAAGGGCCAGGCCATGACCATCCCGCCGCCCCTCGACCCGGACACCGATCCGATCCCCCACCCGCACCCCGGACCACGCCCGGGCGAGGAGCCCCGGCCGATCCCGCCACCCGTACCGCCGTTCCCCGACCCCGATCCGGCGCCGCCACCCATGCCGGAGCCCTCGCCGGCGTGACTGCACTACATCCGTAGTGCCACTACGGATGTAGTTGGACGGCGAAAGCAGTACCCCGACCGGGCCGCAAGGTCACTACGGCAGTAGTGCCACTACGGAAGTAGTGGCACTACTGCCGTAGTTCCAGGCCGCCGCCGACCGCTCACGGCCGCTCAGAGCCACTGAGGTGCCGTCGCCGCTCCAGCGGCGACGGCACCTCCAGCCAGACCAGCTTCCCCTCCCCCTCCGGCACCGACCCCCAGGCCCGGGCGAGCCGGTCGACCACCCGCAGGCCGTGGCCGCCCGGCCGGGCCGGGTCCGCGTACGGGCGCAGCCGGGGCGGCACCGGGCTGGCGTCCGCGACCTCCACCCGCAGCCGGGCGCCGTCCCAGTTCAGCCGCAGTTCGCGCGGACCGCCGGGGGCGTGCAGGCAGGCGTTGGTGACCAGTTCCGACACCATCAGCAGGACGTCCTCCGAGACGGCCTGCTGCTCCTCGTCGGCGGCGGGCAGCCACTCCCAGGACTGCAGGGCCAGCCTGCTGAACTCGCGGCAGCGCTGCACGGCGCCCTCACTCCCCGCCAGGGCGAGCCGCCTGGTCTGTCCGGGGCCCCGTGGCGGGCTCCCGACGCGGTCCACTGCGCGCCTCCGTTCAGGACGCGCCGGACGGGCCGGGTGCGCCGGACGGGCCGGGCCGTCCGGGCGCGTCCGCCGGGCCGAGGGCCGACGCGCGGTCGGGGTGGATGCGGAGCACGCTGTCGGCGCCCGTGATCGAGAACAGCCGGGCCACGGCGGGGCGCGGGGCGACGAGTGCGACGGTCCGTCCGGCCGTCTGCGCGTCCAGGCGGGCGCGCAGCAGGACGTTCAGGCCCGTCGAGTCGCAGAACCGCAGGTCGGTGAGGTCGACGACGATCCGTTCCAGCCCGTCGACCAGCGGCCGTGCCAGCGCCTCGCGCAGCCGGTGCGCCGTGTCGTGGTCCAGTTCGCCGGTCACGGTGACGATCCGTACCGGCCCCTCGTCGTCCACCGCGACGCTCAGCGCCCCCGGTTCGTAAGCCCCGTCGCCGGGGCCCTCGGTCGGCCGTGGCATGGCAGGCTCCCGGTCCGTTCGGGACGGCGCACTCGCCGTCCCGACCATCATGCCGCCCGCGCCCGCCACCGCGCGAACGGCCGATCGGGGCCGCATGGAACACCCGTACCCGGGCACACGCCGCGCGGGGCGGAGTTCGCCCCCGTCGACCAGGAAGGTGGACCCGATGAGTGAGCCGCGCAACCCGAGCGCACCGGAACCGCAGGACCCGCCCGTCCCCAGGGACCCGCCGGTGACGGTCGAGACGCCGGAGTCGCGGATGACCGGCGAAGGCTCCCCGCCCCCGCCCGGCCCCGAATCCGAGCCCGAGCCCGAGCCCGACCCAGACTCCGAGCCCGATCCCCAGCCCGAGCCGCACGAGCCGCCCGACTGAGCCAGTGCCGGTGAGCCAATGCCGGTGAGCCAATGCCAGTGAGTCGATGACGGAGGGAGGTCCCCCGTGGGAAGGAAGGGTGCCGGCCGACCCCGCCCGCCCCGGGTACCCGCCCGGGGCCCTGCCCGGGTGCCCGCCCGCACGGGGCCCCGCCGCGCCGGCGGCCCGGCGGCCGAGGACCGCGTCCCGCCCGGGCTGCGCACCGCCGCCGGGTACACCTGGCGGCTGGTGCTGCTCGGCGTGGCCGCGTACCTGGCCGTCGAGGTGCTGGGGCGGCTCCAGCTGCCGGTCGTCGCGGTGTTCGTGGCGCTGGTGATCACCTCCGTGCTGCGCCCGCTGGTCGACCTGCTCGCCCGGGTGCTGCCGCGCTCGCTGGCCGTGCTGCTCGCCTTCCTCCTCGCCGGCGTGGTCGTCGGCGGGGTCCTGGCGCTGGTCGGCACCACCGTCGCCGACGAGTGGAGCCGCCTGGGCACCGAGCTGCGCGGGGGCCTGGCCCGGATCGACCACTGGCTCACCGGCGCCCCCTTCCACCTGCGCCCCGGCACGGTGACGGACCTGCGCGCGAAGGTCGCCGCCTTCGTCGCCGCCCACCGCCAGGCGCTGCTGAACACGGCGCTCAGCGGCGCGAGCCGTGCGGTCGAGCTGCTCACCGGGCTGGCGCTGGCGGTGTTCTGCTCGGTGTTCTTCCTGCACTCCGGGGACCGGATGTGGCGCTGGGCGGAGTCCCTGCTGCCGGACCGGGCCCGCCCCGCCTGGGACCGGGCCGGGCGCACGGCCTGGCGCACCTTCGCCGGCTACACCCGCGGGGTGCTGATCGTGGCGGCCACCAACGCCGTGCTGGTGGGCATCGCCCTGACCGTGCTGCGGGTGCCGCTCGTCATCCCGCTGATCGTGCTGGAGTTCGTGGCGGCGCTGGTGCCGCTGATCGGCTCCCCGATCGCGCTGGCCGTCGCCGCCCTGGTGGCGCTGGCCGCGCGGGGGCCGGTGGTCGCGCTGCTGGTGCTCGCCCTGATCGTGCTGATCGGCCAGGTCGAGGGCCATCTGCTGCACCCGCTGGTCCTGGGCTGGTCGGTGCGCCTCCACCCGGTGGCCGTCGCGCTGTCGGTGATCGGCGGCGCCGTCCTGGGCGGGGTGCTGGGCGCGGTGGTGGCCGTCCCGGTGGTGTCCGTGGCCTGGGCGGTGTTCGGGGAGCTGCGCGATCACGGCCCGTCGGCACCTGTCAGGGACCGCTCACCCTGACAGGCTCTAAGGTAAGGCGCGTGACAGCAGCGAACGGGGCACTCGTCGGGGGGCGCTACCGCCTTCTCGACCTCATCGGGCAGGGCGGCATGGGCCGCGTATGGCTTGGGCGGGACGAAACACTGGGGCGGGACGTCGCCGTGAAGGAGGTGCTGCTGCCCTCCGGAGTCACGGAGGAGCACCGCGAACAGCTCCTCCAGCGCACGCTGCGCGAGGCGCTCGCCGCCGCGCGGCTCAACCACCCGGGCATCATCACCGTGCACGACGTTGTCGAGCACGAGGGCGCACCGGTGATCGTGATGGAGTACGTCACCGGCGCCTCGCTCGCCGCGGCGCTCGAGCGGGACGGCGCCCTGCCGGTGCAGCGGGTGGCCGAGATCGGCGTCGCCATGGTGAAGGCCCTTCAGAAGGCCCACGCGGCGGGGATCGTCCACCGGGACCTCAAGCCGGACAACGTGCTGCTGATGGACGAGCGCGTCGTCCTCACCGACTTCGGCATCGCGCACATGGCGGACGCGACCACGGCGCTCACCCGCACCGGAGCCGTCGTCGGCACCCCCGCGTACATGGCCCCCGAGCAGCTGGAAGGCAGGCCCCCGACGCCCGCCAACGACCTGTGGTCGCTGGGCGCGACGCTGTACGCGGCGGTGGAGGGCGAGGCGCCCTTCCACGCGGAGACGTTCAGCGCGCTGTGCATCGCCGTCGTCACCCAGCCGCCGCGGCCGATGCGGCGCGCGGGCGCCCTCGGGGCGGTGCTCGCCGGGCTGCTGGCCAAGGACCCGGCGCAGCGGCTGACGGCGGAACAGGCGCTGGCGGCGCTGGAGTCGGTGGCGCGTACGGGCGTGGCCCCTGCCATCGCGCCGGTCGTGGCCCCGGTCGTGCCCGCGCAGGCGCCGCCGCCCGGGTTCGGGCCTCCGCCGTCGTACTACCAGGCACCCCCGCCCCAACCCCAGCCCTGGCCCGCGCAGCCACCGGCCGTCGGCGCCTACGCACCGACACCCGCGCCCGCACCGGCACCCACCGCCGTCACCACCCGGCCCCCGGCTAGCCCGGCCTCGGCGCGGCTGGTGCGCTTCGTCGGCTGTCTGGCCCTGCTGTGGATCGTCGGCACCGTGCTGCCGTGGAACTACCTGGGCCGCATGCCCTCCTCCTTCGTCCCGTACGCGGTCGTGACCACCGTCGTGATCGCCCTCCTGCACGCCCTGCCACGCCCCCGGCTGAACCCCGCACTGGCGTGGGTGCTGCTGTTCGTCGCCGACGTGCTGCTGTTCTTCGTGACCCGGGAGGTCGTCGCGGTCGGGCTGCTGGGCATCCCGACCCTGGGGTTCGGCGACTCCCCGGCGGAGATCGCCGTCAACATGCTGTTCGTCTCCACCGGCGCCTGGCTGCTGTGGTGGAAGGTCCCCGGGAGTCGTCCCAGCTGATCCCTCATTACCTGGGACGTCTCCAGTTCATCCCCCGTTCACCGTCTCAAAGTCCAGGTCAGCGCCGTGAGACACCGTCAGCGGCGTCCCGGGAGGGGCTGGGACACCGTCAGGCGGCTCGGCCGACTGCCTACGGTTGTGGCCGAGCCGGGAAGCCCGTCCAGGGCACCCCGGCCCGGCCCGGCCGCCGTCGTGACGAGCTTCGGCGGCCGGGAGAACCATCCGCTCACTCGATCCACGGGGACGAACCACATGAAGAAGATCACGGCCGCTCTCGGCCTCGCCGCCACGCTCGCCGCGTCCACCATCGCGCTCGCGCCGTCGGCCTCCGCCCTGAGCTGCCAGGAGAACACCCTCTACACCGGCCCCAACGGGACGGTCGCCGACACCACCACCAAGGCGAACGACGGCTGCCACGACGTCAACCTGGTCATGGCCGGTGCCTCGGCCGGTGCCCACAGCGACGGCTACATGGGCGTGTACAAGGACGGCAACGGCGTGTGGCACTCGGCCGCTTCCGGCTACCACTGGCTGAACGACGGCTACTACAGCCTGGGCTCGGTCGTCCTGATCTCCAACCTCACCTCCGGCCGCACCTTCGGCGTGACCGAGTACAACTCGGGCTGGGGCGTCGTCAAGGTCCAGCACTGACCTCGCGGGCCTCGGCAACCCGTAGGCCCGTAGTCCCGTAGTCCGCAGGCAGGCGCCCAGCACCCCGGGCGCCTGCCTGCGGCGCCCCCGCCACCAGCGATCATCGAGAGAAGACGGCACAGTGCGACGCCCCACCCGGCTTCCCCGCCGGTCCGCCGGCACCATCACGGCCCTCCTGGGCGCGGTGCTGCTCCTCGGCCCGACGGCATGCTCCGGCCCGGCCCCGGGCGCCGCCGCACCGACGGCCGCCGGCACCGGCTCGGCCGCGCCCGTTCCGCCCACGCCCGTGACGCGGACGATGCCGCCGGACATCTCGGCCATGCTGCTGCCGTCGACCGGCGCGGACACCCGCTGGTCCCAGGGCCTGGACACCTTCTCCACCCTGACGGGCAACGCCGCCGTCCGCGCCTGCGCCCGTGCCCGGGGCACCGCGGAGCCGGTGACGCCCCCGGCGATGTTCTTCCGGGTCATGGACATCCCCGATCTCCCCTTCATCCAGGCGCACGGCTTCAGCGGCGGCTTCGCCCCCGGCGAGTCCGCGACCGGTTCGGCCGGGGCCCCGGGGCCTCCGAACGCCGAGCAGAAGCAGTGCTGGGAGGAGAGCAAGAAGACGGTGCAGGAGCTGAAGGACCTCTACGCCCCGTTGCAGTCGCAGTGGTTCTCCCAGATGGCCTCCCTCCGGCACACCCCCGACGTCCAGGCCGCCTACCAGCGCTTCAACTCCTGCCTGGCCGAGCACGGCGTGCGGGCCAAGGACGAGGACGCCCTCTTCGCCCAGGTCGACCAGCTCACCCAGGACGGCGACACCGCCGCCACCACGCACCTCGGCGAGGTCTACACCACCTGCATGGCGCCCGTCGAAGCCGTCCGGGAGCCGGTCCGGGCCAAGCAGCGGGAGGACTTCCGCGCCGCGCACGCGGCCCAGATCGCCGCGCTGAGCACCTCGCTGCCCCAGAAGATCCACGAATTCGAGCAGCGCTACGGCCTCCAGATCGCCTTCCCCACACCCTGACCCACATCCTGACCGACGCCCTGACCCACACCCTGACCGGCGCACCGCACCCGCAGCGCGTCGACCGCAGCGCCGTGAGCCCCGCCCACCCGGGCGGGGCTCACGGCGTTGTGCGGATCTCCCGCCCGCTGAGGGCGTGCACCCGGCGGTGACGGTGACGGGTGCGCGGTGATGTGCAGAACCGACCCGTTCCGTTCAGGCGCCGCTCACCCCATCATGGGACGGTGGCACCGCGCCTACGCGCGTAGCAGTTCCCCTGTACCCCCCGAGACAAGGGACTTGATCCATGCTCAGACGCCTCCACGCCATCCGCCCGATCGCCCTGGGCGCCGTCGCGCTGACCGTGCTCGCCGGTGCGGCCGCGCTGCCGCAGCAGGCCACCGCGGCGGGTGCCGGGCCCGCCGCGGCGCCGGCCTCCACCGCCGTGAAGCACCGCGTGCTGTTCGACGACACCAAGGCCGAGACCGCCGGGAACGCGGACTGGATCATCAGCACCAGCCAGCCGGACCCGCTCGCGGAGAACGCCAACCCCCAGGCGGCGACCGACTGGACGGGGGCGATCTCCAGCTGGGGCGTCGCCCTGCAGAAGACGGGCCAGTACAGCCTCAAGACCCTGCCGAAGGGCTCCTCCATCACGTACGGCACGGGCGGCGCGCTGGACCTGGCGAACTTCGACGAGTTCGTGCTGCCGGAGCCGAACGTGCGGCTGAGCGACGCCGAGAAGACGGCCGTCATGACGTTCGTGCAGAACGGCGGCGGGCTGTTCCTGATCTCCGACCACACGGGCAGCGACCGCAACAACGACGGCTGGGACTCCCCCGCGATCATCAACGACCTGATGACCGCCAACTCGGTCAACAGCAACGACCCGTTCGGGCTCTCCGTCGATCTGCTCAACATCCAGACCGACAACCCGACCGCCGTCAACGACGCCACCGACCCCGTGCTCCACGGGCCCTTCGGCACCGTCACCGGCAGCATCATCCGCAACGGGACCACCTTCACCCTCAAGCCGGCGGACAACCCCGCCGTCAAGGGCATCGTCTACCGCACCGGCTCCGCCGGTAACACCGGCGCCTTCTTCGCCACCAGCGGCTTCGGCAAGGGCCGTGTCGCCATCTGGGGCGACAGCTCCCCCATCGACGACGGCACGGGCGAGGCCGGCAAGACGCTCTTCAACGGCTGGGACGACCCGGCCGGCACCGACGCCGCGCTCGGGCTCAACGCCACCGCCTGGCTCGCCGGCAGCACCGGCACCGGCGGCGTGACCCTCACCAACCCCGGCGCCCGGACGGCCACCGTCGGCACCGCCGCGAGCCTCCAGCTCTCGGCCACCGACACGGCCGGCGGCACCCTGAACTACAGCGCCTCCGGCCTGCCCGCGGGCCTGGCCGTCAACGCCACCACCGGCCTGATCAGCGGCACCCCGACCACCGCCGGGACGTACTCCGTGACGGCCACCGCCACCGACTCCACCGGCCCGTCCTCCTCCGTCACCTTCACCTGGACCGTCCAGCCCTCCGGGGGCACCGGCTGCACCGCCGCACAGCTGCTCGCCAACCCCGGCTTCGAGGCCGGTACGACGGCCGGGTGGACGGAGACCAACTCCGGTGGCAGCAGCGCCGTCAACAGCAGCGCGAGCGAGCCCGCGCACTCCGGCACGTACGACGTGTGGCTGGACGGGTACGGCAGCGCCAACACCGACACCCTCGCCCAGACGGTGACCCTGCCGACCGGCTGCAGCAGCTACACCTTCAGCTTCTGGCTGCACGTCGACACCGCCGAGCCCACCACCAGCGCGTACGACAAGCTGACGGTGACCGCCAACGGCACCACCCTCGCGACGTACTCCAACGTCAACGCGGCCTCCGGCTACCAGCAGCACAGCTTCAACCTGTCCGCGTACGCGGGCCAGAGCGTGACCCTCAAGTTCAGCGGCGTCGAGGACTACACCAAGCAGACCTCCTTCGTCCTGGACGACACCGCCGTCAACGTGGCGTGACCCGTCCGCCCGGTCGCCCTCCCCGCGCGGGGAGGGCGACCGGGCCGTCTCGGGCGTGTAACAGCTGTGTACGGACGGGCGGTTGAGCGGAACGGTTCAACCGGGCGCGCTGTCCTGGTCATCGGAAGCGACGGGAACGACCGCTCGCACCGACGGGGAGGAACACGGGATGCGCGTTCACAAGGTCACCTTCGCGGCCCTGGCCGTTGCCGCGGGTCTGGCGCTCACGGCCTGCCAGAACGACGACGCGAGCACGGACCAGAGCAAGCCCACCGCAGCGCCGGCCGTCACCACCGCGCCCTCCGCGCCGCCTGCGCCGTCCACTTCCTCAGCCACTTCCACCGCCACTTCCACCGCCACGCCGAAGGGCACCGCGGCCCCTGCCGGTTCCGCCGACGGCGGGAAGACGGGCGGCAAGTGCCGGACCGACGATCTGACGATCACCGCCGTGGACCGCACCATCGACGGCGACGCCGAGCGCACCGTCGTGGTCGAGCTGAAGAACCGCAGCGGCCACGACTGCTCGCTCTCCGGTTACGCGGGCGTCGACCTGAAGACCAGCGCCGGGACGCTGTCCGCGACGCGCTCGGGCGAGCCGATCGTGGCGGGCGTGGTCAAGAGCGGGAAGTCGACCTTCTTCGGCATCACCTACCCGGCCAACAAGTCCGGCGGCTCCGGAGTCCGCATCACCGGCGTGGTCGTGACCCCGCCGGACGAGACGAAGCCCGTCACCCTCCCCTGGCCCGGCGCCGCCACCCTGCCCGTCACGGAGGGCGGCGGCACCCCGGTGAAGATCGGCCCGATGGGCAGCGCCGGCCAGGGCAACTGACCGGTCCCTCCCGTCCAGGCTCGGTGCCCGGCGTCCGGCGCCGGGTAGGAGAGCCGCAGGTGACCGCCCGCCGGAAGGCGGACCCGGAGGCGGCGCGCGTCGCCGGGGGCGCAGGCCGCCGCGACCAGGTGGCCCTCCCCGTCGGTCAGGACGGGGACGCCCCCGCGCTCGGGCAGGTACAGCTCCGCCGTGGTGTCCCTCGCCGCCCGCAGTTCGGCTCCGGTCAGCACGCCCCGGCGCCAGCTCAGGCCGACCGTGAGCCCGCCCCGGGCCCGCAGGCCCCGGACGTCCCCGTCGGGCCAGGACGGCGGCAGCGCGGGCAGCAGCCGCAGGACGCCGTCACGCGGGGGGAAAGTGGCGGGTGAGGAACCCGTTGCGGAACCTGCCCGTCGGATCCAGGTCGCGCAGCAGCGCCCGGAAGTCGTCCCAGCGCGGGTAGGACGCCCGGACCGCCTCGGGCGCGGTGGTGAAGACCTTGCCCCAGTGCGGCCGGGCGGAGAAGGCGGACAGGGCCTCCTCGACCGCCGTCACCGCGGCCGTCGCGGCGGCCGCGTCGGGGTGCCAGGTGAAGTGGAAGGCGACGCTGTCGCGCCCGTAGGCGGGGCTGAGCCACAGGTCGTCGGCGGCCACGGCGCGGATCTCGGAGATCTGCAGGGCCGGTGCGATCCGACCTCTGACGGCGTCCAGCGCGTCGAAGGCGCGGACGGCGTCGGCGCGGTCGACGAAGTACTCGGACTGCAGCTCGTCACCGCTGCTCGGCGTGAACTCCGCCCGGAAGTGCGGGAGTCGGTCGTGCCAGCGGCCCGGGGCGCCCAGCTGCCCGGTGCAGGGTTCCGGCGGGCACCCCGGCACGGGATGGCGCGGGCCGTCGGCCGGCACCGCGCCGAACCAGGTGCCCGGCGCCTCGGGGCCGCCGCGCTGCTTGAGCCAGACCTGGTCGATCCGGTCCGTACGCCAGCGCGTGAAGAGGCTGACGCTGTACGCCGCCGCCATGATCTCGTCGAACCGCTCCCTCAGCACCGCGTTCGGCAGGCCCTCGTAGACCCACTGCCGGACCTCGAAGGCCGGCACCACGTCCAGGGTCAGCCGGGTGACCACGCCAAGGGCGCCCAGGGCCACGACGGAACCGGGGAACTCCGCCGCGCCCCGGGCGATCGTGCGCAACTCGCCCTCCGCCGTGACCAGTTCGACGGCCCGGACCGCCGTGGCGAGGCTGCCGTTGGCCACTCCCGAACCGTGCGTCCCCGTGGCGCAGGCGCCCGCGACCGAGATGTGCGGCAGCGACCCGAGGTTGTGCAGCGCGAAGCCCGCCCGGTCCAGCACCCCGGTGAACTCGGAGAACCGAAGCCCGGCGCTCACCGTGACCGTGCGGGCCCGCCCGTCCACCTCGACCACCCGGGGCAGGCCCGCCACGGACACCAGGTCCCCCGGGGTGTCGGCGATCGCGTTGAACGAGTGGCCGGTGCCGAGCACCCGCACGGACCGGGCACCCGCGACGATCCGCCGCAACTCCTCGACGGAGCGCGGCTCGTGGCAGCGCTCGGCGCGGAACCTGATGTTCCCGGCCCAGTTGGTCACGGCGACGGTCACGGGTGGTGCCTCCTCGGTCTCGGTGTCTCCCGCGCGGTGGCTCCTGCGCGGCGTCTCCTGCGCGGTGTCTCCTGCGTGCTGTCTCCCGCGCGGTGGCTCAGCAGCGGGTCAGGCGCACCGCGACACCGTCGTGGGTGTGGATCGGCGTCGCCCGGTACCCGTCCGCGTCGACCGTGACGCCGGCGAACCCGCCCTGCGGCGCGCGCCCGCCGATCACCGGCACCACGAGGTCGTCCTCGAGCGCTTCGGGGTCCGGCACCAGCAGGACGAGCCGGGCGCCGGGGCCGAGCGTCATCCGGCCGTCGACCGTCAGGGCCGGGGAGTGCAGGCGGTTGAGCGTCAGCTCCAGGGTCGTTCCGGTGCCCGACTGGAGGTAGTCGCCGCGCACCCGGACGGCACCCCGCTCGGCGTCCACCCGCAGGGTGCCGCCGCGGACCTGGACGCCGCCGCGCCCGAGGGCGTCGCGCGAGCCCGCCACGAGGACTCCGCCCTCCACCGCGGTGGTGCCGGTGTAGCGGTTGGTGCCGGTCAGGGTCAGCGTCCCGGTGCCGCGCTTGGTGAGCCCGCCGGGCCCGGCGAGGTCGTTGCGCCAGGCGTCCGCCGCGCGGAACCCGCCGTCGGCGGCGTTCAGCTCCGCGGTCACGTCCCGCTCGAACGCGCCGTACCCGTCGGCCGCGGCGAACAGGTTGAGCCGGCCCCACATCTCCGGGCCGTCGAGCAGCACGTAACCGGAGGGCAGGGCGGTGGTGCGCAGCACCTCGCGGCGCTGGGCGGCGTCGAGGTAGGGCAGCCTGGTCTCCAGCAGGACCTCGGCGCCCTTGGGCACGACCATCGGCACGTCCCGGCCGCCGCGGCGCAGCACGTACGTCAGGCGCGGGGTGACCTGCTCGGCGTTGACGTCCCGGTCGGCGTACGGGTCCTCGTCCGTGGTGGCCCGGTGGGCGAAGTCGTACAGGGTGTCGGCCGAACCGCCCGTCCTCTTCCGGAAGTAGGCGGCGGCCTGGCTCCGGGCGGCGGTCTTGAGGGCGGCGTTGCGCGGGTCGGCCAGGGTGGCCGCGGCGAGGGCGGTGGCGAGCGTGCGGCCGCCGATGACGTCGAGCGGGGAGTGCATGCCGGCGGTGATCCGGGTGTGGCTGAGGTCGAAGGCCCGGGCGACCATCTCCTGGAAGCGCTCGGGCACCGCGTACGCGAGGGCCAGCGCGGCCAGGTGGAAGGCGTTGGTGTGACCGCTCACGAAGCCGCCGTCGTCGGCCGGCGAGGTGCCGCGCTGGCGCAGCAGCTGCGGGGCGACGACGACGTCCGTCTCGTAGACCGGGTAGCCGAGGGCGTCGGTGGCGCCGGTGTCGACCACCGCGCTGTGCTCGTTCAGCCGCCAGGGGCGCGGGTACCGGTAGGCGTACTTGGCGGGGTTGCCGGAGGCGTACGGTCCGCGCAGCGTGTTGACCAGGGCCACCACCTGCCCCAGCTCCGAGTCGGCGGCTCCCGGGCCGAGCGCGGACCCGGCGGGCGCGCCGGCGGGGACGGCGTCGTCGACCTTCGCGGGCGGGGTGGAGTCGGGCGCCGAGGTGATCGAGGTGACGGCCCGGGCGCCGGTCCGGTAGAGGTCGGCGAGCGGGCCGAGGCCCGCGATGACGGCGTAGCTCTGGTGCTGGCGGTCGTAGAGGAACGCCTCCCGGGCCTCCTCCTCGCTGCGCTCGGTGGTGACCCGCACGCAGTAGCGCACGTTGGCGCGCAGGACGTCGGCGAGCAGGGGCGAGCCGTCGTTCCAGGACGGGCCGGTGTGCCAGATCCGGTTCATCCCCGTGAGGATGCGCACGGCCGCGTTCCCCTCGGGGGTGAGGTCGGCCATCGTGTTGGTCGCGTAGGAGTCCACGAAGGCGGCGCCCTGGGCGGGGGCGGGCGCCGGGGCGGGGACGGCGGGCGCCGCGGCGGCGCGCTGCGGGGCGGCCGCCAGGCTCACCGCCGTGGGCGCGGCGAGGACGCCGATCGAGGTGGCTGCGGAGTTCCGCAGGAAGCGGCGGCGGGCCAGGACGGGCTGATCGTTCACGGTGCTCTTCCTGCGGTGCTGGGACCGGGGGCGTGGCGCGGTTCGGGGTGGTGGCGCGGTTCGGGGTGGTTCGGTTCAGGGTGGTTCGGTTCGGTTCGGTTCAGGGAGGTTCGGTTCGGAGAGTGGCTAGTGGTCCCGGCCCGGGTGGCAGCCCGGGCCGGGCGTTCGGGGGCTGCGGTCAGCGGCGGGTGAAGAGGAGGCCGAGCTTGTCGACCGCGTCGCCGGAGCGTCCGTGGAACCCGGCGATCTGCCAGCCGGCGGGCGCGGTGCGGGTCACGCAGTCGGCGGTGGTGGTGCCGCCGGCCAGGGTGCGGCCCAGGTTGGTGGTGAACGAGGCGGAGAAGATGCGGGTGTGCCCGCTGTACGAGCCCTGGCAGAGCGTCGCCGAGGTCAGGTACTCGTCGCCGCCGAGGGTGAGCGTGGAGGCGGCGCCGCCGGAGCCGCCGTGGGTGAGGGAGGTGCCGTCGGTGAGGTTCAGTCCGACCTGGTCGACGCGGGAGCCGGCCCGCAGGCTGACCGAGGCGGCGCGCGCACCGGCCGGGACGCGGTCGATGTCGTCGTAGAAGTCGCCGTGCGGGCCGCCGAACTGCTCGCTCGCCAGGTAGGCCGGGTTCCGGCTCCAGCTGAAGCCGACCGCGACCGGGTCGTGGTCGGAGAGCATCACACCGGAGGCGTCCAGGAAGTCGGCGTGCTTGTCGGCGTACGAGGTCGCGGTCAGCGAGACCAGCGCGCTGCCGCGGAACAGGACCTTGTCGACGATCTCGCAGGTGTCGGTGGGCGCCTTCTGGTCGCACAGCAGCGGGTCGGCGCCCTTGGCCGGCGCCACGCCGCCGCGCTCCAGCTTCACCCAGGCGTCGGTCAGTCCGTTGTCGGCGGCGAAGGCGCCGATGGTGTCGTCGGCGCGCGTGTAGCGGGTGTTGGTGTCGCCCGCCACGAGGACGGCGTTCCCGGCCGAGTGGCTCTTGATGTAGCCGGTGAGCTGCGCCAGGTTGGCGGCGCGGGCGGTCTCGTCGCCGGGGTTCGTCCCCGCGTTCGCGTGGAGGTTGTAGACGTCCACGTAGACGCCCTCGGCCAGCCGGGCCCGCATGAAGGTGAACCCCTTGGGCGTCAGGCAGTCGCCGGAGTCCAGCTGGCAGTCCTTCCACTTGACGCGCTCGAAGTCGTCCCCGTCGTAGGCGAGGCCGGACAGGGTGTTGAGGCCGCTGCCGAGGCCCGCCCCGCCGCTGGTCGCCGTCCGGTTCGGGTGCGCGTCGGCGGCGTACAGCGCGGCATGGTAGTTGAAGTCCTCCTGGACGTTCACCAGGTCGTACGGCGCCAGCCGGCTCCCGATGGCGGTGGTGCTGCTCTGCCGGTCGCTCGAGGCGCTGGACAGGATCTGCGGGAGGCCCGCGACGTTGTACGTCAGCACGGAGAACGACCCGCCCGACGCGCCCGTGGCGTCGGCGTGCGCGGCCGGAGCCGCGGCCAGGCCGCCCAGCGGGGCGGCCGCGCCGAGGGCGACCACGAGGAGGGAGCGGGCGAACGTGTGACGGAAACGGGGCTTGGACATCGTGCTCCGATCGGAGGGCAGCCGCGGATGATCGATCCGGTGCCCCGGAGCGTATGAGTGAACGATGTGAGCGTCAACAGGGCTTCAACCTGCACCGGTTGGCTCTGAACTGGTCATTTATCGGACCATGCCAGATTCCCCACAAAGGTTCTGTTAGCGTTAACAGAGAGTTCGTGCTGCGGGCGGCCCCGCCACCGGGCCTCGCGCACCTCCCCGTGCCGACGCCGACCGCGCCGCCGCCACAGGTACATTCCTTGCGGCTCACCTGCGCGATTGCGGCCCGGGTGGGTGGTCACCGTCGCCTGCGAGGAGCAAGACCCTGAGTACGTCGTTCGCCGAAGCCCTGTCCGTCGGACTGCTGATCCTGGTCCTGGTGTGCGCGGTGGCCCGGCCGTGGGGCTGGCCCGAGGCGGTGGTCGCCGTCCCGGCCGCCGGACTGGCCGTGGCCACCGGCGCAATCTCCTGGGACCACGCGGTGGCCGAGGCGCAGCGACTCGGACCGGTGATCGGCTTCCTGGCGGCCGTCCTGGTGCTGGCCCAACTGTGCGACGACGAGGGCCTGTTCCGCGCCTGTGGGGCGTGGATGGCGCGCACCTCGGCCGGAAGCCCGCGGCGGCTGCTCGTCCAGGTCTTCGCCATCGCCTCGGTGGTCACCGCGGTGCTCAGCCTGGACGCCACCGTGGTGCTGCTGACACCGGTGGTCTTCGTCACCGCCGCCCGGCTCGGCGCGCGCCCCAAGCCGCACCTGTACGCCTGCACCCACCTGTCCAACACCGCCTCGCTGCTGCTGCCCGTCTCCAACCTCACCAACCTGCTGGCCTTCAGCGCCAGCGGACTGAGCTTCACCCGCTTCGCCGCCCTCATGACGCTTCCCTGGCTGGCCGCGATCGCCGTCGAGTACGCGGTCCTGCGCCGCTTCTTCGCCGCCGACCTCGACGCGGGCGCCCCCGCCCCCGCCGAAACCGCCGCCCCCGAGCTGCCCCTGTTCGCGCTCATCACCGTCGCGGGCACCCTGGCCGGCTTCGTCCTGACCTCGATCATCGGCATCGACCCCGCCTGGGCGGCGGCCTGCGGCGCCCTCGTCCTCGCCGCCCGGGCCCTCGCCCGCCGCCGCGCCACCCCGGCGACCATCCTGCGCTCGGCCGCCGTACCCTTCCTCGCCTTCGTCCTCGCCCTCGGCATCGTCGTCCGCGCGGTGGTCGACAACGGCCTCGCCTCCGCCCTCGGACACCTCGTCCCGGACGGCACCTCCCTGCCCGCCCTCCTCGGCATCGCGGCCCTGGCCGCCGTCCTCGCCAACGTCATCAACAACCTGCCCGCCACCCTCGTCCTGCTCCCCCTCGCCGTCCCCTCCGGCCCGGGCGCCGTCCTCGCCGTCCTCCTCGGCGTCAACATCGGCCCCAACCTCACCTACGCCGGCTCCCTGGCCACGCTCCTGTGGCGCCGCATCGTCCGCGAACACGACACCGAGATCGGCCTCGGCGAGTTCACCCGCCTCGGCCTGCTCGTCGTACCGGGGGCGCTGGTGGCGGCGGTGGTGGCGCTGTGGGGATCGCTGCAGGTCATCGGCGGCTGAGCGCGTGAGCGTGGTCGTCCGGACCGCCGACTCGAACCACGCACCACACCCGCCACCCCGACGGCAGGCGTGAGGATCCCCGCCTCCCACGCCCGCGCCGACGCCCATGCGCGCCACCGGGGGATGACCGCCTGCGGGCCGCCGCGCGGATCACCGACGGCACCCGGCCCGCCGGCTCGGACCGCTCGTCGTGCCCGGCGCGCCAGCGGCGGCCGTGGCGGCACGATGAGGGGTCCCGGCAACCCTCGGAGGCGGAGGCCGATCACATGACCATCGCCACCCCGAGCATCGAAGCCACCCCGGCCCGCCCGCTCGAACCACTCGTCGCGCCCGCTGCCCTGACGGTGGCCGTGGTGGCACTGTGGGGGTCCCCGCACGTCATCGGAGGCCGATCACATGACCGTCGTCGTCTGGATCACCGAAGGCACCTGGCCCGCCTGCGTGGACGCCGCCCGCGCCCACGCGCCCGGGGCGGCGGACATCGTCCTCCTGCACGTGAGCGGCCAGGAGATCCCCGGCGTCGCGCACGGCGCGTTCGCCGGGCTGATCGGCCGCGGCCACCGCGAGCGTGACCCCGGCACCCGGGTGGAGACCCTCGCGGCGGACTCCGCCCGCCACCTCCTCGACGCCGCGGCCGAGCGCCTCGGCCGGCCCTGCACCCGGGAGGAGCGCACCGGGCGCGTGGAACGCGAGGTCGTCACAGCGGCCGAGGGCGCCACCCTGCTCGTCCTCGCCCGCGACGGCGACCGCACCCGCCTCGGCCCCCACAGCCTCGGCCCCGCGACCCGCTTCGTCGTCGACCACGCCCCCTGCCCGGTTCTCCTCGTCTGGCCCGAACCGGCCCCCGGCACCGCCACCATCCCTCCCCCGCCCGACGGCCGGTAGTCCCGGCGCCAGGTTCCGCAAGGGGTCAGGGCGTGCGAAGCACCCGGGCAGGAACTACGCCAGTAGTGGCACTACGGAAGTAGTGCCACTACTGGCGTAGTTCCTGAGGGAAGGGCCGCACCGAACCCACCTCGTCCGGGTCGCCGACCCGCCGCTCCGGCCCGCGACGTTCCGGCCCCTGCGCCGCCAGGAGCGCAACGGGATGATCATGCGCCGAATGCTGCCGACCTCACCGGTCGGCGTCGAGTACTCCCTCACCCCGCTCCGCGGATCCCTGGCTGACCCGCCCGCCCGGTCCCCTCCGACGGCCCTTCCTGGGTGCTGGGCGCCGGGACCGGGCATAGCGTGGCCGACGGCTCCCGCCGACACGACGCGGTGCGCGGGAGGACGGCCCCGATCCCAGGAGGACGGCTCATGCGCGCGGTGACCTACGACTCGTACGCCCAGGACAACTCGCGGCTGCGGTACGGCGACGTGCCCGACCCGAAGGTCGGCCCCGGCCAGGTGCTGATCCAGGTCCGGGCGGCCTCGGTCAACCCGGTGGACTGGAAGGTCATGGCCGGTGGCCTGGACGGCATGTTGGACACCGTCTTCCCCGCGATCCCCGGCTGGGACGTGGCCGGCGTGGTCGTCCGCACCGGCCCGGACACGCCCGAGTTCGCCGCCGGCGACGAGGTGATGGCCTACGCCCGCAAGGACGTGGTGCAGGCCGGCACCTTCGCGGAGTACGTCGCCGTCAACGCCCCCGCGGTGGCGCGCAAACCCGCCGGGCTCGACTGGGCGCAGGCCGGGGGCCTGCCGCTGGCCGGCCTGACCGCGCTGCGCAGCCTGGACCGGCTCGAGGCCGGCCCCTCCGACGTGCTCCTGGTGCACGGCGCGGCCGGCGGGGTCGGCAGCCTCGCCGTCCAGCTGGGCCACGACCGCGGGGCCCGGGTGATCGGCACCGCCTCGGAGCGCAACCACGACTTCGTCCGCGCCCTGGGCGCCGAGCCGGTCACCTACGGCGAGGGCCTGGCCGAGCGGGTGCGCGCACTGGCGCCCGGCGGGGTGTCCACCGTGGCCGACTTCGTCGGCGGCCAGCTGGAGACGACGCTGGCCGTGCTCGCCGACGGCGGCCGGCACGTCTCCGTCGCCGATCCGACGGTGACGCAGCACGGCGGCCACTGGATCTGGGTCCGGCCGGACGGCGCGAAGCTCGCCGAACTCGCGCAGGCCGTCGACCGGGGCGCGCTGACCGTGGAGGTCGCGGACACCTTCCCGCTGGAGAAGACGGGGGCGGCCTTCGACGCCAGCCGCACCGGCCACACCCGGGGGAAGCTCGTCATCCTGCCGTGACGCCCGATCCCGCCGTGACGCCCGCCGCTCGGCAGGCGGGCGGCCGAGCCTCGTACCTACGCTTGACGGCAGCGGCCGGAATCCGTTCCGGCGTGCACGGTTGCCCGGACGGAGGTCTGGCGCGTGGATTCGGCTGGTGTGCGGGACGCGCCCACGGCGGTCGTCGTGGTGGACGCCGACGGCGTGGTGAGCGGCTGGAGCGAGGGCGCGGTGCTCCTGCTGGGCTGGACGGCCCGGGAGGTCGTCGGCCTGCCCGTGACCGAGCTGCTGGTCGATCCCGCACCGGGGTTCCCCGGGGGCGACGACTCCGACCCGGACCCCCTCGCCCTGCGTCACCGGGACGGTTCCGCGCTGGAGGCCGTGGTGACGGCCCACCCGCTGCACGGCGCCGACGGCCGGGCGGCGGGCCGCGTGGTGACCGTGCAGCGCTGGGGGCGGCGCCCGGTGATCGCCGACCGGGCCTTCGAGCAGTGCCCGTTCGCGCTGGGGATCTACGACCCCGAGCTGCGCTTCAACTGGCTCAACGCCGCCGCGTCCCGGGTGATCGCGCACTCGGAGGAGCAGGTCCTCGGCGAGATGTACCGCGAGCTGTTCCCCGAGCTGGACGACGCCGCGTACACCCACCAGCTGTCCGAGGTGGCGAGGACGGGGAAACCCGCGCGGCTGATCACGGTCTTCCGCCCGCTCGGCAGCGCCTACGCCAACGCCTGGGCGACCAGCATGTGGCCCGTGCTGGACGCCGAGGGCAAGGTCCGCGCGGTCGCCAACTGGGGCTTCGACATGAGCGCCGAGTACTGGGCCCGCCAGCGCCTGCTGCTCCTCAACGAGGCCAGCCGCGGCATCGGCCGGACCCTCGACGTGGTCAGCACCGCGGAGGAACTGGCCCGGACGGCGGTGCCCGGCTTCGTCGACCTCGTCACCGTCGACCTCTTCGAGGAGGTGCTGCGCGGGGAGGAACCGCCCCCGGCCACCGCGCTCGGCGCCGGGTCCGTGACGCTCAACCGGGCCGCCCGGCACACCGCGCGGGAGCACCCCGGCTGGCCCTCCTGGTCCGGGACGCCCGTCGTCTACGCCCCCGGTTCCATCCCCGCGCGCTGCATGGCCGGCGGCACGTCGATCGTCCAGCTCGGCGCCGAGCCCGACCAGGGCGGCGAATGGGCCTTCGGCCCCGGCCTCGCCGCCGACCCGGCCCACTGGCCCGCGGGCAACCCGACGATCGACCGGTCCATCGCCGCCCAGGGGGTGACGGGCCGGATCACCGTGCCGCTGCTCGCGCGCGGCGCCCTGCTCGGCGTCGTCGCGTTCACCAGGAGCGACCGGCCGGAGGCGTTCACCGCCGACGACCTGATCCTCGCCGAGGAACTGGCCGCCAAGGCCGCCGTCGCCATCGACAACGCCCGCCGGTACACCCGCGAGCACACCACCGCGCTGACCCTGCAGCGCAGCCTGCTGCCGCAGCGGCTGCCCGGCCACGGGGCGGTCGACGTGGCCTCCGGCTACCTGCCCGCCGGGGCCGGCGCGGGCGTCGGCGGGGACTGGTTCGACGTCATCGCGCTGTCCGGCGCCCGGGTCGCGCTGGTCGTCGGCGACGTGGTCGGTCACGGCGTGCACGCCTCGGCCAGCATGGGGCGGCTGCGCACGGCCGTCCGCACCCTGGCCGACGTGGACCTGCCGCCGGATGAGCTGCTCACCCACCTGGACGACCTGGTCCTCCACCTTCCCGACGACCCACGGCCCGAGGGCGGCTTCGAGTCCAGCGGCGAGAGCGGCGCCACCTGCCTGTACGCGGTCTACGACCCGGTCTCGCGCCGCTGCGCGATGGCCAGCGCGGGCCATCCGCTGCCGCTGGTCGTCGCCCCGGACGGCACCGGCACCCAGGTCGACGCGCAGCCCGGCCCCCCGCTGGGCGTCGGCGGGCTGCCCTTCGAGGTCGCCGAGATCGAACTGCCCGAGGGCAGCCTGCTCGCCCTCTTCACCGACGGGCTGGTGGCGAACCGCGAGCGCGACGGCGAGCAGGGGGTCGCCGACCTGCTGCGGATCCTCAGGGATCCGGCCCCCTCGCCGGCCCCCTCACCGGCCCCCTCGCCGGCCGCCTCGCCGGCCGCCTCGCTGGAGGCGCTGTGCGAGAGCGCGATGAAGACCCTCCTGCCCGACCACCGCACCGACGACGCGGCCCTGTTGCTCGCCCGTACCCGAGCGCTGGACCCCGAGCACGTCGCCGACTGGGAGATCGAGCCCGACCCGTCCCAGGTGGCGCGGGCGCGGCGGCTGGCCACCGACCAGCTGACCGCCTGGGGCCTGGAGGAGGCGGCCTTCGTCACCGAACTGGTCATCAGCGAGCTGGTCACCAACGCCGTCAAGTACGGCGAGCCGCCGATCAGGCTGCGGCTGATCCGCGACTCCGCGCTGATCTGCGAGGTCTCCGACGCCAGCGACACCAGCCCGCACCTGCGCAGGGCCCGCGCCTTCGACGAGGGCGGCCGGGGCCTGATGCTCGTCGCCCAGCTCACCCAGGGCTGGGGCACCCGGCACGCCACCCACGGCAAGACGATCTGGTGCGCGCAGAGCCTCGACCGGATCTGACCCGACCCGAGCCGGCCGGGCGCCTGGCCCGATACGTCACTCCTGCTTCTCGCCGGAGGCGTAGCGGGAGATGATCAGCGCGATGATGATGATCGCGCCGTTGAGGAACTGGTTCCACAGGGGCGGTACTCCGGCGAGGGTCATGACGTTGACCACGAGCTGGAGGGTGAGGACGCCGGTGAGGGCGCCGAAGAGCGTGCCGCGGCCGCCGTTGAGGCTGACGCCGCCGATGACGGTGGCGGCGAAGACCTGGAAGATCCAGCCGTTGCCCTGGTCGGCGGAGATGGAGCCGTAGTGGCCGGTGTAGAGGATGCCGGCGAAGGCGGCGAGCAGTCCGCCGAGGATCAGGACGGCCCAGACGATCCGGTCGACGCGGATGCCGGCCGCCCGGGCGGCCTCGGCGTTGCCGCCGATCGCGTAGAGGGCGCGGCCGTGGCGCAGCCAGGCGAGGGCGCTGCCGCCGGCCAGGAAGAGCAGGGCGCAGATCCAGATGGCGGCGGGGACGCCGAGCCAGCTCGCGCTGCCGAGGTAGCGGAAGGAGTCGGGCAGGTTGACGATGGACTGGCCCTGGGAGACGGCGACTTGGAGGCCGCGCAGCAGGGTGAGGGCGCCGAGGGTGACGATGAATCCGTTGAGACGCAGTTTGAGGATGAGGAAGCCGTTGATCGCGCCGATGAGGGCGCCGACCAGCAGGCACAGCGGGATGGCGGTCCACTCGGGGAGGAGGCTGAGGCCGTTGAAGCGGGCGCCGTGGTCGGGCAGGACGAGCCAGACGGCGATCACGGGGGCGACGCCGATGGTGGATTCGAGGGAGAGGTCCATCCGGCCGGCGATGAGGATGAGCGCCTCGGCGAGGACGAGCAGGCTCAGTTCGGTGGCCTGCTGGCCGACGCCGAGGAGGTTGTCGGAGGTCAGGAAGGCCGGGGAGACGATGAAGCCGATCACGCCCAGGACCAGCAGGACCGGGACGAGTGAGAGGTCGCGGTAGCGGGCGAGGTCGAAGCGGCGCCCGGCGGGGGCGGCGACCGCCGGGGCGGGGACCTCAGTGCTGGGAGTCATGGGGTTGTTCCTTCGTGTCGGTCGGGCCGGTCATGCCCTCCATGGCCGCGACCAGCTGTTCGTCGCTCCAGCCGTGCTCGAACTCGGCGACGACGCGGCCGTGGAACATGGCCAGGACTCGGTCGCAGACGCGCAGGTCGTCGAGTTCGTCGGAGACGATCAGGGCGCTCCTCCCCTCGTCGGCGACCTGGCGGACGGTGCCGAGCAGGGATTCCTTGGACTTGATGTCGACGCCGTTGGTGGGGCGGATCGCGACCAGGACGTGGGGCCGGGTGGCGAGCGCGCGGGCGATGACGACCTTCTGCTGGTTGCCGCCGGACAGGGCCGACACCGGGGTGGCCGGTCCGGGTGTCTTGATGTCCAGGTCCTTGATCATCCGCTCGGCGAACGCCCGGGTACGCGAGGGCAGCACGGTGCCGTAGGGGCCGAGCTGGTCGGCGACGGTGAGGGTCGCGTTCTCGGCGACGCTGCGCTGGGGCACCAGGCCCTGGATGTGCCGGTCCTCGGGGACGAACCCGATGCCGGCCGCGAGGGCCGCGTGGACCCGTCCGGTCCGGACCGGGCGTCCGGCGACGGTGACCGTGCCGCTGCCGGGCCTGTGCAGGCCCGCGAGGGTCTCGCCGACCTGTACGTTGCCGCTCGCGGCGGCGCCGGCCAGGCCGACCACCTCGCCCGGGCGGGCGGTCAGGTCGACGTCCCGGTAGTGGCCCGCCAGGCTCAGGCCCGTCACCTCGAGCACCGGCGCGATGTCGGTGTCGACGTCGGTGCCGGTGTCGGTGTCGGTGTCGGTGTCGGTGTGCTCGCGGGCGGTCGCCGACCGGCCCGGCTTCGTGCCGTGGGAGGTCTCGCCGGTCATCGCCTCCACCAGCGCCTGCCGGTGGAGGTCGGCGACCGGGGCGGTGACGATGTGCCGGGCGTCGCGGTAGACCGTCACGGTGGTGCAGAGCTCGTAGACCTCCTGGAGGTGGTGCGAGATGAACAGGAAGGCGACGCCCTGGCGTTGGAGTGCGCGCAGCTTGTCGAAGAGCTTCTCGATGCCCCGCGCGTCGAGCTTGGCGGTGGGCTCGTCGAGGATGATGAACCGGGCGCCGAAGGACAGGGCGCGGGCGATCTCCACGAACTGGCGCTGCTCGACGGTCAGGTCCTCGGCGCGCACGGTGGGGTCGACGTCGACGCCGTACTCGGCGAGCAACTCGGCGGCGCGGTGGCGCAGTTGGCGCCAGCTGATGGGCCGTAGGGCGCCCGCGCTCTGCCGGTCCAGGAACAGGTTCTCCGCCACGCTGAGCGCGGGGATGATCGTGGAGCGCTGGTAGACGCAGGCGACGCGGGCGCGCCAGGCGTCGGTGTCGCCGGGGGCCGGCGCCGGTTCGCCGTCGAAGTGCAGGGTGCCGGTGTCGGGCGTCTGCAGTCCGGTGAGGATCGAGACGAGCGTGGACTTGCCCGCGCCGTTGCGGCCCACCAGGGCGTGCGATTCGCCGGGGGCGACGGTGATACGGGCGTCGCTCAGGGCGACGGTGGCGCCGAAGCGCTTGCCGATCCCGTCGGCCTCGACGACCGGGCCCCGGACGGGACTGGGGTCCGCCATGGGGATGTCCTTTCCGCTGGGGGTTCCGTGAGTGGCGGCGGGCAGCCTGCCGCCACTCACGGCTCCGGGGGAGCTACTTGCCGACGCTGTTGCCCCAGAGGCTCTTGTCGTCCACGTTGTCCTTGGTGACCAGCGGCGCGGGCAGTTGGTCCTCCAGGCCGTTGGGCAGCTGGATGATCGTGGACTGGTGGTCGGTCGGGCCGGGCTGGAAGGTCTTCCCCTCGGCGCCGGCCTGCGCGTAGAAGAGCGCGTACTTGGCGTAGAGGTCGGCGGGCTGGGAGACGGTGGCGTCGATGTCGCCCTTGCGGATGGCGTCGAACTCCTGCGGGATGCCGTCGTTGGAGACGATGGCGATGTGGCCGGGCTGCCCGGCCGGCTTGAGCAGGCCCTTCTGCTGGAGCAGGGCGATGGTGGGCTGGAGGAAGACGCCGCCGGCCTGCAGGTAGATGCCGCCCAGGTCGGCGTTGGCGGCCAGGGTGGACTGGAGCTTCGCGGAGGCGACGTCCCCCTTCCACTCGGTGGCCAGCTCGATCACCTGGATGTCGGGGAACCTCTCCTTCATGCAGACGGCGAACGCCTCGGAGCGGTCGCGGCCGTTGACGGAGCTCAGCGCGCCCTGGAGTTCGGCGACCTTGCCCTTGCCGCCGAGCTGCTTGCCGAGGAACTCGCACGCCTTGGTGCCGTACGCCCTGTTGTCCGCGCGGACGACCATGTAGACGTTGCCCTTGTCGGGGCGGGTGTCCACGCTGACGACCGGGATCTTCCTGCCGGAGAGCTGGTCGAGGGCGGAGGCGATGGCGCCGGTGTCCTGCGGGGCCATGACCACGGCCTTCGCCCCGGTGTTCTGGAAGACCTGGACGTTGGCGACCAGCTTGGTCACGTCGTTCTGCGAGTTGCTGACCGGCAGGGTGTTCAGGCCCTGGGCGGAGGCGCCCTGCTTGACGAACTGCGCGTAGGAGTTCCAGAAGTCGGAGTCCGCGCGGGGAAGGTCGATGCCGATCGCCGGCTTGCCGCCCGCGGTGGAGGTCGAGTCGCTGCCGCGGTTGCAGGCCGTGGCGGCCCCCGCCAGGACGACCACGGCGGCGGCGGTGGCCGCGATTCCGGAGGAGCGAGGCTTCATGGTGATGGTCTCCCTGACTGGAGGGCCGGGTACTCCCGCGAGGGTGGGCGGCGGGTCGCAGCACGACCGGGCATCCGGAGAAGTCATCGGATGGCTCGTGGTGCCGAGGACCCTACGAGCCGCGTTTCCGGCTGACAAGAGAAAGACCTGGATGAATCGCAACCGTCATCCGTGGCTTCCGTTCGCCCACCCAAGCGGACCTCCAACAGGCGTCGCTACCTGCTGAATTCACGGCCGGAACAGGCGGCTCCCGGGGAAAGGTCGGAGGAGTCCTTGCGGCGGCCATGGGAGGCTCGTATGGTCTGAGCACCACTGATACATCCGATGTATTGACGGGAGCCACCAGATGAAGCTGCTGCGGGTAGGCGAGCCCGGCGCGGAGACGCCGGTCGTCATGGACGAGGACGGGACCGCCTACGACCTCACGGGCCTGACGGCCGACATCGACGGGGCCTTCCTCGCCTCGGGCGGGACAGAGCGGGTCCGGGAGGCTCTGGCTGCGGGCACCCTGCCGGTCGTCGACCCGGACGGGCTGCGGGTGGGCCCGCCCGTCGCGCGTCCGGGGAAGGTGGTGTGCATCGGCCTCAACTACCGCGACCACGCGGAGGAGACCGGGGCCGCCGTCCCCGAGCGGCCGGTGGTCTTCATGAAGGACCCGTCCACCGTGGTGGGGCCGTACGACCGGGTGCTGATCCCCCGCGGTTCGGTGAAGACCGACTGGGAGGTCGAACTCGCCGTCGTCATCGGCCGCGAGGCCCGCTACCTCGACGGCCCGGACGCCGCGCGGGAGTGCATCGCGGGCTACGCGATCAGCAACGACGTCTCCGAGCGGGAGTTCCAGCTCGAGCTATCCGGGCAGTGGGACCTCGGCAAGTCCTGCGAGACCTTCAACCCGCTGGGCCCCTGGCTGGTCACGCCGGACGAGGCCGGCGACCCGCAGTCGCTCGGTCTGCGCCTGGCCGTCAACGGCGAGAGCCGTCAGAACGGCCACACCGAGAACATGGTCTTCGGCGTCGCGTACCTCGTCTGGTACCTCAGCCAGTACATGGTGCTGCGCCCCGGCGACGTCATCAACACCGGCACCCCGGCCGGTGTGGCCCTGGGCCTGCCCGGCACCCCCTACCTGCGCGAGGGCGACACCGTCGAGCTGTCCATCGACGGCCTCGGCACCCAGCGCCAGACCTTCCGCAACGCGTGAGAGGCACCCCCTTGTCCGCCACCGCAGCACGTATCACCGCCGTCGACACCTACGACGTCCGCTTCCCCACCTCGCGGGAGCTGGACGGGTCCGACGCGATGAACCCCGACCCCGACTACTCCGCCGCCTACGTCGTCCTGCGGACCTCCCAGGACGGACGCGAGCGTGGTCACGAGGGTCATGGCTTCACCTTCACCATCGGGCGCGGCAACGACGTCCAGGTCGCCGCCATCGACGCGCTGCGCCCCCACCTGCTGGGCCGCCCGGTCGCCGAGCTGTGCGCCGACCCCGGCTCGCTCTACCGCGACCTGATCGGCGACAGCCAACTGCGCTGGCTGGGCCCGGAGAAGGGCGTGATGCACATGGCCATCGGAGCCGTCGTCAACGCCGTCTGGGACCTCGCCGCCAAGTACGAGCGCAAGCCGCTGTGGCAGCTGCTCGCCGACGCCGACCCCGCCTGGCTCGTCTCCCAGATCGACTTCCGCTACATCGCCGACGCGCTGACGCCCGACGAGGCCCTGGAACTGCTGACCAAGGGCAAGCAGGACGCCACCGAGCGAGCAGCCGTTCTGCTCCGCCGGGGCTACCCCGCCTACACCACCTCCCCCGGTTGGCTCGGCTACTCCGACGAGAAGCTCACCCGCCTCGCCCGCGAGGCCGTCGCGGACGGCTTCAGTCAGATCAAGCTCAAGGTCGGCGCCGACCTCGCCGACGACGTCCGCCGCTGCCGGGCCGCCCGCGCCGCCGTCGGCCCCGACATCCGGATGGCCATCGACGCCAACCAGCGCTGGAACGTCGCCGAGGCCGTCGAATGGACCACGGCCCTCGCCGAGTTCGACCCGTACTGGATCGAGGAGCCCACCAGCCCCGACGACATCCTCGGGCACGCGACCATCCGGCGCGGGGTCAGCCCCGTCAAGGTCGCCACCGGCGAGCACGTCCAGAACCGCATCGTCTTCAAGCAGCTGCTCCAGGCCGGCGCCATCGACATCCTCCAGCTGGACTCGGCGCGCGTCGGCGGCGTCAACGAGAACCTCGCCATCCTGCTGCTCGCCGCCAAGTTCGGCGTCCCGGTCTGCCCGCACGCCGGCGGCGTGGGCCTGTGCGAGCTCGTCCAGCACCTGTCCATGTTCGACTACGTCGCCCTCACCGGCACCACGGAGGACCGCGTCATCGAGTTCGTCGACCACCTCCACGAACACTTCCTCGACCCCGTGGTCATCAGCGACGGCCACTACCGCGCCCCCACCGCGCCCGGCTTCTCCGCCGCCATGCACCAGGGCTCACTGGACACCTACCGTTACCCCGACGGCTCCTTCTGGGCCGAGGAGCTGACGCAGCAGCAGGAGGCGGGCGCATGACGACGGAACTCGACGGACTGACGGCGCTCGTCACCGGCGGCGCCTCCGGCATCGGCCTCGCCACCGCGACGCTGCTCGCCGAGCGCGGCGCGCGGGTGGCCGTGCTCGACCTGGACCCCGCCTCCGTGCGGGCACCGCTGCGCGGCTTCACCGCCGACGTCACCGACGACGCCTCCGTACGCGCCGCCGTCGAGGCGGCGGCCGGGGCGCTCGGAGGCATCGACATCCTGGTCAACAACGCCGGCATCGGCGCGATCGGGACGGTGGCGGACAACCCGGACGAGCAGTGGCACCGCGTCCTGGACGTCAACGTCCTCGGCATCGTCCGCATCACCCGCGCCGCCCTGCCGCACCTGCGCCGCTCCGACCACGCCTCCGTCGTCAACACCTGCTCCATCGCCGCCACCGCCGGGCTGCCGCAACGCGCGCTCTACTCCGCCAGCAAGGGCGCCGTCCTCTCGCTCACCCTGGCCATGGCCGCCGACCACGTCCGCGAGGGCATCCGCGTCAACTGCGTCAACCCCGGCACCGTCGACACCCCCTGGGTCGGACGGCTGCTCGACGCCACCGACGACCCTGTCGCCGAACGAGCCGCCTTGAATGCCCGTCAGCCACACGGACGGCTGGTCTCCGCCGAGGAGGTGGCCGCCGCCGTCGCCTACCTGGCCTCCCCCTCGGCGGGCAGCACCACCGGCACCGCCCTGGCGGTCGACGGCGGGATGGCGGGGCTGCGGCTGCGCCCGGAGCCCCGGCCGTGATCGCGGGCCGCCGGCCGCTCGGGCGCAGCGGGGTCACGGTCGGCGAACTCGCCTTCGGCGCGGCGGGCATCGGCAACCTGTTCACCCCGTTGAGCGACGAGCAGGCCGCCGAGGCCGTCGCCGCGGCCTGGGAGTGCGGCGTCCGGTACTTCGACACCGCCCCGCACTACGGCCTGGGCCTGTCCGAGCTGCGGCTCGGGCGGGCCCTGCGGGGCCGCCCGAGGGACGCGTACGTCCTGTCCACCAAGGTCGGCCGGCTGCTGGACCCCGTCCCCACCGCCGGGGACGACCTCTCCCACGGCTTCGCCGTCCCCGCCACCCACCGGCGCCGCTGGGACTTCAGCGCGGCGGGGGTGCGCCGCTCGATCGAGGACAGCCTGGAGCGGCTGGGTCTGGACCGGATCGACCTCGTCTACCTCCACGACCCGGACGACCACGCCCGGCCGGCCCTCGAGAAGGCGTACCCCGAGCTGGAGCGCCTGCGTGCCGAGGGCGTCGTCGGTGCGATCGGCATCGGCATGAACCAGGCCGAGCTGCCCGCCCGCTTCGTCCGCGAGACCGACATCGACGTCGTCCTGCTGGCAGGCCGGTACAGCCTGCTCGACCAGCGCGGGCTCACCGAACTGCTGCCACTGGCCGATCGGCACGGCGTCGGCGTGGTGGTGGGCGGGGTCTTCAACTCCGGCCTGCTCGCCGACCCGCGCCCCGGCGCCACCTTCGACTACGCCACCGCGCCCGAGGAACTGCTCAGCCGCGCACTGGAGTTGAAGGACCTGTGCGGACGGCACGGGGTGCCGCTGCGCGCCGCCGCCCTGCGCTTCCCCTTCGGGCACCCCGCCGTGGCGAGCGTGCTGGTCGGCACCCGCAGCGCCGCCGAGGTCCGGGACGCCGCCGCCATGCTCCGGCACCATGTCCCGGACGCGCTGTGGGCGGACCTCAAGGAGCAGGGACTGATCCCCGCCGACGCCCCGACCCCGTAGGAGGCACACTGATGCGCATCGCACTGTTCATCACCTGCGTCAACGACACCATGTTCCCCGACACCGGGCGCGCCGTGGTGACCGTCCTCGAACGGCTCGGTCACACGGTGGACTTCCCGCAGGAGCAGACCTGCTGCGGGCAGATGCACATCAACACCGGCTACCGTACGGACGCCGTCCCGCTGATGGCCCGCTTCGCCCGGGCCTTCGCCGGGTACGACGCGGTGGTCACCCCGTCCGCCTCCTGCGCCGGGCTGGTCCGGGAGCACCACCCCGCCCTCGCCGAGGAGTACGGCCCCCCGCAGCTGCGCCGGCAGGTCGCCGAACTCGCTCCCCGGGTCCACGAGTTCACCGAGTTCCTGACCGACGTCCTCGCCGTCGAGGACGTCGGCGCCCGCTTCCCGCACCGCGTCACCTACCACCCCACCTGTCACTCGCTGCGCGGGCTGCGCCTCGGCGACCGGCCTCAGCGGCTGCTGCGCGCCGTCAAGGACCTCGACCTGGTCGAGCTCCCGGGCGCCGACTCCTGCTGCGGATTCGGCGGCACCTTCGCCCTCAAGAACGCCGAGACCTCCGGCGCGATGCTCGCCGACAAGGTCGGCGCCGTCCTGGGGACCGGGGCCGAATTCCTGTGCACGGTCGACAACTCCTGCCTGATGCACATCGGCGGGGGCCTGTCCCGGCGCTCCGCCCCGGTGCGGACCGTGCACCTGGCCGAGATCCTCGCCTCGACCGAGGGAGGCCGCCGATGAGCGCCCCGGCGGACCGCGGGGTCGTCTGGCTGGGCGCGCCGTCCTTTCCCGAGGCGGCCCGCGAGGCCCTCGGGGACGCCCGGTTGCGGGCCAACCTGAAGCGGGCGACGACCGTCATCCGCGACAAGCGGCTCGCCGTCGCCTCGGAGCTGGACGACTGGGAGGAGCTGCGGGAGGCCGCCGAGGCGATCAGACGCCGTACGGCCCGTCATCTCGACCGGTATCTGGTGCAGTTGGAGGAGTCGGTCACCGCCGCGGGCGGCACCGTGCACTGGGCGGCCGACGCCGCCGAGGCCAACCGGATCGTCACCGAGCTGGTCCGGGCCACCGGTGAGAGCGAGGTGGTGAAGGTCAAGTCGATGGCGACGCAGGAGATCGGCCTCAACGAGCATCTGGAGGCCGAGGGCATCCGCGCCTACGAGACCGATCTCGCCGAGCTCATCGTGCAGTTGGGCGAGGACCGGCCCTCGCACATCCTCGTGCCCGCGATCCACCGCAACCGCACCGAGATCCGCGACATCTTCCGCACCGAGATGGGCAACTGGGGCAGACCCGCCCCCGCCGGCCTCACCGACGAGCCCAAGGCCCTGGCCGAAGCCGCCCGCCTGCACCTGCGGGAGAAGTTCCTCACCGCCAAGGTCGCCGTCTCCGGCGCCAACTTCGCCTGCGCCGACACCGGCACCGTCATGGTCGTCGAGTCCGAGGGCAACGGCCGGATGTGCCTGACCCTGCCCGAAACCCTCATCACCGTCATGGGCATCGAGAAGGTCATCCCCACCTGGAGCGACCTGGAGGTGTTCCTCCAGTTGCTGCCCCGCTCCTCCACCGGCGAGCGGATGAACCCCTACACCTCCACCTGGACCGGGGTGACCGACGGCGACGGACCCTCCGCCTTCCACCTCGTCCTGCTCGACAACGGCCGCACCGACACCCTCGCCGACACCGTCGGCCGCCAGGCCCTCGCCTGCATCCGCTGCTCCGCCTGCCTCAACGTCTGCCCCGTCTACGAGCGCACCGGCGGCCACGCCTACGGCTCCGTCTACCCCGGACCCATCGGGGCCGTCCTGACCCCGCAGCTCGTCGGCGTCGGCAGCGACACTCAAAGCAGTGCCGCCTCCCTCCCCTTCGCCTCCACCCTGTGCGGCGCCTGCTACGACGCCTGCCCCGTGAAGATCAACATCCCGGAGGTGCTCACCCATCTGCGGGCGAAGGTGGTCGAGGCCCGCCCGAAACGCGCCGAGGCACTCGCCATGAAGGCCGCCGCCACCGTCCTCGACTCCCCATGGCTGCTCTCCGCCGCGCAGAAGGCGGCCTCGCTCGGCGGCCGGGTCCTCGCCCAGGGCGGGCGGATCAGCCGCCTGCCCGGCCCGCTGAGCGGCTGGTCCGACACCCGTGACACCCCCGCGCCGCCCGCCGAGTCCTTCCGCACCTGGTGGCGCAAGAACCGGGAGAACCAATGACCAGCCGTGAGAGCGTCCTCGCCCGCATCCGCGCCGCGCTCGCCGACGTACCGGCCGAGGAACACCCGCACGACGTACCCGTTCCGCGTGACTACCGCCGCAGCCACGTCGAACCCGGCCAGGACGCCGTGGCCCTGTTCGCCGAACGCGTCGCCGACTACCGCGCCACCGTCACCCGCACCGGCCCCACCGGCCTGCCCGAAGCCATCGCCGCCGCCCTCACCGCGCGCGGTGCCACGCGGCTCGCGGTGCCCGACGGCTTCCCCACCGAACTGCTGCCGACCGGCACCTGGGAATGGCACCCGGAACCACTCGACGTCCCCGCCCTCGACGCGCTCGACGGCGCGATCACCCTGGCCGCCGTGGGCATCGCCGTCACCGGCACCATCGCCCTGGACACCGGCCCCGGCCAGGGCCGACGCGCCCTCACCCTCGTCCCCGACTACCACCTCTGCGTCGTCCGCGCCGAACAGATCGTGGACGACGTCCCCGAAGCACTCGCACGCCTCGACCCCACCCGCCCGCTCACCTTCATCTCCGGCCCCTCCGCCACCAGCGACATCGAACTCGACCGCGTCGAAGGCGTGCACGGCCCCCGCACCCTGTACGTCATCGTCGTCGACCTCCCCGCACCGGAGCAGTCATGAGGATCGCCCTGCACACCCGCGTCCGCGAGGACCGGATCGAGGAGTACGAGGCCGCGCACCGCGAGGTGCCCGCCGAGCTCACCGACGCCATCAAGGCGGCCGGCGTGCGCGAGTGGACGATCTGGCGCAGCGGGCCCGAGCTGTTCCACCTCCTGGAGTGCGAGGACTACGCCCGACTGCTCGCCGAGTTGGAGAACCTGCCGGTCAACATCGCCTGGCAGGCGCGCATGGCCGAACTCCTCGACGTCGTCCACGACTACTCGGCCGCCGGTGGCGCGGCCGGGCTCCCCGTGGTCTGGGAGCTGGGACCGTGACGGGCCGCCCGGCCCTCTATGCTGCGAGGATCAGATGATCAGGAAGGGCGGGGCCGTGCCAGTCACCGACGAGGCCATCGAGAAGATCAAGGCCATGATCGTGAGCGGCGAGCTCCGCCCGGGCGCGAAGCTCCCCAAGGAGGCCGACCTCGCCGAGCGGCTCGGGCTCTCCCGCAACTCGCTGCGGGAGGCGGTCAAGGCGCTCTCCCTGATCCGGGTCCTCGACGTGCGCCAGGGCGACGGCACGTACGTGACCAGCCTGGAGCCCGAAGTCCTGCTGGACGCCCTGGGGTTCGTCGTCGACTTCCACCAGGACGACACGGTGCTGCAGTTCCTGGAGGTGCGCCGCATCCTGGAGCCCACCGCCGCCGCGATGGCCGCGCGGGTCATGCCCGAGAAGGAGATCGCCGCTCTGGGCGAGGTCCTGGAGGCGCTGGCCGAGGACGCGTCGCTGGAGGAACTCATCGCCAACGACCTGGAGTTCCACCGCAGGATCGCGGCCGGGTCGGGGAACACCGTGCTCTGTTCGCTGATCGACGGCCTCTCCGGGCCCACCATGCGCGCGCGGATCTGGCGCGGGCTGACCGAGGAGGGCGCGGTGGCGGGCACCCGCTCGCAGCACCGGGCGATCTTCGAGGCCATCGCGGGCCGCCGCCCGGACCTCGCCCACGCCTGGGCGACCGTCCACGTCGCCGGGGTCGAGCAGTGGCTCCGCGACACCCTCGGCCAGGCGGGGTCACCCCTCGGCTAGGCCCTTGCCCTTGCCCTTGCCCTTGCCCTTGCCCTTGCCCTTGCCGGGGCGAATCGATCCGATGAATCTGCGGGACCCAGGACCGCCTCGGCCTTCGAATGTGGGGCAGTCGATGCACAGGTCGCCTCCGCGCTGACCTGAGTTTTCGGATGCCCTCGGGCCCGACGGCAGGCCACCTGGGAGGCTGATGCCGCGTCAGCACGGGCCGTCGCCCGCCCACAGTCATCCGACTTATCGCCGTCAGATGCCTTGACAGGCCACTGCCACCGCCGCGATACATGTAGCTGACTCGCCCGAGTCCACCCCCGAGCGGGCGTTCCTGGACACACGGAGCATCCATGTCACGATCCATCAACCGGCGAAGCGTGCTCAGCGGTCTGGCGGCTGCCACGGCGGCCACCGTCATCGGGCCCGGCGGCGCTCTCGCCGGAACCGCCGAAGCCACCGGAACCGCCGAGGCCGCCGGTGCGCCCGTGGCCGCCGGCGCCCCGCTTCCGCTCGTCCCCCTGCGCATACCGAAGCTCGACCAGGGCACGTGGCAGCAGCCGGACAGCGGCACGCCGGGGGTGGCGTCACGGTCACCGGCATCGACCGCACCCGCTACCCGGACGACACGGTCGTGGCGATCGTGCTCGACCGCCCGGTGGTCCCGACGGACATCGCCCGCGGCCGCCCGACCACGGCCGACAGCGTGGAGACCTCGCACGGCAACCTGTCCGCCAACGCGGTGGACGGGGACACCTCCACCCGCTGGTGCGCGGCCGACGGCGACGCCGGGCACTGGCTCCAGGTCGACCTCGGCTCGGCGCGGCCGGTGACCGGGGCCCGGATCGCCTGGGAGACGCCCGGGAAGGCGTACCGGTTCCGGGTCGACGGCTCGACGGACGGGTCCTCCTGGACGACGCTCGCCGATCAGAGCGGGAACACCGCCGCCGCGCAGGTGCAGACCCCGGCGTTCACGGCCCGGGCCCGCTACGTCCGGGTGACCGTCACGGGCCTGGACTCCGGCGCCTGGGCGTCGGTCCGCTCGTTCGAGGTCTACGACCGGCCCTTCGTCGACCCGTCCGTGCCGAACTCCGCCGTCGCCACGGCCTGACCTCACCGTCCTGAAATCCAATCCTTTGACGCGAGGAAATGTGAACGCTCACAACCCTGCTCTCTTCCCCCGCCGGACCGTCCACCTGGACTTCCACACCGGCCCCGACATCCCCGACGTGGGCCGGGACTTCGACCCGGCCACCTTCGCCCGGACCTTCCGCGAGGCGCGCGTCGACAGCGTCACCGTCTTCGCCAAGTGCCACCACGGACACCTCTATTACGGAACCGACCGGCCCGAGCGCCACCCCGGCCTCGCCCCCGACCTCGACCTGCTCGCCGAGCAGGTCGAGGCCCTGCACGCCGAGGGCATCCGCGCGCCGATCTACCTCTCGCTCCAGGTCGACGAGTACGCCGCCCGGGAGCACCCCGAGTGGGTCGCGCACGACGAGAAGCTGGGGATCATCCGCTGGACCGACTCGGCCTTCAACGCCGGCTGGAACGTCCTCGACATGTCCAGCCCCTACGCCGACCACTTCGCCGACCAGCTGGACGAGGTGCTGCGCCGCTTCGCCCCGGTCGACGGGATCTTCGTCGACATGTGCTGGACCCAGCCCAGCGCGAGCCGCTGGGCCGTGGACGGGATGCGCGAGGAGGGCCTGGACCCGGCCGACGCCGATCACCGCGTCCGCTACGCGAACCTGGTGGCCCAGCGCTACATGGCCCGCTACTCCGCGATGGTGGAGAAGGCCCTGCACCCGGACTCCGCCATGGGCGTCTGGTTCAACGGCCGCCCGAAGACGGGGCTGACCGAGGAGCGGCAGTTCGTGCGGCACGTCGAGATCGAGGGCCTGCCCACCGGCGGCTGGGGGTACGCGTTCCTGCCGTACGTGTCCCGCTTCGTCCGCCCGCTCGGGCTGCCGACCCTCAGCCACACCGGCCGCTTCCACGAGAGCTGGGGCGACAACGCCGCCCTCAAGCCCCGGGCGGCGCTGCTCTACGAGAACAGCCAGATGCTGAGCCAGGGCCTGACCAGCGGCGTGGGCGATGTCCTGCACCCGCGGGGCGTGCCCTCCCCCGCGGTGTACGACCTCATCGGCTCGGTCTACCGGCACATCGAGGCCTGCGAACCCTTCCTCGACGGCGGCCGCGTCCTCAGCGAGCTCGCCGTGATCGTCGACCCCGGCCTCGGCGACAACCCCGGGCCGAGCAACATCGGCGCCGTCCGGGCACTGCAGCAGCTGCGCGCGCAGTTCGACGTGGTGCCGCCGGGCGCCGACCTCGGCGGGTACCGGGCCGTCCTGGTGCCGGAGACCACGAAGGTGGACGAGGCCCTCGCGGAGCGCCTCCAGGCGTACCGTCAGGCCGGGGGCGCCGTGCTGCTGGTCGGGCCCGCGCTGCTGCGCGACGGCGGCGAACCGGCCCTGCCCGACCTCCCGGTGGAGGGCCTGGCACCGGCCCCGGCCGGCGAGTCCTTCCTCGCCTGCGAGGGCGTCCCGGGCGTGCCGGAGGACTTCCCGGTGATCAGCCACGGCTCCCGGCTCACCGCCCTGGCGCGGCCCGGCGCCGAGGTGCTGGCCCGGGTGGTGGAGCCGTACTTCCCGCGCTCCTGGGACCGGTTCTGCGGCCACTCCTACACTCCCCCGGCGGACGGGGGCGAGGAGGTGGCCGTCGCCGTCGGCGGCGGCGTGGCCGCGGTGGCCGTGTCGCTGCTGGACGCCTTCCACCGGCACGGGCTGGAGACCTACCGCCTGCTGCTCGGCGCGACCCTGGACCGGCTCCTGCCGGACCCGCTGCTGCGCGCCGGCGGTCCGGTCCACCTGGAGACCGCGGTCGTGCGGACCGCCACGGGCACCGTGGTGCACCTGACCAGCTTCGTCCCCTCCCGGGAGACCCCGGAACTGGACCTGGTGCACGACCCGTTCCCGCTGGTCGACGTGCCCGTCGCCCTCCGGCTCACCACCGCGCCGCGCTCGGTGCGGCTCCAGCCCGCCGGGCGGGAGCTCGAGTGGCGGCACGACGGCGAGTACGTCCACACGCGGGTCACCACCGTGGACGGGCACGCGATGCTCGTGGTCGAGCACGACTGACGCGCCGGGGGCCCGGCGCGGCCGATTCCGTCGGCCGCGCCGGGCCCCTCGGTGGGTCTGTCTCGGGGTTCAGCGGGCCAGGAGCACCAGGGCCAGGACGACCGCCGCCGGGACGGTCTGCACGAAGAGGATCTTCCGGGAGGAGGTCACCGCGCCGAACACCCCGGCGACGGCGACGCAGACGACGAAGAAGACCGTCACCCGGAACCCGACCGGGTCGGAGGCGAAGGCGCCCCAGAGGAGCCCGGCGGCCAGGAACCCGTTGTACAGGCCCTGGTTGGCGGCCATCGCCTTGGTCTCCAGCGCGAACGCCTCGGACGTACCGAAGGAGGCCCTGGCCCGGGGTGTGGTCCACAGGAACATCTCCAGGACCAGGATGTAGACGTGCAGCAGGGCGAGCATGACGACCGCAATCGCGGCAACTGTGGACATGCCGGGCATGGTACGCGGTCGCGGGAGCCGGACCGGTATTTTGTTCAGGCTGTCGCCCAATCGTCAACTCCGGCCCGGGTCATGGCTCAGGCCTGGTCTTTCGGCTCACGCCCTGCCGCCCGGGCGCGGGCCGTGGCGACCCGGGTCGCGATCGAGACGGCCAGCCGCTGGGGGCGGGCGACGTGCAGCAGGAGCAGCGGATCGGACTGGTCCCGGAGCAGCAGCGCCACGGCGGTGTGGTGAAGCACCGTCTGCTCCCGGCCACCGCCGAGCCGGTTCGTCTCGGTCCGACCGGGGACGAAGCGGACGTCCAGGATCTCGGCCCAGCCGAGCAGCACCGACTGCCGCTCGTCCGCCGAACGCAGCCTCAGGCCCTCCGCGCGCACCTCCACCGCCCGCAGGCCCGCGCTCGGGGGCAGCCGGCCGACGACCAGGAGGCCGCCGAGCACCACGGCGTCCACCACCAGCCCCTGCCACCAGACGCCCTGGTACATCAGCAGCCAGAAGAGCAGCACCAGGGCGCCGAAGGCCCACCTCCACACCACCATCGGGACGTAGCGGTGGACACGGTGAACGCTCACAACCCCACCGCCCGGCGTAGCCGTTGCCATCGACTCCCCCAACCCAATCGTTTGGCCCAATCGTTTGGGTTGGATGATAAGCGCGCCCCCGACCGTGGCACCAGGGGTTTGCGCCCGATCCCGCCGGAGACGGGCCGGGCACCGCGTGCATACTTGCCGGACGATCGGTGAGACGGACAGGTGATGACGCGGTGAAACTGGCTGAAGCGCTCGCGCAGCGCGCGGCTGCGGTGCGGCGGGTGGAGCAGTTGCGGGCGCGCGTCGTCGGCAGCGCCCGCTACCAGGAGGGCGAGGAACCGGCCGAGAGCGCGGCGGAGGTCCTGTCCCAGGCCGGAGAGGTGCTGGACGAGCTGGAGCGGCTGATCCGCCAGATCAACCGGACCAACTCCACCGCGGTCATCGAGGGCGGCGGCACTCTGACCGACGCCCTCGCCCGTCGGGACGTCCTGCGGCTGCGCCACTCGGTGCTCACCGCGGCCGCCGACGCCGCCTCCGGACGTGACCAGCGCGGAGCCGTCCGGCAGATGCGCTCCGAACTGCGGATCCTCTCCGCCCTGCCGGTCGCCGAACTCCGCGCCCAGGCTGACGTGCTGGCCAAGGAGATCCGCGAGGTGGACACCCTGATCCAGCGCACCAACTGGGAGATCGACCTGATCGAGGACTGACCCCACGAGCTGGGTGTGGGAAGCAGGTAGTCGTCGCGGAGGCGTGCACACACCGCGGGCCGGCGGTTCATCCGGCCCTTGGCGCGTGAAGAGCAACGCAGGGGGTTCGATTCCCCACCGAAACAACGCAGCTCAGCATCGCGTACAGGTGACAGAGCACACCGCACAGCACATCACCACGTGCAGATCCGGACGACGAGGGCGGGAACGGGGTGCCCCACACCCGGCGCGAGGGCCGTGCACACCGGCACGGCCCTCGCGCCTACCCCAGCCCGGAACCCGGGTTGCGCAGCTGAACCCGACGGAGCCGGAGCGCCACCGGGTCAGTGCCGGAAGCGGGCCGGGTCAGAGACGTGACGGGCCGACGGGGCGGCCGCTGGTGGCCCGCTCGACCAGTTCGGGCGCGAGGCGGTGCGACCGGGCCGGCTCGCCGTCGATCCGGCGCAGCAGCTCCCGCACCGCGATCCGGCCCTGTTCGGCCATGGGCGAGCGGACGGTGGTGAGCGCGACCGGCAGTTCGGCGGCGACCGGGGTGTCGTTGAAGCCCGCCAGGGCGAGGTCCTCCCCCGGGCGGAGGCCCAGGTCTCGGGCGGCGCCGAGGACCCCTATGGCGGCCAGGTCGTTGACCGCGAACAGGGCGGTGGGGCGCCGGTCGGCGGTCAGCAGCGCGGTCGACGCCGCGCGGCCGCCCGTGGTGTCGAAGGCGCAGTGCCGCACCAGCTCGGCCGGCACCGGGAGACCGGCCTCGGCGTACCGGTCGACGAAGCCGGCCGTGCGGTCGGTGCCGGTGCTGGCGAAGGGCTCGCCCGCGACGCAGCCGACCCTGGTGTGGCCCAGCCGCAGGAAGTGCTCGGCCACCAGGCGACCGCCCAGGTAGTCGTCGCAGGTGACGGCGGGGAGGCATCCCTCGGTGCGGCGGTTGACGAGGACGTGGGGCGTGCGGCGCAGCGCCGGGTCCGCGAGGGCGGCGCCGTCCAGGTGGGCGTCGCCGATGATGAGGCCGTCGACCCTCCGGCCGAGGACCATCGCGATCCGCTCGCGCTGGCGGACCGGGTCGTCCTGGGTGTTGGTGACGAAGGCGGCGAGCCCGTGCCGGGCCGCCTCCTCCTCGATGCCCTCGTAGATGGTCGCGACGACGATCTCGGACAGCCGCGCGAACACCACCCCGATCAGGTTGCTGCGCCGGGTCCGCAGGCTCGCGGCGGCGGGGTTGCGGCGGTAGCCCAACTCCTCGGCGAGTTCCCGGACGCGGCGGGCCGTCTCGCCCGAGGCGGCCCGCCGTCCGTCCGCGTCGGCCCCGTTCAGGACCCTGGAGACGGTGGAGACGTCCAGTCCCAGCTGATCGGCGATCACCCGCAGGGTCACCGGGCGGCTCTCGATGGCCATGACCGACTCCTTCTCCTCCACGACCGCCCATTGTGCGCGACCGCCGCTCCGGCCCCGTACGCGGGCGGCCGGTCGGGCGGGCACTACGCCAGTAGTGCCCGCCCGACCGCCGGAACTACGCAAGTAGTGGCACTACTGGCGTAGTGCCGGCTCGGGTGGACCGGGCACCACAGGCGTCCGTCCGCAGGCTCCGAGATTTTTTTCGCACCGGCGGCAACCTTTGCGGCGACGGCGGCAACCAGCCCGTGCAACGTCGACTCGATCTACCTGGAATGGATGGGCATGAGGGCAACGAAACACGCCGTCACCCGGGCGCGGCGCGGGCGATGGCCGGGCAGGGGTGTTCCGCTGGCGGTGGCGGCCGTCGCGGTGCTGGTGTGCCTGGGCCTGGCGCTCCTCACGACGAGCGGGAGCGGGGGCGGCACCGGTACGGGCACCGACGCCGCGCAACCGGCCGCCGCCTCCGCCGCGGCCACCGAGCCGGTCGCTCCGCCCGTATCCGGCGCCCCGGTCGAGGCCACGGCCCCGGCCCCGGCCACGGCCTCGGCGCCGCCGCCGTCAGCCACCGGCTCCCCGTCGCCGTCGGCCGCCCCCACGGCCAGGCCATCCGCCACCGCCGCCACCCCGTCCCCCTCGGCCGCCACCGGCGGCAGCGCCCGCGCCGTGGGGTCCACCGCCTCCCTGGCCGGGCGGATCAAGCCGGGGACGAGCTACTCCGGCGTCGCCACGTCCTACGACGCGGCCGACGGCAACGGCGCCTGCTCGTTCGGGCCGTCCGGCGACCTCATGGTCGCGGCGATGAACCACACCGACTACGAGACGTCCAGTGCCTGCGGGGCGTACGTGCTGGTCCGCGCGGCCGGTGGGGCGAGCATCACCGTGCGGATCGTCAACGAGTGCCCGCTGCCCTGCGCGCCCGGGCAGCTCGACCTGAGCCATGAGGCGTTCGCCAAGCTCGCCGAGCTCTCGGTGGGCCGGCTCCCAGTCACCTGGACGGTGGTGAGCCCGGGCTCGGCGCCGGACACCGTGTCGATCCGGTACAAGACCGGGTCCAGCCAGTGGTGGTGCGGGATCCAGGTGATCGGCCACCGGAACCCGGTGGCCGCGCTGGAGGTCCGCACGGGCGGCGGGTGGCGGCGGCTGTCCCGCACCGACTACAACTACTTCCTCTCCCCGGACGGCAGTGGGTGCGGCGGCTCCCTCAGGATCACCGACGTCTACGGGGAGCAGCTGACCGTCGACGGGCTCGCGGTGAAGCCGGACGTCTCCCAGCCGACCCGCGTCCAGTTCGCCCGGCATTGACCGCGCCGCCCGCCCGCCGATCACCGGCCGCCCGTCGGCCACCGGCGGCGACCCCCAGGGGCGGGCACCGCCCCGAACAGGGGCGATGCTAGGCTCATGCCGGTTGTTAACGCTCACATTGCACGGAGAGGGCGACCGGGGGACATGCTCCTCGATGACACCTCCACGGAATTCCACCAGTTCTTCGAACGCCACTACGCCGAACTCGCCCGTCTCGCGCACCTCCTGACCGGCGAGGCGGACGCGGCCGACGACCTCGCCTCGGACGCCCTGATCGCACTGTGGCAACGCTGGGACCGCCTCCGTACGGCCGATCATCCGATCGCCTACGCCCGCGGGGTCGTCGCCAACATGGCCCGGGAGCGCATCCGCAGCGCCGTCCGCGAGCGGCGCCGCGTCCTGCTGTTCTGGACCCGCAGCCCCGAGAAGACCGAGGGACCGGACGTGGCCGCCGTGCTCGACATGCGCGCCGCGCTCGCACGCCTGCCGTTCCGCAAGCGGGCCTGCGTGGTGCTGCGGCACGCCTTCGACCTCTCGGAGAAGGACACCGCCGCCGCGCTCGGCATATCGGTCGGTACGGTGAAGAGCCAGACCTCGAAGGCGATGGCCGAGCTGGAGAGAGCACTCGGCGCACGAGCGGCCGGCGAACTGACGACAGGAAGGAGGAACCGTTGAACGAGCACATCGCCCGGCAGCTGCGCGAGGCCGCCCAGGCCCACCAGCCCGACCGCGCACGGATGCTGGCCCGCGTGCAGCGCGGCGCGGCCGGTCCCGCCGTCCGTCACCGCGCCCGGTCGGGCCTGCGGTCCTGGCCCAGGATCGCGCTGGCCGGAATCGCCGCCGTCGGCGCCCTGGCCACCGGCGGACTCGCCGTGGCCGGCATCGCCCCCTGGACCCCGCAGCCGCCGGACACCGCCACCACCGCACCGGCCGACCCCTCGCCGACGGTCACGCCGACGCCGTCCGCTCCCCCGAGCGCCCCTCCCGCACCGGCGACCGCAGCGCCGCCCGCCGTCACGCCGACCGCACCCCGGCCGACCCCGTCGGCGAGCAGCCGGGCCCAGAACGGTCCGCTGTGGTCGGAGGGTTCGATCGACCCGCACAGCACCGTGTACTGGGCGCAGAGCAACCTCACCCTCAGGACGGGCCAGCCGCTCACCTCGCTCACCGTCGAACTGCGCGTCGCCCAGACCGGCGACGTACGGGACACCGGGAACTGGCGGACCCTGCCCGTCGACGACTTCACCGTCACCGTGCAGGAGAGCGGCGGCGCGCTGGTCTACCGCTGGGTGCTCAAGCCGGGCCGTACCGTACCGGCCGGGCAGCACGAGTTCGCCGCCCAGTACAACCACGCCACCGGCGTGCGGGCGGCCGCGAACGACGGCTACCGCGTCGACGCGGTGTCCGCGGGCGGCTCCGCGTCCGTCTCGGGAGGCTTCCCTCCGGGGCGGTGACGGAACACGCAGGTGGAGGAACGCTCAGGTGAAACAGCGCGCAGGTGAAGGAACGCGCAGGTGAAGGAACGCGCAGGTGAGGAAGCGCGCACGCCACAGCGGCGCCCGCTCGATCGAGCGGGCGCCCTGTGCATGCACAGCCGGGCCATGAAGGGGTGGGGTGGCGATCGCCCGGGGCTGCGTGACGGGCGATCACGGGGGGATTCCACGACAGTGCTTGACCAGTGGGAGCGCTCCCACTGTGCGGGATCGCCCCCGGCCGGTCAAGAGGCTCGACGAGTTCCGCAACCCGAGCAACAAATCCCGTCAACTCCCCTTCTCCTCGGCGACAGTTGGCGCTACCGTCGGTGCCCACCAGTGGGAGCGGTTCCATCAGTCGGCGCGCCGGGAGCGGCGCGCCCTCGAGCACGCTGAAAAGGACCCCCACCATGAGCCGCATCACCCGCGGTACCCACCCGCCGCGACCCACCGTCAACCGGCTGCGCAGCAGTCGGACCGCCGTCCTCGCTGCCCTCGGCCTGCTGGCCGCCTCCGGCGCCACCGCCACCGTGCTGTCCAGTGCCGCGGGAGCCGCCTCGGCCGGCTGCCGGGTCGACTACCAGGTGTCCAACCAGTGGAACACCGGCTTCGGCGCCAACGTCGTCCTCACCAACCTCGGTGACCCGGTGAGCTCCTGGACGGTGGAGTGGACCTTCGCCGGCGGCCAGCAGGTCACCCAGGGCTGGAACGCGACCATCACCCAGTCCGGGGCGGCCGTCTCGGCCGCGAGCCTCTCGTACAACGGCAGCCTGGCGACCGGCGGTTCCACCTCCTTCGGCTTCAACGCCTCGTACAGCGGCGCCAACCCCGTCCCCACCGCGTTCAAGCTCAACGGCGTGGCCTGCAACGGCGCCACCACGCCGCCCACCACCCCGCCCACGACCCCGCCGACCACACCTCCCACCACGCCTCCGACGACCCCGCCCACCACCCCGCCCACCACGCCGCCCGGCACCCGCGTCGACAACCCGTACGCCGGCGCGAAGGTCTACGTGAACCCCGAGTGGTCCGCGCACGCCGCCGCCGAGCCCGGCGGCACCAGGGTCTCCAGCCAGCCCACCGGCGTCTGGCTGGACCGCATCGCCGCGATCGCCGGCGCCAACGGCAAGATGGGGCTGCGCGCCCACCTCGACGAGGCGCTGCGCCAGAAGGGCAGCGGCGATCTGGTCATCCAGCTGGTGGTCTACGACCTGCCCGGCCGGGACTGCGCCGCCCTCTCCTCCAACGGCGAACTCGGCCCGACCGAGATCGACCGGTACCGGACGGAGTTCATCGACCCGATCGCGGCCGTCCTCGCCGACCCCAAGTACGCCGCCCTGCGGATCGTCACCACCGTCGAGCTGGACTCGCTGCCGAACCTGGTCACCAACACCACGCCGCGGGCCACCGCCACCCCGGCCTGCGACGTCATGAAGGCCAACGGCAACTACATCAAGGGCATCGGCTACGCGCTCAAGAAGCTCGGCGCCATCCCGAACGTGTACAACTACGCCGACGCCGGCCACCACGGCTGGCTCGGCTGGGACGACAACCTCGGCCCGTCCGCCGAGCTGTTCAAGCAGGCGGCGACCTCCGAGGGCGGCTCGCTCTCCGACGTCCACGGCTTCATCGTCAACACCGCCAACTACAGCGCGCTCCAGGAGAAGAACTTCACCATCGACGACACGGTCGGCGGCACCTCCGTCCGCCAGTCGAAGTGGGTGGACTGGAACCGCTACGTCGACGAGCTCTCCTACGCGCAGGGCCTGCGGGCCAAGCTGGTCTCGCTGGGCTTCGACTCCAACCTCGGCATGCTGATCGACACCTCACGCAACGGCTGGGGCGGCGCAGCCCGGCCGGCGGGCCCCGGGCCGCAGACGAGCGTCGACGCCTACGTCGACGGCGGGCGCTACGACCGGCGGCTGAACACCGGGAACTGGTGCAACCAGGCGGGCGCGGGCCTCGGCGAACGGCCGCAGGCCGCCCCCGCCCCGGGGATCGACGCGTACGTCTGGATGAAGCCCCCGGGCGAGTCCGACGGCGCCAGCAAGCCGGTGTCGAACCCCGACGGCAAGGGCTACGACGGGATGTGCGACCCCGCGTACACCGGCAACCCGAGGAACAACAACCACATGTCCGGCGCGCTGCCGAACGCGCCGCTGTCCGGCGAGTGGTTCTCCGCCCAGTTCCAGGAGCTGATGAAGAACGCCTACCCGGCGCTGTGACGCGGAGTTGAGCGCGCCGGCCGTCCGGAGTCCCCTCGGGGCTCCGGACGGCCGGTCGCGTCCGGAGGCGGTGCGGCGGCCAGGACCGCCGGTCACGGCCGAAGGCGATGCGGCGGCCAAGGACCGCCGGTCGCGTCCGGAGGCGATGCGGCGGTCAGGAGGACCGCCGCACCACCAGCTCCGTCGGCAGCACCAGCCGGGACGGCTCCGACTCCTCCCCCGCGATCTGCCGCAGCAGGAGGCCGGCCATGGTGCGGCCCATCTGCTCGATCGGCTGGCGGACGCTGGTCAGCGGCGGGTCGAGGTGGCGGGCCACCGGCGAGTCGTCGACGCCCACCAGGGCGACGTCGCCGGGCACGTCCAGGCCCCTGGCCCGCAGGACCGCCAGGGCGCCCACCGCCATCAGGTCGGAGGCCGCGAACACCGCGTCCAGCTCCGGGCGGCGCTCCAGCAGTTCCCGCATGGCCCGGCGGCCGCCGTCCTCGGTGAAGTCCCCGGCGGCGACGAGGCTCTCGTCCGCCGGAAGGCCGGCCGCCGCCAGGCCCTGGCGGTAGCCGTCGAGGCGGCCCGCGGCGGCGTCCATGTCCGGCGGGCCGGTGATGGTGGCGATGCGACGGCGTCCGCGCCCGGCGAGGTGCTCCACGGCCGAACGGCCGGCCCCCACGTTGTCGGAGTCGACGTAGGCCACCGACTCCTGCGGCGAACGGCGCCCGTTGAGCACGGTCGGCAGGCCCAGCGCGCGCATCTGGTCCGGCAGCGGGTCGTCCCGGTGGACGGAGACCAGCAGCACGCCGTCCACCCGCTGCGCGGCGAGGTACTGCTCGAAGCGCTGCCGCTCCTGCTCGGTGCGGATCAGCGTGAGCAGCACCTGTTTGTCCGCCGCGCCGAGTTCGGCGCTCACGCCGCGGATGATGTCCAGGAAGTACGGCTCCGCGAACAGCCGGGCCTCGGTCTCCGGCACGACCAGCGCGACGGCGTCCGTCCGGCTTCCGGCCAGCGCCCTGGCCGCGCGGTCGGGCACGTAGCCCAGCTCCGCTATGGCCCGGCCCACGGCCTCCTTGGCCCGGTCGCTGACCCGCGCCGACCCGTTGATCACCCGGGACACCGTGCCGCGCCCGACCCCGGCCAGGGCCGCGACCTCTTCCAGCGTCGGCCTTCCGGTCTGTCGTCCGCCCACCACCCACGCGCCTTCCGTCGCCGCCATCGCTCTCGCGCCCGCCTGGCAGGGGATCGTAGGTCACCGGGGCGGGGCGCCGCCAACGAACCGCCGGGCCCGCGTCGGCCCCGACGGGCCGACCGGCGGGCCGCGCCGGGCAGTTCGGCTCCTTCTCTTGACACCGGATCAGCCGAGGCTGGAACCTTCCGAAGAGGATATGGGAGCGCTCCCACGCTACTCCTCGGAGCGCCCCGGGCAACAGCCTCACGACCGGTGTGATCCCCCCACCGCCACGAAAGCCACCACGAAGGTCACGACGAAGGCCACCCCGAAGCCACTCCGAGAGCCGCCCCCACCGTTGGAGCACCCCGTGCCCGTTCCCCCCACCAACCCGCTCCCCGCCCCCGTCCCCTCCCCCTCGCCCTCCCCCTCGCCCGTCCCCTCCCCCGCCCCACCGCCCCGGTTCCCCGCCGGCTTCCTCTGGGGCGCGGCCACCGCCGCCTACCAGATCGAGGGCGCCGTGGCCGAGGACGGCCGCACCCCCTCGATCTGGGACGCCTTCTGCCGCACCCCGGGCAAGGTCTTCCAGGGCCACACCGGCGAGATCGCGGTCGACCACTACCACCGCTTCCGCGAGGACGTCCGGCTGATGGCCGAGCTCGGGCTGACGGCGTACCGCTTCTCCGTCTCCTGGCCGCGCGTCCGGCCCACCGGCCGGGGCCCGGGCGCCAAGCCCGGCCTGGACTTCTACCGCCGCCTCGTCGACGAACTGCTCTCCCACGGCATCACCCCCGTCGCCACCCTGTACCACTGGGACCTCCCGCAGGACCTCGAGACCGCCGGCGGCTGGCCCGAGCGCACGACCGCCGAGCGGTTCGCCGAGTACGCCGCGCTGGTGGGCGAGGCCCTCGGCGACCGGGTCGGCCACTGGACCACCCTCAACGAGCCCTGGTGCAGCGCCTTCCTCGGCTACGGCTCCGGCGTCCACGCCCCCGGCCGCACCGACCCGGTCGCCGCCCTGCGGGCCGCCCACCACCTCAACCTCGGCCACGGCCTCGCGGTCTCCGCGCTGCGCGGCGTACTGCCCACCGAGGCCCGGGTGTCCGTCTCGCTCAACCTGCACGCGCTGCGCCCGCTCACCCCGTCCGCCGCCGACCGGGACGCGGTGCGCCGGATCGACGCCGTCGGCAACCGGGTCTTCCTCGGCCCCATGCTGGAGGGCGCCTACCCGGAGGACCTGCTGGCGGACACCGCCCACCTCACCGACTGGTCGTTCGTCCGCACCGGCGACGAGACGCGGATCCACCAGGCGCTGGACTGGCTGGGCGTCAACTACTACACGCCCACCGTCGTCTCCACGGCGCCCGAGGGCACGACCCCCGTCCGGGAGGACGGCCACGGCGGCGGCGCGGCCTCGCCTTGGCCGGGAGCCGACCGAACCGGCTTCCACGCGGCGTCGGGCGAGCGGACCCTGATGGGCTGGGCCGTCGACGCCACGGGCCTGCACCAGTTGCTCACCGACCTGGCCCGCCGCTACCCCGGCCTGCCGCTGACGGTCAGCGAGAACGGCGCGGCCTACGAGGACGAGGTCGGCGAGGACGGCACCGTCGACGACCCGGAACGCACCGCCTACCTCCACGCCCACCTGGCGGCCGTCCACCGGGCGGCGGCCGACGGGGCGGACGTGCGGGGCTACTTCGCCTGGTCGCTGATGGACAACTTCGAGTGGGCGTACGGCTACGACAAGCGCTTCGGCCTGGTCCACGTCGACTTCCCCACCCAGACCCGCACCCCCAAGGCCAGCGCCCGCTGGTACGCCCGGGTCGCGCGCAGCGGCGAGCTGCACCCACCGGCCTGACGGACCGTCCACCGGACGGCGCAGAGAGAGCAGACACCCTTGACCCACCCCGCGACACCACCGCCACCCACCACCGGCGGCCTGCTGGTCATCGGCAGCGCCGCCGCGGCCGACACCCCCGGAGCCGGCCTGTCCACCGTCCACCACGACGCCGACGGAGCCATGCGGCTCCTCGGCACCCTGCCGGTCGACCGCCCCTCCTACGCGGCCCTCGACCCGACCCGCACGGTCCTGCACGCCGTCCTGGAACAGGACCCCGGGCAGATCGCCTCCCTGCGGCTCGACCCCCGCACGGGGAGCCTCGGCCCGCCCGCCACCACCCCGAGCGGCGGCTCCGGCCCCTGCCACCTCGCGCTCCACCCCGGCGGTTCGCACCTCTTCGCGGCCCACTACGGCGACGGCACGCTCACGGTGCTCCCCCTCCGCGCCGAGGACGCGCTCGCGGCCGAGGTCACGCAGACCGTACGCCACCCCGGCCGGAAAGCCTCCAGCGAGCTGCACACCACCCCGCGCGCCCACATGGCCGCGCCCTCGCCGGACGGACGGTTCCTGCTCTGCACCGACCTCGGCACCGACCTGGTCCACGTCTACGCCTTCGACCAGGCCACCGGCCGCCTCGACCCGCACGACACCGTCCGGCTGCCGGACGGCCGGGGCCCCCGGCACCTGGTGTTCCACCCCTCCGCGAGGCGGGTCCACGTCCTCAACGAGCTCGCCTCCACCCTCACCGTCTGCTCCTGGGACGCGCCCACCGGCCGCCTCCGACCCACCGCCGAACTCCCCACGAGCCGGCACCCGGAGGCGCCCCACGCCAACTACGCCGCCGCCCTGCGGGTCTCCTCGGACGGCCGCTTCCTCTACACCACCAACCGCGGCGACGACACGGTCACCGTGTTCGCCCTCCACGAGGACGGGGCGGCCGTCGAGCCGGTCGACATCACCGACTGCGGAGGCTCCTGGCCCCGCGACCTCGCCCTCAGCCACGACGAACGGCTCCTGTTCTGCGCCAACCAGGGCTCCGACAGCCTGACGGCCTTCCACCGCGACCCGGCCACCGGGCGCCTGACCCCCACCGGCGAGCCCCTCCGGGTCACCGCGCCCACCTCCGTCCTGCCGGTCGGCCCCTAGAGAGCCCCTGAGCCCCTGAACCCCTGAACCCTGAGGCCCTGAGGCCCTGAACCCCTGAGCCCTGCGGAGGCTTCCGCCCGTACGGACGGGAGCCTCCGCCGGAGCGGCTACGGGACCTCGACGAGCCGCTCGAAGAAGTACTCGTGCTTGAGGAACGAGACGTCGTACTCGTGCCCCGGGTACGGCGGGATCAGCTGCGCGGCCTGGAACAGCCGCCAGCCGTCCCGCAGCGCCTCCACCCCGCTGTCGTAGGGCGGCTCGTCGGAGTCGCCGGTGGTGGGCTCGGTGCGGCCGGTGCCGTCGTAGGCCGTCCAGCCGACCACGTGGGAGTCCAGCCGGGAGTCGGCCAGGTACAGCACGAGGACCTGCTGGCGCAGCGCCGCGGCGCCGCCGTTCGACGCGACAGGGATCGTCATGCCATCGTCTCCTCGGGCCGGTTGGTGACGCGAGTCACCCAGTGGTCGAGGTCGTAGCCCGCGTCGCCGGTCAGCTCGCGCCACAGCAGGATGCGGTTGTAGCGCTCGAGCCGGCCGGTCGCCCACTCGTACCAGGGGAAGACCGCGTCGAGTTCGGTGTTCACCTGCGGGTCGTGGAGGTCGGAGGTGTCCCAGAGCCGCCGCTGACGGACCCTCGGGTTGAAGCGGATCTTGAACATGTAGCGGACGGTGTCGCTGTCGTTGCGCCGCCCGCCGTGCCAGAGACCGTGGTGCAGAAACACCACGGTGCCGGCGGGGCAGACCAGGCGGTCCTGGCCGCGCAGGTTCTGGTAGCGGCCGGTGTCGGACTCGTTGGTCCGCCGCAGGTGGCTGCCGGGCACGCTGAGCGTTCCGCCCATCTCCAGGGTCACGTCCTGCGGGTAGTACATCAGCTGCACGTCGAAGGCGTCCGGTCGCACGTCGATGATCGCATCGCCGTGCAGCGCCTGGGCCGAACCGCCGTGCGGCTCGCGGATGTGGACCGCGTGGTGGTCCACCCACGGCTCGGGGCCGACCAGGCTGCGCAACGCGCCCGCCACCTGGGGCAGTTCCAGCAGGCGGCGGACGAACGAGCCGTCCGCGTACGCCTCGGACACCGGCGTCCCGTACGGCACGTCCGGCACGCCGGCCGCGAGGACCTCCAGGCCCTCGGAGTTCATCTCCGCCGGGACCACGGCGTCCAGTCGCAGCGACCCCCGGGCCACGAAGCGCGCCATCTCCACCGATGAGAGCAGTACTTCCGTGTCTTCCCTGTTCTCCATGGCCGCCACGCTAGATCCGGCCCGCCCGCCGCCGCGTGGGCCGGGCTCACCCTCCGGTGGTCCGTTTTCACCCTGCTCGGCGCGTGGTAGAACTCGTACCCATGCGGACAGTCCTCGCGCGGCTCGACGAGCCGCCCGTCCTCGCCGTCGTCGGCATCGGGGTGCACGGGCCGGCCGGTCACGTGGACGTGTTCTCGCTGCCGGACCTGTGGCAGCTCCACCTCTACCGCTACCGCGCGGACCTCACGGTGGACGGCACCGCGCACGAGATCCGGCCCGGCACGGTCAGCCTGGTGCCGCCCGGTTCCGAGGTCCGCTACCGCTACCGGGGCCGCTCCGAGCACTTCTACGTCCACCTGCGCCTCGGCACCGCCGGTGCGCCGCACCGCGTCCCCGTCCTCCAGTCCGCCGGGACGGAACTCGAGCCGCTCACGGCCCGGTTCGGCCAGGCGCTGGCCGCCTGGCCGCGCACCCCCGCCCGGGCCGCCGCCGAGATCTGGACGGCGCTGTGGTGGATCACCGAACTCACTCCGCCCGAGGAGCCCGACGCCCCGGCCGTCCATCCGGCGGTCGCCGGCGCCACCGCGCTGATCGAGGCCCGGCTCGCCGAACCCCTCACCGTCCCCGAGATCGCCCGCGCCGTCGGCGTCTCGCACAACCACCTCACCCGGCTGTTCCGCGCCGCCACCGGTGAGACCGTCGTCGGCTACATCCGCGCCCGCCGGATGGAGCGCGCCCGCCACTTCCTGCGGGCCACCACGCTCTCCGTCCCCGCGATCGCCGCCTCGGTCGGCATCCCCGACCTGCACGCCTTCAACAAGACCTGCCGCCGCGAACTCGGCGCCTCGCCCCGGGCCGTCCGGGCCTCCTGAGTACCTGCGCCCGAACCCGGAAGCCGCAGGTCGGCCCGCCAGCGAACCGGCCCGGAACCCACCGCGGAATCATGCCTGCGAAGCCGCCGACCCCGAGGTCCGGGAAAGGTGCTGAGGCCCGCACCGTCCAGGCGGTTCCCGGCGGTGCGGGCCTCAGCCGGGATTCCCCGCAGGTGCGGGCTCAGGCAAGAGCCCCGTCGGACCGGAGCGGACTGACGTCGCTCTCCGACTTCCAGATGGGAGCCCCAGCCGCCCCCAGGTAGTGCCCCTGCGCGTCGGTTTCGATCACACCGGCCGGGCTCGTCCGGCCACCACCGCTGTCGGCACCTTGACCGACGGCCACCGCACCGAACCCGACGACGGCCACGGCGGTCAGGCCGGCGGCAACGGCGTGGGTGAAGCTTCCACCCCAAGCAGGCATGCTGATCATCCCCCGTACGTTCGCAGCCCGTCCTGTGACGGGCTCGACTGACGCAGATTCAAGCACCGGCACAGGGCTCGGGCAAGGCGCAGGGCGCAGGGCGCAGGGCGGGCAAGGGTGGACTCGTCGGCATGCGGGCAACCGGCGTTCTGAGGCAGAAAAAACTTTTCACGAACCGGGGCAACCTTTCCGGAGCCGGCGGCAACCAAGTGCTGACCGGCCAGGCGGGCCGGTCAGCGACAGCTGCTGAAAGCGAGCACCGACATGTCCCCGCACTCCCCCACGCCCCCGGAGCCGTCCCCCGCCGGCGGCCGTGCCCGCCGTGGGCGCCCGTCGTTCCCCGCCGCCCTCCTGGGCGGGCGGAAGGGGCACCGCCGCCGTCGGCTGTACCAGCGCCGCAGCTTCTGGGCGGCCGTCGGCCTCGCCGTCGTGGGCGGCTCGGTGGTCGTGGTCAACGCGGCCTCGGCGAACACCGTGTCCGTGGACACCGACCCCTTCTACCTGCTGGTCAACCGCAGCACCGGCCAGGTACTGGACGACTTCGGCTACGCCGGGTACGACGGTGCCCCGGTGGTGCAGTGGAGCCGCACCGGCGAGGCGAACCAGCAGTGGCAGTTCATCGACTCGGGTGACGGGAACTACCGGCTGAAGAACCGGTTCTCCGGCAAGGTGCTGGACGATCTCAACTGGTCGAGGACCGAAGGCACCGAGCTGGCGCAGTGGCAGGACCTGAACGGCGCCAACCAGCAGTTCCACCTGGAGAGGTCGTCGGACGGCTACGTCCGTCTGATCAACCGCGCCAGCGGCAAGGCCGTCGAGATCCCGGGCGGCGCCAAGACCACCGGGGCCCACATCGCCCAGTACCACGACTGGAACGGCCCCCAGCAGCAGTGGCAGCTCGTCCCGGTCGGCAACAGCGGCGGCGGCAGCGGCAGCGGGAACACGGGCAGCTCCGGCAGCAGCGCCGTTCCCACCACGCCCGCCAAGCCCACCCCGCCGGGCGGCAGCGTTCCGACGAGCCAGGCTCCGAGCGGCCACCCGACCTCGGCCGCTCCGGCCCCCGCGGGCGGCGGCGGCAACAATGCGGCGAAGACCCTCATGGGCAGCAGCACCATCCTCATCGGCGGCTCGATGTCCGACGCCTCGGCGAGCGCCGCGCCGTTCGACGTGCAGTACGCCTACGTGCACAGCCAGCCCGCGCCCTCCTCGGACTACTACACGGCGGCCCGCTGCCAGGACGCCTGGTCGGGCTGGTGGGGCTGCTGGACCGGCAGCACCACGGCGCCCGGCACGTTCGTGACCTACAAGGACGCCAACGCGGCTCATGCGACCTACCAGGGCAAGTCGCGCCCGCAGAAGCAGCTCTGGACCTGGTACTCGCTGCGCGACCTCGGCGACGCGGCGGGCCAGGGCGACGGTCCGGGCGAGGTCCAGGCCATCAACCGGGCCGACCTGCTCACCCGCTACCTGAACGACTACCGCTTCTTCCTCCAGAAGATCGGCACTTCGCCCGACATGATCGACCTGGAGCCCGACTTCTGGGGCTACGTCCGCTCGCTCGGCAACCCGCACCAGGTCGCCGCGCAGGTCAAGGCCGCGAACCCGACGGACTGCGGCTCACAGGAGAACAGCGCCTCCGGCCTGGCCCAGTGCATGATCGCGATGGGGCACAAGTACGCGCCCAACACCGGCGTGGGACTGCACCTGTCCTGCTTCGACTGGCAGCAGAACACCCCGCAGTGCGCCAAGGACTACGCGGACCTCGGGGCATCGAGCGCCGACTTCCTGGTCACCGACGTGACGGACCGCGACGCGGGCTGGTACGCGCTGCCCGCCCACGGCAGCAAGGACACCTTCTGGAACGACCAGAAGGGCTTCGCCGCCCTCGGCTTCTACAAGACGCTGGCCGAGGCCGTGGGCAAGCCGGTGGTCCTGTGGCAGGTCCCCGTGGGCAACATGGGGCAGAACAACACGCCCAGCCACTACAAGGACGACAAGGTCGACTGGTTCTTCTCGCACCTGGACCAGGTGGCGAACGCACACGTCGGCGGCATCCTGTTCGGCGCCGGCTGGACGGAACAGACCACGCCCGAGACCGACGGCGGCAACCTGATCAACAAGACCATCGCCTACCGCAACTCCGGTGGCACCCCGCTCAAGTACCCGCTCAAGTAGCGGCACCCGACGGAACCCCCGGCCGCCCGGCGGCCGGGGGTTCCGCCATGTCCGCCCCGGGAAACGGCGGCCCGCTGACCGGCGACGGCCGACGCCCGGAAGCGCGGTGGCTTCCGGGCGTCGGGGGGCGGTGATCCGGCGTGGGTGGCCGCCGGCTCAGCGCCAGTTGAAGGTCAGCACCGGGGAGGCGTTGCGGACCAGGGTGCGGGCCTGGTCCGGCCACCAGGTGCCGGCCGGGGGGTCGACGGTGCCGTACTCGGGGTCGGCCGTGGCGCCGGGGACGCTGCGGGTGCACTGGCCGTCGGACTGGCCGACGGTCTTGATCCAGAGGTAGGCGTCCACGAGCGGGGTGCCGGTGTCGGCGGTGGGGCGGTCCCCGATGCCCCGGCCGGGCGGGTTGCACCAGATCTGCGGGTCGCCGGTGTACTTGCCCGCCGGGGGCTTCCAGGCGCCCTTGCCGTTGCGGCTGGTGTCGACGACGAAGTGGGTGAGCTCGTTCGCGGGCGGGGTGCCGACGGTCTGCTGGAACCACTGGTCGGTCCAGTGCCAGGTGGTGGGGTCGTCGGCGTCGACGGAGTCGCCCGGCTTGCCGTCGTTGGGGGCGGCGGGCGAGTAGTACTGGCCGGCGCACCAGTCGGCGTGGCCGCGTGCGGACTCGGGGCCCTTGGTCGCGTACCAGAGGCAGTTGGAGACCCAGGTGCCGTAGTGGTCGGACAGGTCGGTGGCGAAGAAGTTGGAGACGTTCAGCGAGAAGCCCTGGGTGCGCTCGGCCCCGGCGTCGATCAGGCGCTGCGTCATGGCGCCCACGCTCTGCCAGTGGCTGTTGCCGGCGTCCAGGTAGACGGTGGTGTTCGGCTGCTTCTCCAGGGCATCGATCGCGTAGCGGAGGTCGGCCATGCGGCCCGCCGTGAGGGCGCCCGTGGGGTCGGTGGTCGGGGAGCAGTCGCGGGGCAGGTTGGCCAGGGCGTCGGGTTCGAGGACGATCACGGCCTTCGAGCGGCCGACGCCCCGGGCCAGTGCGGCGATCCACGCCTGGTAGTCCGCGTCGGACTGCGCGCCCCCGGAGGAGTACTGGGAGCAGTCCCGCCCCGGGATGTTGTAGGCGACCAGGACCGGGACGGTGCCGGTGCGGGCCGCGCGGCGCACCAGGGTGCGCGTCTGCTCCTCGACCTGGGCCGGGGTGCCGTCGGAGAACCAGTGGGCCTGGGGCCAGGTCGCCAGTTTCGCCATGGCGAGGGCGCTCGCCGGGTCGTGGGCCGTCAGGTCGCGCAGGACCTGCTGGGCGGCGTCGCCGTCCGGCTCGACGTAGAAGCGGGTGCCGGCCGCCAGCCGGTGGCCGCCGCCCTCGGCGTCCTCGGCCTGGGCCGGGACGGCGAGCCCGGCGAGCAGGGCGGCGATGCCGACGGGGATCAGCGAGCGGGGGATACGGGGTCTCACCAGGTGTCCTCTGGTCGGGAGTCGGAGTTCGGAGGAGGGAACGTGCGGGGGTGAGGCCGGTCCCGCGTGGGGGCCGGAGCCGGCCTCGGCCCCGGTCGAGGTCAGTAGCCGTAGATCATCTTGTAGGCGACCTCGGGCAGGAACTGCCCGGCGGACGAGCCGCCGCCGACGCCGCAGTTGCCGTCGGACTCGCCGGGCGCCTTGATCCACAGCAGCATCTCGGCGCCGCCGCCCCTCTGCGAGGGCGAGCCGATCCGGCGGCCGGCCGCGTTGCACCACTGGCCGTTGGAGCCGTTGCCGTTGCGGCTGGTGTCGACGACGAAGGGCTTGGTGAAGCCCTTCATGGACGCCAGGGACGCGTTGACGGCGTTGCCGTAGGAGACGTTGTCCCCGGTGGGGAGGTAGTTCGACACGTTGAGCGAGAACCCGCGGGCTCCGCTGACCCCGGCGGCGGCCAGGTGCCGGGCCATGGTGTCGGCGCTCAACCAGGCGGGGTTTCCGGCGTCGAGGTAGACCCAGGTGTTGGGGGCCTTGGCGTTGAACTGCGCGATGGCGTTGCTCAGCAGGCCGTCGCGCTCGGCGATCTGGGCCTGGCTCATGCAGCTCTCGTCGCCGAGCGAGTCGGGTTCGAGGATCACCACCGCGGGCCGGCTGCCGATGCCGCTCGCGAAGGCGGCGATCCAGCTCCGGTAGTCGGCGGCGCTGCCCGCCCCGCCGCCGGACTGGCCCGCGCAGATGTCGCGGTTGGGGATGTTGTACGCCACCAGGATCGGCAGCTTGTCGCTCGCGGCGGCCGCGCCGACGTAGGCGCCGGTCGCCGTCCCGATGGTGCCGCTCCAGTTGCCGAACCAGCGCGCCATGGGCACGTCGGCGATCGACGAGCGGATGGCGGGAGCACGGCCGTCCCCGGGGTTGGCGTTGACCCACCGCTGCGCGGAGGAGTCGGGGTCGGCGTAGAAACCGCTGGTCATGCCGGTGGGGTCGGCGGCGTGGGCGGCCACGGGGTGGAGCGTGAGCAGGGCGGTGCACAGCACCGGGGCCAGGAGCAGGGAACGCCTGCGGAGCGAGCGGCTCATGGTTCCTCCACGGGTGGGGGGTGGGAGGGGAGGATGGCAGCGAGGATGGAAGCGCTTCCGGTCCCAGATGATTGGGGCAGGGCGAACCAGGTGTCAAGAGACCTGTCATAAGTGCCTCATCCCGTCTCTGATACTGGAATTCGGCCGCCGCCCTCGCCGTTCCGAAGACTGGAAGCGCTTCCAGTCCTGGCGCGGGGCGAGTACGGTTGATCACCCCGACACCACCGGTCACAGGAGGACGACGATCGCGATGGAGACGTCTCCACGACGCCAGCCGACGCTGGACGAGGTCGCCGCCCGGGCCGGCGTCTCGCGCACGGCGGCGTCCAGGGTCATCAACAACGTGCCGCACGTGAGCGCCGCCAAGCGCGCGGCGGTGGAGCGGGCGGTCCGCGAGCTCGGCTACGTGCCGAACCCGACCGCCCGGGCGCTGGCGACCCGGCGCGCGGGGGCGGTGGTGCTGGCGGTGTCCAGCGACGAACCCGGCCTGTTCGCCGACCCGTTCTTCGCCGAGGTGACGGTGGGCGTGAGCTCCTACCTCGACCGGACGGACCTGGAACTGATCCTGCTGCTGGCCAACACGCCCCGGGGCAAGGAGCGCCTGCGGCGCATCCTGGGCTCCCAGCGGGCGGACGGCGTGATGCTGATGGCGCTGCGCGGCGACGACCCCCTGGGCCGGCTGGCCGAGGAGACGGAGCTGCCCGTGGTCTTCGGCGGCCTGCCGCTGACGGGCGGCACACCCCGGTGGTACGTGGACCCGGACAACCGGGGCGGTGCCCGCCTGGCCGCCGAGCACCTGCTGCGCGGCGGCCGCCGGAACATCGCGATGATCACCGGACAGCCCGATCTGGAGGCGGCCGTCGCCCGCGAACGGGGCTTCCACGAGGCGCTGGTCCTGGCGGGCCGCTGCGCCGCCGGCGTGGCGGCCGGCGACTTCACCCAGGACAGCGGGGAGGCCGCGATGGAACGGCTGCTGACGGAGCGTCCGGACATCGACGGGGTGTTCACCGCCAACGACGGCATGGCGCTGGGCGCGCTGCGCGCCCTGCGCCGCCACGGCCGGCGGGTGCCCGAGGACGTCGCGGTCGTCGGCTTCGACGACCTCGCCGGCGCCCTGTACGCCGACCCGCCGCTGACGACCGTGCACCAGCCCGTACGCGCCCTGGGCCTGGAGATGGCCCGGATGCTCGCGGCCGCCATCGACGGCCAGGACCCGAGCCCCCTCGTCCTCCCCACCCGCCTGACCGTCCGCGAGTCCGCGCCGTCGCCCTCGACCTCGACCTCGCCGTCGCCCTCGCCATCACTCTCGCCCGGAACCGCCGGCTGACACCACCCTGGACCTGGCCCTGCCAGGGCCGTGATCCGGCGCGCCCGAAACCCGGCGAGCGGCCCGGATCTCCCCTGGTGTCACACCTCTTGACAGTCCTTCACCGAGAGAGCAGGGTTCCTGCATGGGAGCGCTCCCATGCTCCGCCCGGCGCTCCCGGAGCGGCCGGACCGGGTCCACAGCCCGGCCCCCCTCCCCCTCACGACCGCTCGCGGCCCCACTCCCGGTGTCCCGAGCGCGGCCCCACCCCCGCGCCTCCCGCTACCTGGTCCTGGAGAACCTCATGTACCTGCGCAGCCGTACCCTCAGAGCCTCCGCCCTCCTGTCCGCCGCCGCCCTCACCGCGGCCCTGGCCACCGGATGCTCCTCCGGCAGCTCCGGCTCGGACGACCCGAACGCGAAGGTCACGCTCACCGTGGGCGACTTCGGCACCTTCGGTTACAAGGAGGCCGGGCTCTTCGACGAGTACATGAAGGCGCACCCGAACATCACCATCAAGGAGAACTCCACCACGGTGGAGGGTGACTACTGGACCGCGCTCCAGACCAGGCTCTCCGGCGGCGGGCTCGACGACATCCAGGCCCTCGAGGTGAGCCGCATCGCGCTGGCCTCCTCCGACCAGCTCAGCTCCGCCTTCACCGACCTCTCCCACGCCCCGGGCGTCGACAAGGAGGCCTACCTGCCGTGGAAGTGGAAGCAGGCGACCAACGCGCAGGGCAAGACCGTCGGCCTCGGCACGGACGTCGGCCCGATGGCGATCTGCTACCGCCAGGACCTCTTCCAGGCGGCGGGCCTGCCCTCCGACCCCGCCGCGGTCAGCGCCCTGTGGGCGGGCGACTGGGCGAAGTACGTCGAGGTGGGCCGCCAGTACCAGGCCAAGGCCCCCAAGGGCACCTTCTTCATGGACACCGCCACCGGCCTGTACAACGGCGCGGTCTCCTCCGACGCCGAGCAGTACTACAAGAACGGCAAGGCCGACTACGAGGGCTCCGCCGGGGTGAAGAACGGCTGGAAGCTGGCCTCCGACGCGGTCGCGGCCAACATCACCCAGGGGCTCAAGGAGTTCGACACCACCTGGCAGACGGCGTTCTCCAACTCCACGTTCGCCACCACCGTCTGCCCGTCCTGGCAGCAGGCCAACATCGAGAAGTACTCCGGCACGGCCAACGCCGGGAAGTGGAACATCGCCCAGGCCCCCGCCGCCGGGAACTGGGGCGGCTCGTTCCTGACGGTGCCGGCCACCGGCAAGCACGTGACCCAGGCCCAGGAGCTCGCCGTGTGGCTCACCGCGCCCGAACAGCAGGCCAAGGTCTTCCAGAAGGTCGGGAACATCCCCGCCAACCAGAAGGCGTACTCGCTCCCGGGCGTCACGGACTTCAAGAACCCCTACATCGGCCCGAACGCCCCCACCGGGCAGATCTTCTCCACCGCCGCCAAGGCCATCCAGCCCGCCGAGACCGGGCCGCACCACGGTGACTTCCACGGCGCCTTCGGCAACGGCGTGCAGCTGATGGAGCAGAACCACCAGAGCCCCGAGGAGGCCTGGGCCGCCACCGTCAAGCAGCTCAAGAGCTCCGTCCAGTAGTCCCCGGGCCGGCCGTACGGACCGCGTCACCCCCTGCGCACGGCCCGTACGGCCACCGCCCGCCACCGACCGATGACCTTTCCAGAACGACCCGACGACCCCAGCCGGCCGTCGACCCGGCACGGAGGAACCTGTGGCCACCTCGACCCGCACGCCCCGAAGAGACCCGGCCGACCCACCCGCCTCGGGCCCACCGGAGCGCCGAACCCGGCCGACGGGCCTGCGCGGACGGCTGCACCGCTGGGACCACAAGGGCTCTCCCTACCTGTTCGTCGCGCCCTTCTTCCTGGTGTTCGCGGTCTTCGGGCTCTTCCCGCTGGTCTACACCGGCTACCTGTCCCTGCACCAGGTCAGCCTCTACAACATCGACCAGACCGACTGGGTCGGCTTCCAGAACTACAGCGACCTGCTGTTCGGGCCGGTCAGCGAGCACTTCTGGAACGCCCTGCAGAACACGGTCACCCTCGGCCTGCTCTCCACCGTCCCGCAGCTGCTGATCGCGATCGGCCTCGCCCACCTGCTCAACTACCGCCTCCCGGCCCGCGGTTTCTTCCGGACGGCGCTGCTGGCGCCGTACGCGACCTCGGTGGCCGCCGCCACGCTCGTCTTCGCGCTGATCTTCAGCCCCGAGGGCGGCATGGCCAACTGGGCGCTCGGCCTGGTGGACATCGGGCCGATCCGCTGGGAGTCCGGCGACCTGAGCTCCCAGATCGCCGTCTCCGTGATCGTGATCTGGCGGTGGACCGGCTACAACGCGCTGATCTACCTTGCCGCGATGCAGGCCGTCCCCCGGGAGCTGTACGAGGCCGCCGCGATCGACGGGGCCAGCCGCTGGCGGCAGTTCCTCCACGTCACCGTGCCCGAGCTGCGCCCGACGATCCTGTTCACCGTCGTCGTCTCGTTCATCGGATCGACCCAACTCTTCGGCGAGCCTTACCTGTTCGGCGGTCAGAGCGGCCACCAAGGGGGTACGAACCACCAGTACGAGACCCTCGGCATCCTCATGTACGACCAGGGCTTCCACTACAGCCTGCTCGGACGCGCCTCCGCCATCGCCTGGCTGATGTTCGTCCTGCTCGTGCTGGTCGGCCTGGCCAACACGCTGATCGCCCGCCGTCTGCGCGCCGCCAAGTGACCGGGAAGGACCGCTCCATGACCACCGTTCCCGCCACCGACCCGGCCACCGCCACCATCCCCGCCACCGCACAGCGCGGCACCACGCGCCGCAGCCGGCTGCGCACCCCGGGCGCGGGCGGCCAGCACCGGGCCGGGCCGTTCGCCCTGGCGACGCTGATCCTGGCCGCCCTCGCCTCGCTGTTCCCGCTGTACTGGACGCTCGTGGCGGCCTCGACCGACAGCCACCGGGTGGTCTCCACGCCCCCGCCGCTGGTGCCGGGTTCGAACCTGTTCCACAACATCGGCTACGTGTGGGACAACGCCGGGGCGCAGGGCATGGGCGTCGCGCTGCTCAACTCGACCCTGGTCGCCGGCACCGTCGCCCTCACCACGGTGGCGTTCTCCGTACTGGCCGGCTTCGCGTTCGCCAAGTTGCGCTTCCGCGGCCGGGGCGCGCTGTTCGCGCTCGTCGTCGCGACCATGGCCGTGCCCGCCCAGGTCAGCGTCGTGCCGCTGTTCATCCTGATGCGGCACCTGGGGCTCGGCAACAACCTCGGCGCGCTCATCCTGCCCTCGCTGGTCACGGCCTTCGGCGTCTTCTTCATGCGCCAGTACCTCACCCAGGCCCTGCCGACCGAACTGCTGGAGGCGGCCCGGGTCGACGGCGCGAACTCGCTGCGCGTCGTCTGGCACGTCGTCCTGCCGGTCGCCCGGCCCGCCATGGCCGTGCTGGGGATGCTCGTCTTCGTCCAGTCCTGGAACGACTTCCTGTGGCCGATCATCGCGACGAACGGCGCCACCAATCCCACCGTCCAGGTCGCCCTGGCGGGGCTCGGCACCGGCTGGTCCACCGACTGGTCCGTCATCACCGCCGGCGCGCTGGTCGGCACGGCGCCGCTGCTGCTGGTCTTCGCGGTCTTCGGCCGGCAGATCGTCGGCGGCATCACCCAGGGCGCCCTCAAGGGGTGAGCGGCCACCAGGCCGGCACCCGACCCGTCACCACCTCGCATTGGAGCACTCCCCCATGACCGTGGTCCCACCGGACACCAGTTCCGCCCGACGCGCGTTCCCTCCGGGCTTCGCCTGGGGCACGGCCACCGCCGCCTACCAGATCGAGGGGGCCGTCGCGGAGGACGGCCGCACCCCGTCCATCTGGGACACCTTCAGCCACACCCCCGGCACGATCGACGGCGGCGACACCGGCGACACCGCGGTGGACCACTACCACCGGTTCCGCGAGGACGTCCGGATGATGGCCGACCTCGGCCTGACCTCCTACCGGTTCTCCCTCGCCTGGCCCCGCATCCAGCCCAACGGCCGCGGCCCGGCCTCCGAGCGCGGCCTGGACTTCTACCGGGCGCTGACCGACGAACTCCTCGCCCACGGCATCACCCCGGTCGCCACCCTCTACCACTGGGACCTCCCCCAGGAGTTGGAGACCCCGGCGATCGGCGCCGGGGCCGCGGGCGGCGGCTGGCCGGCCCGGGACACCGCGTACCGCTTCGCCGACTACACGGCGCTCGCCGCCGAGGCCCTCGGCGACCGGGTGTCCACCTGGATCACCCTCAACGAGCCCTGGTGCAGCGCCTTCCTCGGCTACGGCTCCGGCGTCCACGCCCCCGGCCGCACCGACCCCGGGGACGCGCTGCGCGCCGCCCACCACCTCAACCTCGGCCACGGCCTGGCCGTCGGCGCCCTGCGCGCCGCCCTGCCCGCCTCCGCGAAGGTGTCCGTCTCGCTCAACCTCCACGTCGTGCGCCCGCTCACCGACGGCCCGGAGGACCTGGAGGCCGCCCGCCGGATCGACGCCGTGGGCAACCGGGTCTGGACCGGCCCGATTCTCAGGGGCCGGTACGACGAGGACCTCCTGAAGGACACCGCCCACCTGGTCGACTGGGACTCCCTGGTCCACGACGGCGACCTCGCCGAGATCTCCCGCCCGATCGACCTGCTCGGCCTGAACTACTACAACCCGACCGTCGTCTCCGCCGCCCCGGCGGACGCCGGAGGCCGTCCGCGCGAGGACGGGCACGGCTCCAGCACGTTCTCGCCCTGGCCGGGCGCCGACTCCGTCGCCTTCCACCGCGCCAACGACGACGTCACCGCCATGGGCTGGCCGATCGACCCCACCGGGCTGTCCGACGCGCTGCTCTCCATGCACCGCGAGTTCGGCCTGCCGCTGATCGTCAGTGAGAACGGCGCGGCGTTCCCGGACACCGTGGCCGCCGACGGCAGCGTCCACGACCCCGAGCGGACCGACTACCTGCGCCGTCACCTCGACGCCGTCGCGGACGCGATCGACGGCGGCGCGGACGTGCGCGGCTACTACCTCTGGTCCCTGCTCGACAACTTCGAGTGGGCCTACGGGTACGACAAGCGCTTCGGCATCGTCCGCGTCGACTACGACACCCTGGTGCGCACGCCCAAGAGCAGCGCCCACTGGTACTCCGAGGTGATCCGCCGCGGCGGACTGGCCTAGCCAGGCCCAGCGCTCCCATCCCCCGGTGGGCCGCGCCCGCCTCGGGTTGGGAGCGCTCCCACATCCGGTTTCCGAACAAGAGATGGAGTTCCGCATGGACGAGCCACGTACTCAACTGGGCGACACCGTCGGCACCCAGTTCGTCGAGCGCAACCTCGACCTCGTCGGCAAGCTGCACCAGCGTTCGGTCCTTCCCGCCGTCCTCGACGTCGCCCGAGGGGGGCGCCTGTCCTCCCCCCTCGTCGTCGACCTCGACCCCACCACCGTCTGCGACCTGGCCTGCCCGGAGTGCATCTCCACCCAGGTCCTGCACCACGGGCAGATCGGCCAGGACCGCATCCTGCGCCTCGCCCACGAACTCGCCGACTCCAAGGTCCTCGCCGTGATCCTGATCGGCGGCGGCGAGCCGCTGATGCACCGCTCCGCGGGCCGGATCATCGAGGTCCTGCACGAGGCGGGCATCAAGATCGGCCTGGTCACCAACGGCACCCAGATCCACCGCCACCTCGACCAGCTCGCCGGGATGCTCTCCTGGGTGCGGGTCTCGATCGACGCCGGCACCTCCGAGACCTACGCGAAGTTCCGCCCCAGCCGGGGCAAGCGCAGCGTGTTCCCCCAGGTCATCGAGAACATGCGGATGCTGGCCGACCGGAAGTCCGGCCGGCTCGGCTACTCGTTCCTGCTCATGCAGCGCTTCGACGAGCAGGGCCGGGTCACGGACTCCAACTACGCCGAGGTGTACCGGGCCGGCGTGCTCGCCAAGGAGATCGGCTGCGACTACTTCGAGGTCAAGGCCATGCTCGACGAGGACCACTACACCGTCAACCAGCGCCCCGAGGACATCGCCGGCGTCGAGGCGCAGATCGCCGAGCTGCGCGCCCTGGAGGACGAAGGCTTCCGCGTCCTGCACTCCTCCAACTGGCAGGCCGTGCGCCACAGATCGGACACCGTCCAGGAGAAGGACTACCACCGCTGCGCCGTCGCCGAGCTGCGCACCACCGTCACCCCGACCGGCGTCTACGTCTGCCCGTACCACCGGGGCAACCCCAAGGGCCGGATCGGCGACATCCAGTCGGCGACCTTCGCCGAGATGTGGGCGGCGGCCGACACCGCCGTCATCGACCCGAGCGAGGACTGCCGGTTCGTCTGCGCCCGGCACCCCTCCAACGTGGAGATCGCCACCCTGGCGACCGGACCGGGGGCGGAGCCGTGCGACGACTTCGACCCCTTCATCTGACGGAGCTTCGCCTGACGGACCGTCAGTCCACCTTCCCGCCCACGAGACTGGAGACTCCATGCGAGCAGTCGTGATCGGAGCCGGCCCCGCGGGGCTCACCTGCGTACGACAGGCCCGCGCCGCCGGCCTCGACGTCCGCTGCCACGAGAAGCGCGCGGACCTCGGCGGCATCTGGAACCCGGCCGCCGGCGGCGCCTACCCGGGCGTGCGGATGCAGAGCTCCCGGATGAGCATGCCGTTCAGCGACCACCCGCCCGGCTTCGCCGCCGCCTTCCCCACCCAGCAGGAGGTGCAGGAGTACCTGCGCTCCTACGCCACCCGGTTCGGCCTCCTGGACGCCGTGACCTTCGGCAGCGAGGTCGTCCGGGTCGCCAAGGCGGGCGGCTCCTGGCAGGTGACCACGCGGACGACGGACGGCCGGGAGGAGACCGAGGCGGCCGACGCCGTCCTGGTCGCCAACGGGGAGCTGTGGCAGCCCCGGCGGCCCGCGCAGCTGCCGCCGCCGGAGGCGCCCGTACGGGTCCTGACCTCGCCCGAGTACCTCGGGCCGGCCGCGTTCGCCGGCCAGCGGGTGCTGGTGGTCGGCGGCGGGGTGAGCGGCGCGGACATCGCCGCCGACCTCGGCCCCGCCGCTGTGCGCGTGGACTGGTCGGTGCGCCGCCGCCAGCTCTTCCTGCCGCGCCTGACCGGCGGCGCCTACAACGACGCGCTGTTCTCGTACGCGGGCCGCGTCGCCGTCGAGGACGTGCCGTACCCGGTCTACCTCGACTGGCTCGCCGAACTGCTCCCCGAGTACATGGCGATGTACCGCTCCACGGGCCTGCTGCCCGAGGCGGGCTTCCACGGCGCCGTCCACGTCAACGACCGGATCGTCGCCCGGGTCCACGCCGGGGACGTGCACCCGGTGCCGGCCTTCTCGCGGTTCGCCGAGGACGGCTCGGTGGAGTTCGCGGACGGCTCCCGCCGTACGTACGACGCCGTGGTGCTGTGCCTCGGCTACGAGATGCCCGACTACGGCTTCCTCGAGGGGCTGCGGCGCGAGGACCTGTACGAGCACCACTTCTGGCGCCACGACCCGAGCCTGGCCGTGGTCAACACCCCGGTGGACACCGAGGCGTTCGGCACCGCCTGCCCGTACTTCGAGGCCGTGGCCGGCTGGGTGGTCGCCGTCGCGACCGGGAAGGCGACGCTTCCCGGGGCCGCCGAACGCGCCGACTGGTGCGAGCGCCACATGGGGGCGCTGCACGATCGCCGCTACCTGGACTGCTGGCTGGAGACCGTCCGGCTGGGCCTGCTCAGCGGCAGCGTGCCGGACCCGGCCGTCGACTTCGCCGCCTACTGGACGGTGGTCTCCAGCCAGGTCGCCCCCGGGAACCTCGGGCCCGGCCGGGCCACACCGATCCCGGCCGTGCTCGACGACCGGCTGGACCTGGCCGGCGTACGGCACCGCATCCTGGCGGCCCTGCCGCCGCACACCCGCGAGCGCCTGCTCGCCGAGGCGGTGATCGGCCCGGAGGACCTGGCCGGGGCCGCCCGCGTCCCGGCAGGCCGTGAGCTGGCCCCCTGGCTGCCCTACCGGCAGCGCGAGCACGGGCTCGTCGAGGGGGCGAGGGCGTGACCGGGGAACCCGTCGAGAGCGCCGCTCCTCTCGCCCCGGTCCGCACCCCCGGGCGGTGGCAGCTGCTCGCCGACCGGTCCGTCCTGAACCTGATCGCCGCCAACGGCGTGGTCGGGCTGGCGGGCGCGTTCGCCGTGCCGACCACCAGCCTGTTCCTCAAGGACGTCATCGGCGCGACCCCGCTGATGATCGGCCTGTTCTTCGCCGTCCGGTCGGTCGGGGAGATCGGCACCGACCTGGCCATGGGCGTCGTCTCCGACCGGTTGCGCGACCGCCGGATGCTGCTGGTGCTGACGGCGCTGTTCAACACGGCCGGGGCGCTCTGCTACTCCGTCCTGCGCGACTACTACCTGCTGCTGCCCGCCGGCCTGGTGTTCTTCGGCCTGGGCGGCGCCTGCTTCGGCCAGCTCTTCGCCTACACCAGGGAGTTGGCCGAGCAGCGGCAGGTGGACGCGTCGTTCTTCAACGGCCTCCAGCGCTCCGTCACCTCCCTGGCCTGGGTGATCGGCCCGCCGGTCGCCTTCTGGATGGTCGCCCGCTGGTCGTTCACGGTGCTGTACGCGGCCGCGGCCGCGCTGTCCCTGCTCGCCGGGGTGATCAGCCGCTGGGGCCTGCCCGCGCTGCCGCCTCCGGCGCCGGCCGACCGGGACGCCGAGGCCTCCCCCGGACTGCGCGGGCTCCTCGCCGGGCTCGGCCCCCGCACCGCGCTGCTGCTGGCCTCGATCGTGCTGCTGCTGGGCGCCAACGCGATGTACCAGATCAACCTCTCCCTGCGGGTCACCGCCGAGCTCCACCTGAGCAGTTCCTTCACCGGCCTGCTGCTCGGGCTGAGCGCCGTCCTGGAGATCCCGCTGATCATCATGGCCGGCGCCTGGGCCGAACGGATCGGCAAGGCCCGGCTGCTGCTGATGGCCGCCGTCTGCGCCACGCTCTTCTTCGCCGCCCTGACGCTGGTCCACAGCCAGGCCCTGCTGCTGCTCCTCCAACTGCCCAACGCGTTCTGGACGGCAGTCGTGATGAACATCCCGGTCATCATGCTGCAGGACTCCCTGCCCGGGCGCCCCGGCACCGCCTCCTCGCTCTACTCCAGCGCGTTCAAGACCGGCATGTTCCTCGGCGGCCTGGTCGTCGGCACGGTCGCGACCTGGACGGGCTACGGGCAGGTCTTCTGGGTCTGCGCCGGCCTCACCGCCCTCGCCGGGCTGCTGGTCCTCGCCTCCGAACGCGCGGGTACCCCCGAACCCACCTCCGAAGGGACCGCCCCATGACCGCGCCGCCCGTCTGCACGGTGATCGTGCCCACCTACGACCGGTCCGGCCTGCTCCGGCACACCCTCGACTCGCTGACGCGCCAACGCCTCGCCCCGGGCGAGGAGTTCGAGGTGATCGTCGTCGACGACGGCTCCACCGACGGCACGGCCGAGGTGGTGACCGGTTACGGCGACCGCCTCGACCTGCGGTACTTCTTCCAGGAGGACCGGGGCTACCGGGTGGCGCAGGCCCGCAACGTGGGCATCGCCCACGCCCGTGCCGCGATCTCCGTCTTCGTGGACTCCGGCGTCCTGCTGCACTCCGGTGCGCTCGCCGCGCACCTCTCCGCGCACCGCAGCAGCGAAGACCCGGTCGCCGTCCTCGGCTACGTCCGCTGCTTCAACGAGGGCAACGAGGACGGCGAACAGATCACCCGGGAGATCGACTTCACCGACCCGGACGCCTCCCTCGGCCGGTTCACCGACCAGCACCGCTGGCCGGACCTGCGCGAGAGCTACTACGAGCGGTACGGCGAGGACCTCGGCGCGCTCACCGCCCCCTGGCTCATGTGGTGGACGTGCCACGTGTCCGCGAACACCGCCCAGCTGCGCGAGGTCGGCGGGTTCGACGAGGCGTACCGCTCCTGGGGAGCCGAGGACGTCGACCTCGGCTACCGGCTGCACCGGGCCGGCGCCCGGTTCGTGCTGCGCCGCGACGCGGCCTCGCTGCACGTGCCCCACCCCAAGGTCTACGAGGACAACATGGCCTCGGCCGCGGCCAACTACCGTTACTTCGCCGAGAAGTTCGACACCCCCGTCGCCCGGCTGGTCCCCGACCACCACTTCGAGGAGATCGAGGACATCCTGCGCTCCCGGGGCCTCGCGGACGGGCCCGTGACCGAGCTCTTCGGCACGGTCACCCGCCCGGTCGACCTGCCGGTCACGCCGTACCCGGCCTCCGGCCTCCCCGTCGCCGAGAGGAGCGCCCGGTGACTCCCCCGCTCCTCGGCACCTGGACCGAATGGCACCTGCGCGCCATGCGCTCCCAGGGCACCGTCCTGGTCTTCGCGCCCCACCCCGACGACGAGGTGATCGCCTGCGGCGGCACCATCGCCCGGCTGGTCGCCGAGGGCGCCCGGGTGCGCGTGGTCTTCGCCACCGACGGCGCCATGTCGCACTCCGCGGTGCTCGGCATCCACACCGACCCCACCCCGGCCGAACTCCGCACGATCCGCCGGGGTGAGGCGCTGGCCGCCGCCCGGGCCATGGGGCTGCCCGAGGGCGCCGTTCGGTTCCTGGACTTCCCCGACACCCGGCTCGCCGACCACCTGGAGGAGTTCCGCACCGAGGTCCTCAAGGTGCTCCAGCAGTACCCGGACGCGGCCGAGGTCTACCTCCCCCACGAGGTGCGCGAACTCAACGCCGACCACCGGCTGACCGGCGAGACCGTGGTCGAGTGCCTGGCGGAACTCGGCCTCACACCGACCGCCTACCGCTACGTGGTCTGGGACGAGCGCACGGAGCAGGAGTTCGCCTTCGTCAACCGGAACCCGCCCGCCGCGAGCGCCGGGACCACCGAACGGCTCATCGCCGCCGACATCACCGACCACCTGCCGCGCAAGCGGGCCGCGATGCGCGAACACCGCACCCAGGTCGAGCTGTTCGCCCCCGGCCAGACCCGGCCCGTCGTGCCCGAGCCGTTCCAGGAGCGCGTGCTGACCACCCCGGTCGAGGAGTTCTGGATCAACGAGCCGGCGGACGCCCGGCCGGAAGGGGAGTGACCAGGTGACGCAGACACCGCCGCCCGGCGGGCGCATCCCGCTGCCCGCGCTCGCACCACTGCCCACCTGGCCCCGGCTCACCTCCGCGATAGCGCCGGATCCACTGATCGAGCGTCAGGTCGCGGAGATCGTCGCCCAGTTGACGCTGGAGGAGAAGATCGGGCAGATGATCCAGCCCGAACTCGCCCAGCTCACCGCCGAGGACATCCGCGAGTACAGCATCGGCTCGGCCCTCAACGGCGCCGGGATCTGGCCGCACGGCCGCCGCCACGCCACCGTCCGGGACTGGGTGGAGCTGGTGGAACACTTCTGGACCGCGGCCGAACAGACCTGGCAGGACCGGCCGTTCCGCATCCCGTTCATGTGGGCCACCGACGCCGTCCACGGCCACAACAACGTCCACGGCGCCACCGTCTTCCCGCACAACATCGGCCTCGGCGCGGCCGGCGACCCGGAGCTGATCCGCCGGATCGGCACCGCCACCGCCCGAGAGGTCGCCGCCACCGGCATGGACTGGGTCTTCGCCCCCACCGTCACCAACCCGCGCGACCGCCGCTGGGGCCGCTACTACGAGGGCTACGGCGAGGACCCGGCGCTCGGCCACGCCTACGGGCGCGCCATGGTCGAAGGGCTCCAGGGCGGCCCGGCCGCGCTGCGCACCGACCAGCGGATCCTGGCGACGCTCAAGCACTGGATCGCCGACGGCGGCACGGCGGACGGACGCGACCGGGGCACCGCGCTCTGCTCGGAACAGGTCCTGCGCGACATCCACGCCCAGGGCTTCCTGGGCGGCATCGAGGCCGGGGCGCAGAGCGTGATGGTCTCCTTCAGCAGCTGGGAGCACCCGGCCAACTACGACCACTCGCCGGGCGGCGGCGAGCCGTACAACCACAAGGTGCACGGCAGCCGGTACCTGATCACCGACGTGCTCAAGGACGCCCTGGGCTTCGACGGCATCGTGATCAGCGACTGGGACGCGCACTCCGAGGTCGCGCGCTGCTCGGCCGGGGACGCCGGGTACGCGATCAACGCGGGCCTCGACGTGCTGATGGTGGCCGGCCGGGAGGCCTGGCAGAGCGTCCACCGCACGGCCGCGGCGCAGGTCCGGGCCGGTGTCATCCCGCAGGAGCGGATCGACGACGCCGTCTCCCGCGTGCTGCGGGTGAAGCTGCGCGCGGGCCTGTGGGAGCTGCCCCGGCCGTCCGAACGGTCGCTGACCCGCCCGGACGCCGTGGCGGTGATCGGCTCCCCGGCGCACCGCGCGCTCTCCCGGGAGGCCGCCCGCAAGTCCCTGGTGCTGCTCAAGAACACCCCGGGGCTGCTGCCCGTACCCCGGACGGCCCGGGTGCTCGTCACCGGCAGCGCGGCCGACGACCTGGGCAAGCAGTGCGGCGGCTGGACCCTCACCTGGCAGGGCGACGACCTGGACCGCGACGACCTGCCCGGCGGCGCCACCATGGCCGACGCGGTCCGCGAGGCCGTCGGCGACGCCCGCTGCACGGTCGACCCGGATCCTTCGCTCGCCTCGCCCGGGGAGTACGACCTGGCGATCGTCTGCATCGGCGAGGACGCCTACGCCGAGATGCGCGGCACCGTCAGGCCCTGGCGCTCGATGGGCTACGCCGACCTCAAGCGGAGCTACGCCCGGGACCTGGCGCTGCTGTGCCGGCTGCGCGCGGCGGGGGTGCGCACGCTCACCGTCCTGTTCACCGGCCGCCCGCTGTACTGCACCGAGGAGATCAACCTCTCCGACGCCTTCGTGGTCGCCTGGCTCCCCGGCCCGTACGCCCAGGGCGTGACGGACGTGCTGTTCGCGCCGCAGGAGGGGGCGCCCGCCCAGGACTTCCAGGGGCGGCTGCCCTCCTCCTGGCCGAGGACGCGCGACGCCAGCGCCGTCAACGGCCTCCCGGCGCACCTGCCGGACTACCGGGTGCCGGCCGAGGAGACGGCGCCGGAGGGCCGCCACACCCCGCTGTTCCCGGTGGGCCACGGCCTGTCCCTGCACGACCCGGCGCCGGCCGGCGGGCCGCTGCCGCTGGACGTCCCCGCCGCCGCGCCACCGGCCCCGCGGGTGGGCGGCCCGCTGCGCGTGCTGGACGCGCTGGGGAGCGCCTACCGGCTGCGGGTGGGCGGGCACAACACCTGGTCCCGGGAGGACGTGAGCCTGGAGAAGCCGATGGACTGCCTGATCGTCCGGGCGACACCGTTCCCCACACCGGAGGGGACGGCTCTGCGGCTGCTCTTCAAGGGCAACCCGGCCTTCGTGTACGCCGAGTCCCCGTTCGGGCGCCCGGCCGATCTGCGCGGGTACCTGGAGGCCGGGGCGCAGGTGCGGTTCGCCGTACGGGTGCTGCGGCAGCCCTCCGCCCCGCTGCTGCTGGCCTGCCACGACGACTACCCGGCCCAGCCCGGGGTCGACCTGACGGCCCGGCTGCGCGAGGCCGGGCCGACGGACTGGACCACCGTCTCCGTTCCGCTCGCCGAACTGGCCGCGGCCGGTACGGACCTGCGCAACGTGGACGTGCCGTTCATGCTCTACACGGACGGCACCGCGGAGCTGGAGCTCGCCGACGTCTCCTGGTGCCTTCCGTAGCCTGGCACCACCCCGGCCCCGGCCCCGCGTCCGTACGCGGGGCCGGGGCCGGGCCGTGCGGTGGTCAGCTGCCCGGGTTCACCGTCGGGAACAGCTGGGCGAAGGTGTCGAAGGCGGTGGCGATGTCCGCCTCGGCCCAGAACCGGTGGTAGGTGAAGCTCGGCGCGGCGCCTCCGTCGAGGTAGGTCTGCACCTTGGACCACTGCGGGTCCTTGGTGTACCAGGGGCGGATCGACAGGAAGGTGTTGCTGGCCGAGCTGATCTTCGTACCGTCCGGGTAGGTGCCGCTCCAGCCCGGCGGGACGTACAGGCCCTGGTGGGTGGTCGGCGAGTACGGCTGGGTGAAGCGGCTGTAGTCGGTGCGGGTCTCGGCGGCCGAGTACCCGAGGGTGTCGGTGTACTTGGTGTGCAGGATGTCCAGGATGTTCTGCGCGAACTTCTGGGCGCCGCTGCTGCCGGACTTGGCCGCGTAGTAGGAGAGGGTCTTGGCGAGCGAGCCGGCCACGCCGACGTCCGTGGCGGCGCCGCTCGCGGTGACGTGCAGGCCCGGGTTGCCTCCGGGGCTGGTCACGTTCCAGGTGTCGGGCGCGCCGGTCCAGGTGAGCTTGTCGGGGGTGGTCAGGGTGCCGGTGGCCGGGTCGGCCTTGGAGACGGACATCGCCCACGGGATCCACTTGTCGAGGATGGCCTTGGCCCGGGTGTCGCCGCTGGCGTAGTAGTACTCGGCGAACCGCTCCATCGACCAGGTCTGGAACCCGAACCACTGGTTGGAGGCGGGGTCGTGGTACTCGGGCTGCCAGTCGTAGTACAGGCCGTAGAAGGTCGGGTCACCCGCCGGGGGCGCGGCGTCGTCTCCGTAGTTTCCACCCCAACTGTTGGTGGCGCCACCGGAGATGCCGCCCTCGGTGGACTGGAGCCACTGGAAGAACTGGAGCTGCTTGTCCAGGCTGCCCGCCCAGTCGGCGGTGGCGCTCGGCGAGAGCGGCTTGAGGCCCGGGTCGTTGGCGAGCGCCCAGGCGGCCATCGGGTTCTGGTAGCCCTGGTGGGCGGCGGAGCCGGAGATCCGCCAGGACCAGGTGCCGTCGGCCGCGCCTCCCCAGGCGAAGTACCAGGTCATCAGGCCGAGTTGCTCGTTGGCCTTGGAGGTGCCGCCGGGGCAGGTGGTGGAGCCGAGGCAGTTGCCGGCCTGCTTGAAGTACTTGTCGTAGAGCGAGTAGCGCAGGTAGTCGCCGAGCTTGGACGCCTTGGCGAGGGTCGCGGTGATGTCCGCGCTCTTGCCCTGGGACTTGGCGAACTGCCCCGCCCAGTAGGCGGCCTGGACCAGCCGGGCGTCGGCGTCGGGCGCGTCGGTGAACTTGTACTGCTTGCTGAAGCTGCCGCCGCCGTCGTTGAACAGGCTGAGGAAGCCGGAGCCGCTGTTGCCGTACTTGAACACGTCGCAGTCGGGCTGCGGCACCGTCTCCCAGACGGACTCCTCCGGGCCGCGCTGGAAGGTGTTGATCAGGCTGGGCTTGCTGGTGCCGTCCTCGCACTGCCCGAAGCCGTACTTGTTGTCGGCGTCCAGCAGCCAGGCCGGGGCGTAGACGTCCGGGGTGCCGTAGGCGCTCTTCAGCTCGGCGGAGAGCGGGTCGGTGCCGACCGGCACGTTGGGGTTCAACTTGGCGGGGTACTGGTCGGGTTGGGCCTTCTCGGGGCCGTACTGGCCGGGCTTGGCCGGGTTGTAGGTGCTCTGGCCGGGCTGCTGGGCGTGGCTGGGGATCAGGTACGTCTCCAGGTTGGTCCAGGCGTTGTTGAAGCCCGTCCAGTCGCCGGTGACGCGGCCGTAGTCGGCCTCCAGCCACAGCCAGTAGCTGTAGGTCTCCGAGGTGGTCTCGTGGCCGTAGTCGGGTGCCTCCACGATCAGGGTCTCCACCGCGTGGTACGGGATGCCCTGCGGGCTGAAGTACCCGTTCGCGGGGTTCTTGATCTTGCTGTAGAGGTCCAGGAAGTACTGGTCGTAGCCCGAGGTCTTCGCCGCCTCGGTGACCGTCACGGCGCCGGAGCCGAAGCCGACCGCCGAGGCGGTGAAGGTGGCGGTGCCGCCGACCTGCCCGGCGTCGGTGCCGGCCGCGACGGTGACGGTCTGCGGGACGTTCCAGTTGCCGGGGGTGAAGGTGAGCGCGGCGCCGGACTTCACGCTCAGGTCCGGGTCGCCGGCCGAACGGGCCACCGTGACGGCGGTGTTGGCGGTCGGTGCCTGGGAGAGCGCGACGGTGAAGGTGGCGGTGCTCCCCTGCTGGACGGCCAGCGAGGCCGGGGTCACCAGGATGCTCGGCCCGGCCACCTTGATCGCGACCGGGGTGGAGGTGGTGGTGGCGCCCGCGTCGTCGGTGGCGACGGCGGTGATCGAGTAGTCGCCCGCCGCCGCGTTCGCCCAGTCGACGGTGTACGGCGCGGTGGTGGCGGTGCCGATCAGGGTGTTGGCGGAGGCCGAGGTCGAGGCGTAGAACTCGACCTTCGCCACGGTGCCGTCGCTGTCGGCCGCGTCGGCGGCGAGCTTCACCGTGGAGCCCGGGGTGAAGGTCTGCCCGGCGGCCGGGGAGGTGAGCGCGACGGTCGGGGCCTTGTCGGCGCCTCGGCAGGGCGTGCCGTTGACGGTGAAGGCGGTGGGGGCCGCGTTGGGGCCGCTGTAGGAGAAGTTGGCGCTGGTGGTGTAGGAGGCGCCCGGGTCGATGGTGGTGGCGTAGGCGGGGTTGGTGACGGTGACGGATCGTCCGGACTGGGTCCAGGTGCCGTTCCAGCCGTTCTGGAGGGTCTGGTTGCCGCCGTAGGCGTAGCCGAGGGTCCAGCCGTTGATCGGGGTGGTGCCGGAGTCGGTCAGGGTGATGTTGGCGGTGAAGCCGCTGCCCCAGTCGTTGACGGCGTAGGCCACGCCGCAGGACAGCCCGGCGGCGGCCGCCGCGGCGGGCACCGTGACGGCGCCGCCCGCTGCGCCCAGCAGGGCGAGCGTGGTGGCCGTCGCGGTGAGGGTGAGCCGATCGCCCCTGGCACGCAGGGTGGTGCGTCGCATGCGCGTCCTCCTGATGGGTGGGGTACCGCCCCGCGGGGGGATGCGCGGCGGACGGAGGTACTGCGTGTGATCGTGGGCCGGTGCGCCCCGCTTGGGAAGCGAGCACCGGGCCCGCCCGGTCCGCCCGCACGGCGCGCCGGGGGCGGACAACGGCGGCGACCAGCGCGGAGCCGCGTGCGCCGCCCACGGGCCCGCCGATTGGGCGGCGTGTAAGTTACACGGCCCGACGGGAGCGCTCCCACGATGCGCGTGCCGGGTCCCTTGACGCTGATCGCCGGCCCGGCCAAGCTGGCAGAGGTGGCGGCCCGTCGCGGGTGACGGGTCCGAGGGTGCAGTTCCCCGTCGAGGACCGATCCAGGACGCCCCCATGCCCCAGCCCGTTCGCGGCGACGCCGCCGTTCCCGCCCTGCCCGTTCCCGCCCTGCCCGTTCCCACCCTGGCCGTACCCACGCTGGCCGAGGTCGCCCGTCATGCCGGCGTCTCCACGGCCACCGCCTCCCGGGTCATCAACCGATCCGCCCGGGTCTCCACCGAAGTGACGGCCCGGGTGGAACGGGCGGTGCGCGAGCTCGCGTACGTCCGCCTCCGGGCACCCGGCACCCGGGAGACCGGCGTGGTGGCCGTCGTGGTCTTCACCGATCCCCTGCACTACCACACCGACGCCTTCCCGGCCCGGCTGCTGGCCGGTCTGCGGCGCTCCCTGCCGGGCACCGAACGGGAGTTGGCCGTCTTCACCGTCCCCAGGCGCTCCCGCCGGACGCCGCTGGTGCGCTACCTGTGCGGCGGGCACGTCGACGGCGTCCTCCTGGTCGGCCCCTGGGGCGACACCGCGCTCGCCCGGCTGCTGCACGCGGCCAGGGTGCCCGTGGTCTCCCTGGGCCGGCCCCCGGAGCCGGGCACCGTCGCCTTCGTGGACGCCGACAACCTCGCCGGCGCCCGGGACGCCGTCCGACGCCTGTACGCCTCCGGGCGCCGCTCGGTGGCCACCATCGCCGGGCCGCCGGACACCGCCGCCGGCGCGGACCGCCTGGCCGGGTACCACCAGACGGTGGCCGCGATGGCCTCCGCCCGCCCGGCCGTCGCGTACGGCGACTTCAGCGGCGCCTCCGGCGAGCACGCGATGCAGCGGCTGCTGGACCAACGCCCCGACGTCAACGCGGTGTTCGCCGCCTCCGACCTGATGGCCGCCGGCGCCCTCCGCGCCCTGCGCCGACGCGGCCTGCGGGTGCCCGAGGACGTCGCCCTGGTCGGCTTCGACGACTCCCCACTCGCCGCCCGATGCCGCCCCGGCCTGACCACCGTCCGCCAGCCGGTGGAGGAACTCGGCTCCCGCGCCATGGACCTCCTGCTGCGCAACCCCGCCCGCGGCGACTCCCTGGTCCTGCCCACCCGGCTCGTCGTCCGGGCCTCGGGCTGAGCGGGCATCAGGCCGGGCACACGAAGCGGCCGCCTGTACGCACCCCCGTCGGGCGTACAGGCGGCCGCATGGCCCGGCGCGCGGGCGGTCAGCGCCGCCGGGCGGTGATCAGGCGCTGAAGGACGATGAAGACGAACAGCAGCGCGCCGATGACGATCCTGGTCCACCAGGAGCTGAGGGTGCCCTGGAAGCTGATCACGGTCTGGATCAGTCCGAGCACCAGCACGCCGAGCACGGTGCCGAGCAGGTACCCGGAGCCGCCGGTGAGCAGGGTGCCGCCGATGACGACGGCGGCGATCGCGTCCAGTTCCAGGCCGACCGCGTGCAGGCCGTAGCCGGAGAGCATGTAGAAGGTGAGCAGGACGCCGCCGAGGGCGGAGCAGAAGCCGCTGATCGCGTACACGGTGGTCTTGGTGCGCTGCACCGGCAGGCCCATCAGCAGGGCGGACTGTTCGCTGCCGCCGAGCGCGTACACGTTGCGGCCGAGCCGGGTGTGGTGGAGGACGACGAATCCGGCGGCGACCACCAGCAGGGCGATCACCGCGCTCGGGGAGACGAAGACGCTGCCGAGCGGGATCCGGGTCTGCGCCATGGCGGTGTACTGGGGGTCGGTGATGGAGATCGAGTCGACGCTGATCGTGTAGCAGAGGCCCCGGGCGAGGAACATGCCGGCCAGGGTGACGATGAACGGCTGGATCTCGAAGACGTGGATGACCCAGCCCATCAGCCAGCCGCCGGCGGTGCCCATCAGCAGCACCAGCGGGATGACCAGCAGCGGTGGCCAGCCGTGCTGTTCGACCAGCCAGGCGGAGACCATGGTGGACAGCGCGACCATCGCGCCGACCGACAGGTCGATGCCGCCGGTCAGTACGACGAAGGTCATCCCGACGGCGACGACCAGCAGGAAGGCGTTGTCGATCAGCAGGTTGAGCACGACCTGGCCGGAGAAGAAGCCGTCGTACTGCGCCGAGCCGACGCCGAACATCGAGACCAGCAGGACGGCGGTGACCAGCAGCGGGATCTGCCCGCGCAGCCGGGCCGCCACGGTGTGAGCGTTCACGTTCGTCATGCGTCGACCTCCGGGGCGACGGGGGCCTCGGTGTGCGGCCGGGAGGCGTGCCGGGAGCGGGCGGTGCGGGCGGCTCGGGCGGCGAGCTTGGCCCGGAAGGCGGGCGACTGGATCAGGCAGACCGTGATCACCACGAACGCCTTGAACACCAGCGTGGTCTCGGGCGGGATGCCGATCGTGTAGACGGTGGTGGAGAGGGTCTGGATGATCAGCGCGCCGAGGACGGTGCCGCCGATCGAGAACCGGCCGCCGTTGAGCGAGGTCCCGCCGAGCACCACCGCGAGGACGGCGTCGAGTTCGATCCACAGGCCCGCGTTGTTCCCGTCCGCCGCCGAGACGTTGGAGGAGACCATCAGCCCGGCGACGGCCGCGCACACCGCGCTGAACACGTACACCAGGGCGACCAGGCGCATCGCCCGGATGCCGACCAGACGGCTGGCCACCGGGTTGCCGCCGACCGACTCCAGCAGCAGGCCCAGCGCGGTGGAGCGCGTGAGCAGCGCGGTGAGCAGCGCGATCGCGCCGCTGAGCAGGATCGCGAACGGCATGCTGAGCCAGTAGCCGCCACCGATCATCTTGTACGGATCGCTGGTGACGGTGATGATCTGGCCGTCGGTGATCAGCTGGGCGACCCCGCGCCCGGCGACCATCAGGATCAGGGTGGCGATGATCGGCTGGACCCCGGCCCTGGCCACCAGGACGCCGTTGACGAGGCCGAGCACCACGGCGGCGCCGAGGGCGTAGCCGAGGGCGGCGAGGACGGTGCCCAGGGAGCCCGGGTCCTCGGAGCGGCTGATGTGCAGGCAGGCCAGGGCGCCGGAGATCGCGACGGTCGAGCCGACCGACAGGTCGATGCCGCCGGTGGCGATGACCAGGGTCATGCCCAGGGCGACCAGGATCAGCGGGGCGCCGAAGTGCAGGATGTCGATCAGGGAGCCGTAGAGGTGGCCGCCCCGCAGGTGGAGGGCGAAGAAGTCGGGGGTGAAGGCGAGGTTGGCGAGCAGCAGCACGGCCAGCACCGCGGCGGGCCAGAACAGCCGGTAGCGGGTCACCGCCTTCACCGCGCCCATCATCTTCACCGTGTTCGTCGCCGTCACCGTGCTCACTGCTCCGCTCCGCTCGCGATGGCGGCCAGGACGCGCTCGGGGGTGAGCCCGCCGTCGTTGTCCAGCCGGGCGACCATCCGGTGGTCGCGCATCACCCCGACCCGGTGGCTGAGGCGCAGCACCTCCTCCAGTTCGGCGGAGATGAAGAGCACCGCCATGCCCTCCTCGGCGAGGTCGGCGACCAGCTTCTGGATCTCGGCCTTGGCCCCGATGTCGATGCCGCGGGTCGGCTCGTCCAGGATCAGCAGCTTCGGGTCGGTGATCAGCCAGCGGGCGAGCAGCACCTTCTGCTGGTTGCCGCCGCTGAGGTTGCGCACCAGCGCCTCGGGGTTGCCGGGGCGGATGTCCAGGGTGGTGATCCAGCGCAGCGCCAGGTCGTCCTGCGCGGTGCGGGACAGCGGGCGGGCCCAGCCCCGGGCCGCCTGGAGGGCCAGCACGATGTTCTCCCGGACGGTCAGTTCGCCGACCAGGCCCTCGGTCTTGCGGTTCTCCGAGCAGAAGGCGATGCCGCGGGCGATGGCGTCGGCCGGGCCGCGCAGGGTGGTCTCCACACCGTCGATCCGCAGCGTGCCGCCGTCGCCGCGGTCGGCGCCGAACAGCAGCCGGGCGGCCTCCGTCCGTCCGGAGCCCAGCAGCCCAGCGAGGCCGACGACCTCGCCCGAGCGGACGGTGAGGTCGTACGGTTCGACGGCTCCCCGGCGGGTCAGCCCCTGGGCCTGGAGGAAGACCGTTCCGGTGGCCGGTGGGGTGCGGTCGTTCGAGCGGCCGCCGCCGAGCCGGTCGAGTCCTTCGAGCTCGGCGCCGATCATCCGGGAGACGAGCCCGGCCTGGTCGAGTTCGGCGGTCAGGTACTCGCCCTCGAGCCGGCCGTTGCGCAGGACGGTCATCCGGTCGCAGATCTCGTAGACCTGGTCGAGGAAGTGCGTGACGAACAGGATGGCGACGCCCTGGTCGCGCAACCGGCGCATGACGGTGAAGAGTTGGAGGACCTCGTCGCGGTCGAGGCTGGAGGTGGGCTCGTCCAGGATGAGCACCTTGGCGGAGACGTCGACCGCGCGGACGATGGCCACGAGCTGCTGGACGGCGATGGAGTAGCTGTTCAGCGGCGCGCTGACGTCGATGTCCAGTTCCAGTTCGCGGACCAGTTCGGCGGCCCGGCGGCGCATCGCGGACCAGTCGATCAGGCCGAAGCGGCGGGGCTCGCGGCCGATGAAGACGTTCTCCGCGACCGACAGGTTCGGGCAGAGGTTCACCTCCTGGTAGACCGTGCTGATGCCGGCCTCCCGGGCCTGTGCCGGGCCAGCGATGTGCACCGGCCGGCCGTCGAGGAGCACCTCGCCGCCGTCGACCGGGTGGACTCCGGTGAGCACCTTGATCAGCGTGGACTTGCCGGCGCCGTTCTCCCCCATCAGGGCGTGCACCTCGCCGGGCAGGAGCCGGAAGTCGACTCCGTCCAGCGCCACCACGCCGGGGAACTCCTTGCGGAGCCCCCGGACTTCCAGGACCGGTTGCTGCCGCACCCCGGTTCTCCTCTCGTGTCTGCCGGACTCCTCCCGCCCTCGGGAGGTCCGGCCGGCCCGTGCGGGGCCGGGCCGCCGGAGCGGCCGGGCCCCGCACGAACGGGTGGGTCAGTACGGGCAGTCGGCTCGGTACCGGGCGGTGTCGGCTCGGTACCGGCGGTCGGCCTCAGTACTGGCGGTTGGGCAGCGCCGCGGTGGCCTGCTCGGGGGTGAAGGTGCCCTCCTCGGTCTTGATCCGGCGGGGCACCTGCTCACCCGCCTTGACCTTCTTCACCAGGTCCATCAGCTGGTCGCCGAGCAGCGGGTTGCACTCGACGTCGTAGTTGATCTTGCCCTGGCTCATCGCGGTGAAGGCGTCCTTGACGCCGTCCACGGAGACGATCTTGATGTCCTTGCCGGGCTTCTTGCCCGCCTCCTCGATGGCCTGGATCGCCCCGAGCGCCATGTCGTCGTTGTGCGCGTACAGCACGTCGATCTTCGACTGGGCCTTCAGGAACGCCTGCATGACCTCCTTGCCCTTGGCCCGGGTGAAGTCGCCGGTCTGGGAGGCGACGACCTTGAACTTGGGCTGGGCCTTGACGGCGTCCGCGAAGCCGGCCTTGCGGTCGTTGGCCGGCGCGGAGCCGGTGGTGCCCTCCAGCTGGACGATGTTCACGTCGTCGGACGCGGACGCGTACTCCTTGACCAGCCAGTCGCCGGCCGACTTGCCCTCCGCGACGAAGTCGGAGCCGAGGAAGGAGGCGTAGAGCGACTCGTCCTTGGAGTCCACCGCCCGGTCGGTCAGGACGACCGGGATGTGGGCGTCCTTGGCCTCCTTGAGGACGGTGTCCCAGCCCGACTCCACCACCGGCGAGAAGGCGATCACGTCGACCTTCTGCTGGATGAACGAGCGGATCGCCTTGATCTGGTTCTCCTGCTTCTGCTGCGCGTCGGAGAACTTGAGCTCGATCCCGGCCTTCTTCGCCGCCTCCTGGACGGACTTGGTGTTGGCGGTGCGCCATCCGCTCTCCGCGCCGACCTGAGAGAAGCCCAGGACGAGCTTGTGACCGGAGCCCTTGTCGGCGCTGCCTCCGCCGCCTCCGCCCCCGGAACCGCAGGCGGTGAGGGTGAGGACCATCGCGCCGGCGGCCAGGGCCGCCGCAGCTCTCTTGGACATGTGGGGACTTCCTCTCGGGAGCGTCCGTCTGGGTGGGTCGCTCGATTGTTAGCGCTAACAATCACGCTCGACAAGATCCGTACAGCCCGTTACCGAATCTTGACCGGCCTCGGAGGCGCGTGGGTGCCGGTGCCCGAAGGGTCATCAGTACGCCTCCGGACACCGGCCGTTCATGATCAACCGGGCGTCGGATCAGCCCAGCTTCCACTGCTGGTTGCGGCCTCCGCTGCAGCTCCACAGCTGGACGGGCGTGCCGTCGGCGGTGCCCAGGCCCGCCACGTCCAGGCAGAGCCCCGACTGCACGCCGGTGACGGTGCCGTTCGCGTTCAGCTGCCACTGCTGGTTCACCTGGCCGTTGCAGGACCAGACGATCGCCTTGGTGCCGTTGGCGGTGCCCCTGGCCTCGGCGTCCAGGCAGAGCGTGCTTCCGCCCACCGTCACGGTCAGCTGGTTCGAGGCCGTACGGGTCCAGGTCCGGTCGGCGCCGCCGTTGCAGGAGTTGATCTGCTGCTGGGCGCCCGCCGTCGCGTTGCCGGTCGCGGTGAGGCACTTGCCCGCGTCCACCGCGCGCAGCGCGCCGGTCGCGCCGCCGCCGGAGGAGCCCCCGTCCAGGCCCATGAAGTGGATGGCCGTGGCGGCCATCGCCGTTCCCTGGACGGGCAGTTCGTGCCCGGCCCCGGCGATGCTGTACGCCTCGACCTGGGTGGTGCCGGCGCTGTTGTCGTACCGCGTGCGGTTCCAGTTGGCCGCCGGGGTGTCCGAGGCCGAGGGGGTCTGGCTCACGCCGAGGACGTTGGTCCACTCCTTGATCTCTTCGCCGAGGTCGTTGTGGCTCAGGATCGTGTCGGCCGTCCCGTGCCACAGCTGCACGCGCGGACGCGGGCCGTTGTAGCCGGGGTAGCCCGTGTTGCGGACCAGGTTGCCCCACTGCTGCGGGCTCATGGAGAGCCTGCCCTGGGCGCAGTCCCCGTTCCAGCCTCGGACGGAGCCGGTGTAGAAGCAGTGGTAGGGCACGCCCATGAACGCCGCGCCCGCCTTGAACACGTCGGGGTAGTCGGCGAGCATGACGTTGGTCATCATGCCGCCGGATGACTCGCCGGTGACGTACACCGCGTTGGCGTTACCGCCGTAGTGCTGCTCGGTGTAGGTGATCATCGACCTGAGCCCGACCGGGTCGCTGCCGCCGTTGCGGGTGAGCGCCTGGTCGGAGGAGACGTCCCAGCAGCTGCCGTTCGGGTTCGTCGAGGGGTAGATGACGAGGAACCCGTACCGGTCGGCCAGCGCGGCGAAGTCCGTGCTGGAGTACAGGTAGGGCCCGGACCCCTGGCAGCCGTGCAGGGCCAGCAGGATCGGCGGGTTGGCCTTCGCGCTGCCCGGCACGTACAGGTGCATCAGCAGACCGGTCGGGTTGGTGCCGAAGTTCGTGATCTGCGTCAGCGAGGCGGCGAGCCGCGGGGTGGTGGCCTGCGCGGCTTCGCCCTTCTGCGGGGTGCCGGCCTGCGGGGTGCCGGCCTGCGGGGCTTCGCCCTTCTGCGGGGTGCCGGCCTGCGGGGTGGCCGTGGCCCCGGGCGCGGCCTGGAGACTCAGGCCGAGCGCGAGGCCGAGCGCGGCCAGGACGCCCAGGAGGCGGGCGGGTAACGAGCGGGATCGGACCATGGGTGGGGGAACCTCTCCGTCTGGATTCCAGGGGTGCGAGGAACGTTCCGGCGGGGCGCGGCGGCGGATCAGGTGCTACTGAACTCCGCGTGCAGGCGCCGGGTGTGGTCCAGGGTTCGGACCGGACCGTCCAGTCGGACGGTGGCGGTGAGCCGGACGTCGGTGCTGGAGGCGGCGACTCGCAGCTCCAGCTCGCCCGGCTCGACGATGCGTCGGCCGTCGCGTCCGGTGAAGGACGCGAGGTCGGCGGGGACGCGCACCCGGATCCGGGCCCGCTCCCCCGCGTCGAGGGTGATCCGCCGGTAGCCGATCAGCCGCTGGACGGGCTGGACGACGGAGGCGACGGGGTCGTGCAGGTAGAGCTGGACGGTCTCGCTGCCGCCGCGCGCACCGGAGTTGCGCAGGGTGAAGGCGAGGCCGAGCTCGCCGTCGGTCGGGGCCGCGGCCCGCTCCACCTCCAGGTCGGTCCAGTCGAAGGTGGTGTAGCCGAGGCCGTGGCCGAAGCCGAACGCGGGGGTCGGGTCGGTGCTGGACACCTCGCTGCGTCCGGCCAGGCGGGCGGCGAGGTAGGTGGAGGGCTGCACGGCGGGCCGGGCCGGAATGCCGACCGGCAGGCGGCCCGAGGGGTTGGTCCGGCCGCTGAGCACGGCGGCGATCGCCTCGGTGCCGGCCTCGCCGGGGAAGAAGGTCTGCACCAGGGCCGCCGCCTCGGTCGCGCCGCGGCCCAGCGCGTAGGGGCGGCCGGCGAGCAGCACCGGCACCACGGGTCTGCCGGTGTCCAGCAGCGCGTCCAGCAACTGCTGCTGCACTCCGGGCAGTTGGAGGGTCTCGACGTCGCAGCCCTCGCCGCTGGTGCCGCGCCCGAACAGGCCCGCCCGGTCCCCGAGGGCGAGGATCACCACATCGGCCCGCCGGGCCGTCTCGAGGGCCTCCGCGAAGCCGGAGGTGTCGGGCCCGTCGACGCTCGCCCCGGCCGCCGTCAGGATCTCGCTGCCCGGGAACTCGGCCGCCAACGCCTGGGACAGGGTGGGCAGTTCGATGCCGAGCGGCACCTCGGGGTGCAGGCTGCCGACGTGCACCGGGAAGGCGTAGCAGCCGAGCACCGAGGTCGGGGTGTCGGCGTTGGGGCCGATCAGCGCGATCCGGAGGGGGTCGCGCAGCGGGAGGGTGCCGTCGTTGCGCAGCAGCACCACGGCCCGCTCGGCGATCTCCCGGGCCAGCGCGCGGTTCTCCGGGCGGTCCAGGTCGACCGAGCCGCGCAGCGCCTGCGGGTCGTCGAGCGGACGGCCCGCGAGCACCGCCGGGACGGCGTCCCATTCCCGGTCCAGCAGCCCGAGTTGGGCCTTCTGCACCAGCACCCGGCGCAGCGCCCGGTCGACCAGGGCCTCGGGGACCGTCCCGTCCTCGACGGCGCGCAGCAGCGGCTCCCCGAAGGTCTTGACGGTGGGCAGTTCCACGTCCACGCCCGCGGCCAGGGCGAGGGCGGCGGCCTCGGCCCAGTCCCCGGCGACGCCGTGCAGCAGCTTGAGGAAGGCGATGCCGAAGTAGTCGGCGACCACCGTGCCCTCGAAGCCCCAGGTGTCGCGCAGCAGTCCGGTCAGCAGGGCCTCGTCGGCGGCCGAGGGCACGCCGTCGGTGTCGGTGTAGGCGTGCATGACGGAGCGGGGGCGGCCTTCGCGCACCGCCATCTCGAAGGGCGGCAGGATCACGTCGGCCCGCTCCCGGATGCCCATGCCCACGGGGGCGAGGTTGCGCCCGGCGCGCGAGGCCGAGTATCCGGCGAAGTGCTTGAGCGTGGCGACGATGCCCGCCGCCTCCAGGCCCCGCACATAGGCGGTGGCCACCGTGCCGACCAGGTACGGGTCTTCGCCGATGGTCTCCTCGACCCGGCCCCAGCGGGCGTCGCGGACGACGTCGAGGACGGGGGCGAGGCCCTGGTGGACGCCGACCGCGCGCATGTCGCGGCCGATGGCCTCGGCCATCCGCCGGATCAGGTCCGGGTCGAAGGTGGCGCCCCAGGACAGCGGCACCGGGTAGGCGGTGGCGCCCCAGGCGGCGAAGCCGGCCAGGCACTCCTCGTGGGCGAGGGCCGGGATGCCGAAGCGGTTCGCGGCGGCGATGCGCTGCTGGCTTCGGGCCAGTGAGAGCGCTCCCAGGGCCGGGTCGACGGGCGCCGTGCCGAAGGGGCGGGTCAACTGGCCCAGCCCGGAGGGGAGAAGCTCGTCGAGGGCGGGCGGTTCCTCCATGTCGTGCTGGTGCGGGGCGACGTCGCCGCCCTCGTCGGAGGCGCCGACCCAGACGCCGACGAGCTGGGCCAGCTTCTCCGGGAGCGTCATCTCGGCGATCAGGGCGTCCGCGCGTTCCTCGGAGCTGAGCTCGCGGTCGTGCCAGCGGGTGGTGGAGGCGGCGGTCGAGGCGGCCAGGTTCATGGTGCCGGTCACTTTCCTCCGACGCCCATGATGCCTTGGACCAAGGCACGCCGGGCGAACAGGTAGACGACGAAGACGGGGAGCGTCGAGAGCACGACGGCGCTCAGCAGGCCGGGCACGTCCACGCCGTGCTCGGTCTGGAACTCGTACAGGCCCAGGGTGATGACCTTGGTGCCCTCGGACTGGGTGAGGATCAGGGGGAACAGGAAGCCGTTCCACGCCTGGAGCGCGGCGAAGACCACGACGGAGGAGAGGCCGCCCCTGGACAGGGGCACCACCAGCTGCCAGAAGACCCGCCAGGGGGTGGCGCCGTCCATGGCCATGGCCTCGTAGAGCTCGCCGGTGATGTCCCGCATCGCTCCGGTGAGGACCAGGGTGCACACCGGCAGGCAGAACGCCGCGGTGGGCAGGATGACGCCGAGCAGGTTGTCGTAGAGGCCCGCCTTGCCGATGACGTAGAACATCGGCACGATCACGGCCTGCGCCGGGATCGCCAGCCCCAGCAGGAAGATCCTGAACACCGTGGTGATGGTCCTGCCCCGGGCCCGGACGATCGCGTAGGCGAGCGGGGGCACCACGAGCAGCACGATCGCGACCACGCTCACGGTGACGAGGAGCGTGTTGAGGAAGTCCTCGCCGAAGCCGTTGGAGAAGTCGTCCAGGTAGTTCTGCAGGGTCAGGTGCGCGGGGAAGGTGAGCGGCCCCTGCTCGGCGTAGTCGGAGCGGGTCCGGAAGGTCGCGATCAGCAGGACGTACAGCGGGAAGCCGACCAGCGCCAGCCAGATCAGCGAGCCCAGCCCGGCCAGGTAGTTGGGGCGCCGTCGCATCAAAGCCCCTCCGTGGTTCCGCGCATCCGGTCGTAGCCGGACAGGCGCACGACGGCGAGCGAGATCAGGGTGGCGACCACCACGAGGACCAGGGCGATGGTCGAGGCCGCGCCGAAGTCGAAGCTCTTGAAGGCCTGTTGGTACATGTAGTAGGCGCTGTTCGTGGTGTCGGTGCCGGGGCCGCCCTGGGTGAGGATGAGGACGGTGTCGAAGGTGGTGAGTCCGCCCACCACCATCAGGATCACCGAGGTGATCACGGTGTTGCGCAGCTGGGGCAGGGTGATGTGGAGGAACTGGCGCACCTTGCCCGCGCCGTCGATCGCCGCGGCCTGGTAGAGCACCTGCGGGATCGCCCGGGCGCCGCCCTGGTAGAGCAGGGCGTGCATGGGCGTCCACTGCCACATGCCGACGAAGGTGAGCACCGCGACGGCGCCCGTCTGACTGCCCATCAGATTGCCGTCGCCGAACAGCCATTCGAGCTGCGAGGGCACACCGAAGTTGGGGTCGAGGATGGCGCGCCAGACCACCGAGATGGCGGTCGCGGACAGCAGCAGCGGGACGAAGAAAATCGCGGACAGCACGGCCCGGTTGCGCTGGCGGCCGGCCGCCCAGACGCCCAGCAGGATGCTGACCGGGGTCTGCACGAGGACGCCCGCCGCGGTCAGCACCAGGGTCAGGCCGACGCTCTGCGTCATCACCGGGTCGTGCAGCAGGGTGGTCCAGTTGGCCAGGCCGTTGAAGCTCGGGGCGTCGACGCCGTTCCAGCTGGTGAAGGAGAGCACCACCACCAGGGCCAGCGGCAGGAGCGCGAAGAGCAGGAAGAACACGGTCGCGGGCAGCGCCCAGGCGAGACCCGGGCGGGTCACCCCGGCACCGGTCCGGCGGGGCCGCGCCCGCAGGCGGCGGCCGTACCCGGACACTACGGAGGGAGCACTCATGGCGGTCCGTCTCAGGAGGCGGGAAGGGCCTGCATGGCCTTGATGAAGCCGTCCACGTCGAGCTTGCCGTCGAAGAACTGCTGGACGGCGGCGCCGATCGACGCGTTGGCGGCCGGCGGGTACGCCTGGTCCCAGGACAGCTGGAACGACGGGGCGGCCTTGACCAGGTCGTACTGGTACTTCGAGTAGTCGGGGTTGTCCGCGGTGGCGAGGAACGGCTCGGTGTTGGTGGTGGTCGGCAGGTTGCCGATCCCCAGCTGCGCCTTCACGAACTCGTCGGAGTACATGAGCTTCAGGAAGGCGGCGGCCTCGACGGGGTGCTTGGTCTTCTTCAGCACCGAGTAGAAGTTGTTGGTGTTGCCGACCAGGGCGGCAGGGTCTCCCTTGCCGCCGGGGACGGAGGGGAAGGCGGTGTACCCGAGGTTGTTCTTGGTGAAGTCGGGGCTGGCGTCGCGCTGGGTGGCGTACTCCCAGGAGCCCATCAGCTCCAGGCCCGCCTTGCCCTTGGCCAGCAGGGCCGGTGAGCCGCCGTCGGTGAACTTCACCGAGTCGAAGTTCGAGCCGAACGCCCCGGCGTCGACCAGCTGCCGGAGCATGCCCAGCGCCTTCTTCGCGTCCTCGCTCTCCCAGGCGCTCTTGTCGCCGGACAGGGCCTTCTGGAACAGCTCGGGGCCGGCGACGCGGTCGAAGACGTACTCGTACCACATCAGGGTCGGCCACTTGTCGCCGCCGCCGAGGGCGATCGGGGTGATGCCCTTGGCCTTGAGCGCCCGGACGACGGCGAGCAGGTCGTCCCAGGTCTTGGGGGCGCTGAGTCCGGCGTCGGCCAGCACCTTCTTGTTGCTGAACAGCAGCACGGGCTGGGTGCCGCGCATCGGGATCCCGTACGCCTTGCCGTCGACCACCGCGGTGTTGAACACCGAGGGCAGGAAGCTGCTCTTGAGCTTCGGCTCCTCGGCGATCATGCCGTCCAGCGGGAGCAGCAGGTCCGCCTTGACGTAGGGCCGGATGCTGCCGCCGCCCCAGTTGAAGAAGACGTCCGGCGCGTGGTCGGTGTTGATGACGGTGTTGAGCTTGGCCTGGTAGTCCGCGCCGGGGACGGTGTCCAGGACGGCCTTGACCTTCGAGGTCTTGTTGAAGGTGTCGACCAGCTGCTTCTCGACCTTGTTGCTGGCGTCGCCGTAGACCAGGACGTGGATCGTGCCGGAGTCCCCGCCCGCGGAGGAGGACCCGCCGCTGCTGCAGGCGGTCGTCCCGACCATGACGGCAGCGAGGCCGAGCGCGGCGGCGAAAGCGTTTCTCCTCATCGGAGCTCCCCTAAAGTTTCGATCCGATTCTCGAAATAACCGCATGGCCCGGGACGCTAGGTTGCGGACATGTTTCGGGTCAACCCCTCGGATCGGGGGTTACTGAAGCGTGATGCGCCAACTGGCCCGCGCCGCCCGTGCCCTATGCTGCCCCCATGGAAAAGGGCGATGAACTGGGACGGGTGACCCTCGCGGACATCGCGCGCGAGGCCGAGGTCTCCGTTTCGACGGTTTCGAAGGTCCTCAACGGCCGTACCGACGTGGCGGCCGCCACCCGCCTGCGGGTCGAGCAGGTCCTGAGCGACCACGACTACCAGCGCACCGCGCGCGGCGGCGGCGAGGCGCCCCTCGTCGAGATCGTCTTCCACGAGCTCGACAGCCTCTGGGCGATGGAACTCCTGCGCGGCGTGGAGTCCGTGGCGAACGAGCACGGGGCGGCGGTCGTGGTCAGCCACAGCGGCTCGCGCCACGCCCCGGGGCCGGAGTGGATCGAGGCGGTGCTGCGTCGGCGCCCCCTCGGCGTCGTCCTGGTCTTCTCCAGCCTGCCGCCCGAGTTCAAGGCCCAACTGCGCGCCCGCTCCATCCCGTTCGTCATCGTCGACCCGGCCGGCAACCCCGACCCGGACGTCCCCTCGGTGGGCTCGGCCAACTGGGCCGGCGGCCTCGCCGCCACCCGGCACCTGATCGAGCTCGGCCACCGGCGCATCGCCATCGTCACCGGCCCCGAGGACACCCTCTGCTCGCTGGCCCGCCTGGACGGCTACCGCTCGGCGATGACCATGGCCGGCCTGGCGGTCGACCCCGCGCTGACCGCCTTCGGCGACTTCCACGCCGAGGGCGGATTCGCCCAGGCCGGACGGCTGTTGGAGCTCCCCGACCCGCCCACCGCGATCTTCGCCGGCAGCGACCTCCAGGCCCTCGGGGTGATGGAGGCGGCCCGGGTCCGGGGCCTGCGCGTGCCCGAGGACCTGTCCGTGGTCGGCTACGACGACCTGGACATCGCGCAGTGGACCAGCCCCGCGCTGACCACGGTCCGCCAGCCCCTGCGCGAGATGGCCGAACAGGCGACCCGTCTGATCCTCGCCCTGCGCAGCGAGGAGGCCCCGGCGGCGCCCACCCGGCTGGAACTGTCGACCACCCTGGTGGTGCGCTCCAGCGCCGTGGCGCCCGGGCGGGCCTGACCGGAGAAACCTTCAGCGAAACTATCGCCCTTTCTGTCGAAAGCGTTGACATCTTGTCGACGCCAGGTCAACACTGTCGCCGTCGACAAGTCCGAGCGGCCATGGTTCCCGGCCGCACGCGCCACCCACCCGCGGGCGCTGCCTCGTCGACGACAAGCCGGTTCCGCGCACCGCTGCTCCACGCCGTCCAGCCGCCCCCACCACCCTCGCGGCCGGCGGCGGCGCAGCGCCGCGCGCCCACCCATCGGCAGATCGGACCGATTCCGTGAAAATCCCCCACCCCAAGAGCCGCAGCCTCACCCGCCGCCCCGGACGGTCGGCGGGCAGGGCACGCATCCTCGCGGTGGCCGCCGCGGCCGTCGTCCTGGTCACGCCGGGCACCGCCGAGGCCGCGACCGTCACCACCAACCAGACCGGCACCGACGGCGGATACTTCTACTCCTTCTGGACGGAGGGCTCCGGCGCGGTCTCGATGAACCTGAACGGCGGCGGCAACTACGGCACCTCCTGGAACAACGCCGGCAACTTCGTCGCCGGCAAGGGCTGGAGCACCGGATCGCGCAACCCGGTGAGCTACTCGGGCTCGTGGAGCACCAACGGCAACTCCTACCTCTCGCTCTACGGCTGGACCACCAACCCGCTCGTCGAGTACTACGTCGTCGAGAACTACGGCTCCTACAAGCCCACCGGCGCGTACAAGGGCACCGTCACCACGGACGGCGACACCTACGACCTCTACGAGACGACGCGCTACAACGCCCCCTCCATCGAGGGCATCAGGACCTTCAACCAGTACTGGAGCGTCCGCCGGGCCAAGCGCACCGGCGGAACCATCACCGTCGGGAACCACTTCGACGCGTGGGCCAGGTCCGGCATGAGGCTCGGCACCATGAACTACGAGATCCTCGCCACCGAGGGCTACCGGAGCAGCGGCAGCTCGAACATCACGATCGGCTCCGCCCGGGCCACGCTCGCGGACGGCTGACGACCCACCCCCACGCCGGGCGTCGACACGGCGCACCCCGGCCTGAATTGTTAGCGCTAACGGACGGTGCCGGGAGTCAGGTCCCGGCACAGCGTCTCTCATCCGCGCACCGGCTCCCCCGGCCGGTGCGCGGGCTCCCCCACCCAAGGAGAACGATCCGTCATGTCATCGCTCACCAGGAAGCCCCGCCCCCGCAAAGCCCTGACGGCCGCCGCCGTCGCGCTCGCCGCCTCGGTCACCGCCGTCACCGCCCTCGGCACGATCCCGGCCCAGGCCGCCGGGAGCACGCTGGGCACGGCGGCGGCCGACAGCGGCCGCTACTTCGGGACCGCCGTGGCCTCGGGCCGCCTCGGCGACCCGACGTACGCCGGCATCCTCGACCGGGAGTTCAACATGATCACCCCGGAGAACGAGATGAAGTGGGACACCATCGAGCCCTCCCGGGGCAACTTCAACTTCGGCCCGGCCGACGCGATCGTCGGCCACGCCTCCTCGCACGGCCAGCGCATGCGCGGCCACACCCTGGTCTGGCACTCCCAACTGCCCGGCTGGGTGAGCTCCATCGGCGACGCGAACACGCTGCGCGGCGTGATGAACAACCACATCACCAACGAGATGAACCACTACAAGGGCAAGATCTACGCCTGGGACGTCGTCAACGAGGCGTTCTCCGACGACGGCAGCGGCCGCCACCGCCCCTCCGTCTTCCAGAACACCCTCGGCGACGGCTTCATCGAGGAGGCGTTCCGCACCGCCCGGGGCGTCGACCCCTCGGCCAAGCTCTGCTACAACGACTACAACATCGAGAACTGGAACGACGCCAAGACCCAGGGCGTCTACCGCATGGTCAAGGACTTCAAGTCCCGTGGCGTGCCCATCGACTGCGTCGGCTTCCAGAGCCACTTCGGCGCCGGCGGCCCTCCGTCCAGCTTCCAGACCACGCTCTCCAGCTTCGCCGCGCTCGGCGTCGACGTCCAGCTCACCGAGCTCGACATCGCCCAGGCGCCGGCCACCGCGTACGCCGACACCGTCCGGGCCTGCCTGTCCGTCGCCCGCTGCACGGGCATAACGGTGTGGGGCATCCGCGACAGCGACTCCTGGCGCAGCGGCGAGAACCCGCTCCTGTTCGACGGCAACGGCAACAAGAAGGCCGCCTACGGCGCGGTCCTCGGCGCCCTGGGCGGCGGCGGCACCACCCCGCCGCCCGGCGGGGGCATCGTCTCCGGCACCGTGTACTCGCTCACCGACGTGGCCGCCGGGCGCGTCCTCGACGAGCCCGCCGGGCAGAACGGCAACGGCACCCAGATCCAGGTGTGGGACGCCAACGGCACCGCCGCCAACCAGCAGTGGCGGGCCGACCGCAACGGCGACGGCTCCTACACGCTCACCAACACCGCCAGCGGCCGGGTCCTCGACGAGCCGGGCGGCCAGACGGGCAACGGGACGAAGCTGCAGGTCTGGGACGGCAACGGCGGGGCCAACCAGCACTGGCGCGCCGACCGCAACGGCGACGGCTCGTACACGCTGATCAACCTCGCCAGCGGCCGGGCGCTCGAACTCCCCGGCGGCCAAACCGGCAACGGCACAGCCGTCCAGATCTGGGACTCCACCGGCAGCGCCAACCAGCACTGGACCTTCCAATGAGCTGAGCCGCAGGACTCGTCTTGGGCGCGCGCTCGCAGCGGGCGCGCGCCCTCGCCTGTGAGCGCTCACATTCTACGTGACCCCACCCGTTCACGAAGGAGTTCCGATGTACCGACGAAGTTCCCGCCGCAGGCCCCTGCCCGCGGTCCTCACCGCCGTGCTCGCCGCCGTGGCGGCCCTGGCGGCGATGCTCGTCGCGGCCCCCGCCCACGCCGACACCAGCGGCGCCCTGCGCGGTACGGGCTCCGGCCGCTGTCTCGACGTGTCGAACGCCAGCCAGGCGGACGGCGCGGCCCTGCAGATCTACGACTGCTCGGGCGGCTCCAACCAGCAGTGGACCTCGACCAGCGACAACAAGCTGACCGTCTACGGCAACAAGTGCCTGGACGTGCCGGGCCACGCCACCTCGAACGGTACCCGCGTACAGATCTGGAGCTGCACCGGCGGCGCGAACCAGCAGTGGCGGGTGAACTCCGACGGCACGATCGTCGGCGTCGAGTCCGGGCTGTGCCTGGACGTCACGGCCAACGGCACGGCCAACGGCACCGCCGTGGAGATCTGGACCTGCCACGGCGGCAACAACCAGAAGTGGACGGGCCTGTCGTCCGGGCCGACCACCCCGCCGGGCACCTGCGCCCTGCCCTCGACGTACCGCTGGTCCTCCTCCGGCGCCCTGGCGCAGCCCGCCAACGGCTGGACCTCGCTCAAGGACTTCACCACCGCCACCTACAACGGCAAGCACCTGGTCTACGCGTCGAACGTGAACGGCTCCTCGTACGGCTCGATGGCGTTCGCCCCGTTCACCAACTGGTCGGACATGGCCTCGGCCCCCCAGACCGGGATGAACGAGAGGGCCGTGGCGCCCACGCTGTTCTACTTCGCGCCCAAGAACATCTGGGTGCTGTCCTACCAGTGGGGCGCGTGGCCGTTCATCTACCGCACCTCCAGCGACCCGACCAACCCCAACGGCTGGTCCGCGCCGCAGCCGCTGTTCACCGGCAGCATCCCGAACTCCGGCACCGGCCCGATCGACCAGACCCTGATCGGCGACGACCAGAACATGTACCTGTTCTTCGCCGGTGACAACGGCAGCATCTACCGGGCGAGCATGCCCATCGGCAACTTCCCCGGCAGCTTCGGCTCCTCCTACACCACCGTGATGAGCGACTCCACGGTCAACCTGTTCGAGGCCCCGCAGGTCTACAAGGTCCAGGGCCGCAACCAGTACCTCATGATCGTCGAGGCCCGCGGCGCCACGGAGCAGCGCTACTTCCGCTCCTTCACCGCCAGCAGCCTCAACGGCTCCTGGACCCCGCAGGCCGCCAGCGAGAGCAACCCCTTCGCGGGCAAGGCCAACAGCGGGGCCGGCTGGACCAACGACATCAGCCACGGTGACCTGGTCCGCGACAACCCCGACCAGACCATGACCATCGACCCCTGCCACCTCCAGCTGCTCTACCAGGGCAAGAACCCCAACGCCACCGGCCCCTACGACCAGCTGCCCTGGCGCCCGGGCCTCCTCACTCTCCAGCGCTGACCCTCCACCGCGCTCCTGCTCGCACTCCTGCCGCCGGAGACGACTACTCGTGTAGTGGCACTACTGACGTAGTGCCACTACACGAGTAGTGCCGTTTCTACCGCCGTCAGGGTTACCGGCCCAGGATCGCCGGGTCCTCGGCGAGTTCGTCGAGGAGGGCGTCCAGCTTCGCCCGGTCGACGGAGGGCATCACGAACACGTGCACGTAGGTGCGGCGGGTGGTCTCGTCGCCCGGGACCATCACCACGTCCTGGGAGGACAGCGACCACTTGGCCACCAGCTCCGGGCTCGGCTTGCGGAACCGGACGGTGACGGCGCCCGGGGTGCGGGCGGGCCAGAGCTCGACGCCGAGCTCGCCCTCCATCTCCGTCAGGCGCCGCTCCAGGTAGGCGGCGAGCTCCTGGGCCTCGCGGATGCGGTGGACCTGGTCGCGGTAGGAGTGGCGGGAGAGGTGGTCCCAGAGGATCAGCGGGGAGAACCCGTTGCGGGAGCCGGCGAAGGTGGTGTCGGGGGCGCCGATGTAGTCGGGCTGGGAGGGCGGGGAGATCTGGTACTTGACCTTGGTCATGTAGATGCCGCACGGCCAGGGCGCGCCCGCCCACTTGTGGCCGCTCATCGCGATCGAGGAGACCATGTCCACCTCGCCGTGCTCGGCGGTCGGCAGCCGCAGGCCGAAGTCGAACTCGGGCGGCGCGACCTCCGGCGTCCAGCCGTACGCCTGCGGGTCCTCGGAGGCCAGCCGCAGGAACGGCGCGTACCCGGCGCCGAGCGCCCCGTCCACGTGGATCCAGAAGCCGCGGCGCACGTCGACCAGCGGGCGGCCGGTCTGCGAGCAGCGGCCGTAGACGACCTCGCGCTCGACCAGGCCGTGCCGCTCGAAGATCGGCAGCAGCCGCTCGCAGACCGCGCGGACGTCGTCGTGGGCGCCCTTGAAGGTGCTGCCGAGGTTGAGGTTGACGAAGACCGGGTGGCCCTTGGCGGCGAAGAACTCGACCAGCACGGCGAGGGCGTCGACGTCGATCTCGCCGGTGCCGTCCCAGGAGAGACCGGACGGGCCGGGGCGGGAGGGCACCTCGGTGGGCCAGGCGCGCAGGCCCGTGACCGGGTCGGTCAGGGGGCTCTCGTCGGGGTACAGCTCCTGGCCGACGGCGTGGAAGGTCTCCACGCCCAGGACGGCGACGGCCTTGGCGAAGGAGTAGTGGGTGTCCTCGGAGTAGAAGGCGACGGGGTGGTGCGCGTGGGGGTTGTGCCGGTCCGGGTCGGCCTTGACGTAGCGCACGGCGTCGAAGGGCGCGGCGGGCGGCTTGATCAGCGCCTTGCCGCTGAGGTAGTCGCGGGCGTTCCACAGGGCGTACATGTTGCCCTCGGTGGAACCCATGGACAGCATGTAGCCCCAGTAGGACTCCGGGTCCGCCGGGTCGTGGGGGCGCTCGGCGTGCCAGAGGCGGGCGTAGTAGTCGAGGACGGCCCGCTCGACGACCTTGGTGTTGGGCTTGTAGCCGCCGGCCTGGAACGGGTCGCCGAGGTTGTTGATGTTGTTCGGCAGGAACCGCGCGAGGTCGAGCGCGGTGCCCTGCATGTCCTGGGTGGCCTGGTAGCCGACCAGGTGCCTGCGCTTGCGGGTCAGGTACTCGTCCACGGCGTCGAGCGCGTGCAGCCGGCGGTCGTCGTCCAGGCCGCCCTCGGGGAGGGCGAAGTCGCCGCCGTCCAGTTCCGGGCCGGGGTCGACGGCGGTCGCGGCGAACGGGGAGGCGGTCGGGCTCATGGACGGGACGCTCCGGAGGACGGCGGTGGGGGAACGCCCGTAAGAATGGAACTTTCGAGTGCTGTACGGAAGACCGTCCGAAGAACATTCGGCCTGAGCTCGATCAGGTTTGCGAATCTGCGGAACGGGCTGGGATCCTGGCGGGCATGCCGAACAATCCACAGGCCCGCCGGGCACCGGTCGACTCACCGCTCGACGAGGTGGACCGGGCGATCGTCCGCACCCTGGCCGACAACGCCCGCCTGCCCAACAACGCCCTCGCGGCCGCCGTCGGCATCGCCCCGTCCACCTGCCTGGCCCGGGTACGGGCGCTCCAGGAGCGCGGCATCATCCGCGGCTTCCGCGCCGAGCTGGACCCGGCCGCGATCGGGCTGCCGCTCCAGGCGATGATCTCCGTCCGCCTGCGCGCCCACACCCGGGAGCAGAACGAGAGCTTCCGCAGCACCGCCCCCGACCTGCCCGGCGTCCTCGCCGTCTTCCACATGGCCGGCTCGGACGACTACCTGCTGCACGTCGGCGTCGCCGGCCCCGAGGCGCTGCGCGACTTCGTCGTCGACCACCTCACCACCCACCCGGCGGTGGCCCAGACCCGCACCAACCTGATCTTCGAGCAGATACCGGGCCGCCGCTACCTCGCCCCGGGGCGCTGACCCGCCCCGGACAGGCGGCGCCGTCGCGGGGGTTCGGCCGGGCGGCCTTCGCCGCGGGTGGGCCGGCCCGCGCGGGTGGGGCGGCCCAGGACGACCCCGGCCAGGACGAGGGCCAACCCGCACAGCTGCTGGAGCGTCAGCGTCTCCCCGGCCAGCACCGTCCCGAGCAGCACACCCGTGACGGGGTTGAGCAGTCCGACCAGGCCGACGGTGCCCGCGGGCAGGTGGCGCAGCCCGGTGAACCAGGCGACGAAGGCCAGGGCGGTCGCGACCAGGGAGACGTAGCCGAAGGCGAGGAGAGCAGGCGCGGGGAGCGCGGGCGGCGGGCCCTCCACGAGCGCGGCGACCGGCAGCAGGAACAGCCCTCCGGCGGTGAGCTGCCAGGCGGTGGAGGCGAGCACGTCGGTGCCGTCGGCGTTCCAGCGCTTGGTGAGGATGTGGCCGAAGGAGGAGACGAGCATGGCGGCGGCCGCGGCGAGGACCCCCGGGACGCTCACCTCCCCCGCCCCGGTGAGCAGCATCAGGCAGACCCCGCCGAGCCCGATCCCGGCGCCGGCCAGGTGCGCGCGGCCGGGCCGCTCGGAGACCAGGGGCCAGGCGATCAGCATCATCGCCAGCGGGGAGACGGCCATGACGGTGGAGGCGATGCTCGTGGACAACAGCTGGGAGGCGGCGTAGACGAGCACGAAGAAGACGCCGACGTTGAGCAGCCCGAGCACGGCGGAGCGCCGCCACCACACCCCGCGCGGCCGCCGCCGGCACAGGGCCAGCAGGACGAGACCGGCGGGCAGGGCGCGCAGGGCGGCGCCGTAGAGGGGGGTGTCGGGCGGCAGGAACCGGTGGGTGACGTAGTAGTTGGCGCCCCAGGCGATCGGGGCGAGGGCGGTGAGGGCCAGCCATCCCTTATTGCCTTCCATGGAAGACAATATAGCTTCTCGGGAAGCTATATTGATAGACATGGACGACGCAGCTCCCCAAAACGCAGTTCCCCACAACCCCGCTCCCCACAACGCAGCTCCCCCCGACCGCGTACCCCCCGACCGCGTGGCCCGCATCCAGGCCGACTGGCACCGCGAACGCCCCGACCTGGACGTCTCCTCCCTCGGCGTGATCGGCCGCCTCCACCGCCTGGCCGACCACCTCACCGAGGAGCTCTGCCTCGTCTACAACCGCTACGGCCTCGGCGAGGGCGAGTTCGACGTCCTGTGCGCGCTGCGCCGCACCGGGGAGCCCTTCGAGCGCGCACCCGGCGAGCTCGCCGCGCACACGATGGTCACCACCGGCGCGATGACCAAGCGCATCGACCGCCTGGAGCGGGCCGGGCTCGTCACCCGCCGCCGCTCCGACGACGACCAGCGCGGCCGCATCGTCGCCCTCACCCAGCCCGGCCGCGAACTGATCGACCAGGCGTTCGCCGACCACATGCGCAACGAACGCCGTCTGCTGGGCATGCTGACGCCCGCCGAGAACGAGGCGCTCGAGGGGCTGCTCACCACCTGGCTCTCGAAGGTGGAGAACCCCCGCCCGTAATTCCGGGGGCGGATGATCACAACCCGCGTATAGTGCTGGCGTTTCGGGACCCCCGGGACCGCGATCACCGAGGAGGCCCCCATGGAACCCGTCAGCCTGATCACCGGCGGCTCGACCGGCATCGGCGCCGCCACCGCCCGCGCCCTCCTCAAGCAGGGCCACCGGGTGGCCGTCACCGGACGGGACGCGGGCAAGCTCGCCGTCTTCGCCGCCTCCGCCGGGGCGGGCGAGCGGCTGCTGACCGTCGCCGGTGACACCGCCGAGGCCGAGGACGTCGCGGCCGTCGTGCACCGCGTGGTGGGGACCTGGGGCCGGCTGGACAACGTCATCGCCAACGCCGGCTTCTCCCTGCCCGGCAACCTGGAGAGCCACTCCCCCGAGGACATGCGCGCCATGGTCCTCACCAACGTCCTCGGCCCGGCCCTGCTGGTCCAGCGGACCCTGCCGCACCTGCGGGAGTCGAAGGGCCGGATCGTGATCCTCGGCTCGGTCGCCGGGGTGCGCAACACCCCCGGCAACCTGTACTCCGTCACCAAGTGGGCCGCGCACGCGCTCGCCGAGAACACCCGGCTGCTGGTCGCCGAGGACGGCATCGGCGTGACCGTCGTCGCCCCCGGGATCGTGGACACCCCGTTCTGGGACGAGCGCGGCGGCACCCCGTCCACCCAGCCGGTGATGACCGCCGAGCAGATCGCGGACACGATCGTCTTCGCCCTCGGCCAGCCCGCCGGTGTGACGATCAACCACATGACCGTGCGCCCGACCGGCCAGGTCGGCTGAAACCCGGCCCGCCCGGCGTCTCCGGTTTCACCGGGCGGGCCCGACGGGTCAGTCCTCGTCCATCCTGGCCAGGGCGTCGCCGATCAGGCGGGTGGCGAAGTCCTGGTCGTCGCCCGCGACGCGGTTGACGTGCTCGGCCGTCATCACGGCGAGGGCCTCCAGCGGGTTCATCTCCGCGCGGGTCCAGGGCCCGTACTGGGCGCGCCAGAGGTTGGGGCTCAGACCGGTGCCGGCGGCGACGAGGAGGCCCGCCATGGTGGGGATGACCTCCGGGCTGAAGGTCCTGGGCATCATCCGCATGGTGCCGACCAGCGCCGGGACGACGTGCTCGACGACGTCACGGTCGTGGTCCTCGCAGGCGGCCTTCAGCCAGGTCATGTAGAGGTAGATCACCGTGCAGGTGCCGTCCACCAGCTCCGCGAGCCCGCTGGGGCCGAGGGAGGCGGTGACCTGGCTGACCAGCGCCTGCTGGCGGGCGTCCGAGCCGGCCCTGCCCTCGTAGACGGACTTGAGCCGGGAGTCGATCACCATCAGCGCCGTGCCGACGTCGCCGATGGGCGCGGATTCGGGACCGCAGGTCGATGCCATGCCTTCTCCTCAGACCGTTCTGACCGTGACGGCAGGTGATGTTTCGCACCCGCAGCGTAGACAGGACGGCGGGCCCGGCGGCGGGGTTTCGCCGACCTTCACCCGGGAGTGCGACGGGCCGTCAACTCACGTCAACTCCCGTCGATTCCATTCAACTCCGGTCAGCCGGCGGTGGCGAGGAAGCCCTCGACCGTCTCCGTGAACGCCTTCGCGTCGTCCAGCCACGGGTAGTGCCCGGCGCCCGGCTGGACGGCGAGCGTCACCTCGGGGAAGAGCCGCGCGGCCTCGGTGGCGGACGCGGCGGTGGGCCACAGGTCGACCTCGCCCGCGAGGAGCAGCACCGGGCAGCGCAGGGCGCCCAGGCGGCGGGCCAGGTCCCCGGTGTCGGGCGTGTAGCCCCGGTAGTAGTGCTCGCTGACGGGCAGCGCGCGCTGGGCGGGGTCGGCGGCGGCGTGGGCGCGGGCCGCGTCGTCCCAGCGGCCGTACATCAGCGGCTCGAAGGCCAGGCGGTACGGCGCGGCCTCGGCGAAGGAGGTGGCGGTCGTCATGTGCCGGTGCGCGGCGGCGGCCTCGGCGTGCCAGGGCTCGGCCGCGCGGGAGGCGATCACCTGCGCGACGCCCGTGTCGGAGGGCAGTCCGACGCCGGCGAAGGAGGGGGTGACGAGGGTGAGGCTGTGCAGCCGCTCGGGGTGGGCGGCGGCGTAGAGCATGGCGAGGCTGCCGCCGGCGGAGTGGCCGAGCAGGTCGAGGCGTTCCAGGCCGAGGTGGCGGCGTAGCGCCTCGACGTCGGCCACCAGGCGGTCGACCCGGTAGGTGGCCGGGTCGGCGGGCACGCCGGAGGCGCCCGTGCCACGGGTGTCGGGCAGGATCAGGGTGCGGTGGGCGGACAGGCCTCCGAGGTCTCCGAGGTACTCGGCGGCGCGGCCGGGGCCGCCGGGGAGGCAGAGCAGCGGCGGGCCGTCGCCGTGGGTGCGGAAGGCGAGCGTGGTTCCGTCGTACGAGGTGATGAACTCCATGCCGCAGAGTCTGGGCGGCGGCCGCCCGGCCCGGCTACCGTTCAGCCACGGCTAAACGATCAGGGGCGGGACAGGCATGGCGGTGGAGATCCGGCTCTCGGCGGCCGAGGTGGCGCGGGTACGGCTCGCGGTGTCGCCACTGGCCGAGACGGTGCTCGGGGTGCGGGCGGCCCTCGGGGCGGGCGGGCACGAGGTGCACCGGCCGTGGGTGCGCGAGGCGGAACGGGTGCTCGCCGGGGAGCCGGAGACGCCGCTGCTGCGGGCGCTGCTCGAGGGCTGCCTGCCGTCGTTCCTCTTCCCCGTGCCGGAGGAGCGGCTGCCCGCCTTCGAGGCCGAGGCGGCGGGGCTGCGGGCGGCGGATCCGGCGTACGTCGCGGCCGAGTGCGCCGCCGCGCTGGGAGCCGCCCGGGCCGCACGACTGCCGCGCCCCGAACTGCTGTTGGAGCGGGTCTCCGAGGCGTTGACCCGCTGCCACGACCGGCTGGTGGCCCCGCACTGGGGGCGGATGCGCGCGGTGCTGGAGGCCGACCTGGGGCGGCGGGCGCTGGCCCTGCTCGACGGCGGGGTGGAGGGGCTGTTCGCGCAACTGCACGCCGATGTGGTCTGGCGCGAAGGCGAGTTGGTGGTGCACGGGCGCCGCCGCTCGGGCGCGGCGTGGACGGTCGAAGCCAACGGGCACGGCCTGGTGGTGATGCCCACCGTCTTCGGCTGGCCGGACGTGATCGTCGACCACTCCCCGCGCACCGCCGCCTCCATCCGCTACCCCGCCCCCGGCGTCGGCCACCTCTGGGAGGCACCCCGGCCCACCCCCGCGGGCCTCACCGCCGTCCTCGGCCGCACCCGCGCCACCCTCCTCACCGCCCTCGCCGAACCCCAGAGCACGCCCACCCTCGCCACCCGCCTCGGCGTCACCCCCGGCGCCGTCTCCCAGCACCTCACCGCCCTCCGCAACGCCGGCCTCGTCACCACCCACCGCACCGGCCGCACCGCCGTCCACCTGCGCACCCGCACGGGCACGGCCCTCGTGGCGGAGCCGCATTCGAGTTGATCCGGGCTCCGCGAGTTGGCACGATCGCGGCAGGTCGGAGGTCGGGAGGGGCCACAGATGAACTGGTCGGGGGTGCGCGAGCGGGTGCTGGCGCTGCGGAAGGCGCCGGGCACGGCGAAGGTGTTCGGGGCCGGCGGGCACGGCTTCCGGCTGGACCCGCCGCTGAGCGAGGCCGAGGTCGCCGAGGCGGAGGCCGAACTCGGGGTGTCCTTCCCGCCGGCGTACCGCAGCTTCCTCCTGGAGGTCGCCGCGGGCGGCGCCGGGCCGGACTACGGCCTCTACCCGCTGCGCCGCGACGACCAGGGGTGGCACTGGGTCGCCCTGGGCGACACCCGCGAGGTCAACCCCCTGCTGGGGCGGCCCTTCCCCTCGGAGGCCGAGCGTGCCCGCTGGACGGAGGAGCTGGACACCCGCGAGCCCCGTGAGGAGGACTTCCCCGACGAGGACGCCTACCGCGCCGCCTACCGCGCCTGGGACGACGAGTGGGAGCCCCTGAACCAAGCGATGACGGCCGGAGCGGTCTGCCTCGGCCACCAGGGCTGCGGCTACTTCACCTGGCTCGCCGTCACCGGCCCCGACAGCGGCACCCTCTGGAACGACCTCCGCGCCGCCGACGGCCCCCTGGAACCCCTGAGCGTCGACTTCCCCACCTGGTACCTGACCTGGCTCCACCGCGCCGCCCAAGAGGCGGCCGGGGCCCCCTCGGGTCGGCCCGGCCGCCGCCGCTAGGAGTCGGCGGCCCTCACCCCTTGCCCGCGTAGCGGCTGGTGGGGTGGGGCAGGCCCAGGTGGGCGCGGAGGGTGGTGGTGTCGTACGCGGTGCGGAAGGCGCCGCGGCGTTGGAGTTCGGGGACGAGGCCGCGGGTGATCTGGTGGAGGTCGTGGGGGAGGGTGGCGGGGCGGAGGCGGTAGCCGTCGAGGCCGGCTTCTCGCCAGTCGAGGAGGAGGTCGGCGAGTTCGGTGGGGGTGCCGGTGAAGATCTCGGCGTCGGAGGTGAGTTCGGTGCCGGCGAGGGTGTCGAGGTGGGCCTTGCGTGCGGCGGCGGCGCCGGGGGTCTCGTCGAGGAACACCAGGAGTTCCGCGAAGCGCAGCAGCGGCTGCGCCTCGGTGTCCCGGCCGGTGGCGGCCACGGCCGCGTCGACCTGGCCGAGGATCTCGGCGGTGCCCGTGCGGGAGTGCGGGGTGACGTAGACGAGGTCGGCGGCGCGGGCCGCGAACTCGTAGGGGACGGAGGCGTGGGCGAGGCTGGTCACCAGGGGCTGGCCCTGGGGGGAGCGCGGGGTGATGGAGGGGCCGCGGACGGAGAAGTGGCGGCCGGTGAAGTCGATGTGGTGGATCTTGTCGCGGTCGACGTACCGGCCGGTGGCGGCGTCGCGGATCTCCGCGTCGTCCTCCCAGCTGTCCCACAGCCGCCGGGTGGCCTCGACGGCGTCGGCCGCCTCCTCGAAGAGCGGGCGCAGGCGCCGGGCGATGAGCTCGGGGTCGCGGACGTCCTCCTCGGTGAGCTGGGGCGTGGTCCGGCGGCCGAAGTGGGTGGCGTCCGCGGCGCGGGAGGCGATCTGGGGGCGCAGGCCGCCGCGGCCCTCGCTGGCGTGGTCGAGGGTGGCGATGCCGACGGCGACGTGGAAGGGCTCGGTGTGGGTGACGTTGACGGTCGGGACGAGCCCGATCCTCGACGTCAGCGGGCCGAGGTAGGAGGCGATGAGCGCCGCGTCCAGGCTGCCGCGGACCAGCGTGGTGTCCTCGTCGGGCCGGTGGAAGGCGGTGGTCTGGAGGCCGAGCGCGTCCTCGATGGTGACGAAGTCGAGCAGGCCCCGTTCGGCCTCGGCGGCGAGGCCGGCCCAGTAGGCCGGGGTGAGCAGTTCCGCGGGCCGGGCGCCTTCGGCCCGCCAGGCGGCCGGGTGCCAGCCGGCGCCGTCGAGGGCGACGGCGAGGTGGAGCGGGGGCGGGGTCACGGGGTGCTTCCCTTCTTGAGGGACGGCAGTCCCAGGTGGTCGCGCAGGGTCGTGCCGGTGTACTCCCGCCGGTGCACGCCCTTGTCCTGGAGGAGCGGCACGACGCGGTCCACGAAGTCGTCGAGGCCCGTGGGGGTGAGGTGCGGGACGAGGACGAAGCCGTCGGCGCCGCCGGTCTGCACGAAGTGGTCGAGCTGGTCGGCGACGGTCTGCGGGGAGCCGACGAAGGTCTGCTGGGCGCCGTCGACCTCGATGACCAACTCCCGGATGCTCAAGCCCCGTTCCTCGGCGAGGGCGCGCCAGCGGCGGGCGGTCTCGGCGCGGTCTCGGCGGAAGATCGAGTGGCCCTTGAGGGTCTGCGCGTCGCCGTCGGGGTCGATGTCGGGGAGCGGGCCGTCGGGGTCGTAGGCGGACAGGTCACGGCCCCAGACGGCTTCCAGGTGGGCGATGGCGGTCTGCGGGCCGACCTGGGCGCGGGTGATCTCGCGGGCGAGGGCCTGGGCCTCGGCGTCGGTGTCGGCGACCACCGCGCTGGCCGTGGGCAGGATCTTCAGCTGGTCCTCGGTGCGGCCGTGGGCGGCCAGGCGGCCCTTGACGTCGCGGTAGAACGCGCGCGCCTGGTCGAGCCGGTTGTACTTGCTGAAGATGACCTCGGCCTCGGCGGCGGCGAACTCCCGGCCGGCGTCGGAGTCGCCGGACTGGATGATGACCGGGTGGCCCTGCGGGGAGCGCGGGGTGGTGAAGCGGCCGGAGATGTCGAAGTGCTGCCCCCGGTGGGCGAATCGGCCGGCCCCGGGTCGTACGTACTCCCCCGAGGCTGTGTCGGCGAGGACGTCTCCCTCGGCCCAGCTGTCCCACAACTCCCGTGCGGTGGTCAGGAACTCGGCCGCGCGGCTGTAGCGGTCGCGCTCCTCCAGGAAGGCGCCGCGCCGGAAGTTCTCGCCGGTGAAGGCGTCGAAGCTGGTGACGATGTTCCAGGCGGCGCGCCCGCCGCTGAGGTGGTCGAGGGTCGCGAGGCGGCGGGCCAGTTCGTAGGGCTCGTTGAAGGTGGCGTTGACCGTCGCGGCGAGTCCGAGCCTGCTGGTGACGGCGGCCAGGGAGGCCAGTTGGGCGAGGTTGTCCGGGCGGCCGACCACGTCGAGGTCGTAGATCTCCCCCTTGTGCTCGCGCAGGCGCAGGCCCTCGGCGAGGAAGAAGAAGTCGAACAGGCCGCGTTCGGCGGTCTGCGCGAGGTGGCGGAAGGAGTCGAAGGCGATCTGGCTCTTCGAGCGCGGGTCGGCCCAGAGGGTGATGTTGTGGATGGCGGGCAGCTGCACGGCGAGGTGCACCTGCCGGCGGCCGGAAGGCGCGGCGCTCATGCGGCGGGGAGGGAGGAGAAGGCGGCCGGGGAGACGTAGCGCACGGTGTTCTCGAAGGAGACGCCGTGGCTCTTGACGTCGATGGCGATGGTGTCTCCGTCCTCGATCCGGAAGCCGTCGTGGAAGCTGGCCTCGTCGGCGCCCAGGAGTACGTAGTTGACGAGCCCGGGGCGGCGTACGGCCGGGAAGGTGAAGAAGTGGTCGGCCATGTCGTCGATCCGGTAGTAGAGCGCGTCGCCGCCGGCCTCGAAGGCGCCCTCCCAGGCGGTGGCGCCGCCCCGGGTGATGGTGGTCCGGCCGGTGAAGACGCGCGGCGGGGGGCCGAGGAAGAGGGTGGGCGTGAGGGCGGTGTCGCAGAGCTTGCAGTACGGGTTGTAGCCCGGGTCCTTGCGGTGCAGGCCTATGTCGCACAGGTCGTTGCCGAAGGTGTAGCCGGCGTAGTGCGGGTACCCGTCGGCGTCGTTGACGAAGACGAGGGCGATCTCCGGCTCCTCGATGAGGGCGACGGGCGCGGCGGGGACGGTCAGCGGCTCGCCGGGCAGCTTGGCCCAGTCGCCGAAGCCCTTGAAGAACCACCGGGGCGGCACGAACTCCCCTCCCTCGGGGGCGCTTTCACCTCCCCACTTCTTCCGGTGGGTGCCCATGAAGCCGCTCAGCAGCGCGGAGCCGGAGGCCCCGGGCAGCAGCGGGACCAGCGGCCGCACGTCCGGATCCCCGGCGGGCAGGACGACGGTCTCGGCGCCCTCGGTTCCATCGGCGCCACGGGTGACGGCGGCGCGGACGGCCTCGGCGGAGCCGTCGGTGGTGGTGAACGCGGCGGCCAGGGCGCCTTCGGCGATGCGGTACAGCGTCTGCGTGGAGCCCGGTTCGGGGCGGTCGAAGGTGACGTAACGGCCGCCCTGGTAGGCGACTTCGGTGAGGACGGGCGGCAGTGACTGGGACATGGGATCCTCCGAAGGACGGTCAGGTGCGGTTCGGTCAGGCGTGACGGGTGAGGTCGGCGAGGGCCTCGCCGAGGTGGTCGAGGGAGCGGCCGATCCACGGCAGGGCGAGCGGGTCGGGCGCGGCCAGCGCGGCGAGGCGCTGCTCGTCGGTGTCGCCGTACAGCCGGCTGGTGGCGGCGCGGATGCGCAGCGCGCGCTCGGGCTCGCCGAAGGCGCTGCCGGGCAGGACGCCGATGCCGTGGCGCTCGACGAGGAAGCGGACGATCCCCTCGCCGCCGGTGACGCCGTGCGCTCCGGCCAGGCGTTCGCGCAGCGGCTCGAAGTCCGGGTAGAGGTAGCAGGTGGCGGTGACGGGCGCCAGCAGCGCTCCGACGGCCGTGAGGTGACGGGCCGCCGCCCGGGCCACGGCCGCGTGCAGCCGCCTGCTCGCGGCGATCCGCTCGGTGATCTCCGGTGGTTCGGCGAAGGCGTACGCGGCGGCCGTCTGCACGGGGGCGGGCGGGCTGGACCAGATCTGGCTGGCGACGGCGACCAGCCGGGTGTGCAGCTCCCGCCCGGCGGGCCCCTCGGGCAGCCGGGCCACGCCCGTGCGCCAGCCGCCCAGGGCGAGGTTCTTGGTGAGCCCGGTGGTGACGACCGTACGCTCCGGGGCGTACGCGGCCGGGGAGACGGCCGGGTGGGCGGGGTCGTGGACGAGGTCGCCGTAGATCTCGTCGGAGACGATGATCAGCTCCAACTCGCGTGCTGCCTCGGCGAGTTCCCGGACGACCTCCGGGGAGGCGACCGTCCCGGTCGGGTTGTCCGGGACGGTCACCACGACGGCGCGCGGGTCCTGCCCGGCGGCGCGGGCGGCGGTGACCGCCTCGCGCAGCCGGTGCGGGTCGGGCACGCCGCCCTGGCCGGGAAGGATCGGCACCGGCAGCGGGCGGCCCCCGGCGAGGCGCACCTGGGCGGCGTAGCTGACCCAGCCGGGGACGGGCACCACCGCGTCGCCGCCGACGGCCAGGAGCACGGCGAACAGCAGGGACTTGCTGCCGGGGCCCGCGACGACCAGCCCGGGGTCGGTGTCCAGGCCCCGGCGGCTCCAGTACCCGGCGGCGGCCTCGCGCAGGGCGGGGCTGCCGGCCACCGGACCGTAGGCGTTCTCCCCGGCCGCGGCGGCGAGGCGTTCGCGCAGCGCGGGCAGGACCGGCAGGCCGATCTCGCCGCTGGTCATGGGCAGGACGCGCTGCCCGGAGCGGCGCCGCTCCTCCAGGGCGGCGTCGGCGGCGAGCGTCGCCGACATGGGGACGGTCACGGTGCTCACCTAGGCCCTCTCTTTCCGGGCCCCGTACCGCTCGCGCAGCTCGGCCTTGCGGACCTTGCCGGTGAGGGTCTTGGGCAGCGCGGGCAGCAGCTCCACCCGCTCGGGCAGGAAACGCTCGTCGTGGCCCGCCTCCCGTACCCGGGCGCGGACTTCGTCCAGTGTCGGGCCGCCCTGCTCGCCGCGCGGGACGACGACGGCGAGGATCACCGGGTCACCTCCGTCGTCTGCGGCGGGCAGGCCGACCAGCGCCGCCTCCAGGGCCTTGGGGTGACCGCCGATGACGGCCTCCAGCTCGGTCGTCGGCGCGACCAGCCCGCCGCGCACGACGGCGTCGCGCGCCCGGCCGATGATGCGCAGGCCCCCACGGCCGTCCTCACGGGCGAGGTCCCCGGTGTCGAACCAGCCCTCGGCGTCGAACTCGGCGTCGAAGACCTCCTGGCGCCGGTAGTAGCCGAGGGCGAGGGAGGCGCCGCGCACCTTGAGGCGCCCGGCGCCGCCGGCCGTGCGCTCGGCCGGGCCATCCGCCGGGCCCTCCGCCGGGCCCTCGATGCGAGTGCTCATGGCGTCGATCGGGCGGCCGTTGCTGTGGGCGGCCCAGTCCTCGGGGTCGGCGGGCCGGGTCATGGTGACCGGGCCGTTCTCCGACATGCCCCACAGCGAGTAGGTGCGCGCGCCGAGGGTCTCGTGCACCTCGTCGGCGAGCGCCTGGAGGACCTGCCCCGAGCCGATGACGACGTGCTGCAGGCTGGTGGTGTCGCGCTTGCGCTCGCGCTGGGAGGCGGCGACGTCGGCGAGGGTGGCCGGCGGGCCGTACAGCAGGGTGGCGCCGTAGCGCTCCACCAGGTCCAGCAGGGCCTCGTTGGCGCGCACGTCCTGGAAGGCGACGGTGCCGCCCAGCAGCACGCCCGCGAGGATGCCCTGGGCGAAGCCGGAGTAGTGGACGAGCGGGGTGGAGACGGCGGCCGTCCAGTCCCCGTTCGCGCCGAAGCCGAAGGCGTCGACGTAGCCGCGCACGGCGGAGTGCACGGTGTTCTGGCTGTGCAGGACGCCCTTGGACGCGCCGGTGGTGCCGGAGGTGAACAGCACCACGAACGGCTCGTCGGCGCCGAGCGCCAGCCCGTCCAACTCGCCCGTCCCGTCGGTGTCTTCGTACGCCGGGGCGACGAAGTGGCCGTGGAAGGAGAGCGCGCCCTCGGGCACCGGGCCGTCCACCACGGCGACGTGGGCGAGCGAGGGCAGTTCGGCCTTCAGGCCGGTGACGATCCGCGCCAGCGGGGTGCCGTCCCACTCGGGCAGGGTGACGACCACCCGGGCTTCGGTGAGGCCGAGGCGGTGGCGCAGCTCCTCCTCGGGGCAGACCGGCGAGATCGGGCAGATGATCGCCCCGACGCGCAGGCCGGCGAACAGCAGCGGCACCATCTCCCACCGGTTGGGCAGCTGGACGGCGACCACGTCGCCCCGGCGCACGCCCAGGCGCAGCAGCGCGAGGGCGAACCGGTCGGTGAGGCGGGCGAGTTCGGCGTAGTCCAGGGTGTCGGTGCGCGCCTCGGCGACGCGGCGGGCGGCGATGGCGAGCTTGTGGGGGCGCTCGCGGGCCTGGCGGTGGAGGTCGTCGAGGAAGGTCTCCTCGCGCCACCAGCCACGGCTGCGGTACTCGGCGGCCCGCTCCTCGGAGCCGATGGCGGTGGCGGTCACGATCCGTCCTTCAGGCGGTCCTTGCGGCGGGCCTCCAGCAGTTCGGGCAGCGGGTCGCCAGCCCGGCCGGCGGCGATCTCCAGCAGGTCCCGGGTGTTGTGCCGCACGCGGTCGCCGACCCAGTCGAAGACCCACGCCTTGCGGGCCTCCGCCTCCAGGTCGAAGGGGACGACCCGGGTGACGGCCAGGGCGGCGGACGCGGCCCCGCCGATGTTGGCGATCACGCCCGGCACCAGGGCGGCGCCCGAGGCGGCCACCTTCTCCTTGGCCGCGGCGCTGGAGCCGAGGTTGGCGCCCTCGACGACCAGGCCGGCCCGCAGCCGGTGGGCGTTCTCGGCGCTCAGCGCGTACTTCTGCGCCGCGAGGACGAGCAGGTCGGCGTCGAGGTCGAGCCAGGCGTCCGGCTCGGTGGAGAGGGTGACGCCCTGCGGCAGGCGGGAGCGGTCGATGCGCCCGAACTCGTCGGTGACGGCGATCAGTTCGGCCACCGGCAGCCGCTCGGCGCTGATCGTGCCGCCGATGTCGGCGACGCCCACGATCACGTGACCCCGCTCCTCCAGGAACCTGGCGACCGAGCGGCCCACCGTGCCGAAGCCCTGCACCACGACCCGGGCCTTCTCGGTGTGCCCGCGCGCCTCCAGGGCGGTGACGGCGGCGACGCCGACGCCGTGGCCGGTGACGTCGATCAGCGGCTCGTAGTAGGTGCGCCAGTCGATCGGGATGTCCGGGGCGCCGAGCCGGTAGCGCGGGTCGTAGCCGGCCTCGGCGAAGAAGACGGCCCGGTCGGCGGAGGTGACGCCCATGTCGATGCCGAGGTGGATGCCGCCGTGCAGCAGCGGCTTGACGGTCCGGCCGAAGGTGCGGAAGGTCTCGTCGCGGTCGGTGCCGTCGGAGACGATGCCGCCCTTGGCGCCGCCGATGCGCAGCCCGGCGAGGGTGAACTTGTCGGTCATGTCCCGGGCGAGGCCCCGGACCTCCTCCTCGGTCACCCCGGGGGTCATCCGCACCCCGCCCATGGCGAGGCCGTCGACGAGCGAGTCGACGACGACCCAGCCCTTGATCGCGCCGCCGCTGCCGTTGAGGTGGGTGACGAAGGCGGGCTCCTGCGCGTCTTCCGGAATGCTCATGGCTGTCGAGTCCTTGGTTCGGTGGGTGGGTTGGCGCCGGTCAGCTGTACAGCTCGGTGAAGCCGCGCAGGATCTCCCGGCCGTCGCTGCGGAACTCCAGGTGCGCCTGGGCGCCCAGGATCCGGCCGTCCTCGCTGCGCAGGAACTCCACGGGCGCGTGCTCGGAGCGGCCGATGGAGCGGAAGCCCTCGGGGGCCTCCTGGAGGTAGAGGGTGTGCCGGTGGAACACCGTCACCGTCGGCTTGACGTGGCTGAACAGCGGCTCGGTCGTGTCGACCTGAGCCTCGTGGCCGCCGACGCGCTGCGGGCCCTCGGCGAGGCGCCCTCCGGCGGAGACGGCGATGATCTGCATGCCGCCGCAGATGCCGAACACCGGGACGTCCGAGCTGAAGATCAGGTCGGTGAGCGGCTTGTAGTGGTCCTGGTCGTAGGCCCGCACCTTGGTGCCGCTGAGCACGATCGCCTGGTAGCGGCCGTTCAGGCTCGACGGCACGGATTTCACGTCGACGGCCTCGGTCTCCGAGCCCAGGTCCTCGAAGCGGCGCCGCAGTTGGGGCAGGGACAGGGTTCCGTTGTTGACCACCAGAACACGGGGCTTCGTCATGACCGGCCTCCTCGGCTTCCCTTGACGACGGTGCCGGTACGGCCGGCGAGCAGTTCGCTGACGGGCGCGCTGCCGATGACGACCCGCCCCGCGCCGCGCTCCAGGGCCTCCCCGGCGGCGCGCAGCTTCTTGCGCATGCCCCCGGTGGCGCCCTTGTCGCGGAACGCGGCGGCGGCCTCGGCGCCGATCTCGCGCACCGGCTCGCCGTCGATCAGCAGGTGGGCGACGTCGGTCACCAGCACCAGCTCGGGCGCGCCGACGGCCCCGGCGAGGGCGGCGGCCGCCCGGTCGGCGTCGGTGTTGACCTCCCGCCCGGCGGCGTTGCGGGCCAGCGGGGTGACGAGCCGGGCCTCGCCGGGCTCCAGGCCCTTGAGCAGGGTCGGGTCCGCCTCGCCGACGGGGCCGACCAGGTTCTCCAGCTCGACGAGCTGCTTGCCCTGCCACCACCAGCGCTCGGCCTCCCCGGCCGTCAGCAGCCCGTCGCTGCCGAGCAGCCGCTCGGCCTCGATGCCGCGCCGCTCCAGCCGGTCGATCACCTCGGCGCCGAGGCGGGCGCTGACGGTCTTGATGTCCGCGATGACCTCGGGCGTGGTCCAGCGGCTCTGGTTGCCGTACCGGTCGCGCAGGATCGCCGAGGGCTCGCGGTAGCGGGCGTCGTGCTCGCGCAGCGGCTTGGACCAGCCGTGCACCAGGACGAGCGGACGGCTGCGGCCGAGCTCGGCCAGGTCGTCCCACCAGGCGCCGTCGAGGCCGTCCAGGCAGCTGCCGCCGAGCTTGACGACGGCGGGGGCGGGGCCGGGGGCTGGGGCTGGGGCGTTCGAGGTACTCATGCGGGCATCACCGGCTGCATGGTCAGTCCCGTCTCCTCGGGCAGTCCGAAGCGGAGGTTGGCGGCCTGGACGGCCTGGCCGGCCGCGCCCTTGACCAGGTTGTCCAGGGCGGCGAGGACGACGATCCGCCCGCCCTCCTCGTCGAGGAGGGCCGTCACGTCGCAGTAGTTGGAGCCGAGGACGGCCTGCGGGTCCGGCACCGGGATCAGCGTCTCGGTGTGCCGGCGCACCCGGACGAACCGGTGCCCCTTGTAGAAGCGCAGGTAGGCGCGCTGGAGGGTGCGCTGGTCGACGGCGTCGTCGGTGAAGACGTAGCTGCTGGTCAGCAGCCCGCGCACGTGCGAGACGCCGTACGCGGACATGCTCAGCGAGCCGACCGTGCCGGGCTTGCTGCGCTCCAGGAAGTCCCCGACCTCGGCCGCGTGCCGGTGGCCGGTGGGCGCGTACGGGGCGATGGCGCCGTTGCGGTAGGGGTGCAGGTCGGCGGTGCGCAGGTGGACGCCGCCGCCGCTGGAGCCGCTCTTGCCGTCCACGACCACGGTCCTGAGGTTCAGGCCGAGGCCGAGGGTCAGCGGGGCCAGGCCCAGGGTGATGGAGGTGGCGTAGCAGCCCGGCAGGGAGATCAGCGGCGCGTCGGCGAACTGGTCGCCGACCAGTTCCGGGACGCCGTAGACGAACCGGTCGGCGAGGTCGGCCCGGCGCTCGACCTTCGGGTACCACCGCTCGTGCCGCTCCTGGGAGCGGATGCGGAAGGCGCCGCTGAGGTCGATGATCGCCGGGACGCGGTCGGCGAACCGGGCGGCCAGCTCGGCGGAGACGGGCGCGGGCGTGGCCAGGAAGAGGACGTCGACCTTCCCGGCGACGGTGTCGGCCACGTCGTCCGTGACCGGCTGCACCGTCAGGCCGTTGTCGATGCGCAGGTTGGGGTGCAGCTCGGACGGGCGGCGGCCGATGTTGGAGGAGCCGCCGAGGAAGGTCAGCTCCAGGTCGGGATGCTGGGTGATCAGTCTGATGAGATCGCCGCCGGCGAGCCCGGAGGCGCCGACGACTCCTGCGCGGATCATGAGAGGAGCTCCTGCACGTAGCGGCCGATGGCCGAGGGGACGTCCGCGCCGGTGGTGGTGGCCACGGCCCGGAAGCCGGGGGCGTGGTTGACCTCGTTGACGAGGAAGCCGTCGTCGGTGCGGAACAGGTCGACGCCGTAGACGCCCGGGCCCAGTTCGGCCGTCACGGCCTCGACGATCTTGACGACCTCGGGGTCGTGGGCGAGGGCCCGGCTGTCGTTGCCCAGGGCGGCGTTGTTGCGCCAGTCGGTGCCGCCGCTGGCGAACTCGGCGGCGCCGACCAGCTCGTGGCCGACGACCAGGCAGCGCACCGAGCTTCCGCCGGCGAGGAACGGCTCGACCAGGCAGGCCTGCTCGAAGGCGTGGCCGAGGTCCTCGACGTAGTCGTAGACGGACTGGGCGGTGTCGGAGTGCCGGATCAGCGTGACGCGCTTGCCCATGCCGCCGAAGACCGGCTTGAGGACGACGGGCAGCTCGATCTCGGTGAGCGCCTGCTCGAAGTCCTTGCGGGAGAGCACCAGCCGGAAGTCCGGCACCGGGACGCCGGCGGCGCGCAGCAGGATGCGCAGCTCGGCCTTGTTCTCGCAGGCGTGGATCGCCCGGGCGGTGTTGAGCACGCGCGCCCCGGCCGCCTCGGCGAGGCTGGCGACCAGGCCGCCGCGGGTGTAGCTGCGGCTGCGCACCAGCACGGCCTCGTAGCCGCGCAGGGACGGCGCGTCGGGGTGGCCCAGGCACAGGGACTCGTCGTTGACCCAGTCGATGCTCAGGCCGAACTCACCGGCGCGCTGGATGAGTTGGCGCTCCTCCCAGGCGATGCGATCGGCGACCAGAGCGACCTTCGCGGGCTTCGCAGGCTTGGAGGACTTGGAGGGCTTGGAGCCCATGGGGACGTCTCCGGCCATCTCACTGGCCCCAGTCGCGCAGCTGGACCTCGACCATCTCGAGGGTCAGGCGCCCGTCGGCGATCTCCTCGACCCGCAGGGTGAGGAGGCACTCGGGGCAGGAGAGGGTCTCGCCCTGGACGACCGGCGGCACGGTCAGGTCGGTCTCGCACTCCGGGCAGGCGCCGGAGAGGGTGGCAGTGGTCATGGCGAAGCTCCGTTTCGGTATGGAGGGGTTGGTTCAGGCGGCCTGGTAGTCGATCGCGGCCTTGCGGACGGCGTCGCGGTCCAGCAGCGGGGCACCGGAGCTCTCCTGACGCTCGATCAGCCAGCCCGTGAAGGCTTCGGCGTCGACGTCGATCCCCGAGTCGGCCAGCGCCCAGCGCGTGAGCGCCGGGGTCAGCCGGGTGCGCACCCGCAACTCGCGGCTGTTGCCGACGAGTTCGGCGGGCAGGGTCTCGTACGCCTCCGGGTGGGTGAGCTGGCCGGGCAGCTCGTAGGCGAAGGCGTGCTCGGTGGTGGGCCCGGACTGGAACGCCTCGCCGAGGCCCGCGCCGGTCAGCGCCAGGCGGGACAGTTCGGTGAGGTGGGTCAGGTCGAAGCGGGTGTCACCGTGGACGATCCGCAGCGAGGTGAGCAGTTCGGCCAGGGGCGCGTTGCCGCCCCGCTCGCCGATGCCGCCGACCGTCGCCGAGATCCACCGCGCCCCGGCGCGCACGGCGGCCAGGGAGTTGGCCACGGCCATGCCGAGCATGTTGTGGGAGTGGATCTCGATCTCGGAGCCGTCGATGGCGGTGAGCTCGCCGACCACCTTCTCCATCTGCCAGGGCGACAGGTAGGCGACGGTCTCGGCGAGGCGGAACCGGTCGGCCCCGGCCTCGAAGCCCGCGGTGACGTACGGGACGAGCCGCTCCGCGGGGGTGCGGGCGCCGTCCTCACCGCTGAAGGTGACGTGGAAGCCGCGCTCCTTGGCCTGGGTGATCGCCGAACGGGCCAGTGTGGTCAGGAACTTGGCGCTCGGCGAGCCCAGCTTGAGCTCGGCGTGCTGCTCCGAGGTGGGGATGGAGTACATGACGTGGCGCACGCCCAGGCGCTCGGCCTCGTCCAGGGCGCGGCCCACCTGCCGGCGGTCGCGGACCACCACGAGCGTCATGCCGCGCTCGGGGCCCACGGTCTCGTGCACGGCCTCCACCAGGGGGGCGTCCTTGGAGTCCGGTCCGGAGACCATGCCGACCTCGACCAGCTCGACGCCGGTGCGCACCAGCAGGCGGGCGATGGCGGCCGCGTCCTTCGGTCCGAACTCGACGCCGGCCATGTGCGCGGAGTCGCGAAGCGTCGCGTCCGATATCCGGGGCGGGTTCGGGAGTTTCTCGTGCTCTTCCACTGCTGCCATTTCCGTCCACTCCTTGTTCCGGGCGGGGAATTCGCTCCCCGTTTCCGGAGGCATTCGGTGAACCGCAATCCGGGAACGGTTGCGGCGGCGTTGATCAACAGCCTCCCCGGTGCGGCCGGTCGAAGGCAATGACGGCCGCGTAAAAAGGGTGTTGATTACTGTCAGGAAATGTCAGAAAGGACAGGCCGTGCAAGGACGGCGTGGACCGCTTGCAAAACACCGGCGATTTCGGCGGCCCGGCGCCTACCGTGCCGTTCATGGACCTTCTCTCACTGCCCCGCCTCGGACTCGTCGTCCCGCCGGAGAACCCCACCGCGGAACCGGAGTTCGCCACCCTCTTCGGCCACCGCGTCAACGTGTACACGGCCCGCTTCCCGGTGACGCCGGGCCTGGACCTCCTGGACATGCTGGAGTCCTACAACCGCGTCCTGCCCGACACCCTGGGCCTCTTCGGCGCCCTGCGCCTGGACGGGGCCGTGGTGGCCTGCAGCGCCTCGCACTACCTGCTGGGCCCGGACGGCGACCGCGCCTTCTGCGAGGAGCTGTCCGAGCGCGCCGGGTACCCGGTGTACTCCTCGACGCGGGCCACCCTGGCCGCCTGCGAGGCCCTGGGCGTCCGCCGGCTCACCCTCGTCTCGCCCTACCAGCCCTGGCTGACCGACACCTCGCGCGACTTCTGGGAGCGCGCGGGCCTGACCGTCGACGGCGTGGTGACCGTCCCGGTCCCCGGCAGCGGCGGCGAGGAGCACGACCCGTACCGGGTGGACACCGCCGCGATCCTGGAGCGCCTCGACGCGAGCAGTTACCCGCCGGACACCGCCCTGCTGTTCACGGGCACCGGCATGGGCACCCTCCCCGCCCTGGAGGAGCTGGCCCGGCGCGAGCCCGGCCGCACCCTGCTCACCTCCAACCTGGCCTCCGCCTGGTGGGCCCGCCGGGCCCTGCCCGGCGCGGACGCGGGCGAGGCGCACCCGCTGCTGCGGCGGCTGGAGACGGCCGGGGTCTGAGCGCCCGGCACGGCGAAGGGCCCGGGCGCGCGCCCGGGCCCTTCTCGTCGGCGAGGACCTACGACGCCTCGGGCATCTCCGAGGCGCCCAGGAGCTCCGGGGCCCGCCCGCCCGCGTACCCCATCCGGTACCCCACGCCGCGCACGGTGGTGATCCACCGGCCGCTGCCGAGCTTCGCCCGCAGGCTGCTGACGTGCGTGTCGATGGTGCGGCTGGTGCAGGCCCAGTTGCTGTCCCACACCGTCGCCATCAGCTCGGTGCGCGAGACGACCGTCTCGGGATTGACGGCCAGCGCGTGCAGCAGGTCGAACTCCTTCGAGGTGACGGGCACCAGCCGGTCGTGCAGCCGCACCTCCCGCCGCAGCGGGTCGATGTGCAGCGGGCGCAGCGAGATGGCCCGCGCCCCGGCGGCGGCCGCACCCCGGGAGCGGCGCAGCACGGCGTCGATCCGCGCGCCGATCTCCCGGAACCCCCAGGTCCGCACCACGCAGTCGTCGGCGCCGGCGCGCAGCGCGAGCACCCGCTCGAGGCCGTCGTCGCGGTCGGTGACGGCGATCAGCGGGGTGTCCGCACCGCTGCGCACCGAGCGGCAGACCTCCAGGCCGTCGATGTCGTCGAGTTCCAGTGAGAGCAGCACCAGGTCGGCGTCGCGGGCGGCGTGCAGCGCCCGGGCGCCGGTGTCGACGCTGCGCGTGGTGTAGCCCTGTCTGCGCAGGTCGTGCTCCATGGCCTCCGCGGCGCAGGCGTCCCCCTCCACCACGAGTACGTTCGTCATTGCGGTCGTCCCCTCTCGCTCGGCTCCCCCGGTTTCCTCTCCTCCACCCCGTGGCTCGTCAGCCGGCGGCAGCGCCGACGAGGACGGCGGGGGCGCCGTCGAGGTGCTGGTGGACGTACGCGGCCGAGGCCATCGTCATGTGGTGGTGCCAGCCCGGGTAGGAGCGGCCCTCGAAGTCCAGGGCGCCGAAACGTTCCTCCAGGACCGAGAGGGCCGACAGGGCGGCGCCGCGGCCGCGCACCAGGGCGAACACCTGGTCCACCGACGGCTCGGTGAGGCTGGTGATCCAGTACCGGGGCGGCAGCTGGCCGTCCGCGGCGGGCCGCTCCAGGATGCGGTAGGTGCGCCCGGCGCCGTCGGCGCCCGTCTGCTGCGGCAGCCGTACGGTGCCCGCGTAGGCGCGGACCGGCACCGCGTTGGTGCGCCCGTCCGGCGGCTGGCGGGTCGTCACGGGCGGCTGCCGGGCGTGCCGGGTGCCCATCAGCGCGCCGACGCTGCTGACCCTCGGCGCGTGCCGCCCGGCGAGGACGACCTGGCCGGGGTCCACCTCGCACACCACGTCCAGCCGCTCCCGGGCCAGGCCCGCGAGCACCCCGGCCGCGTCCTCGTACCCGGTCAGGTCCAGCACCCAGGGCAGGCCGGCCAGGCGCGGCAGGGTGACGGCCCGCGCGGCCTGCTCGAGGACGTGCGCGCCGGCCGGGCGGGCGGTCTCCGCCTCCGGCACCCGGGCGCGCCGTCTCAGCTCCTCGTCCCGCTCCCAGGCGCCGCCGAGCAGCAGGCTCCAGTCCACGGGGAAGGCGCGGCCCTCCGCGACCAGGAACAGGCCCAGCGCCCGCTGGCCGTGCACCCGCTGCCCCGTCGCCGGGTCCGTCCGGGCGTGCACGCCCACCGAGTGGTCGCCGCTCTTGGGGATGGCCAGTTCGGCCACCGTCCAGGCGAAGGGCGCCGCCACGGCGGCCACGCGCTCGGCGAGCCGGCGGCGCACCGGCTGCCAGTCCCAGGGGCTGACGTTGATGAACTGGTGCAGCCCGTGCACCGCCGCCGGCGGCAGGGCGCCGAAGCGGGCCAGGCGACGGGGCGTCTTGCGGCCGGAGCCGTGCACCAGGCCCCACAGATAGGCCCGCGCCCAGCGGCGCTGCTCCACCCGGTGGAGCGAGCGGAAGACGTCCTCCACGAATCCGTGCACCTGCGCGTCCTCACCCGTTGCCGTGCGCGTCCCACTCGACGACATCACGCTGAGCCCCCTCGTATCCCGCAACGCCCGCCGTCGCCCGCGCCGGGTCGGGGCCGGGGTCGGTGCATCGTGCAACTTGTACGGCCAACAAAATACCTGCGAAGGGACATTCCTGTCCTTCGACCGTACGGACTTCGGGACTTCGCACGCTGAGCTGGGCGAACACGGCCGATTGTTGCGGGAGGACGAAGGAGAGCGGAGGTCGAAATCTCATTTTGGCCCGATATCGATCCCCCCACCCCGGGTTCGCCCAGGAACTGTAAAAAGTTCATGAACAAACCGCCCGGAGGGAAAACGCCGGCGACCGCCGAAGGCCGGGGGCTGCCTTCGGCGGTCTGTTCGTGGGCCGACCGTACGCGGCGTCAGCGGCGGCGCGCCTCCCGGGTGTCGAGCCTGCGGTCCACGGGTTCCCCTACGCGGCCGACCGCTTGACGGGGAACCCGTGGCCGCGGGCGAGGACGACCACGGCGATCACGGGCAGCATCAGCAGCAGCACGCTCCACGGCAGGGCGTCCGCCCCGCTCACGTCCAGCAGCACGCCGCCGATCACGCCGCCGCCCGCCATCGCCACGTTCCACAGCGTCACCAGCATGGCCTGCGCCGCGTCGGCGGCCTTCTCGCCGCCCGCCTCACCGGCCGCCGTCTGCAGCAGGGTCGGCACCCCGCCCCAGCCCAGGCCCCACAGCACGGCCGCCACGTACACCAGCGCCGTCTGGTCGGACAGCAGGGCCAGCACCGCCGCGGCCACCGCGACCAGCAGCGAGCTGGCCACCGTCAGCGCCCGCAGCCGCCGGTGGATCTGCGCGCCGACGACCCAGATGCTCGCCAGCGAGGCCGCGCCGAACACCAGCAGCACCAGGTCGGTGTTCCCGCCGATGCCGAGGTCGTCCAGGAAGGAGGCGATGTACGCGTAGATGATGGTGTGCGCCAGCACGAACACCAGGGTGACGAAGAGGATCGCGGCCACGCCCGGCACGCGCAGGGCGTGCAGCAACTTCGGCCGCTCACCGCGCTCCTGGCCCGGGTAGTCCGGCACGGCGGCCGCGATCCAGGCCAGCAGCAGCACCGTCAGCACCGTCATCACCAGGAAGGCCGCCCGCCAGCCGGAGACCTTGCCCAGGAAGGTGCCCGCCGGCACACCCAGCGACAGCGCCACCGGGATGCCCGCCATCGCCACCGCGATCGCCCGGCCCTGAAGGTGCGGCGGGGCCAGCCGGCGCGCGTACCCGGCCAGCAGCGCCCAGGCCACGCCCGCCGCGATGCCGGCGACGAAGCGGGCCACCATCGTCAGGCCGTAGACCGAGGAGACGGCCGTGACGGTGTTGGCGACGGCGAAGCCCGCCATCGAGGTCAGCAGCAGCCGCTTGCGGCGCCAGGCGGAGGTCAGCGCCGTCAGCGGGATCGCGGTCAGGGCGGTGCCGAGCGCGTAGATCGTGACCGTCTGCCCGGTCGCGGACTCGCTCACGCCCAGGTCTCGGCTCATCGCCGGGAGCAGACCGGCGGGCAGGGTCTCGGTGAGGCTCGTGATGAAGACGGCGGTCGCGAGGGCCAGCAGGGCGAACATGGGCAGCTTCTGCGCCTCTTCGCTCTGCTGCGCCGCCGTCTGGTCGGTCTTCGCCGCCGAATCGGCTGCGGTGCTCATGTGGAGTGCTCCAGGGTTGTCGCGGACGGGACTTGTGTCGGGACTCGTGTCGGGACTCGTGTGCGAGGGCGGGCCTCAGGGTGAGCCGAGCCCGCCGTCGACCGGGAGGCGGACGCCGGTGGTGAACGTGGCCTCGGTGGCCAGGAACAGCGCGGCCCGGGCCACCTCCTCGGCGGCGCCGAGACGGCCCAGCGGCGGCAGGGGTGGTACGGGTGCCCCGCCGGGCACCTCGATACAGCCCGGCGCCACGGCGTTGACGCGCACGCCCCGGGAGACCAGCTCCCCCGCGAGCGCCCGCACCGCCGCGGGCGGTTGGCCCGCCGCCGTCAGCACGACCGCGCCGCCGTCCCTCAGGTGCGCCAGCAGCGGCCGGGCGGTGTCCGCGGTGTCGGCGAAGAGCAGGTCCACTCCGGGGCCGAGGGCGGTCCCCAGCTCGGAGGCGGCCACCACCCGGGCGCTGGAGCCCAGTTCGGCCTCCACCGCACGGCCGTCCCCGGCGGACGGAGCGGTCAGCACGACCCGGGCGCCGCCCTCCACCAGGCGCTTGGCGATGGCCAGCCCGATCGCGGTGGCCTCCGCCTCCCCGACCACGACGGCCGTGCGGCCCGCGTACCTGGTCATGTGCTCCCTCCCCGCCTCGCGCCGGGAACGCGTGCTGCGACCGGCCGGTACGACTGTGCGCCGCGCCGCTTCGGGAAACCTTCGGACCGGCTGACGGCCGCTTCGGGCCCCTCCCGCACCGCCCTGACCTGGGTGACCGTGCTGGAGGAGCGGCCGCGGTGACGTACATTGACGCGCATGCGGTTTGGGGTGCTCGGCCCACTGACGGTGTGGGACGACGACGGGGTGGCCATCAGCGTTCCGGAGACGAAGGTCCGGGCGCTGCTCGCCGACCTGCTCGCACACGACGGCGGCCCGGTCTCCGCGGACCGCCTCATCCACGACCTCTGGGGCGACCACCCGCCCGGGCGGCCCGCCGGCGCCCTCCAGGCCAAGGTCTCCCAGCTGCGCCGGGCACTCGGCCGCGACCACGTCGTCCACCAGCCCGCCGGCTACCTCCTCCACCTCGACGCCGCCCGCGACGAGATCGACGCCGCCCGCTTCCTCGGCCTCGTCGAACGCGCCCGCGACGCCGCCGACCCGGCCGCCCGCGCCGCCCTGCTCACCGAAGCACTCGACCTGTGGCGCGGACCCGCCTACGCCGACTTCGCCGACCAGGAGTTCGTCCGCGCCGCCGCGCAGCGCCTCACCGAACAGCGGCTGTCCGTCCTCGAGGAGCAGGCCGAAGCCCGCCTCGCCGCCGGCGACCACGCCCTCCTCACCGGCGAGCTCGCCGACCTGACGGCCCGCCACCCCCTGCGCGAACGCCTGCGCGCCCTCCAGATCCGGGCCCTGTACGCCGCGGGCCGCCAGAGCGAGGCGCTCGCCGCGTACGAGGACCTGCGCGCCCGGCTCCTCGACGACCTCGGCGTCGACCCCGGGCCCGAACTCGCGGCGCTCCACCAGGCGGTGCTGCGCCAGGCCCCCGAGCTGAACGCCGCCCCCGTCCCGCTCCCCGCGCCCGCGCCCTCACCGGTGGCCTCCAACCTGCCCGCCTCCCTCACCCCGCTCATCGGACGCGACGAGGCCCTCGCCCACCTCGCCCGACTCCTGCGCACCGCCCGCCTGGTGACCCTCAGCGGCCCCGGCGGCGTCGGCAAGACCCGGCTCGCCCTCGCCGCCGCCGAGGCCGTCCAGCGCGACGACGTCCCCGACGGCACCTGGTTCGTCGAGTTCTCCGGCCTCCGCCACGGCACCGCCACCGAACTCGCCCAGGTCGTCGCCTCCACCCTCGGCATCAGCGACCACGCCCCCGCCGCGCTCCCCGTCTCCGGCGCCGGCGCCCCCTCCCCCGCCCACCACCTCGCCGCCGTCCTGCGCGACCGGTGCACCCTGCTCGTCCTCGACAACTGCGAACACGTCGTCGACGCCGCCGCCGACCTCGCCACTCTCCTGCTGAGCACCGCCCCCGGCCTGCGCGTCCTGACCACCAGCCAGGAACCCCTCGGCCTGCCCGGCGAGGAGGTCGTCCTCGTCGACCCGCTCCCCACCGACGACGCCGTCCGGCTCTTCACCCAGCGCGCCACCGCAGCGGCCCCCGGCTTCTCCCCCGAAGCCTCCGACCTGTCCGCCGTCACCGAGATCTGCCGCCGCCTCGACGGCATCCCCCTCGCCCTCGAACTCGCCGCCACCCGCGTACGGGCCCTGGGCGTCCACGAGTTGGCCGCCCGCCTCGGCGACCGCTTCCAGCTCCTCACCTCAGGACGGCGCGGCGCGCCCGAACGCCAGCAGACCCTGCGCGCCGTCATCGACTGGAGCTGGGAGCTGCTCAGCGCCCCCGAACGCATCGTGCTGCGCCGCCTCGCCGCGTTCAGCGACGGCTGCGACCTCCAGGCCGCCGAAGCCGTCTGCGCGGGCGACGGCGTCGCCGGGCCCGAGGTGGCCGATCTGCTGGTCCGGCTCGTCGAACGCTCCCTCGTCCTCGTGGTCCCCGGCCCGACCGGCCCGCGCTACCGCCTCCTGGAATCCGTCGCCGCCTACGCCACCGAACGCCTCCACGAGATGGAGGACCTCGCCGCCGTCCGCGACCGCCACCTCGCCCACTACCTCGCCCTCGCCGAACGCGCCGAACCCGAACTCCGCCGCACCTGCCAGCGCACCTGGCTCACCCGCCTCGACGCCGAATCCGGCAACCTGCTCGCCGCCCTCGACGAAGCCCTCCGCCGCGCCACCGTCGGAACCCCCGCCCAGGCCGTACGCCTCGCCACCGCGCTCGCCTGGTGGTGGCTGCTGCGCGGCCGCCTCACCCAGGCCCGCCGCAGCCTGCGCGCCGTCGCTGCTTCGGCGCCTCACGACACCGAACTCGCCCTGCTCCAGGCCGCGTTCAGCCTCCTCACCGGCGCCCATGCATCCGTCCCCGACGGCGACGGCCTCTGCGACCCGGTGCGCCGGGGCCGGGCCCTGTGGCTCTGCGCGTACGGCCTGTTCAGTGCCGGAGCAGCCGACCGCAGCACCGAACTCAACGACCAAGCGTTGAAACTCTTCACCACCGCCGACGACCAGTGGGGCACCGCCGCCGCCCTCGGCCTGCGCGCCACCCTCGCCCTGATCCGCGGCGACCTCGACGGCCTCGGCCGCGACGGGCTGCGCAGCGCCGCCCTCTTCCGTGAAATCGGCGACCGCTGGGGCGAGTTGCAGACCGTCTCGCCGCTCGCCGCCCTCGCCGAGATCAAGGGCGACTACGAGGAGGCCGAACGCCGCCAGCTCGACGGGCTGCGCATCGCCCGCGAACTCGACCTCGCCGCCGAAGTCTCCGCCCGCACCTCCGGGTTGGGCCGCCTCGCCCTGCTCGCCGGTGACTGGGAGCGGGCCCGGGAGCTCCACGAACAGGCCCGCCGAAGCGCCACCGAACAGGGCTACAAGTACGGGGAGATCCACGCCGAGATGGGCCTCGCCCTCGGCGCCCGCCGCTCCGGCGACCTCGACGCCGCCGAGGCCCACCTCCACCACCTCCGCGACGGCTACGCCGATGTTTCTTCTCTCGCCGGCGACCACCTCGTCCACGCCGAACTCGGCTTCCTCGCCGAACTCCGCGGCGACGCCGCCACCTCCGCCGCCCACCACCTCCGCGGCCTCGCCGTAGCCCGCACCCTCGCCGAACCCCGCGCCCTCGCCCTCTCCCTCGAAGGCCTCGCCGGCGCCGCCGCCTTCACCACCCCCACCAAGGCCGCCCTCCTCCTCGGCGCCGCCGACACCGCCCGCCGCAGCGTCAACGCCCCTCTACCGCCCGCCGAACGCACCGACGTCGACCGCATCACCCGCACCGCCGGCACCGCCCTGGGCCCCGAAGCCTTCACCACCGCATTCGATCAGGGCACCACCCTCACCCCCGACGAGGCCCTCCAGCAGGCCGCCCCCGCCCTCACCCGGTCATCCGACTGAAGCACATCTTCAGTCGCCCCTGATCACATCGGCTCCCGGCCACACAGCCCCCTCATCAAGCACCGCCTTCCGGGCTCACCAGCCCCCAGCCGAACTCGCCCTCCTCTCCACCACCTCCGGGGCCCGTCGCCAACTGCCTGGTCAAAGGCGGCGGCCCCGGCCTAGCGTGGCCGGATGTTGGAGATGCGGGAGATCGAGGCGTTCCTCAGTGTGGCCGAGGAGCTGCATTTCGGCCGGGCGGGAGAGCGGTTGCGGCTGTCGACGTCCCGGGTCAGTACGCTCGTGCGGGCTGTGGAGCGCCGCGCCGGCGTGCAGGTGTTCGAGCGCAGCAGTCGGGTGGTGAAGCTGACGCCGCAGGGTGCCGCGTTGTACGCGGCCCTGCGGACCGCGTACGTGCAGATCGAGCGGGCGCTGGACGATGCCCGGCGCACCTCGGGGCTGGGCGGCGGGGTGTTGCGTGCCGGGTTCTCCACCACCTTGCCGGAGAAGCTGAGACCGGGGCTGATCGGCGCGTTCGAGGACCGCTACCCGGACTGCCGGGTGGTCGCCTCCGAGCTGCCGACGACCGACCTGTTCCGCTGGCTCGGCAAGCAGTGGCCGGTGGACGTCTTCGTGACCTGGATGCCCGCCCCCTCGGCTCCGGTCGAACCGCCGCTGCACATCGGGCCGGTGATCCACCGCGTGCCGCGTGCCCTCCTGGTCGGCGCCGGGCATCCGCTCGCCGGGCGTGCCACCGTCGACGTCGAGGAACTGGCCGCAGGGGGCCACCCGGTGATCTACCCCGACCTGCCGCAGTGGTTCGGCGAGCGCTGGGCGCCCGCCGTCACCCCCGGTGGCCGGCCGCTGGCCCTGCGGCGGCTTCCCGCCGGGTACGTCGAGGACGTGCTGCGGCTCGTCGCCCGGGGCGAGATGGCGCATCTGACGTTCACCGCGCTGCTGGAGGCGTACGACAGGCCGGGGGTGGTGGTCGCCCCGCTGACCGGGCTGCCGCCGATGCCGGCCCGCGCGGTGTGGCCCTCCGGCCCGCAGGAGCGTCTGGCGGCGGCCTTCGCCGACCGTGCGGCCGCGTACGCGGGACAGGCGGGATGGCTCGACGACGCGTCCTCCGCCCGCCTGACCTGACGCTCCGTCAACTCCCGGGCGATCGTTGCGCCTGGCGTCACGACCGTGTTGCCTTTCGCCGTTGATGCAGGTCGGAGGAGACGAGAGACTTTCCTCATGACCGAGATCAAGCGCTTCCAGATCGACATCCCGCAGGCCGACCTCGACGATCTGCTCGACCGCCTGGCCCGTACCCGCTGGACGGACGAACTGCCCGCGGACCCCGACGCCCAGCCCAACGGCCCGGTGCAGCCGGGCTGGGAGCGCGGTGTCCCACTGTCGTACGTCAAGGACCTCGTCGAGCGCTGGCGCACCACCTACTCCTGGCGGGAGCAGGAGGCGCGGCTCAACAAGTACCCGCACTTCACCACGCGGATCGACGGCCAGAACGTCCACTTCGTGCACGTCCGCTCCTCGCACGAGGACGCCACCCCGCTGATCCTCACCCACGGCTGGCCCAACAACTTCGTGGAGTACGTCGACCTCATCGAGGCGCTCACCGAACCGGAGGACCCGGCCGACGCCTTCCACGTGGTCATCCCCGACATGCCCGGCTTCGGGTTCTCCGGCCCCACCCGCGAGGCCGGCTGGAACCGCCACCGCATCGCGGCCGCCTGGGCGGAGTTGATGAGCCGGCTGGGCTACGAGCGCTACGGCGTGCACGGCAACGACGGGGGCGCCCTCGTCGGCCCCGAGCAGGGCCGGCAGAACCCGGACAACGTCATCGGAGTCCACGTCAACCAGCTCTTCTCCTTCCCCGACGGCACCCCGGGCGAGTTCGAGGGGCTGACCGAGCAGGAGATGGGGATGCTGGCGTTCCTGCAGTCCTTCAACTCCGAGATGTCGGCCTTCGCCGACCTCCAGGCCACCAAGCCGCAGAACCTGGCGCACGCCCTGGCCGACTCCCCGGCCGGCCAACTCGCCTGGATCGGCCAGCTGCTGGGCACCGCGGTGGACCCGGACACCGTGCTGACCATCGCCTCCGTGTACTGGTTCACCAACACGGCCGCCTCCTCGGCCCGCCTCTACTACGAGGACCGCCACGCCGAGCACCCCGCCGAGCCCACCACCGCCCCGACGGCGCTGGCGAGCTTCGCCTACGACTTCCGTCCGGTCCGCAAGTTCGCCGAGCGCGACCACGCCAACATCGTCTCGTGGAACGAGTTCGACCGCGGCAGCCACTGGGCCGCCCACGACGCCCCCGACCTCCTCCTGGGCGACCTGCGCCAGTTCTTCCGCAGGCTGCGCGCGAGCTGACCGGACGCCGGACCGGCGAGGAGGGGGGAGCCGCATGGGCCCCCTCTCCTCGCCGCGCTGTCGGAACGGGTCGCCGGTGCGCTAGCGTCAGAACACGGTCAACAGTTGGAGGGCGGCAGTGTCCGAGGAACCACCCGAGTCGACCCCGGGCACCGAACCGATAGCCCCGGCAGCCCCGACCGAGCCGGACGATCCGGCCCAGCAAGACGATCCGGCCCAGCAGGACGAGCGCTCGGGCGATCTCGCCGTGCTCGCACGGGAGTTCACCGCCGCCCTGACACGGGAGCAGGAGCTCGCCGAGCGCCGGGAGCAGCTGATCACCCAGCTGCACGCGGAGCTGGAGCGACTGCGGCGCGGCGAGGTGGCGAGTGCGCTCACCCTCATCCGGAACCCGTTGATCCGCCTGCACGACCTGATCATCCGCCAGGCCGGGGAGATCCAGGATCCGCTGACCGTCGAGGAGTTGGGTACGCTGCTGCGTGCGCTGGCCGACGAGACGGCCGAGGTGCTGGCCGCCACCGGTGTCGAGCGGTACGCGGCGCGGGCGGGCGACGCCTACGACGCGGCGCGGCACCGGCCGGTCGGGCGGGTCGCCGCGGCGTCGCCGGAGGAGGATCTGACCATCGCCCAGGCCGTCTCCGCCGGTTTCGCGGGCGAGGACCGCGTCGTCCGCAAGTCCGAGGTGGTCGTGGCCCGCTGGGAACCCTGACGGCGCCCGTCGGCGTCCGTTCCACCAGCCGGTCCCCAGCCGGTCCCGTCACCCGTCCCACGTTCCGGGGGGAATCGCATGGCCGTCTACGGCATTGATCTCGGTACCACCTACTCCTGCATCGCCTGCGTCGACGAGGTCGGCCGGCCCACGGTGCTGCGCAACCTCGAGGACTCGGACACCACTCCCTCGGTGGTGTACTTCGAGAGCGGGGACAGCACGGTCGTCGGCCAGAGCGCCAAGGACGCGGCGGTGCTGGACCCGGAGCTCGTGGTGCGGCTGGTCAAGCGCGACATGGGGGAGCCGGTGGTGCGGGAGTTCCACGGCCGGTCCGTCACCCCCGAGGAGATCTCGGCCCGCATCGTGCGCAAGCTCGCCGACGACGCGCGGGTCAGCGGCGGCGCGGAGGTCCGCGACGTGGTGATCACGGTGCCCGCCTACTTCGGGCTCGCGGAGCGCGACGCGACCCGGAAGGCCGGCACCATCGCGGGCCTTCGGGTGCTGGACGTGGTCGCCGAGCCGATCGCCGCCGCGCTGGACTACGGCGCCCTCGACCTGGGCGGCTCGGACCGGCGGTCCCTGCTCGTCTACGACCTGGGCGGCGGCACCTTCGACACCACCGTGCTGACCCTGGACGGCACCGACCTGAAGGTGCTGTGCACGGACGGGGCCAAGGAGCTCGGCGGCGCCGACTTCGACGACCGGATCGTCATGCACCTCGTGGAGTCCTTCCGGGCCAAGTACCCCGACGCGGACGACCCGCTGGCGGACCAGCACTCGGAGACCCAGCTGCGCCGGGACGCCGAGGAGGCCAAGAAGGCGCTCTCCTTCCGCGAGCGCTACCCCGTCCGGGTCATGCACCAGGGCCTGGTCGCGGAGGTCGAGCTGACCCGCAAGGTCTTCGAGGAGCTCACCGCCGACCTGCTCGACCGCACGGTCGAGATCACCCGGCGCACCGTGGACCTCGCCCGCGAGCGCGGCGTCGAGCGCTTCGACGAGGTCCTGCTGGTCGGCGGCTCGACCAAGATGCCCGCCGTCGCGAAGCGGCTCCGGGAGGAGTTCGGCTTCGAGGCCCAGCTGCACAACCCGGATCTGACGGTCGCCCGCGGCGCCGCCCTCTACGCCCTCGACCGGGCCCGCTACGCGATCAGCACCGGCGAGCTGCCGGCCGAGGACGCCCCGGACCTGCCCGACACCGGCCGGATCACCCGGCAGCCGTACCAGGTCACCACCGTCGCGGCGCGCGGCTACGGCATCCGCGTCACCGACGTCGACAGCGACCGGGAGTACGTCGCCCACCTGGTCCACGCGAACGACGGCCTGCCGGCCTCGGTCACCCAGGACTTCTTCACCCTCCGGGCCAACCAGCGGCACGTGAACATCCAGGTGATGGAGCAAGCCGGGGCCGTCGAGTCGGACGAGCTGGACCACAACACCGTGGTCGCCCAGGGCACCCTGGACATCCCGGCGGACAAGCCCGCGCGCTGGCCCTTCGCCTGCGAGTTCTCGCTCGGCACCTCCGGGCTGCTCGAGGTCGTCGCCACCGAGCGGGAGACGGGGCGGAGCATCCACCTGTCCGTCCAGATCGGCGGCATGTCCGAGGGGGCCGTGGACGAGGCGCGGATCGCGCTCAGCCGCGAGCGGATCTCCTGACGGCGGCCGGAGCCGGGAATGGCATTCGACGAGGCGCGCTACCAGCGCGAGGTGCTCGACGCGGGCCTGCCCGTCAGGGACGACCTGCGGCACCGCTACCAGCTCCGCGAGCCGCTGACCCCCGCCGGGGTCGCGGCGGCGGTGGAGGCCGCCCGGAGCTGCTGGCGCCGGTACCGGGGCCGTCTCAAGTACCGCCCGGTGATCGAGCAGCTGGAGGTCGACCACCCGGCCCACCGGGAGCTGTTCGACGCGGCGCGCGGCGGCGACCTCGCCCCGCTGCGGGAGGAGCTCGCCGAGCAGGCCGGGCGCGCGGCCGCCGCGCGCCGGCAGCTGTCGGCCGCACTGGGCGAGGCCTCCGACGGCATCGGCATGATCACCCGTGCGACGCTGCGGCAGGCCGGCCTCGCCTACGGGGCCGACGCGGCGCTGCTGCGGGAGGTCCGGCTCGACCTCGGCCTCACGATCGCCGAACCCGACCCGCTGCCCGTCGAGCTGCCGCATCCGGCGTACGCCCGCTGCGGGCGCCACCTCGCCCTCCTGCGGCTGCGCCACCTGTCGGACTTCCTCGACGCGACGGGCCCCGGCGACCGTACCTCCCGGCCCGTCGAGCCCTTCACGGGCCCCGCGCCCACGGAGCAGGAGGTGGCGCAGGCCGCCGGCCGCTGGGGGCGGCTGCCGCACGGCGCCGCGCACACGGCGGCGCAGGCCGTCGCCGCGGCGGCGCGCACCGTGGTCGGCGAGGCGGGCCCGGAAGGGCTGCGCGGCATCCTGCGGTGGGAGCTGGCGCAGCCGCTGCGGGCCCTGCACGCCGCCCGGGCCGGGGCCGCGCGCCTGCTGGCGCACGCGACCGGGGAGCTGTCGGTGGCCCCGGAGGAAGCCCGGCGCCTGGTCTTCGCGGTGCTGCACGAGCAGCCCGCCGACCCGCTGACCGCGCGGCTGCGCGCCCTGGTCGCGGACGGGCTGCTCATGGAGGCCTCCGTCGTGGCCGAGCGGTTCCCGCCCGCCGCCCGGGAACCGGCGGCCGCCGCACTCGCCGCCCGGCTGGACGCGACCGTGCAGGAGGCACGGCGGCTGACCGCCGAGGCGGCGCGCCACGGTGCCTCCGACCCCGATCTGGCCTGGACCCTGCTGGACGAGGCCGAGGCCCTGGTGCGGGACCTGCCCCGGATCGCCGAGGTGCGCCGCTCCCTCCCCACGCGGCCGGTCCCGCTCGTGACGGCGGTGGCGGGCCGCGCCGGTGTGCTGGTCGACTGGGAGCCCTCCCCGTCCACGGCCGGGCCCCCGCACTACGTCCTGGTGCGCAGTCCGCACTGCGCTCCCCGCTCGACGGCGGACGGCGACCGGCCGGCGCTCCCCCGGCCCGGGCTCTCCCTGCTCGACACCGGGGCGCCGGTGAACCTGCCGCTCTACTACGGGGTCGCCGTCCTGCGCGGCTCCGAGCCCGCGGGGCCGCCGTCCCCGCTGACCGTGTGCGGGCCGGTCCGCTACCGGCCGGAGGTCGACGCGGCCGCGCTGACGGCGGCGGACGGAAGCGTGACCGGCGGCTGGCGCCCGCCCGCCGGGGCGGAGGCGGTGCGGGTCACCCGGCATTCGGACGCCGAACCGCGGGGCCGGCGCCTGCGCTCCCGGCGCGACGGCTTCGCCGATCACGGCCTGCCCAACGGCGTGGTGCACCGCTACCTCGTCCAGGCCGTCTACCTCGACGAGGACGGCACGGCCTCGGCCACCGAGGGCGTGTGGCTCTCCGCGACCCCGCTCGCCCGGCCCAGGCCGGTGACCGGCCTGGACATCGCGCCGGTGCCGGAGGACCCGGAGCTGTTCGAGGCCCGCGTCCGGCCCGGCATGGACGACGCGACGGGCGAGGTCCGGCTGTACGCCTTCGAGGAGGAACCGCGCTGGCCCGTCGGCGAGCGCGTCGCCACGGCCGAACTGTCCCGTGACGGCAGCACGCTGAGCGTCCAGCACTTCACCGACGGCGCGCTGCGCTTCCGGCTCCCCCGGCCGAGCGCGGTGGTCCTGGCGGCCACCGTCGCGGGCGATCGGGCGGTGGTCGGGGCCCGCGCGCTGGTGGCCTCCGCACCGCGCCTGCGCGGGGCACGGGCCTCCCGCGGCCCCGGCGAGGCCGTGGTCACCTTCGCCTGGCCACCGGACGGACCGAGCGAGGTCGAGCTGAGCTGGGACGGCCCGGACGGCGTGCGCAGGCGGCGGGTCGTGACCCGGCTCGGCTACGCGCAGCAGGGCGGCGCCCGGCTGCCGGTCCCGGACGGCCCGGCGCTCGACGTCGAGGTGCGGCTGCTCGGCCGCCCGGAGGGCCTGCGCACCGTCGCCGCGCCCGTCCGGCTGACCCTGCCCGCCTGGTTCGGCCTCGACTACACGCTCACCCGCCCGGGCCTGCCCGGGCGGCGCTCCGTGCGCGCCGTGGTCCGCTCGACCACCCCGGTCCGGGTCCCCGGTCTGCTGCTGGTCAGCTCCCCCGGGCCGACCTGGCCGCTGGCGGCCGGGGACGGCGTGACCCTCGCCGAACTCACCGACGTGGACCTCGCCCCGCACCGGCCGGCGGTCCTCACCGCGCCCCTGCCGCGCGGGCACACGGGCTGGGTGCGGTGCTTCGCGGTCGGGGACGGGATCGTGATGACCGACCCCGCGCCGCACCGGCTTCGCCGCGGGCGCGGGGGAGCCGGGCCGTGACCCCGGCCGCGCGGTGGCTCTGCCCGTCCTGCCTGGAGCGGATCGGCCGGGCCGACGTCGGCTACCGGTGCACCTCCGGCGACGCACGCTGCGCCGGGGACCGCCGGCTGAAGGCGGCCGATCCACTGGCACCCCCGGCCGTGTGCGGGACGTGCCGGCGGACGACCGCGCGCCAGTTCTGCCGGCGCTGCAAGAAGCGCCTGCCGAACGGCTACCTGCGCCACCCCGCCCGTACGGTGGCGCTCCTCGGCCCGCCCGGCGCCGGGCGGAGCACCCTGGTCACCGTGCTGCTGCACGAACTGCGGCACCGGCTCGGCGAGGAGCTGGGCCTGGCCCTGGTGGCGGGCGACGACCGGACCGGCGCCGAGGTCGCCCGCCACGAGCGCCGGCTGTACGAGGAGGGCCGGCTGCCCCCGCGCACGGCGCCGCCGGACGGGAGCCCCCCGCTGGTCCACCGGCTGACCCGCGCCGGCGGGCGCCGCGAGCGGGCCCTGACCCTGGTACTGCTCGACGAGTCCGGCCGGAACCCGGTGAACGGACCGACGGGCCTGGGGAACGCGGACGCCGTCATCCTGGTCCTGGACCCGCAGCACCTGGACCCGCAGCGCCTGCCGGGGGCAGGCACCCCGTCCGGCCTGGACCAGGCGCTCGGCCCGGTGCTCGACCGGCTGCTCGACGCCCTGACCCCGCAGGACGGCCGCGTCCGCGTGCCGGTCGCGACCGTCCTGGCCAAGCTGGACCTGCTCACCCCGACCCTCCTGCCCGACTCGGTGCTCCGGCGGCGCCGTGCGCCCGGCGCGCGGTTCGACCCGGTGGACCGGGCCACGGTGGACGCCGAACTGCGGGCCCTGCTGGAGCTCTGGCAGGCGGGTGCGCTCGTCCGGCACCTGGACGACCTGTGCACCGACCACCAGTTGTTCGCCCTCTCCGCGCTCGGCGCCGCGCCGCGCGGGGGCGCGATGCCACCGGAGGGCCCGCTGCCGCACCGGGTCGAGGACCCGCTGCTGTGGCTGCTGCACCGCTTCGGGTTCCTCGACGGCCTGCGGTCGGGGCGGTGAGCGTGCGCAAGCCGCCGCAGTGGATCCGTGGCGCCCTCCGGCACCCGCTGAGGACCGTCCGCAGGACGTTCTGGGCCCTCCTGCCCATCGCGGTACTGCTCGCCCCCGAGGGGCGCAGGATCCTGCTGGTCCTCCTGGTCGCCGCTGTCGTCCTCTGGTTGCAGTTCCGGATCGGCCGCCTGACGGTTCGCCATGCCGTCGCGGTCTGGAAGGCGTTCTTCGACAAGCCCGCCGAACCCCTGTCCGAACAGACGGGCGACGAGCCGGTCCGGCCCGGCTACCTCCGGCAGGCGGGACCGGAGGGGCTTCGGACCGTGTGGCGCGAGCTGTGGCGGCTCTGCGTGCGGGAGCTCACGTGGCCCGCTCCCGACGAGATCGAGGTGGAGGCGCGCAAGAGCCGGTTCCGCTACGTGGCCCTCACGGTCCGATCCGTCGCCCTGGTGGTACGCGTCGCGTCCGTCGTCCTGGGAGTCCCGACCGTCCTGGCGTCCGGAGTGCTCGTGCTCCCCGCACTGCTGGGCCAACTGCTGCTCTGGGCGCTGCTGGCGGCCGGCTCCTGGCTCCTCACCTCGCTCTGTGCGGCACTCGACCTGGCCGCCCGCCGACTGCGCGGCGCCGCCACCGTCTGCCCGCACCCGGCCTGCGGCCGGGCCGTCGCGCTGCCCGCCCGACGCTGCCCCACCTGCGGGGCCGCGCACCGCCGACTCGTGCCCGGCCGCTTCGGGGCCGTACGCCGCACCTGCGTCTGCGGCCACCGACTTCCCGCCGCCACCCTCTTCGGGGCATGGCGCCTCGATGCGCAGTGCCCGCACTGCGCCCGGCCCATGCTCCCGGGAGACGTGCCGATCCGCCTCGTGCTGGCGGCGGGGGCTCCCGACTCCGGGCGCGGCGCCGTCGTCCGCCAGGCGGTCACCCAACTCGCCGATCACCTCCGGCCGTTCGGCGGCGAGGTCGGCGCCGGCCCGAGGGGCACGACCACGGCCCGGCTGTCCGGCCTGCGGGGCGGCCGGCGGTCGCTGGCGCTGCTCGCCCCACCGGAGCGGCTGCTCCTGACGGCGGACGGCTTCGACGCGGTGGAAGGCCTGCACCACGCGCACGGCCTGCTGCTGACCCTCGACGCGCGCCAACTGCCCGGAGTGCGCCGCGCACTGACCGCCTCCGACCGGACGAGGCTCGGCCTGGCCACGGCAGACGGCCCGGACCAGGTCGAGGTGGTCGAACGCGTCCTGCGCGCCGCCGACGGCCTGCCCCCGGGCAGCCGCCCCCGCCGGATCGCGGTGGTGCTGACCGGGACCGCCGCCCTCGACCACACCTCCGTCGGCCCCGTCGTCGGCTCCGGAGAAGCGGCGCCGGAGGCCGCCGTACGGACGTGGCTGGCGACGGCCGGGGCCGGGAACCTGGTCCGCACGCTCGACCACACCTCCGTTCCGGTGCGGTTCCTGACGGAATCCTCCGCCGACGCGTCACCGGACCTGGCCGGGATGCTGCTCTGGACGGCGGGCATCCCGATCGCCGCCGCAGCCCGCCCGCGCCCGGTCCGCCCGGTGCGCCCGGTGCGCCCGGCCCGCAGCCTCCCGAAGGCGGGAAGCGCGATCGGCCCCCGCTACGGCCTGCTCCTCTCCCACTTCGCCGGCCTCGCGGCGTCCTTCGTGTTCCTGTTCATTCCTCTCGTCGCCTCACTGCCGCCGGTGATGCCCCGCACCGAATCGGCCCTTCCTTCGAGCCGCAGCGAACCGCCCCTTCCTTCGAGCCGCGCCGACTCCCACCAGGACCCGCTGACGAAGGCGTACGGGCACGTGTACCTCCCTCCCTCGAAGGCCTTTCCCTCCGCCGACCTCACCCGCGCCCGGTCAGGCGTCTCGTGGCCGGCGTTCTCGGCCGACTACTCGGCCCCGGGAAGTTCTCCGGACGGACCACGGGTCGGTACCGAGGGCCACTGGTCGACCGCCGGCAGCCCGAACGCGGGCAAGCCCGGATCGCCGGACTGGATCGAGCTCGACTTCGGCGTCCGGGTCGAGATCCGGCTGGTCGACGTGGTGGTCGAAGGGACGGACCCCGTGACGGTCCGGGTGCAGGTGCCCGGGGCGGGGGGCGGCTGGGCGGTCCCGGACAACGAACGGGACGACACCTCGGTCGCTCATCTGCACGAGATCTCCGTGCCGGTCACCGCGTCCGCGCTCAGGATCACCGTCGAGGGCGGCAAGGACGGGGTGGACATCGGCGGCCTGGCCGTCTGGTCCCCCGCCCCGCAACGGCTCCGGCTGCACCCCTCCGGAGCCGGACTGGAGGTGAGCACCACCTCGGACACCCCGGTGCCGATCGAGGTGTTCACCCCGGACCTCCCGGCGGGCTGGCGGGCGACGCCGGACGGCGCGCTGCCCCGCCAGACGTCGGCCGCCGCGCCGGCCCGCGCCGCCTGGCGGTTCACCGGCCCCGCGGGCGAACCGCCGCGCCCGGTCCTCTACGCCGTCGGCCTGCCCGACCACGGGATCGGCACCGTCGCCGAGTGCGTCGCGCTCGTCCGGCTGGCGCCGGAGGGACCAGTGGTACAGCCGGTGACCTGCGCGAAGGAATGACGGCCGTTCAGGACGCCTCGGCGCTCTCCGCAGCCGGCTCCCCAGCCGACACCCCAGCCGACTCCCCAGCCGACACCGCCGCCGACCCCCCGGCCTTCTCCCCCGCCTTCTCCCCGGCCGCCTCCGCGACCACCTCCACCGTGCTCGCGAGCACCACGACCGCGTGCCGCAGCCAGCGCCAGGCGGCCAGCCCGAGGACGGCGCCCACCAGCACGCCCGGCCACCACCAGCAGCCGAGCACCAGGAAGGCGAGGCTCCAGGCCATCGCCTCGGCGGCGGCGTCGTAGCCGTCCCGCGCGTCGAGCAGGGCGGTGCGCGAGGCCTCCGGCAGGTCGAGCAGCAGCCGGACCCACGAGTTCTCCACGTCGAGCCCCCGGACCTCGCGCACCCGGTCGGCGGCGGCCCGCAGGCGGTCCCCGCTCCAGGTGGGGGTGGTCGGTGCGGTGGCCGGGGCGGACACGGCACGTGCCTCCAGCCGGGCCGCCCGCATCACCTCCCCCCGGCCGCGCGCCCGCAGGGCGTCGTCGAGCAGCTCGTCCGGCGCCCGCCACCGGGCGACCCTGCGCCGCCGGACCCGCTCGCCCACCGGGGCGAGCCACCACGGGAAGCCGCCGGCGGCCACCGTGCCCAGCAGCTGCGCCACCACCGGGGCGGCGAAGGCCCCGGCGGCCGCCCCGATCGCGTAGAGCAGCCAGACGGCCGTGAGTCTGGCCGACGCGCCCTCGGCCTGGGCGGCGCCGAGGTGATCGGCCAGCCGCTGCACGGCCAGCCGCAGGTCGCCCCCGTGGGCCTGCCCCAGTCCTCCGGCCACGACCGCCAGGGCGACGAACAGCGCGGAGGGGAGGAGGCGTCGGAGGAACCACCGGTCGGGTATCCGGCTCTGGAGCGCCAGGAGCAGTTCCACGGCCTCAGCCCGCCACGTGGCGCATGGGCCGGGCCAGGAGCCGGCACTCCGGCGCGGTCTGGCCGGCCTGACCGTTCTGTCCGAGCTGCCCGCGCTCGGCCCGCTGGACGCGCTCGCAGGCGCCGTTGGGGCAGACCCAGCCGGTCACCGGGGGCGGGGCCTGGAGCCAGTCGTGCGCTCCCATGACGCCGGTGAGGCCGAGGCCGCCGGGAATCCCCGCCTCCTCGGCGAGCCGGTGCAGGTGCCGGACGGCCTCGTACCACTGGGCGCTCCCCGGCTCGCCGGCCCGTACGGTCTCGATCGCCGGGGCCCAGCCTGCGCCGACCTCGGCTTCGAGGTCGGCGAACTCGGCGCACGCGTACGCGACCGCCTCCTGGTACTCCTGCCGCTGCCGGCGTCCCGGTCCGCTCACTGCCGCCCCTCCCGCCAAGGCCTCAACCCTGAGTGATCATCAGAATATGCTGGGCGGCATGTCTGTCGAGGAGTTGGCCGACCGCCTGGCCGCCCGGCTCGCCGAGGCCGAACGTACCAGGGACGCAGGACCGTTGCTGGCGGAAGACGCCGAACTGGACGTGCTCCGCCTGCTGGTGGAGGCCGCGCCCGCCCCGAACACCGTGGTTCCGTACGGGCCGCTGCTGCTGGTCTGCTGGGCGTACTGGTACCGGGCGGCCGCCGGCACGCGCAATCCGGCCGCCGACCGGGACGTGGTGCTGGCCCTCGCCCTGCGCAACGTCCTGCGCCCGCGCCTGCCCGACCCGTCCGTGCTGCCCGCCCTGCCGCCGGGCGCCGAGGAGGCGGAGGTCGACGACCTGGCCCTGCTGTCGGGCTTCGCCTGCCTGATGAGCGCCGCCTGCACGGCACTGGCCACCCGCGCGGTGCGGGACGGCTCTGCGGCCGGGGCCGCGCACCGCTACGACCAGGGCGCCGCCTGGCTGCTCGACGCCCACGCGGTGACGCCGGAGGACCACGAGGGCTTCGGCGACCTGTCGACGGCACTGGTCGCACTGTTCCAGGGCCGCTTCGAGGAGCTCGCCGAACCCGCATCGCTCGCCACCGCGGCACAGTTCGCGGCCAGGGCCTGCGCCGTCGTCCCGGCCGGGCATCCCCGGCAGGGGGCGCTCCGGCCGCTGCTGCTCGACGTGGTCGCCCGGGCCGCCGTGCTGCTCGGCAGGCCGGGCCTCGACGAGCTGGAGGAACGGCTCGCGGGCTGGGACATCCTGCCGCTGCCCGAAACCCTCGGGCAGGTCGAGCGGTTGCGGGCGCTGACGGCCGAGGTCGGGGGCGACCCGGGGGTCCTGGACGCCGCCGCCGGCCTGCTGCTCCACGAGGCCGCCGTGGAGGAGCGCGACCTGCCCGTCCTGGCCTGCGCGGCCGAGCGCCTGCGCGCGGCGCTCGCGGCCCTTCCCCCGGAGGACCCCCGGCGCAGCCTGCTGCGGGCCGGGCTGCGCGACGCGATGACCCGGCTGGGCCGGGACCCGGGCCCACCCGATGTCTCGGACCAGCTCGACACGGCGGTGTCGGAACTCCTCCACCTGGTCACCGAAGGCGGGCAGCAGGCCGGGCCGGTGGCCGAAGTGGCAGACCGGATCCTCTCCCACGCCGGGCAGTTGGCCCGGGAGCGCGGCCTGCCCGACCTGCCCGCCGAGGTGCGGGCCGCGCTCGCCTTCCTGGACTGCACGATCGACGCGAAGGGCCCTGAGGACCTCCCCCGGCAGCGCCTCGCCCGCTACCGCCCGGCCTGGGAGGCCCTGCCGGCGGACCACCCGGCCCGCGTCCTGTACGGCACGATCCTCGCCACGCTCGCCGGCGACTGGGCCGAGACCATGGCCGCGGACTCGCCCCACCTGGCGGCCGAACTGGCGGAACTGGCCGCCGAGACGACCACCCGCGTGCTGGCCGAGGCGCCCGCCGGCTCCACCCCGGCGGACGCGCTGCGGGCCGGACACCCGCTGGAGGCCAGGGTCGCCGCCCTGACCGCGCTCGCGGGCCGCTCCTGGTCGGCGGAGACGGAGGACGCGCTGACCCGCCTCGGGAACGGTACGGTCCGCGCCCTGGCCGGCTACCTCGGTGACGCGGCGGCCACGATGCTCGATCTGCTGGGCGGGGACCTGACCGGCCTCCGGGCCCTTCAGGGCCTGGGCGACCCGGACCCGGGAGAGGAGTCGAGCGTGCCGGCGACCCTCCGGGACCTGCGCACCGTCCTCGAACGGTTCGGCGAGGACGACGGGTTGCGGCGGGCCGGCGGCGAGGTGCTCAGCGCCGTCCTGCGCACCGGCGATCTGCGGGCCCTGGACCCGGACACCCTCGCGGCCGCGACCGAACTGCTGCGGCGGACCCGTGAGCATCCGGACGGCCCCTCCGCGAAGGTCTCCGCGGTCCTGGCCGACCTGCTCACCCTCCAGACCCTGCGGACCAGCGACCGGGCCGCGGTCATCGAGGCCGCGGCCATCAGGGAGGCCGCACCCGCCACCGAGGACGACGACTCCCCGGCCGGACCGCATCTCGCCCTGCGCAACGCCACGGCCGCAGTCATGACGCGGCTCAGCTCCTACATGTACACCCATGACCCGGACCAGCTGGAGCGGGCCAGGAGCGCTGTGCCGGGGCTGCTGGAGCTCGCCGAGCGAGCCGCCGCCGCGGCCGGGGCGGACCCCCGCGAGTACCGGCTCCGGATCGAGAACCTGCACAACCTCCTGGACATCGTGGGCCCCGGCGGCGGGCCCAATCCGGCAGCCCCCGACGAGCTGCTGGAACGCTGCCGCCGCGCCTTCCGGGAGGCCGGGCAGGGCGAACACCGCGTCTTCGCCGGGACGATGCTCATCAGGGAGCTGCTCCAGCGGTGGCTCAAGCAGCAGCAGAACGCCCCGGACGTGGTGGACGAGGTGGAGGCGCTGCTCGACGAGCTGATGCCCGAACTGGACCCGAGCATGGCGACCACCATGCGCATCGTGACGGCGATGCTCCGCCGCCGCTCGGGCGAGACCGTCGACCTCAGCCGCTTCGCGCCACCGCAGCCGGCCACCGGGGCGGCGCCCGGGGCTGCGAACAAGGCTGCGGGCGGGGCTGCGAACGGGCTCATGGCCCGCTACGCGGACCTCCTCGTCTCGAAGGACCCGCTGGAGGCCCAGATCGCGATGCTGCGCACCCCGGACGCCCCCCTCCTCATGCGCGCGCACAGCGGGATCGCCGCCGCCGTCCGCGCGCTCCACACCGCGCCGTCCGGGGTCGACCTCGCGCTCTCCCTCGGCGCCGAGACCGTGGACCTGCTGGAGCGGATCACCGACCGCGGCAGCCCGCAGCAGGCCGCCGAACACGGCCTGCTCACCTTCGACGGCGATGTCCGGCATCTCGCCGCCCTGATCGCGACGCACCTGATGCACGAGCAGCCGGCCGCCGGCCGGACCCGCGCCGTCTCCGGGCCCCTGATCGAGGCGACGGTGGCCCTGCACGAACGCGGCCGCGGCCTGCTGCTGGCCCGCCGGCTCGAATCACGCGTGGACCTCGGCGACCTCACCCGCCTGCACCCGCCGCTCGCCGACCGCTTCCGGGCACTGACCGACCGCCTGGACGCCCCCGACCGCGCCGCCCCCGACCGCGCCGACTCCGACCGCACCGCCCCCGACCGCACGGCCCCCGACCGCGCCGACTCCGGCCGCGCCGTCTCCGACCGGGAACGCCTCGCCGGCTGGCAGGCCTCCACCGAGCTGGACCAGGTCATCGAGGAGATCCGGGCGCAGCCGGGCTTCGCGGACTTCCTCGGCCCCCTGCCACCCGCCCGCCTGCGCGAGCTGGCCGCCGAGGGCCCGATCGTCGTCCTCAACCACGTCCGGAGCTATCACGTCCTCGCCTTCCTCGTGACCCCGCAGGAGGTGTCGGCCCTCCGCCTCGATGTGAGGGCGGAAGAGGTGACCGACGCCGCCGGGCGGCTCGCCGAGGCCATCGGGGCGATCTACGCCCGCGGCGGCCGCCGCCCGCCACCCGCCGAGCTGAAGGCGGCCCGGAACACGGTCGACGAGGTGCTCTCCTGGACCTGGCACGCCCTGGTGGAGCCCGTCCTGACCCACCTGGGCGGCCCCTTCGCCGACCCGGGCCACCACGCCCCCGGCCACCTTCCCCGCCTCTGGTGGGTGCCCACCGGCCCGTTCAACGCCCTCCCCCTGCACGCGGCCCAGTGCCGCCGCCCCGACTGCGCCCGGGGGCGGTGCGGCAGCGCCCTCGACCGCGTCGTCTCCTCGTACGTGCCGGGCTTCCAGACCCTCGCCCACGCCCGCGCCGCCGGGCGCAGGCCCGACACCGCCGCGCAGCGCGCCCTGGTGGTGTCCGAGTCCGACGCCGTGCTGCCCGGAGCGGTGGCCGCCGCCCGGTTCGCGGAGGGCCGGCTGGCCTCGCCCAGGGTGCTGATCGGGAGCCGCGCCACCCGCGAGGCCGTCCTCGACGAGCTGCGCGGCTCGCAGTGGGTGCAGTTCGGCTGCCACGCGCACAGCTCGCCGGAGCAGCCCGCCGGCAGCTGGATCCAGCTGCCGAGCGGGGAGACCCTGTCGGTGGTGGACATCTGCCGGATCCGCCCGGACTCGGCCCGGCTCGCGGTGCTCACCGCCTGCGGCACGGCGCGGGCCTCGCAGCGGCTCGCGGACGAGGCGGTGCACATCTCCAGCGCGTTCCTGCTGGCCGGGTACCCGGAGGCCGTGGGCACCCTGTGGGAGATCGAGAGCACCCGGCTCGAATCCTTCCTGCGCGGCTTCTACGACCGGCTGCTCGCCGACGGCCTGCCGCCGGCCCGTGCGCTCCACCACACGGTGCGGCGCCTGCGGGACGAGGCCCCCGACCGCCCCTACGTCTGGGCGGCGTACATCCACGCGGGGGTGTGAGGCGAGTCCGCCCGGCGGATCCCCGGAGCGGGGTACGTCAGGCTCCCGTCAAACCGGCCCATACCGGGCCCCGCCCGGCGCGTCGCGCTCCCCCGTCCGCTAGCGTGGACGACTTCCCGCCCGAGTCCCGCCCGCCATCTCCGAGGAGCCAAGCGCCGTGTCGTCCGACAGCTTCGCGCATCTGCACGTCCACACCGAGTACTCGATGCTCGACGGGGCGGCGAAGAACGGCAAGCTGTTCGCCGAGGCGGAGAGACAGGGCATGCCCGCCATCGCGATGAGCGACCACGGGAACATGTTCGGCGCGTACGAGTTCTTCCACTCGGCGGCGAAGACCGGGGTGAAGCCGATCATCGGCATCGAGGCGTACGTGGCGCCGGGGTCGCGGTTCCACAAGAAGCAGGTGTTCTGGTCGCCGGGCGGTCAGCGTCCGGCGAGCAGTGACGGTGAGGGCGGCAAGGACGTCTCCGGTGGCGGCCGCTACACCCACATGACGATGTGGGCGCAGAACGCGACCGGTCTGCGGAACCTGTTCAAGCTCTCCTCGCTGGCGTCGATGGAGGGCTACTACATGAAGCCCCGCATGGACCGCGAGCTGATCGCCGCGAACGCGACCGGGATCATCGCCACCACGGGCTGCCCCTCGGGCGAGGTGCAGACCCGGCTGCGGCTGGGCCAGTACGACGAGGCGGTGAAGGCGGCCGGCGCGTACCAGGACATCTTCGGCAAGGAGAACTACTTCCTGGAGCTGATGGACCACGGCCTGTCCATCGAGCAGGACGTCCGCGAGGACCTGCTGCGCCTGGCGAAGCAGCTGAACATCCCCCTGCTGGCCACCAACGACTCGCACTACGTGACCGCCGACCAGGCGGACGCCCACGACAGCCTGCTCTGCGTGGGCGTGGGCAAGAACAAGGACGACCCGAACCGGTTCAAGTTCCAGGGCACCGGCTACTACGTGAAGACCGCCGAGGAGATGCGCGAGCTCTTCCGCGAGCTGCCGGAGGCGTGCGACAACACGCTGGCGATCGCCGAGCGCGTCGAGTCGTACGACGAGGTGTTCACCTACGTCGACCGGATGCCGCAGTTCGACGTGCCGGAGGGCGAGACCCAGGCGTCGTTCCTGCGCAAGAAGATCGAGATCGGCCTCAAGCACCGCTACGGCGACAGCCCCAGCCAGGAGGTGCTGGAGCGCGTCGAGCTGGAGATGGGCGTCATCACCCCGATGGGGTTCGACGCGTACTTCCTCGTGGTCGCCGACATCTGCCAGTACGGGCGCGACAACGGCATCCCCGTCGGCCCGGGCCGTGGTTCGGCGGCGGGCTCGATGGTGTCCTATCTCACCGGCATCACGCAGCTGGACCCGCTGGAGCACGACCTGCTCTTCGAGCGCTTCCTGAACCCCGAGCGCATCAACCCCCCGGACGTCGACATCGACTTCGACGACCGCCAGCGCGACCAGATGGTGCGCTACGTCACCGAGAAGTACGGCGCCGCGTACACGGCCCAGGTGAACACCTTCGGCACCATCAAGGCCAAGGCGGCCGTGAAGGACGCCAACCGCATCCTCGGCTACCCCTTCTCGATGGGCGACCGGATCACCAAGGCGATGCCCCCGGACGTCATGGGCAAGGGCGTGCCGCTGGCCGACCTGTTCAACGAGAAGCACCCCCGCTACAACGAGGGCACCGAGATCCGGGCGCTGTACGAGAACGAGCCGGACGTCAAGAAGATCATCGACACCGGGCTGGGCATCGAGGGCCTGATCCGCGGCACCGGTGTGCACGCCGCCGCGGTCATCCTCTCCTCCACCCCGCTGCTGGAACTGATCCCGCTGCACAAGCGGGACAAGGACGGCACGATCATCACCGGATTCGACTACCCGTCCTGCGAATCCATGGGCCTGATCAAGATGGACTTCCTGGGTCTGCGGAACCTGGGCATCATCGATCACTGCCTCAAGATCGTGAAGGCCAACCGGGGCGTCGACGTGGACATCGAGAAGGTCCCGATCGACGACCCGACCACCTACCAGCTGCTCGCCCGCGGCGACACCCTGGGCGTGTTCCAGCTCGACGGTGGCCCCATGCGCGCCCTGCTGCGGCTGATGAAGCCCACCGAGTTCGCCGACATCTCCGCCGTCTCGGCGCTGTACCGGCCCGGCCCGATGGGCATGAACTCCCACACCAACTACGCGCTGCGCAAGAACGCCCAGCAGGAGATCATCCCGATCCACCCGGAGCTGGAGGAGCCGCTCAAGGACGTCCTCGGCCCCACCTACGGCCTCATCGTCTACCAGGAGCAGGTGCAGCGAGCCGCCCAGGTGCTGGCCGGCTACAGCCTCGGACAGGCCGACCTCCTCCGCCGCGCGATGGGCAAGAAGAAGAAGGAGGTGCTGGAGAAGGAGTTCGTCCCCTTCCACGCCGGGTGCAAGGAGCGCGGCTACTCCGACGAGGCCATCCAGGCGGTGTGGGACGTCCTGGTCCCCTTCGCCGGCTACGCGTTCAACAAGTCGCACTCCGCCGCGTACGGCCTGGTCTCGTACCAGACGGCCTACCTGAAGGCGAACTACCCCGCCGAGTACATGGCCGCCCTGCTCACCTCCGTGGCCGACGACAAGGACAAGATGGCCGTCTACCTGGCCGAGTGCCGGGCGATGGGCATCAAGATCCTCTCGCCGGACGTCAACGAGTCCGTCGTCGACTTCACCGCCGTCGGCAGCGACGTCCGCTTCGGCCTCAAGGCCGTGCGCAACGTCGGCGTGCCGGTGATCGAGTCGATGATCAAGACCCGTGCGGAGAAGGGGAAGTTCTCCTCCTTCCCGGACTTCCTCGACAAGGTCGAGCTGGTGGTCTGCAACAAGCGCACCGTCGACTCCCTGGTGAAGGCCGGCGCCTTCGACTCCCTCAACCACACCCGGCTCTCCCTCAGCACCGTCCACGAGAGCGCCATCGACGCCGTGACGGGCGTCAAGAAGCAGCAGGCGATCGGCCAGGACGACCTGTTCGGCAGCCTCGACGGCGGCTCCGACACCCCGACCATCGGCCTGGACTTCGAGCTGACCGACCGCGAGTGGCCGCGCAAGCAACTCCTCAGCCTGGAACGGGAGATGCTCGGCCTGTACGTCTCCAGCCACCCGCTGGACGGCGCCGAGCACATCCTCTCCCGCAACCGGGACAGCTCCATCGCCGAACTCCTCGGCTCGGGCCGCACCGAGGGCGAGGTCCGCCTGGCGGGCCTGGTCACCAACGTGGACCGGCGCATCAACAAGGCCGGCAACGCCTGGGCGATCATCACCCTCACCGACCGCGACGCCTCGGTCGAGGTGCTGTTCTTCCCCGCCACCTACAACCTGATGTCCGCGCAGATGATCGAGGACAACGTCATCTCGGCGCGCGGCCGCCTCAACGAGCGCGACGGCTCGCTCAGCATCTTCGGCCAGGAGATCACCACCCTGGACATGTCCTCCGCCGAACTCGGCACCAAGCCGCCCGTCCAGATCACCGTCCCCGCCGCCCGCATCACCCCGGAGACGGTGGCCGAACTGAAGCTCGCCCTCCAGGCCCACCCCGGCGACGTCCCGGTCCGCCTGCTGACCACCAACTGGGACAAGGACACCCTCTACGAGCTCGGCTACCTGGTGAACCCCGACAACGGCCTCGCCTCCGACGTCAAAACCCTCCTCGGCAACCGCGCCTGGGCCGGAACGCTCTAACCGCTCTCGCAGTCACACCCGTCGACCCCCGCACCGCAAGCCCGGTACGGGGGTTGATGCTATGGCCGCATGGGGCGGAATGCTATGTCACACCTCATTGATAAGGGCGGTCGGTACATGACACCGTGCCAGACGAGCCCTCCGTTCCCCCCACGCCTCGGGGGCTCGTCCTCCACCCCCCACCTAGGAGTGACGATGCGTCACATATCCAGGCTGTCCCGGGTGATGGCCGTGCTCGCCGCAGCGAGCACCGCCGTCGTCGGGTTCACCGCGGCACCGAGCTTCGCCTCCCCCACGGCGACGGCCGGCCCGCTCGTGAGCCTGAGCGCGCAGCACAGCGCCAGCGCCCCCACCGGCACAGCCCCCACCGGCAGCGCCTTCGGCTCCGGCACCGCCGCGCAGACCCAGGCGGGGCGGCTCGCCCCCGCGCTGCTGCCGCCGCGCTCGCCGCAGTCCGCCGCCCCGCAGGCGCAGACGCCCCAGCTCGCGAAGGCCCTCACCGCGGCCTCCTGCACCCCGGGCGACTTCTCGAGTCGCAGCGGTTCGAGCCTGGTCTCGTTCGTCCAGGGCTCGACCACCGACTGCATCAGCTCGCTGTTCCACCTCACCGGCGGCGACGCCAACGGGGTGTTCAAGCAGAGCCAGATGACGGACGTGGCGAACGGGCTGCGCAGCGCCGCCGCCTCGTACCCGGGCGACAACTCGACCGGCGTCTTCCAGCTGGTCTACTTCCTGCAGGCCGGGTACTTCGTGCAGTACTACCACCCGGCCGACGTCGGCACGTACGACTCCTCGCTCACCTCCGCCGTGCAGGGCGGGCTCGACGCCTTCGTGGCGAGCCCGCACTTCCTGGACGTCACGGACGGCAACGGGCAGGTCGCCGGGCAGGCGATGATCCTCAGCGACAGCGCGAACCTCCAGGCCCGCTACCTGAACACCTACAAGAAGGTGCTCAACGCGTACTCGTCCTCCTGGGACGCGTCCTGGTACATGGTGAACTTCGCGAACAACGTGTACACCCCGATCTTCCGCGGCCACCAGAACGACGACTACGTCGCGGCCGTCACCGCCGACCCGAGCATCATCACCACGCTCGACTCCTTCGCCCTGAACCACAAGGGCATGCTCGGCGGCACCAACTCCTTCCTCGTCTCCAACGCCGGTCTGGAGACGTCCCGTTACATCGAGCACCCGGCGCTGGTGGCCACCGTCAAGCCGCTGATCAAGGGCCTGCTGGACGTCTCCTCGATCACCGGCCCGACCGCCTCGCTGTGGGTCGGCGTCGCCGGCATGGCCGAGTTCTACGACAAGGCGAACTGTTCGTACTACGGCGTCTGCGACCTGCCGGCGAGGCTCAAGGCCGCCGCGCTGCCGATCAACCACACCTGCGACTCCACCCACAGCATCCTCGCGCAGAGCCTGACCGCCGCCGACCTCGCCGCCGTCTGCGCCAGCCTGCAGAACCAGGACCCGTTCTTCCACAACCTGGTCGGCGACAACGGCCCGATCCCCGGGCAGTACGAGAACGCGCTGCAGATGGTGGTGTTCGCCTCCCCGCAGGACTACCGGACGTACGCGGGCGGCATCTACGACATCAGCACCAACAACGGCGGCATGACCCTGATCGGCGACCCGAGCGACCCCAACAACCTGCCGATCTCGATCACCTACCAGAACGGTGACGACGGCTTCACCGCGGGCGTCTGGAACCTCAACCACGAGTACACCCACGCGCTGGACGCCCGCTACGACATGAAGGGCAAGTTCGGCGAGCAGGTCTCGGTGCCGGACGTCTGGTGGATCGAGGGCGTCGCCGAGTACGTCTCGTACAGCTACCGGGGCATCACCGACACCGGCGCGGTCGCCGAGGCGCCCAAGCACACCTACGCGCTCAGCACGCTGTTCCAGAACACCTACGACAACAGCGACACCACCCGCACCTACCCGTGGGGCTACCTGGCCGTCCGGTTCATGGTCGAGAAGCACCCGGACGTCATCCGCACCATGCTCGGCCACTTCCGCACCGGCGACTACACCGGCGGCTACGCGGTCTACAACTCCATCGGCACCGCGTACGACAGCGAGTTCACCACCTGGCTGGACGCCTGCGCCGCCGGCGCCTGCACGGTCGGCAGCGCCCCCACCGCCGCCTTCACCGCCGCCCCCACCGGCCTGACCGCCCAGTTCACCGACCGCTCCACCGTGACCGGCGGCGGCCGGATCGCCTCCTGGGCCTGGAAGTTCGGCGACGGCGCCACCTCCACCGACCAGAGCCCCTCGCACGCCTACACCAGCGCCGGGAGCTACGAGGTCAGCCTCACCGTGACCGACGCCAACGGCAAGACCAACAGCATCACCCAGTCCGTCACCGTCGGCGCCCTCAACGGCTGCGCCGCCCTCGACACCCGCGCCCTGGACAAGAACTGCTCCCGCACCGGACAGTCCGCGACCGTCGGCAACCTGGACTACTACTACATCTACCTGCCCGCCGGCAGCACCACCCTCAAGATCAACAGCACCGGCGGTACCGGCACCGCCTACCTGCTCTACAACCCCGACTCCTGGGCCACCCCGAGCGCCCACACCAACGGCTCCCAGACCTCCGGGACCACCACCCAGAGCCTGACCGTCACCAACACCACGGCGGGCTACCGCTACATCAGCCTCTACGCGCAGACCGACTTCAGCGGCGTGACCATCACCACGCAGTACTGATCCCGCAAAGCACGAAGCGGCGGCGGTCCGGAGCACGACTCCGGACCGCCGCCGCGGTGTCGAGGGGCGACGTCAGCGACGCGACCGGCGCCTGAGGACGAAGCCGACGACGCCGAGCGCGACGACCAGGGCGGCGGCCGTGCCGACGACGGCCCAGGTGGAGGTGTCGTCCTTCTCGGCGGGCACCGCAGGGGCAGCGGGCGTCGCGGAGACGGCGGGCGACACCGAGGACGCCGAGGGCACCGAGGGCACCGGAGACGCAGGCGCAGGAGTAGCCGAGGACGCCGAGGACGCCGGGTCGGTGATCGCGGCCGCCTCGACGTCCAGTTCGCGCTCGCCGTGGCCGAGGGAGGGGAAGGCGCAGTCGACGGTCACCTTCCAGTGCCCGGCCGGCAGGAGCTCCCGGGTGGTGTACGTCCCGGGCCGGCCCTGGACGGCGACCAGGCGCCAGGGCCCGGCCGTACGGCCGTCCGCGGCCGTCGCGGAGAGCGTCCCGGCGAAGCCCTCGGTGACCGGGTCGTGGTCGTTCTCCCAGGTGGCGACGGCGCTCACGTGACCGTTGTCCGCCCCCGAGACCTCCAGGTGGACGGTGTCGCCGTGGGCGCCGGCGGGTGCGGCGGCGGGCAGGACGGCCGCCGTGGCGACGGCGAGGGCGGTGAGCAGCTGGCGGGTTCGCATGACCGGGGGGTTCCTCTGAGCGTCGGGAAGCCGGGCGCGGCCGCCGGGGAGAGGCGGCCGCGCCCGGCACTGTGGTGCGCGGATCCGAGTCGGACCGGGGGTTACGAGGCCTTCACCAGCGACCAGTTCTGGAACGCCCCGCCCTCCGACTGCTGGAGCTCCAGCAGCCAGCCGCCGTAGTACCAGCGGTCGCTGAGCCCGAGGACCAGGTCGCTGCCGTCGGCGGTGAGGGTGAACCCGCCGTTCGCGGCGGTGAGCCGGAACCTCTGCGCCGACGCGCCGGTGCAGGGCTGCTGCGCGACGTACTGCCCGGGCACCGCCGTGCCGCCGAGCTGCAGGCACTTGCCGGAGCGCACGGACTTGATCCGGAGGGCGCCGTCGCCGGCGTCCTCGAACTGCCACTTCTGGTTGGCGTAACCGGTGCGCTGGTAGGCGATGGCCACGCCGCCGTCGTTCAGGGTGCTGCCCCACAGGTCGGCGGCCTGGCCGGTGAGGCCGTTGACCAGGGTGTAGTGGGCGCCGGGCTGCGGGCGCCCGGCGTCGGCGAGGGTCCGGAACTCGGCGTTGCCGCCCGGCTTTCCGACCGTTCCGGAGGCGTCGCGGACGGCGACGGCGACGGTGTAGGCGGTGCCGGGGGTGAGCCGGACGAGGCTGACGGTGGTCGAGCGGACGGTGCCGAGCGTGCGGCCGTTCAGCAGGACGTCGTAGCCGGACGCCCCGGCGGTGGCGTTCCAGCTCAACCGCACGGAGTTCTGGGTGATCTGACTGACCGTCACCGAGGCGTCGGAGCCGCCCCGCGTGGGGGTCGCGGTCGGCGAAGGGGTCGGCGAAGCGGTCGGGGTCCCGGCCGGGGTCGGCGAGGGGGAGCCGGACTTGGTGGGCGTCGCGGTCGGGCTGGGCGTCGGAGTCGGGGTCGGGGTCGGGGTCGGAGTCGGCCCCGTCCCGCCGCCCTTGCCCGCGATGAGGAAGCGGTTGTCGGCGACGTTCCAGTGCGTGGCGAGGTAACTGCCGGGCTGGGGCGCGGTGTTGTAGTAGTCGTCGTGGTTGCAGTCGAGCCGGTCGTCATGGGCACGGTCCGTGCAGACGGTCCGCATCTGCGGGTAGTAGGGGGCGTCCGAGTAGCACATGACGTCCCACTCGTCCGTGCAGTGGCCCGCCTTGCTGGAGTTGGGCGCGCTGTTGTTCACCGCGCCCAGGTTGTGGCCGAGTTCGTGCGCGGCAGTGGAGCCGCCCCAGCAGCCGGAGTCGGTCCGGCCGTACGAGGGGCCGAAGTTGCTGAGGTTGTCCTGCCCCGGGCGCTCGTCGCCGGCGAAGGTGCCGATGCCGCAGTACACCTTGGCGTCGGTGAACATCATGTACTTGCGGTCCTTGCGGTTGAACCCCTGCGCGGCGAGGGCGCGGTTGCTCGCGTTGAAGTCCTGGATCTCGCTGTCGGAGATCTGGACGTTCAACACCGAGGCGCTGCAGTCGGGTTCGGTGACGAAGCGGACGTGGCGCTCGCCGCCGGTCTCCGCGGCGCTGGCGTTGTAGATGACGTCGACGTCGGCGGCCCACTTCTTGAACGAGCCGAGGTACTGGGCGAACCGGTCGTTGCCCGGGGTGTGCACGTACACGGCCTGGACCCGGTTGCCGCCGGAGCCGTCACCCTCGCAGACCAGAGCGGTCCCGGAGCCGCCCGGACCCGAGGAGCCCGCTGAACCGGCAGGGCTTCCGGAGCCGTCCAGCAGCGCCTTCTGCGTGGCGTCGAGGACGGGCACGCCGCCCTTCACCAGGTCGGCCGCCGCCGGCGGACGGGCGTCGGCGGGCGGGGTGAGCGCCGGTGCCTGCGTGGACGCGGCGGCCACCGGCGAGACGTCCTTGCGGATGTCCACGCCCTTGGGCGGCGCGTCCGGGCCGTGGCTGCACTGGCTGCTGCCGCTGACCTCCAGCATGCTGCCGCAGCGGTCGTTGGTTGGCAGGTTCAACCCGGCGTACACGAGGCCGCGTTCGGGCTGGTCCTTGGGTATGGAGGTGGGCCGGGCCGCCTTCTCGTCCCGCTTGGGCGCGGCCGGGCGGGTGCCGCCCTCCGCCGTCCCGGTCTCCCCGGGCCCGCCGTCGTCGGCCGCCCCGACGCCGTCGATCGAGCTGCCGGCCGCCGCGAGCGCGCCGCCGCCGGCCGCCGGGTCCATCGCGGTGCGCAGTCCGAGCGTCCCTGCGACCAGCGCGGCCGTCACGGCGGCGGCGACCAGGATGCTCCTACGGGTGAGCTTGCGGCGCCTGCGCCCGCGAAGCTCCTTGCTCCGATGTCCCATCGGATTCCTCTCCTGTTGCGAGCCCGGACGCCCCGTAGGGGGTTCGGGCCTTCCGACACACAGGAGAGCGATCGGGGAGGCAGGCGATAACGAAAACCTCTTATAAAAAGATTTTGGCGGCCCTCGCGGGGCCGCCAGCAGCCGCACCCGTTCTGCGGGACGGGTGTCAGCCGGTACGCGCCGACTCAGCGCCGGCTCAGCGTCGGCTCAACATCGGCTCAGCGCCGATTCAGTCGATCAGCGCCTCGGGGTCGTCCGTCGTGTGCATCGCCGCCTCCTCCGCCGAGGCTGCGCCTCCGGAGATGCCGACGTCCTCCGCGATCAGGTCGCTGCGGGAGTTGGCGGAGAGGACCAGACGGCCGGTGCGGACCTCCCCGGCCTCGGGGTCGACGGGTTCGCCGTCCGTGCCGTAGCAGTCGCCGATGCCGTCGCCGTCCGGGGCCGAGACCTCGGGGAGTTCCTCGGCGAGGCGCTGGTCGAGGCTCTCGCGCTCGTGCTGCTCGGCGGCGGTGACCCCGTGGCGGCGTACGCCGAGCGGGTGCTCGGGAGGTGCGTAGCCCTCGTCGAGGGCCGAGGCGAGGCCGCGGTCGTCCAGGGTGTCCTCGGGCTCGAGCGGGCCGATGTCGTCCTGCTGCTCGGATCCGTCCGGCTGGTAGACCTGGTCGCCCATCAACGCTTCGTCCGACACGAGACTCCTCCTTGGGGTGCCACCTCCCCAGAATCCCACGCTGCGGCGATCTCCGCAGGACCGCCGGGGAGGAGCGGTGGCACCCCAAGGGGGCGGATCACATGTTGATCATGTGCCCGGCCAGGCCGTGGATGGCCTCCTTGACGGCCTCGCCGAGGGTCGGGTGGGCGTGCACGTTGCGCGCCACCTCGTGCACGGTGAGGTCCCACTGCTGGGCGAGGGTGAGCTCGGGCAGCAGCTCGGTGACCTCGGGGCCGATCAGGTGGGCGCCGAGGAGCTCGCCGTACTTGGCGTCGCTGATGACCTTGACGAAGCCGATCGGGTGGCCCAGGCCGTGGGCCTTGCCGTTGGCGGTGAACGGGAACTTCGCGACCTTGACGTCGTGGCCCAGCTCGCGCGCCTGGGCCTCGGTGTAGCCGAAGGAGGCGATCTGCGGCTGGCAGTAGGTGGCGCGCGGGATCATGGCGAAGTCGACCTCCATGGTCTCCACCCCGCCGATGGTCTCGGCGGCGATCACGGCCATGGTCTCGGCGGCGTGGGCCAGCATGAGCTTCGCGGTGACGTCGCCGATGGCGAAGATGTGCTCGTTGCTGGTGCGGCCGCGGCCGTCCACGGCGATGGCGCCGCGGTCGGTGAGCTTGACGCCGGCGTTCTCCAGGCCGTAGCCGTTGACGCGCGGGGCGAAGCCGATGGCCTGGAGGACCTTGTCGGCCTCCAGCACCTGCTGCTGCCCGTCCTTGGTGACGGTGACGCGCACCTTGGCGTTCGGGTCGCTGTCGTCGATGGACTCGACGCGGGTGGAGGTGAGCACCTCGATGCCGAGCTTGCGGTACTGCTTGGCCAGCTCGGTGGAGACCTCGACGTCCTCCAGCGGCACCACGCGGTCGAGGAACTCGACGATGGTGACCTTCACGCCGTAGTTGTGCAGCACGTACGCGAACTCGACGCCGATCGCGCCGGCGCCCGCGATGATGATGCTCTCCGGCAGCTCCTCGGTGAGGATCTGCTCCTCGTAGGTCACCACGCGCTCGCTCAGCTTGGTGCCGGGCAGCAGGCGGGTGGTGGCGCCGGCGGCGATGACGCAGTGGTCGAAGGTGACGACGTCGAAGCCGCCACCGCTGAGCGCGACCTGCAGGGTGTGGTCGTCGACGAAGGTGCCCCAGCCGTCGTACTCGGTGATGCCGTTCTTCTTCATCAGGTAGTGGACGCCCTTGACGCGGCCGTCCGCGACCGAGCGGCTGCGCTTGAACGCCTCGCCGAAGTCGAAGCTGACCGTGCCCTCGACCTTGATGCCGAAGGTCTTGGCCTCCTTGGTGAAGATGTGCGCCAGCTCGGCGTTGCGCAGCAGGGCCTTGGAGGGGATGCAGCCGACGTTGAGGCAGACGCCGCCCCAGTACTTGGCCTCGATGATCGCGGTCTTCAGGCCCAGCTGCGCCGAACGGACGGCGGCGGTGTAGCCGCCGGGGCCCGCGCCGAGGACGACGACGTCGTAGTGCGTGCTCATGTTGCTGACTCCTCCGAGGGTGTCACGGTGTCGTGATCTCGGTCCCATGGTGTCAGGACCGGGTTCCGCGCACCCACCGGGTCTCGGTGGAGGCGCACCGCGCGGAACCGTACCCCTCCGAACGCGAATTGTCAGGGGTGGCCCCGACCGATGCCCCCGACAGGCGCCCTCGGCAGGTGGGCCCGCCGCCCCGTGACGGCGGGCCCACCCGAGGGTCAGGCGCTCTGCCGGTCCCCGTGCGAGGAACCTGCGGTGACGGCCGCGCGCGGGGCCGGGGCCGGCACGGGCTTGCTCAGGGAGGAGAGGTCCCAGGCGTACGTGCCGACGGCGTGGGCGATCACGGCGATGTTGACCTCGTAGGCGTCCATGTCGAGGTTGTCGATGTCATCGCATGCCTTGTGATAGCACGGGTCGAAGGCCGCGCCCGCCGTGCCGCCGTAACGGGCCGCCAGCTCGGGCGACTTGACGACCTCGGCGCCGGTGTCGGTGCCGCCCGCCGGGATGCCCGCGTCGATGAACGGCCCGTAGTCGGAGCGGCCGTTGAAGGCGGCGGGCTCGTGCGGCAGGCCGAGGCCGTCGAGGTAGCCGGTGATGTCGCGCTCGATCTGCGCCGATCCCTCGGGCCCGGCGCCGCCGCCGGTGCTGCCGGAGCCGTTGTAGACGAACTGGGCGTAGTTCGGGGAGGCGATCATGTCGAAGTTGAGGTAGAGCCGGATCTTCTTCCGGTCCGCCTCAGCAAGGGAGTTGACGTACGCCTCGGAGCCCTTGAGGCCGAACTCCTCGGCGGACCACCAGGCGAAGCGGACCTTGTTCTTGACCGGGTGCACGTTGAGGTTCCGCGCGACCTCGAGGATGCCGGCCGAGCCGGAGCCGTTGTCGTTGATGCCCGGCCCGGCGGGGACGGAGTCGAGGTGGGCGCCGATCATCACGGTGTTGTTCTCGTCGCCGCCCCTGGTCTCGGCGATGACGTTCCAGGTCTTGCGCGCCTCCATGAAGGTACGGATGTCCAGGGTGAGGCGCACGGGCCCGGCGGCGGCCTTCGCGGCCAGGGACTCGCCCGCGGCCTTGGTGATGCCGCCGGTCGGGATCTTCCCGGCGGCGGGATCGCCGAGGGTCCCGTTGAGGTCGCCGTCGGTGTTGTTGTAGATGATCGCGCCGAGGGCGCCGGCGGCCGCCGCGGAAGCCTGTTTGACGGCGAAGCTGCAGCCGCCGCGCTTGATCAGCGCGATCCTGCCGGTGACGGAGCCCGCCGGGTAGTCGGCGGGCGCGCAGCCGGTGGCGGCACCGACCGGGGCGACGCCGAGGTCGGCGGTCAGGCCGCCGTCGGGGCCGCTGACCGAGTACGTCATGGCGATCACCGGCACGGTCTCGGCCTGCGGGGAGACGACCGTCAGGTGCTCGGCGCGCGCCTCGAAGAAGGTGTAGGTGAACTCCTGCCTGGACACCTTGAGCCCGGCGCGGCGGGCCTGCTCGTAGACGTACCGGGCCGACTCGTCGTGGCCCTTGGAGCCCGCCACCCGGGTGCCGCCGTTGCGCTCGGCGATGCGCTGGAGGGCGGCGAGGGTGTCGTGGGCGTCCTCGGCACTGCTGGACTCCACCAGCCGCGCGGCGAGCTTGGCGCCCCTGCGCGCCGGGTCGGGATCGGCGGCGGCGGTTCCGGCGCCGACCAGCAGGAACGGGGTGACCAGCGCGGCGACGGTGAGCGCGGCGGCCGGTCTGCGCCCCGGGGTGGTACGTACGGGTGCGGAGGTCGAACGACGCGTACGCGACTTCAAGGTGGCTCCTTCCGAGGTTCCGTGGAGTCACGATTGGACAGGACGGCAAAGCCCTTGCCAAGACCATCGCGCGTTTCGGTCAACTCCCGTCGGCCCCACCCGCCGCATCCGCCCCGCCCGCCTCACCGAGGCCGCCGGCATGGCCCGTTCAGCGGCGTGCGCGGGCGGGACCACCCGCCCGTCCGGCAGTGTCGTCATGTCCGTCACCCTGCCACACCCGCCGGGCCCATCCGCCCTGCCCCGCCGCTGACCCGGCGTGAGCCGAAAGACACGGCCCAGGGCGAGCACCACCAGCTGCACCACCGCCCCCACGGCCGGGCCGGCCCACACCCCGGCCACGCCGAACGGGCCGGAGAGGGCCGTCGAGGCGCCGAGCTGGGCGCCCAGGCCGACCAGGACGGAGAGCACCACCGGGCGGCCCGCGCCCATGCCCTGGTAGAGGCCGCCGAGGGCGACCACCAGGGCGTACGGGAGCAGGTACGGCGCCGCCGTCCGCAGGAAGAGGACGGACTGGCCGGCCACCTCCTGGTCCCCGATGAACAGGGCCGTGAGCGGTACGGCCCCGGCGGCGGCGAGCAGGGCCGCACAGCCACCCGCCAGCAGCGACGACCGGCGGACGGCCCGGCGCAGGTCGTGCAGGTCCTCGGCGGCGCCCGCGCCGGTGAGGCGGGCGGCCTCGATGGCGGCGGCCTGGCGCAGCGCGTAGAAGGCCATGGTGGCCGCCAGCAGCAGCCGGTAGCCGAGCCCGTACCCGGCGACGGCGGCGACGCCGAAGCCCGCGGTGAGGGCGAGTTGGGCGGTTCCGACGGCCATCCGTGCGGTGAAGTCCAGGCCGAACGGGAGGCCCGCGCGCAGGATCCCGACGGCCGCCGCGCCGGTTCCCGCGCCCGGGGCGGTCGCCCGGGGCCGCAGCCGCAGGGTGACGGCGAGGGCCGCGGCCCGGGAGAGGGCCAGGGCCAGCGCGGCGCCGGGGACGCCGAGGGCGGGGACGGGGCCGGCGCCGAGGATGAGCAGCGGGTCGAGCAGGAGCAGCAGAGCGTTGGAGAGCAGCGCCATCCTCATCGGGGTGCGGGTGTCCCCCGCGCCCTTGAACAGCTCGTCGGCGACGCGCTGGCCGAAGAACAGGCCGAAGGCCGGGAAGGCGACGGCGAAGTAGTCGGCGGCGAGGGCGGCGGCGGGGCCGTCGAGGAAGGCTCCGGCCAGCGGCTCGCGCAGCAGGAAGCCCGGCAGGGAGAGGGCGAGGCCGCCGGCGGCGCAGAGCCGCCAGGCGGCGCGGGCCGTCCGGGCGGCCGCGGCGCCGTCGCCCGCGCCGCGGGCCCGGGCGAGGCTGACGCCCGTACCGGAGGCGACGACCAGGACGAGGCCGAGCAGCAGGTTCTCCACCGTGCCCGCGAGGGTGACGGCGGCGACGGCGGCTCCGCCGAGGCGGACCGTCCAGAACGCGGTGAGCACGGAGGCGAGGACGCCGGAGAGCAGTTCGGCGTAGACGGGCCCGGCGAGGGCGCCGAGGCGTCGCAGGTGTCCGTGGATGTTCCGGGTGTTCTTTCGCATGCCGCCCCCTCGACGAGCCCTGACCTTGCCTCGAAAAGAGATACATCTAATCGATGCACATCGGCAAGAGGTACCATGACGGCGTGCTGACCCTCGCGATCCTCGGCTTCCTCTACGAGCAGCCGCTGCACGGCTACGAGCTGAAGTCCCGCATCACCGGCCTGACCGGCCACGTCCGGCCCGTCAGCGACGGCGCGCTCTACCCCGCCATCACCCGCCTCGAGAAGGCGGGCCTGCTCGTACGGCGCACCGAGCCCGGCAGCGGGGCCGCGCCACGCCACGCCCTGGAACTGACGGCGGCGGGCCGGGAGGAGCTCCGGCGGCGCCTGGCCGATCCCGAGCAGGCCGAGATCACCGACCAGATCCGCTTCTTCGCCCTCGCCGCCTTCCTCCACCACCTCGAGGACCCGGCCGCCCAGGCCGCCGTGCTGCGCCGGCGCCTCGCCTTCCTGGAGGCGCCGAGCAGCTTCTTCTACGACGGCGAGGGCGCGCCCGTCACCGCCGAGCGGGAGCCGAACCCGTTCCGCCGGGGCATGCTGCTGGTCGCCCGCGCCTCCAGCGCGGCCGAGCGCGCCTGGCTGGGCGAGACCATCGGGGAGCTGGAGCGCGCGAGCCGCTGAGGGGGCGGCGCTCGGATGCGCGTCCACGCGCTGGTCCGTCCGTGCGCGCCCTGTCGAACGGCCTGCCGAGCGCGGGAAAATCGTCGGAAGTTCCGCCGCCCCACATCTGGTCCCACCGGGCCCCGGCGTGACTATGATGATCCACCCTCAGCCCCACGGCACCACCGTGGCGCACCCTGCCTTGCCGCGCCCGCCCGCACCCAGGAGGCCGCCGTGACCACCCCCGTAACCGCCTCCGCCCGGCCGGCGCCGCTGACGCGCGACGACATCCCCGGCTGGTTCTTCCGCCTCGACCGGGAGGCGTTCGCCCATCTGCTGTCCACCCAGAGCGCCGCCGGGGTCACCGGCGACCTGCTCGAACTGGGCAGCTACCTGGGCCGCAGCGCCGTCCTGCTCGGCGACCACCTGCGCGAGGGCGAGCGGCTCACGGTCTGCGACCTGTTCGACTCCGACGCGGACGACGACGAGAACGCCGCCGAGATGGCCATGTCCTACCGGCGCACCCTCACCCGCAGCGCCTTCGAGGCCAACTACCTGGCCTTCCACCCCGCCCTGCCCGAGATCGTCCAGGCCCCCACCTCCGTCCTGGCCGACGGCCGCATCCCCGCGGGCAGCTGCCGCTTCGTCCACGTCGACGCCTCCCACCTGTACGAGCACGTCGCCGGGGACATCACCGTCGCCCGGGCGGCCCTGCGCCCGGACGGGCTGATCGCCCTCGACGACTACCGCTCCGAACACACCCCGGGCGTCTCCGCCGCCGTCTGGGAGGCGGTCTTCACCGGGGGCCTGCACCCGGTGCTGCTGACCCCGATGAAGTTCTACGGCACCTGGGGCGACCCGGCCGCCGCCCGTCAGGTCCTGCTGGAGCGCGACTGGCGCGCCGAGGGCTACACCGTCGACGAGGACACCATCGCCGGCGCCCGCGTCCTGCGCCTCAACTACGAGGTGAAGTCCCCCGCCCAGCCCGCCCGGCGCTCCGCCTCCCGCAGCCTCGCCCTCGACCTCCTCCCCCCGGTCGCCACCCGCGCCACCCGACGCGTCCTGCGCACCCTCCGCGACCGCCGCGCGAACGGCCCCGCCGCCTGAGCGGCTGCTATGGCAGGGCCTCCACGCGGAACAGTCCCGGGAGGTCGGCGCTCACCACCGTCCGGTGGGCGCCGCGGATCCTCGCCTCGTCGAGGGGCGTGCCCGTCAACAGGCTCTCCAGCACCGCGTACGGGGCGTGCTGCCAGTGGACGGTGACGGGGGCCGTCGCGGCGCCGGTGCCGATGGCCAGGAGGGCGGCCTCGAACGTGGCGACGGCGGCGAGGAGCGGGTCACCCTCGCGGCCCATGGCGTCGAGGAAGACGGCCGCCTGCCGCTGGTGGTAGGGCGTGGCGTCCGGGCGGTCGGCGAACCGGGCGGCCTCGTCGGCGAAGGTCCCGCGCTTCTTCAGCAGGGCCGCGGTGAGGACGCAGGTCTCCTCGATCGCGAGGCCCCGCCACCACGCCGAGATCTCCCGGAGCACCGGGAGCCGCCCCGAGGATTCGAGGTGACGGAAGTAGGGGTGGTCGTGCCGCGGCTCCTGCTCCCTGGACTTCAGCAGGGTCAGCAGGCCGTCCTGCAGTCCTGCCAGGTTCATCGCACCGCCACCGACGACTCGATCATGTCCCGCACCCGGACCACCTCCGAGGCGATCAGATCCATGCCGAGGACCGGCACCGCCTCGTCCAGCAGTTCGTAGGTGACGGTCTCCAGCCGGGGCGCCCTGCCCGCCACCTCCCGCGCCAGGTGCAGCGTCGACTCCTTCACGGGGCGCGAGTGCACGTCCAGCATCAAGCCCCCGCGCTCGACGCCACCGGCGACGTGGATCTCCCGCACGGCGGTGAGATCGAGTTCGTCGAGGAACTCCTCGATCCCGAAGCCGTTGTTCGCCCGGTCGCATTCCAGGTTGTAGACGTCGAGCAGGAGTCCGCACCCGGTGGCCGCCGTCAGCTCGTTGAGGAACTGCGCCTCCGTGAAGTCGCTGTCGTGGTCCGGGATCAGCCGGACCACGTTCTCCAGCAGGAACGGAACGGCGTACCGCTCCCGGAGGGCCGCGGCGCGCTCCACGACCACTTCGAGCGCCTCTTCCGTGCGGGGCATCGACAGCATGGTGCCGAGGAACTCCCCGCGCACCCGCGTGTAGCCGAGGTGCTCGCTGTGCCAGGCGACGTCCACGGTGTCCATGAGCTGGTCGAGGCACCGGAGGTAGCCCTCCGACCAGCCGTCGTGGGAGCCGATGGACAGCCCGACCCCGTGGACGATGACGGCGGCGTCGCCCGCCACGTCCCTCAACTCGTTCAGGGCGTCGAGCCGGAGGCTTCCCCCGTCGGACCTCTCGTCGACGAAGGTGTCGGGCGTCACCTCGAGGTGGTCCACCAGGGGCAGGAGCCGTTCGAGGCGGTCATGATGACCGGGGGTGTACGTGGTCGCGACACCCACGGCGCCGTTGCTCCCCACTAACCACTAACCCTGAATGTCAACGCCGATGACGTCGTTGTGCTGGATGACTTCCTTGAGCCCGCCCGCGAGTTCGGGGTCGCCGGCGCGCAGGGTCAGATCGATCCCCACCAGGCCGCAGGCCGAACATCCTCCCGGCTTCAACGTGCGGACGAGGTTCTCGACCGTGGTGTGGATCGACTTCACTCCCACCTCCGGCTGGAAGGTGATGGTGACCTGACGTGCCGCCTTCGCGTGGCCCGCACCAGCCTGCTGTCCCATGCGACCGCTCCGATCTGTTCGTGGGGAATCGACCCTCACGAGACGGTAGTGGCCGCCTGTATTCGTGCACAGACTCTGTCCGGGTGAACCACGATCACCCCACGTAGTAGGCCCGGTTGTGGGCCGCGACCGGGGCGGACTGGTAGGTCCAGACGCCGGCGGCGGGCGCGTCGGCGATGAGATGGGCGAGGTCGCGGGCGGACTCCTCGGCGGGGTTGCCGAGGGTGAGGTGGACGCGGTCGGCGGTGCGGTCGTCCAACGCGTAGTAGCGGTAGGGCTGGTAGACGTTGAGGGGGCCGGCGAGGAGGCGGCCCTCCTCGTCGGTGCCGTAGCCGGTGATGGGCGTGTTGTTGACCGGCTCGGGGGTGAGCCCGGTCAGGTTGACGTCGAGGGCGACCAGCTCCTCCTCGTACCGCTGGAGGCCCTCGGACCCGAGGGCGGCGCGGCGGCAGGAGACGGACCAGCGCTCCTGCACGGCGGCCGCGTTGAGCGAGGGCATGGTGGTCTCGAACCAGCCGGGGTGCTTGGGCTCGGCGTAGAGGAGGCGCCCGGCGTCGATGGCGAGCGGGTTGTCGCACAGCACGTGCAGCCGGGCGATGCCGAGGAGCTTGGTCTGCTCCCAACCCCGGGCGTACTGGCCGTAGTCGACGGCCGGGAACCGCTCGCCCGCGAAGGTCGGGTGGGCGATCAGGTTGATCTCCAGCTCCTGGGTGATGCCTCCGCCGTTCGGGTACTGGGCGAAGTAGAGCTGGTAGTTGAGCGACACGCACGCCCCGCCGTCGAACTCGGCGACGCTCAGGCCGGGGTGGCGCTTGTCCATCAGCCGGGCCGCCCGCTGCGGATCGACGAGGTAGTCCACGCCGATGTTGTGCAGCGCCCCGTAGTGGAAGGGCAGGTGGTACGGCTCGGGCACGGGCGGCAGGGGCAGACCGGTCATGAGGACTCCGAAGTGAGGGGTGGGGTGAGGACGGCCGGGCGGTGCAGCTCCTCCAGGTCCCGCCGCATCCGCTCGGCGCTGCGCAGCGCGAGCGCGGCCATGGTGAGCGAGGGGTTGGAGGTGCCGAGGGAGGGCATCGAGCCGCAGCCGACGGCGTACAGGTTGGGGTGGTCCCAGCAGCGCTGCCACTGGTCGACCACCGAGGTGCCGGGCGAGCCGCCCATGACGTGGGTCCCGCCGGCGTGGCCGGCGCCCCGGTAGCCGTAGGCGACGCCCCGGTGTTCGAGGCGGCCGGGCCAGGCGGGGCCGGCGGGGTAGGCGGTGTGGTCCTCGGCGCCGAGGAGGGCGAAGAGCTGGTCGGAGACGGCGCGGGCGGAGACCATGCCCTCGCGCACGTAGTCGTCGAGGTCGTAGTGGACGGCCGGGGCGGGCAGGCCCAGCGGGTCGCGCCGGTGCGGGTCGAGGGTGACGCGGTTGGCCGGGTCGGCGGGCTGTTCCAGCTCGAACTGGAGGGAGAACTGCCGCCCGAGCCGGTCACCGAGCCCGTCACGAAGCCGCTTCCCCCGCAGGCCGGAGCCGATCAGCGCGGCGGCCTCGGTCTCCACCCCGCCGCCGGCCCAGGACCAGCCCCAGTTCCCGATCTCGATCCTGAACGGCGCGCGGTGCTCCCGGGCCGGACCGAAGCGGAACGCCTCCAGGCCGCTGGTGGAGCCGGGCCCCCGGTAGGGGCCGACCGGCCGGGGCATCAGCCCCCAGGTGAGCAGCGCCGGGTGGTCCATGAGGTTGCGCCCGACCTGGTCGCTGCGGTTGGCGAGCCCGGACAGGAGCAGCAGCCGGGCGTTCTCGACGGCGTGCGCGGCGAGGACGACCAGGTCCGCGGCGGCCAGCCGGGCCCGGCCGCGCTCCAGGTACTCGACGCCGGTGGCGCGCCCGGTGGCGGGGTCGGCGAGCACCCGGCTGACGACGGCCTCGGTGCGCAGTTCGACGCCCGCCGCCCAGCGGGCCTGGGTGCGCAGCGGGGTGTACTTGGCGCCGGTCGGGCAGACGGGCACGCAGCTGGCGCTGCCCGCGCACACCGGCTCTCCCGGGGCGGCGTCGGGCCCGTTGCGCGCCTGCGGGGTGCCGGTGACGGCGAGGCGGGCGGGTTCGGCCATGGCGGGGTCCTGGGCGGTGCGGCCGTCGAGGGCCCGGGCGAGCTGCCGGTCGAGGTGGCTGGAGGGGAGGGCCCGCAGGGGGAAGGCGTAGTCGCCGGGGATGGGCAGGCCGACGGCGCTGCGCTGTTCCTCGGCGTCGGCGGCGACACCGAGTTCGCGTTCCGCCGCCCGGTAGTACGGTTCCAGGTCCTCGTAGCCGATCGGCCAGTCGCGGCCGCGCCCGAGGCTGCCGGTGCGGAAGTCCTCGGGGTGCATGCGCGGGGTGAGGCCCGTCCAGAGCAGTCCGGTGCCGCCGTTGGCGCGCAGGTAGCCGCTGGCGTAGGGCAGCGGGCCGTACTGGCGCAGGTGTCCGGTGGCGCGGTAGCCGCCCTCGGGCAGGCCCGTGAGGTCGCCGACGTCGGGTGAGGGCGCGTCGGGGTTGTGCGGGTACGGGGAGGTGGGCGGGCCGCCGCCGTTGGCGCGCAGGGTCTCCGCGGTGCGGGGCGCGTCGGGGGCGGTGCGGCCGGCTTCGAGGACGAGGACGCGGTGGCCGTGGGCGCCGAGGCGTTCGGCGACGAGGGAGCCGGCGAAGCCCGCGCCGACCACGATGACGTCCCAGCGGGTGCTCACCGGCCCTCACCCGCCCGGGGGGCCTCGGCCCAGCTGCCGAAGCCGGGGGCGGCGCTGCCGGGCGGGTCGGCGCGGAAGGTGCGCCAGGCGAGGCCCCGGTCGTGGGCGCGGGCGGAGGTGGGGGCCTCGCCGGGCCAGGCGCCGACGTACCAGAGGTGGACGAGGTCGGCCTCGTCGCGGACGGGGTGGGCGAGGGTGGTGCGGTGGTGTTCGCGGGCCAGGCCCGTGGCGCGCAGTTCGGGGACGTCGAAGCCGGTGAGTTCGGCGCTGACGCGCAGGAACTCGTCGAGGTCGGCCAGTTCGTCGCGTTCGAGGTACCAGTCGGACGCGGCGAGGTCCTCGTCGCCTGCGGTGCGATCGTCGGACACGGACACGCGGGGGACCTCCACGGTCGACGGCGGGGCGGCTGGCCGGAGCATGACATGCCGGGGGGATGTCATGCCCCGGCCGCGTCCGCGATCCTGCCCCGCGCGGCCGACCGCCGGGCCTGGTTGCCCGAATGTGCCCGTTCTTGGTCACCCGTCGATCGATCGGTGCCCCTATGGCGCCGTCCGAAGCCCGCGAACGATCAGCCGAGCGCCCGCACCGCCGCCAGGACGTCCAGACCCAGCTCCGGGTCCGCGCCCTCCGGCAGGTTGACGGAGAGCCGGGTGACCAGCCCCGCGTACCGCCGGTGGATCTCCCGCGCCGCCTCCTCGACCGTCCCGCTGACGGCGAAGGTGTCGAACACCTCGTCATCGATCAGCGCGGCCATCTCCGCCCAGCGCCCCCGCACCGAGTGGGGGTGCAGCTCCTCCTGCAACGCCTCCCAGCCGTGCTGCGCCAGCACCGGCCGGTAGGCGGGGGTGGAGGCGTAGAAGGCGAGCCGCTCCCGGACGGCGGCCCGGTTGGCGGCCAGCTCCTCCTCGGTGCGCCCGGTGGCGGTGAGCACGTTGCCGACGATCTCGAACGGCCGCTCCGTCCACGGCTCCCCCGCCGCCTCGGCCTGCGCCCGGGCCCCGGTCAGGCCGGGCAGGACCTGCTCGGCGAGGTAGGCGGTGGAGGTGAAGGGGTGGCCCAGGAAGCCGTCCGCCACGGCCCCGGCGGTGCGGGTCATCAGCGGGCCGACCCCGGCGAGCAGGATGCGCGGCACCCCGGCCTCGACCGGGTCGGGCGAGAAGACCGGCGTCATCACCGTGTGGGTGTAGAACTCGCCCCGGAAGCGCAGCCGTTCACCCGTCTGCCAGCTGTGCCAGATCGCCCGCACCGCGTGCACGTACTCGCCCATCCGGGCGGCGGGGCGGTCCCAGGGCATCCCGAAGCGCTTCTCGATGTGCGGCTTGACCTGCGAGCCGAGCCCGATCACCGCCCGCCCGCCGGAGGCCGCGTGCAGCCCCCACGCCTGGTAGGCGAGCGTCATCGGGGTGCGGGCGAAGGCCACGGCGATGCCGGTGGCCAGCTCGATGGACTCCGTCCGGTCGGCGGCGCGGGCGAGCTGAAGGAACGGGTCGTAGGCCGTCTCGGCGACCACCAGCCGGTCCATGCCCCGCAGTTCGGCGTGCTCGGCGGCCTCCAGGATGCCCGCCGGGTGCCCGGAGGCGGTGGCGTCGAGGCCCAGGACGGACGGGCTGGTGCGGGCGGGCTGGTCCATGGCGGGGCTCCTGGCTGGGCTGATCCGGTCGCGGGGCGGCCCGGTCGCGGACTGGACGCGGTACCCGGACAGCCTCCCACGCACCCGTCCTCCGCCCCGGCGTGAGGGCCCGTACGGTGGAGCCAGACCCGAGGGAGGGACCGTCACCATGACCGATCTGCCCGAGCAGCCCGTCGTCCGCACCACTGAGGGAGCCGTCCGGGGGCGGCGCGAGCGCGGACTCGCCGTCTTCCGGGGAATCCCGTACGCGCAGCCGCCGGTGGGGGCGCTGCGCTTCGCCGCCCCCGTCCGGCCGGAGCCCTGGGACGGGGTGCGGGAGGCCGCCGAGTTCGGCCCCGTCGTGCCGCAGTCCGGCCCGTTGCAGGCCGAGCCCGCCCCCGACGGCACCGACTGGCTGACCCTCAACGTCTGCACCCCGGACCCGGGCGCGGCGGGACTGCCCGTCCTGGTCTGGGTGCACGGCGGCGGGTACCTGTCGGGCACCTCGGGCGACCCGCTCTACGACCCGACCGCGCTGGTCTCACCCGGGCCGGCCTCGGCCGGGCTGGTCGTGGTGACCGTCAACTACCGCGTGGGCGCCGAGGGTTTCGCCCTGCTGGAGGGCGCCCCGGCCAACCGGGCCTTCCTCGACCAGGAGGCGGCCCTGCACTGGGTGCGGCGCAACATCGACGGCTTCGGCGGCGATCCCGGCCTGGTGACCGTCGCCGGGCAGTCCGCCGGGGCCGGTTCGGTGGCCGCGCTGATGGTGATGCCCTCGGCCGAGGGCCTGTTCCGGCGGGCCGTCGCCCACTCCGTACCCGGCAACTTCGCCACTCCCGCCCTGGCCGCCGAGGTCGCCGCCGCGCTCGCCGAACGCGTCGGCGCGGCCCCCACGGCCGCCGCCCTGGCCGAGGTCGACCCGTGGCGCCTCGCCTCCGCCGTCACCGCCCTCGACTCGGAGCTGCCGAAGCACCTGGACCGCTGGGGCCGGCTCGCCCAGACCGGCATCGCCACCGTCCCGGTCGTCGACGGCGAGGTGCTGCCCGAGATGCCCTGGGCCGCCCTCGCCTGCGGCGCCGCCGAGGGGACCGACCTGCTCGTCGGCCACACCCGCGACGAGTTCCGGCTGTTCACCGTCCTCAGCGGGCGCATGGGCACCTTCACCGAGGAGGAGGCCCGGACGGCCCTTCGCCTCCTCGCCCCGCCGCCCGCCGGCACCGAGGCGTACCGCGCCGCCTACCCGGACGCCAGCTGGGAGGCCCTGCTCGAAGCCGTCGGCTCCGACGCGCTGTTCCGGATGCCCTCCCTGCACCTGGCCGAGGCCAACTCCGCCGCCGGCGGCCGCTCCTACCTGTTCGAACTGGCCCTGCCCGCCGCAGGCCTCGGCGGGGTGCTCGGCGCCTGCCACGGCCTGGACATCCCGCTCGCCTTCGGCACCCTGGACGCCCCGTCCGCCCGCCGGTTCCTCGGCGACCCGCCCCCGGCGGCGGCCGTCGAGGTCTCCCGCCAACTCCGCAGCGCCTGGGTCTCCTTCGCCACCACCGGCGACCCGGGCTGGCCCGCCCACGAGGAGAACGGGCAGCTCACCCGCGTCCTGGACGCCGAAACGCGGACCGCCCGCTACCCGGAGCAGGCGGCCCGCGCGATCTGGCAGGGGCACGCCCCCACCGCGTTCGACCTCGGTTAGGCGCGCAATTGGAAAAAGCAGGGAAAGATATACGGAACGCGGAATTCACAAAACTCCGTTCCGTCACAAAGACACGGTTTCGCGAGGTAAGTCAAGACTTACCTTTCCGGGAACTTCGACCGTATGGTGTGGCTCGAATCGACTCGAATCGACTTGAATCGAAGGAGCCCCTCTTGCCGAAGTCGAAGACGATTGATCCCGCCACGCGAGAGCTTGACGCGGAGCAGGAATACGTGTCCTCCCTCTACGCACTCCTCACCGACCGGCTTTCCGAAGCCCGCGTGAACCGCGCTGACCTGCTGCGGGCCCCGGCCGGCGGCGCGGGTGAGGCGTACGAGAGGGAAATCACCGCCGAACGCCTGGCCAGGGAAATCGGCCGGTTCGAGGGCGCCGAAAAGGGGCTGGTCTTCGGGCGGATCGACCGGGCGGACGGAACGACCCTGCGCATCGGGCGGATCGGACTGCACACGGAGGAGGACGAACTGCCGCTGCTCGTGGATTGGCGCGCGAATGCGGCGCGGCCTTTCTACGAGGCCACGCCGGTCCACCCGATGGGCCTGCGGCGGCGCCGGCACCTGGGCCTCGACGAGCGCACGGTCGTCTCCGTGAGCGACGAGCTGCTGGACGGCAGCGCCCCCGCCGACGGGGACGTACTGGGCGACGGCCCGCTGACCGAGGCCCTCTCCGCCCGGCGCACGGGCCGGATGCAGGCCGCCGTGGCGACGCTGCAGGCCGAGCAGGACGAGGTCGTCCGCTCCGCCCACCGCGGGGTGACGGTGGTGCAGGGCGGGCCCGGCACCGGAAAGACGGTGGTCGCCCTGCACCGGGCGGCCTACGTCCTGTACGCGTTCCCGCGCGCCGCGGAGGAGGGCGTCCTGGTGGTGGGCCCGAACGCCCGGTTCCTCGACTACATCTCCCAGGTCCTCCCCTCCCTCGGGGAGAACGACGTCGTCCTGACGACCTGCCGGGAACTGGCCGGAGCACCCGCCGAGGCGACGGACCCCTTCGACACGGCACGCCTCAAGGGCGCCACCGGCCTCGCCGAAGCCCTGGCCGCCCTGCTGCGCACCCGTCAGGCCCCCGCCGGCGACTTCACCGTGCGGGTCGGGAGAGAGACGGTCCACCTGGCCGCCGAGGAGGTCGCCACCGCGCGCGAGGCCTCCGTGACGGCCGTCCCCGGGCACAACCCCGCGCGCCAGGTGTTCAAGGAGCTCCTGGCCGACGCCGTCACCGACGCGATGCAGCGCGACATGGGCGACATACTCGAACAGATCGACGCCGACACCGAGAAGCTGACGGGCCTCGACCTCGACCGGTTCACCGGAGCCGCCCGGCGCCGCACCGAGGGCGCGGCCGACCCGGGCCCGGCCCACGAACTGGACCTGGACGCCGTCCGCGCCGACCTCCTCGACGACCCCGGCTTCGACCGGGCCGTCGAGGCGCTCTGGCCGAGGCTCGCACCCGGCCGCCTGGTGGAGGCGCTGCTCACCGACGCCGACGCCCTCGCCGAGCACCTGCCCCGGCTGACCGCGCAGGAGCGGTCCCGGCTGCTGCGCGCTCCCGGCGCCCCGTGGACCGAGGCGGACGCCCCGCTGCTGGACGAGGCGGCGGGCCTGGTCGACGGCCCGCCCGAGCGGACGTACGGCCACGTCGTCGTCGACGAGGCGCAGGAGCTGACGGCCATGCAGTGGCGGATGATCGTGCGCCGCTGCCCGTCCAGGTCGATGACCCTGGTGGGCGACTTCGCCCAGGCGGGCCCGGTCGCGACGGCGCGCGACTGGAAGGAGGCGCTGGCCCCGCACCTCGGGCCGCGCTTCAAGCTGCACGACCTGACCGTCAGTTACCGCACCACGCAGGAGATCCTGGAGAGCGTCCGGGGCCTGCTCGCCCGGATCGCCCCGGACCAGCGGCCCACCCGGTCACTGCGCAGCGGCGAGCGCCCCCGCACCGTGACCGCACCGGTGGAGGAGCTGGTCACCGCCGCCCTCGACGAGCTCCGCGCCCAGGGCGCCGCGCACCCGGGCGAACTGCTGGGCGTGGTCTGCGCGGACGCCCGGGCCGTCGAGCTGACGGCCCGGGGCGTCGACCGGCTCGCCCGCGTCGTGCCGGCCTCCGAGGCGCGCGGCCTGGAGTTCGACGGCGTGGTCGTCCTGGACCCGGAGGAGATCGCGGCGGCCCGCCCCGGCGGGGAGAGGGACCTCTACGTGGCGCTGACCCGGGCCACCAAGCGCCTCTGCACGATCGCCGCTCAGCCGCCGTCGGAGGAGCGGGCGAAGGAGCCGGCGGAGGCGCGCACGGAGTCCAGGTAGGCGCTCGTCAGCTCCGGCGTCGCCAGCCAGGCCGCGTGGTCGCTCGGCTCGACGTAGGTGTTCGCGAGCCGCCGTGCCACCTCGTCGTACTCGGCCGCCGCCGCGAACACGCCCTGGAGGTGCTCGGGCATCGTCAGCAGGTCGGCCGTCAACCGCACGCCGTGGCGGGCGTGTTGCTGCCAGAAGCGCTCGGCGGTGCGGCACATCCAGTCGGCGGTGAAGGGCGCGTCGCCGTGCTCGGCGATCGCCCGCCGGTAGGCGTCGGCGGCGCGGGCGGCGCTGTTGGCGCCCTGGCCGGTGATCGGGTCGTTGACGACCACCGCGTCGCCGATGCCCAGCACGTGCACCGCGTCGACGCCCGAGCCGAGTTCGGCGACGGGGCGGCGCACGACCGGGGTGACGGCGCCGGAGAGCCCGGCGCCCGCGTCGGTCGGCTCGGCCTCGGCCCAGAGTTCCGCCTCCCAGGGCAGGTACTCCGCCATCAGCTTGCGCATCCGGGCGAGCTGGACCTCGGGCGCGGGATGGTCGCCGAAGGCGTCGAGCGGCCCGCCCGGCAGGGACTCCCAGAGCAGGATGGCGCAGGGCCCGGACAGCGTGAGGGCCGGTTGCAGGTACAGCTCGCCGAGGCCGGGCAGGGCGTGCATCCGGGCGCGGGGTTCGGTGGCCGGGTCCGGCGAGCCGACGCCGTGGGCGTACAGGCAGGTGAGGTTGCGCTGCGGCCGGTCGAAGGGCGAGCGGCGCCGGTCCCGTTCGAAGACCTCGGCGAGTTCACCGCGCCCGGCCGCGACGATCGTCAGCTCGTGCCGGCGGGCGAGTTCGCGCAGGCCCTCGCGGTCGAGGGAGCGGAAGCGGACGTCGCCGCCGCGCTCGGCGAGCAGCTCCAGCCAGCGGGCCAGCTTGATCCGCTGGTCGACGGACTGCGCGGGCTCGTCGAGGGTCATCGTGAACTCGAGGGCCTTGACGCCGGGCGGCACGCACAGCGCGGAGCGGACGGCGTACACGGACGGCGCCTCGTCCGCCCACAGGTCCAGCCCGGCCGCCGCCTCGATCCGCAGCGCCGGGCCGAACATGGCCTGGGTGGACAGCACGCGCCCGCCGCGCACCTGGTCCGGGGTCCGGTCGGCGACGAGCGTGACGCTGTGCCCGTCCGCGACCAGTCCGAGTGCGAGCTGCAGGCCCGCCTGGCCCGCTCCGACGACGGCGATCCGGCGCACTCGGCCTCCCGATGTCCCCCCGACGGGTCTCCGTTGACAGTCCGTCAGGCTGAGAGCAGCACAGTAGTCGAGCCCGCCGGATACGTCACCGGGGCGGGGAGAGCGGGCCCCGGATCAGCGGTTCAGGTGCCCGAGGATCAGGGGTTGAGGTGCCCGAGGATCAGCGCGGTCACGGCCTCCACCTCGTCCGCCACGTAGAAGTGCCCGCCCGGGAAGACCCGCAGGTCGAAGCCACCGGTGGTGTGCCCGGCCCAGGCGCCCACCTGCTCCAGGGTGGCGTTCGGGTCGGTCTCCCCGACCAGGCCCGTGATCGGCACGGGCACGGTCACGGCCGGCTCGCACCAGTACGTCTCGATGGCGGTGTAGTCGGCCCGCAGCGACGGCAGGATCACCTGGCGCAGCGCGGGGACGGCGAGGATGCGCTCGTCCGTGCCGCCGAGTCCGGCGATCTCCTTGAGCAGGTCGTCGTCCCCGAGCAGGTGCACGGAGGTGTCGCGGGGCAGCGAGGGCGCGCGGCCGGCCGAGACGAACAGGTGGTCGGGCACGGCGATGTCCTGGTCGGCGAAGCGCCTGGCCACCTCGAAGGCGACGGCCGAGCCCATGCTGTGGCCGAAGAAGTAGATCGGGCGGTCGGCCCAGCCCCGCAGCTCCACGGCGAGCTGGTCGGCGAGTTCGGGCACCGAGGAGATGCCGGGCTCGGCGAGCCGGTTCTGCCGGGCCGGGTACTGCACGGCGAGCACGTCGGCGTACGGCGCGAGCGCGTTGGCGTACTCCAGGTAGTAGCTGGCCGAGCCGCCGGCGTGCGGGAAGAACACGATCCGCGCGGGGGCGGAGTCGGAGGGCTTGAACCGGCGGAACCAGGGATTGTCGACGGCGGCACTGCTGGACATGCGGGCGCTGGCCTCTCTTCGAACGGATCCTTGCCGTCCCAGTCTTCCAGTGCCCGCCCGCCGACGGGGTGTTGCGCAGGTCACGCCTCCCGGAGGAGGTCCCGGGCCCGGTCGGCGGCGCTCGCGGGCGCCAGGCCGAGGGCCTCGGCGAGCTCGGCCCGCACCGGCCCGCTCCCGGCGGGGGCGAGCAGCCCGAGCAGCGACCAGAGGCCGGCGGGCATCAGGACCGTGCCCCCGTTCCCGTCGACGGCCTCCCCGGCCCAGCGCGCCCCCAGCGCGTTCGCCGCCCGTACGGCTTCCGCCCTGCTCATCCCGCCCCCTTCGCACCGGTCCCCGCGGGCCCGAGCGCAGGGGGAGCCCGGCCGCGCGGCGAGCGCATTTTCCCGCCGCATCACCGGCAGCCACATCCGCCCCAGTGGGCTACGCTGACGCACCGTCAAAATCGAGCGAGGGCTGGGTCAGGTCATGTCGAACACGGAGCCCACGTACATCGAGCTGGTGCTGGACGGCCTGGCGCAGGACCGGGGCCGGGTGGCCCTGTGGTTCGGCGAGGAGGCGTGGACGGCGCAGAGGTGCCTCGACTCGGTCTTCCGGATGGCCCGGGCGCTGGAACGGACGGGGCTGGGCCACGGGGACGGGGTGACGGTGATCTCCGGGAACCGCCCGGAGGCGCTGTTGGTGCGCCTGGCCGCGAACCTGCTGGGCTGCCGGGTGGCGATGCCCTACCCGCTGGCGCCCCCGCGGCAGTCGGCGGAGCTGGCGGAGTTCGCGGGGACGGCGGCGCTGGTCTTCGACCCCGGCGCCTGCCGGCTCGCCGCCGAGGCGGTCGCCCGGGCCCTGCCCTCCGCGGGCCTGTTCGCGCTGGGGCCCACCGACCTCGGCGCGGACCTGCTGGAGCTGGCGGCCGACTGCTCGGCGGAGCCGCTGGAGCCGCGCTGCGTGCCCGGGGACGTGATGGGCGTGCGGTTCACCGGCGGCACGACCGGGCGGCCGAAGGGCGTGATGAGACGCTTCGGCCGCCCCCCGAGACCGGCTCTGCCCGGCGGCTCGGTGTTCCTGCTCTGCACCCCGCTCTGCCACGGCGGCGGCACCACCGCCGATCTGGCGCTGGCGGCGGGCGGCGCGGTGGTGATGCAGGAGGGCTTCGAGGCGGAGGCGGTGCTGGAGGCGATCGAGCGTTTCCGGGTCTCGCGCACCTTCCTGCCGCCGCACCTGCTCTACCGGCTGCTGGACCACCCGCTGCTGCCCTCGGCGGACACGGGCAGTCTGCGGCTGATCGGCTACACCGGCTGCCTGCCCTCGCCGCGACGGCTGGCGGAGGCGACGCGGCGGCTGGGCCGGGTGCTGCACCAGACGTACAGCCTGACGGAGTGCGGCCCGGTGACCAGGCTCGGCCCGGACGAGCACCTGGACCCGCGGCTGCTGTCGACGGCCGGGCGCGCCTTCCCGGACGTCGAGGTGCGGATCGTGGACGAGGAGGGCGCGCCGCTGCCGCCGGGCGCGGTCGGCTGGATCGAGGCGCGCACCCCGACCGCGATGGCGGGCTACTGGCGCGATCCGGAGCTGACGGAGCGGGTGCTGCGGCGGGGGTGGCTGCGCACCGGGGACCTGGGCTCGCTGGACGCTTCGGGCTATCTGACGGTGGTGGGCCGGGGCGAGGCGATGGCCATCGTCGAGGGGCACAATGTGTTCCCCCGCGATGTGGAGGAGCCGCTGCGCTCCCACCCCGAGGTGCGCGAGGCGGTGATGTTCGCGACCGCCGACCCGGACGGGCTGGAGCGGGTGCACGCCGCCGTGGCCGTCGCGCCCGACTCCCGGGTGACGGTGGAGCAGCTGCACCGCTGGAGCGTCGAGCGCGGGGGCGCACGGCACGCGCCGCACACCCTCCTGCTCCTCCCGGGCATCCCCTTGACGGGCCTGGGCAAGCCGGACCTGGCCGCCCTCCGGGCCCTGCTCCACCCGGCTGACGCACCGAACGCACCGAACGCACCGGCCGGACGGGCCGTCGCCGCCACGGGGGCGCACGAGGCGGTCTGACGCGCCCCACGAGTACGTCGAGCGCCCGCGCGGGCCACCGCTCGTGCGGCAGCCCGAGGGAAGAACCGCCCCCGAACCGCTCGACCGAGCGGACCGGACTGCCGATGAGACCTCTGCGGCCGCACCGTCGTCCCCAGGAGGCCCGACCTTGAGCTGGCTACGCGTCCTCACCGCGCTGGGCATCCTCGCCGTCGCCGCGACCGCCCTGCTCCTGTTCGCCCGCCTCACCCGGGCCGCCACCGGAACCAGCGGGGGCGGGAACGACCGCGCCCCCGACATCCGCACGGATGCCGAGGGCAGCGGCCTCCTCCCCCGCCTCGGCGGGGACCAGGACTGAAGGACCGAAGGACTTAGGAGTGCCCCGCCAGGTCGTCCGACCGCACCTCGATGTGGTCCGCCGCCAGGTCCACGGCGACCCGGTGCTCCATCCCCAGTGCCTCCAGGAACTTGACCGGCAGCTGCACCCGTCCGGTGCGGTCGAGCATCACGTACTCGCGCTCGTTGACCGACTCCTCGCCGTGCTCGTCCGTCACTGTGCGGCGCAGCACCTCGCTGCTGGTCCGCCCGTCCCGGATGGCGACGGTGCGCCGCACCTCGCCGGCCACCATCGGGTCGTGGGTGACGATCACGACGGTCGCGCCCAGCTCCCGGTTGACGGTGCGGAACGACTCGAAGATCACCCCTGCCGTCTCGGAGTCCAGCTCACCGGTGGGCTCGTCGGCGAGCAGCACCGGCGGGTTGTTGGCCATCGCGACCGCGATCGCCACCCGCTGCTGCTGGCCGCCGGACATCTCGGCGGGCCGCCGGTGGGCGAGCTCGCCGATCTCCAGCGCCTCCATCAGCTCCGCCGCCCGTGCGGCCTGCCGGTTGGCGCTGCCGGCCCCGCCGCGGCGCCCGCGCAGCTGCATGGGCAGGGCGATGTTCTCGGCGGCGGTGAGGAAGGGCAGCAGGTTGCGGGCGGTCTGCTGCCAGATGAAGCCGACCACCTCGCGGCGGTAGCGCAGCCGCTCCTTGGCGGACATCTCCAGCAGGTCGCAGCCGGCCACGGTCGCGGTGCCGGCGGTGGGCACGTCGAGCCCGGCGAGGATGGTCAGCAGGGTGGACTTGCCGCTGCCGGAGGCGCCGACCAGGGCGACGAGGTCCCCCTGGTCGATGGTCAGCTCCAGGCCCTGGAGCGCCTGGACCTCGACGCCCTCGGCGCTGAAGATCCGCACCAGCCGGTCGCAGACGATGGCCGCGCCCTCTCCGTACGCCTTGGGCGAGGCGGCGGCGAGGGCCCGCTGCCGGAGCTCCTGCAGGCTGGGGGCCTCGGCGGCCGTCCGCTCCTTCTGGGTGCTTGTCACCGCTCGTCTCCTGTCTCGACTGTCTGTACGGTCTGCTCGGTCTGTACGGTCTGTACGGTCTGCTCGGTCCTGCACATGTCCGTCCGCGTGCCTGTCCACAGGTCCGTCCGCCTGCCCACCCCAACGAGCGGGAGGAGTACGGAGGTTCGCCGCGTCACGGGCTCTCCCCCGCCCGCAGCTCGGTGGCGATCTGGCGCCGCCCGGAGATCGCCGTCTCCAGCACCACCGCGAGGCAGACCACCAGGGCCAGCCCGGCCGTGGGCAGCAGCACGGGTGCCGGCGAGGGCAGCAGCTCGTCGTCCACCCGGGCGCCGACCAGCGCCGACAGGTTGATGGCCGATCCGATCAGCCCGACCGCCGCGAGGGCGACCAACCCGCCGCCGACGGCGGCCGTCAAGGTCTGCGGCAGCGTCTCGGTGATGATCAGCGCCAGGCCCTGCCGGGGCCGCAGGCCCATGGTGCGCAGCCGGGCCAGCAGCGCCGTCCGCTCGGGCGCGGCCCGGACGAGCGTCAGCAGCACGGCGAGCAGGGCGAATCCGCCGCTCGCGAAGGCCGCGTACCAGAACAGCCGGCCGGCGGAGCGCTGGAGCGGGTCGGCGGCGAGGGCCGCCGCCTCCTCCTGACTGCTGTGCACGGTGTAGCCGGGCGGCAGGCCGAAGGCGCCCTTTCCGGCGGCCGCGGCTTCGTCGCTGAGCATCTTGACGTAGCCGGAGATCTTGTTCACGCCGCGTTCCAGCAGCAGGGATCGGACGGCGCCGGGGTCGATGTCGCCGACGGCGAACCACTTGTTCATCTTCTTGAACTCCGCGATCCGCTCCCCGGCGGCGTCGGCGGACACGACCACGAAGGACTGGTCCGGCTGGGCGAGGGCGGGCGTGGCGCTGACGATCCCCGCGGCGGTGGTCCTCAGGTCGGAGCCACCCGGCAGGTGCACCCGCGCGGGGCCGGTGGCCAGCCGCTTGGCCAGGTCGCGGCTGAACAGGGCGGGCACCGGGGTGTCCCGGCCGCCGGGGGCCGCGGCCAGCTTCGCCGGGTCGAACTCGCCGACCCCGAGGGTGCGGGCGATCTCGGCGTACGCCTTCGGTTCGGCCGCGATGAGGACGACCTTGGTGGAGTCGTGGTCGCCGCCGATGAAGGTGGCCTGGGTCTCGACCCAGGCGCCGGTCGCGGCCCGGACGCCGGGCAGTTCGCCGGCGGCCTTGACGAATTCCTCCGGCAGCGTGCCGTAGGTGGGGATGGCGACGGAGGAGTCGCCGCTGCTGGCGATCCGGGCGGCCCGCATCCGGGAGTTGTCGACGGTGTCGAGCACGGTGGCGCCGAACCCGGTGGTGGTGACGGCGATCAGCAGGGCGAGCAGCGGCAGGACGGACGGGCGGCGCCCGGCGGTGCTGCCCCGGGCGGCGCGGGCGAGTCCCAGGAAGCCGACCACGCCGCGGCCGCGCCCGGCGAGGGCGGACAGCCGGCCGACCAGGAACGGCTGGAGGCGGGCCAGCACCATGCCGCCGGTGACGGCGAGCAGCAGCGGGGTGAGCACCAGCAGCGGGTCGATGCCGGCGCCGGGGGCGGCCACGCCGCGGCGGCGGACCTCGGCCACGGCGGCCGCGGTGGCGGCGAGGACGCAGAGTTCGCCGACGAGCCGTCGCCGTCCTGCGGCGGCCCGGGGCTTGGACATGATCATCGAGGCGCGCACCGGGAAGGCCAGCACGGCCAGCAGCGTCGCGACCAGGGCGGTCAGCACCGCGTTGCCCCACCGCGGTGTGGGGAGGAGCACCACCGCGAGCGCGGAGCCGAGCACCGCGGCCGGCACGACCGTCACCGCGCCCTCGCCGAGCAGGCGCAGCAGCACGCCGGTGCGCGAGCCTCCCCGGGCCTGGAGCAGCTTGATCTCGCCGGAGCGCCGGTCCGCGGTGAGCGCGGCGGCCAGGCAGAGCACCACGGCGGCGACGCCCGCGACCCCGGCCGGGCCGATCGCGCCCAGCGGGGCGGCGGCCTGGTAGCGGACGGTGGCCCGGGTGAACACCTCCGGCAGCATCGAGTTGACGTGCATCTCGGGCCGGTTGGTCAGGGCGGGCAGGGCGGAGGCGCCGCGCCCGGCGATGAAGGAGTTGACGATGTCGCGGGTGTGGTCGAGCTGGTCGACGCGCAGGGCGCCGGTCTCGATCGGCACCCGCCAGAAGTTCTGCCCGACGGAGCCCCAGTTGGACAGGGCGCCCAGGCTCTCGCCGCCGACGAAGCCGGTGGTCCTCCAGTGCAGGGTGTCCGGCCCACCGGCCAGGCAGGCGCGGGAGGGGCAGCCGAGGTCCTCCCAGAAGGGGTCCTGGCTGTCGTTGACGCGGTAGAGGCCGACCACGGACGTGCGCACCGGGCCGACGCCGTCCTCGCCGTTGTCGAGGACGTCGCCGAGCTTGATGCCGATGGCCTCGGCGGCCTTCTCGCTGATGGCGATCGGCAGCGGCGCGCCCCCGGCGGTGACGCCCGGCCAGGTCCCGGCGGTCAGGGTCACCTTGTCGCGCAGGCCGTGGACGTAGAGGAGGTCGAGCATCGGCGGGGTGCTGTCGGAGAGGCGGGTGAGGCCCCGGTTGAACAGACCGTGGTCGCGCTTGACCCGGGTGCCGTACACCTCGCCGACCGGACTGAGCGGAATCTGACGTCCGATCTCGCGGGTCAGCCGGTCCCGGGCGGTGTCCAGTTGCCCGGCCGTGTCGTCGGAGAGGGTGGCTCCCGTCGCGGAGAAGCTGGTCGCGTTGACGCCCAGGTTGTGGGTGAACTCGCGCAGGGCGGCGTCCGCGCCCCGGTCCGACAGCCGCGGGAACGCGGCCGCGAGGAAGGCGGTGACCAGGGCGAGGGCCGCCATGAGCAGCGCGGCGAGCGGGGTGGCGCGCAGCCGGGTGCGGACCCAGGGTGCGGGCCGGGCCGCCGGGGTGGCGGGGGTGGGAACGGGTTCGGGCACGGTGGTGCCGGCCTTGGTGGTCACATCTCCTCCACGTGGCGCAGCCGGGCGGCCACGTCTCGACGGCGGCGTCCGATCAGGAAGGCCGACAGCAGCGGGACGACGGCGATCGCGGCCGTGAGCAGCAGTGCCCGTCCGATCGGCAGTTCGACCAGCGCGGGGGGCGTGGGCCGGACGGCGGCGGAGGTGAGCACCACGTACGGGACGATCAGGTGGACGAGCAGGGCGCCGAGGGCGAGGCCGACCACTCCCCCGAGGCCGACGAGCAGGGCCTGTTCGGCGGCGACGGTCCGGGCGAGCACGCGGCGCGGCGCGCCGAGGGCGAGCAGCAGGGCGTTGTCCCGGGAGCGTTCGCGGGCCGAGCCGGCCACGGCGGCGGCGAAGCCGATGGCGGCGAGCACGGCGGTGACGATGGAGATCACCAGCAGGGCGCTCTGCGGGGCGGCGCCGACCGGGTCCTCGAGGAGGGCGTCGGCGCTCTCCTGGTAGAGGTGCAGGTCCTGGGCGCCGGGGGCGCCGCGCAGGGCGGCGGCGGCCTCGGCCGGGGCCCGGTCGCCCGGTCCGGCGGCGGGCAGCCACCACTCGGTGCGGTTGGGCAGGTCGCGGCCCTGGCCGGCGAGCAGGTTGGCGGCGGTGGCGAGGTCGACGACGAGGGTGCTGCGGCCCGCGACAGGCACGGCGTCGATCTCGGCAGTGACCTTGACCCGCAGGACGACTCCGGCGAACGGCACCTGGACGGTGTCGCCGACCTTGGCGCCGATGACGCGCAGGTAGTCGTGGGTGGCGACGCCGGGGATGGCCGCCGGGGCCGCCGGGCCGCCGGGGGTGAGGGTGGCGCGCAGGGACTCCCCGGCGAACCCGTTGGAGTTGCGGTAGCGCAGGGTGAACAGTCGGTCGGCGCCCAGGGGTTCGGTGCCGAGCGTGGCGGCGGGGCCGCCGTTGGCGTTGCCCATGACGCGCACGGGCGGGGAGTTCACACTCCAGCCGAAGCCGTCCGGGACGGGCACGGCGGTGGCGGGGCCGTCCGCGCTGTCGGAGACGGCGATCCGGTGGACGGTGACCTCGCCCTCGGCCCGGTCGCCGAAGGCGACGCTGATTCCGGCCAGGGTCAGCGGCGCGGAGACGGCGCCCCTGGGGGCGTCGACGGCGGCGCCCAGGTCGATCGAGGTGTGGACGTCCCCGGTCAGCGGCAGCTGGGGGAAGGGGACCTTGTGGATGAGGCCGAAGCGGTCGCGCAGCAGCACCCGGATCTCGGGGTGGACGGTGGAGGCGCCGAACACGGTCCGCTGCTTGATGTCGGTCTGAACGGTCTGGTTGACGGTCAGGTCGGCATCGATCCGCAGCGGCTTGCCGGGCAACGGGATTCCGGCGGCGTTCCCGGTGGGGGCGTTCGCGGCGAGCGGGGGGAAGAGCTCGCCGGCGGTGTGCCCGCCGAGCAGGTCCTCGCGGACGGGGATGCGCTCGGCGAGGGCCTTGGTGTCCACGGCGAGCAGCTTGCCGGTGCCGCTGGGCAGGGCCTGGTCCTCCAGGACGGCCGGGACGATCCGGTCGCCGCCGGGCAGGGCGCCGTAGCGGCCGCCCTGACCGATCACGGCACTCTGCGAGCCGCTGATGCGCAGGCCCCCGAGGGTGTCGAAGGCGGCCTGGTCGCGCTGGGAGGTGGTCCAGGTGGCGCCCTGGCCGATGGCGAGGACGCCGGTGGCGACGGCCATCACCAGCAGCAGGACGGGTCCGGTGGCGCGGGCGGGGCGGCGGGCGAGCTGCCAGCCGACCATCGCGGGCCCGAGCCCCCGGCCGCGGGCGGCGACCCGGGCGCCGAGCCGGGCGGCGAAGGGCAGCAGCCGCAGCACCACCAGGGTGCCGGCGCACAGGGCCAGGGTCGGGGTGGCGACGAGCAGCAGGTCCACACCGAGGGCGCCCGAGGAGTCGACGGACATCCCGCTGCCGTACTGGCTGAGCTGCTGGTAGGCGAGCACGGCCAGGGCGAGGACGGCGAGGTCGCCGCCGTTGCGGGCGATGCCGGAGACGACGGCCTGGCGGCGGCCCGCGCGGCGGCGCAGGGCGGCTCCGGCCCCGCGCATCAGGCTGGGGACGGTGGCCAGGGCGATGCAGGCGAGGGCGCAGATCAGGGCGACGGGCCAGAGCGTCCAGCTGAGGCCCGTGTCGAGGTCGAGCTGGCGGCCGGTGCCGAGCCCGGCGAGGGCCCGTACCAGCAGCGGCGTCAGCAGCGGTGCCACGAGGGCCGCGGGGACGGCGAGCAGCACGGCCTCGATGGCGGTGAAGGCACCGAGCCGGGCGCCGGAGGCGCCTCGGGCGGCGAGCAGTTCGTTCTCCGCCTCCTGCCGGGTCGCGATCAGGTGGACGACCAGGAGCAGCGCGGCGGCGGCGAGGACGGCCAGTTGGAGGGCGCCGATCAGCAGGGTGGACCGGGCGACCATCATGCTGGAGGACAACTCCCGCATGATGACCGGCAGTTCGGTGGTGGCGTTGAGGGAGGCGTCGGCGCGCAGCTGGTCGCCGAGACCCCGGGTGCGCTCGCCGATGGCCTCGGCGGTGGACTGGTCGATGCCCGAGAGGTTCGCGTCGAGCAGCCAGCCCCGGCTGCTCTGGATCAGTCCGGCGGCGGTGAAGGCGCTCTGGTCGACCATCATCGGGCCGTAGGTGGTGAAGCTGGAGACCTGGATCTCTCGGCCGCCGACCGGGTCCATCCGCCAGTACGGGTCGGCCGGGTCCTGGGCCCGGTAGACGCCGGTGACGCGGACGGCCAGCTCGGCGCCGCCGAGCCGGTCGACGAGGCGGACCTCGGCGGGCAGGGACTGGGCGGTCAGGCCGAGCCGCTCGAGCATCGTCTTCGGGACGGCGACCTGCGGGGCCGTGCCGGCGACGGGCGCGGTGGTGGCCTCGGGCCAGGCTCCGCCGACCAGGTTCACCCGGGAGCGGTCGAGGTCGGCGAGGACGGTCAGGTCGGGCTGGGCGGCGGGGCCCGTGGCGGGGAGCGCGGAGGCGCCGGCCGTTCCCGCTTCGCCCGAAGTGCCGCTCGCGGCGGCGCCGTTGCCGCTTGCTCCGCTGTTGACCGCCGCGCTGGGCAGGGCGTACGAGCGGCTGCGCAGCATCGTCCGGGTGGTGACCGGCAGGCCGTCGAAGAGCTTGCCGCTGTAGTCGGCGATCGCCTTCTCGTCCTTGGCCCGGGCGTCGAGCCCGTGCTCCCCGGTCACCACGACGGTGGTGCGGGCGTGGCCGGGGCCCTGCAGCGCCTGGCGCAGGCCGGCTTCGCCGACGCTGGCGTTGAACGCCACGAGCGCCGTGAGCACGGCCGTGGTGATCAGCACCGCGAGCAGGACGGCGCCGGCCAGCGGCAGTCGCCCGCGCAGTCGGCGCACGACGAAGCCGAGCATGTGATTCCTCCCCCGCTTACGTCCCCGGTTTCGTCCCGGGCTCGTTCACATTCCAATTCGGGCACAATGCGGCCCGCACTGGACACTCTTCGAGCACATCAAGTGCAGAGATCACCGGCTATCGGTCGCCGGATAGCGGACGACTCTGTCAGATTCGATCCGCGAACGGAAGGGACTTGCGCGAATCGAGTAAGTAATGAGCAAATTCCTTGCATTGGAAGCCGTCCCACCGCGGGGTCGCCTCCGATATGCCATGCACACTACACACAGACCCGGAAGCCACGGCCCCCACGCCCCCGCCGGAAACGGAATCCGACGATTCCGAAACTTCCACGGAAACGCGTGAACCGACCCCACCACCCCGGCCGTGGAACCGGTCAGAGACGTTTCACAGGGGGACGCCACATGACGCAGCACCAGGCCGACGACGCCACCGGAACGCCGATGGTGACCGTGACCGACCTGCGCCGCAGCTTCGGCACCGGCGAGCGGACCGTACACGCCCTGCGCGGCGTCTCCTTCGCCATCGGCCGCGGTGAACTCACCGCGCTCAAGGGCCGCTCCGGCTCGGGCAAGACCACCCTGCTCAACCTCGTCGGCGGCCTCGACGCCCCGACGGAGGGCACCATCACCCTCGACGGCGTCGACCTCGGCGGCCTCGACGAGGACGGCCGGCTGGCCATGCGCCGCGAGCGGATCGGCTTCGTCTTCCAGTCCTTCGGGCTGATCCCGATGCTCACCGCCGCCGAGAACGTCGGCGTCCCGATGCGGCTGCGCAAGGTCTCCCCCGCCGAACGCGAGGAGCGCGCCCACACCCTGCTCGCCCTGGTCGGCCTCGCCGACCACGCCAACCAGCGCCCCGGCGAGCTCTCCGGCGGCCAGCAGCAGCGCGTGGCCATCGCCCGGGCGCTCGCCAACGAGCCCGCCCTGATCATCGCGGACGAGCCCACCGGCCAGCTGGACTCCGAGACCGGCCGCTCCATCATGGAACTGCTGCGCGCGGTGGTGGAGAGCGAGGGCGTCACCGTCCTGGTCGCCACCCACGACCCGACGCTGATGGGCCTCGCCGACCGGGTGATCGAACTGCGTGACGGGCGACTGCTGGAGGCGACCGCGGAACAGGCCGCCTGAATTCGCCTGAATTACTCCTGGTCCCGGTCCCGGTCGTCGTCGCGACCGGGACCGATTCCGTTCCCGCCGATTCCGTGCCCACCGATTCGTCGGCGAACTCCGAGAAGGAACTCTCCTCTCCCCAAAAACGCGGATGTGGTGGCCGGCAACGTCGCCGGCCACCACATCCCTATCCGTTCTCAGGTCATCACACCGGCCATCACACCGCCGGGAAGATCTCCAGGTCCGGCTTGAGCAGCTGACCCGGCTGCGGCGCGGTGCCATCCACCAGGTAGCGGGTGACGAGGCCGTTCAGGGCCTTGCTGCGGCCGACCGCGCAGTGCTCGATCGAGTCGACGCTGACCAGCACCGCGTTGCCCAGCTGCTGCTGCATCCGCTCGGCGAACTTGTACTGCGTCGCCGGGTCGTACAGGTTGCCGACGACCATCACGGTGTTGGAGGTGTTCCGGTTCCACGGACCCTTGAAGCGCTCGGCGTCACGGGCCGGGGCCGGCCAGCTGGCGCAGGCCGGGGCGTCGAACGCCTGGTAGCGGCCGAAGGTCGGCGACTCCTTCTCCCACGCCTTGGCGGCGTTGGCGAAGACGCGGTCGTTCGACGGGTACGGCTTGTCCTGGCAGTTGACGCCCATGTACGAGTCGTCGGCGGTGTACTCGGAGTCCACGGGGGCCTCGCGCAGCGCGTGCTTCAGCGGCACGGCCAGCAGGTCCTCGTCCGGGTCCGCGGCGGTGGCCTTGGGCGCGAGCAGCGCGGCCGGGGCCGGCTTCATCGCCCGGTAGGACGCCTGCAGCGACTTGGCCAGCGGGGCCAGCTTGGCCTGCGAGTACAGCGCCCCGGCGACCTCGCTGGTGAAGCTGCTCAGCGTGACCTGCTGGCCGCTGGGCAGGGTCACCGGGCTGGTGCGCAGGTGGTCGCGCAGCTCGTCGAACTTGGCACGGGTGTCGCCGTCGCCGAAGGCGCAGCGCGGGGCGCCGGCGGTCTGACAGCGCTTGAGGAACTCGGCCAGCGCCAGCTCGAAGCCGCCCGCGCGCTGGCGGTCGTACTCCAGGCCGTTGTGCAGGCGCAGGTTGGGGTCGACGTTGCCGTCGACGATGATCGCGCGCACCTTGTTCGGGTACATGTTGGCGTACGTCGCGCCGATGAGCGTGCCGTACGAGAACCCGGCGAAGGTCAGCTGGGAGTCGCCGACGGCGCGGCGCATCCGGTCGAGGTCGCGGACCACGTTGATGGTCGACATGTGCTCGATCAGCGGGCCGGCGTTCTTGCTGCAGGCGTCCGTGTAGTCCTGATCGGCGTCCAGGGTCTCGTCGATCTCGGCCTTGGTGACCGGGACACCGACCATGCGGTTGTTGACCGCGTCGGCGTCCTCCTGGGTCTTGAAGCACTTGAGCGGGTTGCTCCGGGCCACACCGCGCGGGTCGAAGCCGACCAGGTCGAACTTCGCCTGCACCTCGGCGCCGAAACGGGTGGTGGTCGCCCACATGTAGCCACTGCCACCCGGACCGCCGGGGTTGAGGAACAGCGAGCCGATGCGCTTGGACGGGTCGCTCGCCCGGTGCCGCAGCATGGCGATGCCGATCTTCGCACCGTTCGGGTCGTCGTAGTCGAGCGGGACCTGGTAAGTGGCGCAGTCGTAGACACCTGGGTCCGGCTTGCTCGGGTCCGGGTTGCACGGGGTCCAGGCGACGGGGTCGACCTTCGCCTCGGCCACCGTGCCCGGCACCTGGTCGATCGGCGCAGCGGACGCGGCGACGGCGGTGCCGGTGACGAGGGCGAGCGCGCACGTGACGGCGCCGGCCAGCGTGGATATGCGGGTCAAGGAACCTCCTCCGTAGGAAAGGGCGGCCCAAGCCTGTCAGTCTGAGAACTCCGTGTGAAGACCCTCAAAGCACCGTAAATGTTCCGGGCGTCTTCCATTTGGAGGCCGGAATATTCTGTGAATAAACTGACTTGACACTTCGTTGACTTGACGGATCGCCGGATCGCCGGATCGGCGCTCGGCCCACGGTCGCCCCTCCCCGGGGGTCGAGCCCCCTCGACTCCGTCAGCCGGCCAGCGACTGCGCGGCGCCTAGGATCCCGTCCTCAGCGCGGGGCTCCCGTCCTCAGGGCGGCGGCCACCAGCCCCTCGATCTCCTCCACCCGCACCCCGCCCCCGCCCACCAAGCGGTCGAAGACCAGCCCGTCGACGCAGGCCAGCAGCGTGGTCGTACGCGCCTCCGGATCGGGCACGCCCTGGTCCGCCAGAAACACCCGCACGGCGGCGCGGCCCGCGTTCTCCCGGGGCACGAGAATCTCCCGCAACTCCGGGTCCCTGACGCTCTCCACCGCACACGCGTACCGGGCCAGCGAGCGGCGGCGCCCCTCACCGGTGAGCCGCCGCTCGGTCAACTCCGCGATCCCGTGGACGAGTTCGGCGGGCGAGCCGATCGAGACCCGCTCCCCCGCCGCCTGCAGCTCGCCCTGGTCCAGCTCCACCAGGCGCCGCACCAGCGCCGTCAGCAACGCCTGCCTGGTCCGCAGATAGGCCGAGGTCGTCCCCACCGGCAGCCCCGCCGCCGCATCCACCGCCCGGTGCGTCAGCCCCCGCACCCCGGCATCCGCGAGCACCCCGATCGCGGCATCCGCCAACACCGTCCGCCGATCACTCACCGCGCTTCGGCACCGACCCCTGCCGCGCCCGCGACCGCCCATCCGCGGTCAGCACCCGGACCGCCTCCCGCGAGGTGGTCCGCCCCCACCGACCACTCCCCGCCGCCGACCACTCCCCGCCGCCGACCGATCGCCGCAGCTCAGCCGCAGCCTCCTCAACCAGCGAACTACGGCGTACCGGGCGAACAGTCATGCCCCCGACCCTACCGCCCACCTGCCCGGGGCCCCTGCTTCACCCTTCAGGGGGCGTGCCAACCCCGGAGCACCTCCGCAGCGTCCTGGGTGTGGGGGTGGTCGTTGCCGAGCACGCGCTCGCTCTCGGCGAGGACCCCCTCCAGAAGCTCGATCGCCTCACCGGTGCGCCCCACCTCCCAGTAGGAGACCGCGAGGTTGGCGCGGGCGGTGAGGGTATCGGGATGGCTGTCTCCGAGCACACGCTCGCGGTCGACGACGACCCTTTCCTCGATGACGATCGCCTGATCGGTGCGCCCCACCTGCCAGTAGGAGTAGGCGAGGGCGGAGAGGGAGGTCAGGGTATCGGGATGACCGTCACCGAGCACGTGCTCACGATCGACGATGACCCGTTCCAGGAGATCGATCGCCTCGCCGCTGCGCCCCGCCTGCCCGTAGGAGACCGCGAGGTTGTTGCGAGCGCTCAAAGTATCGGGATGACGATCGCCGAGCAGACGTTCGCTCTCTTCGAGGACCCTCTCCAACAGCTCGATCGCGTTTCCGGTGCGCCCCGCCTGCTCGTAGGAAGCCGCAAGGTTGTTGCGAGCGTTCAGGGTGTCGGGATGAGCATCGCCTAGCACGCGCTCACGATCGGCGACGACCCGCTCCTCGATGACGATCGCCTCATCGGTGCGCCCTGCCCTCCAGTAGCAGAAGGCGAGTTGGGCGCGGGCGGTCAGGGTGTCGCGGTGATCATCGTCGAGCAAGCGCTCGGCGTCGGCTGCGAGGCCGTGCCAACGGGCGATGGCAGTGCGGAACAGGCCGGCGCTCATCAGGCTGGTGCCGGAGGCGAACAGGACCACGTGGCCGCCGGTCCGCCAGAGCAGGTCGCCTCCCCGTTCTTCGAGGGCATCGGTGTTGGCCCGAAGGACGGCGGTCAGGCCGGGCGCGGTGTATTCGAACTCGGGCCAGATGCCCAGCAGGGCATCGGCTGCGGCGCGGACGGTGGCGGGAGTCTCGGTGTCGGGCGTGGTTTCCCGTGCGGCGCGGGCGGTCAGGGCGTGCAGGCGCACCGCGCGGTCACCGTCGCGGGTCTCGTGGGTGAGGAGACCGTAGTGGTGGAGCAGGCGCACGGCGGCACGGGCCTCGTCGGGGGTGACGGGGGCGGCGTTGGACCGGGTGCGGTGGGCCGTGAGGTAGTAGGTGACGGCAGGGGTGGCCCAGAGCTGCTCGGGGTGGCCGGCGGGGTCGAGGTACGCGGCGAGGCGGATCGCGGGAGCGGCGAGGCCGATCGGCGTGCGCAGTTGGGCGGCGTCGAGGGCCAGGAGCAGGGAGGCGGTGACCTGGCGGCCGTAGCCGTCGGTGTCGGCGCCCGTCGGCAGCAGGGTCGCCAGGCTTGAGGCGCTGCGGGTGAACAGACCGAGGTAGTGGGTACAGCCCACCCCTTCATTGATCATGTAGGCAGCGGCGTGGGAGAGGGCCAGCGGCAGCCGGCCGAGCGCCTCGATGAGGTCCTCGGCACTCTGGTCGAGGAGGTGGGCGGCGTCGGCTGCGGTCAGGCGCTCACGCAGGTAGCCGAGTGCCTCCTCCTCGGAGTACGTACCGATCTCGACGACGGCCCGCCCGCCGCCGGAGACCAGGGCGTCCCGGCGTCGCGTGGTGGCCAGCACCCGCCCGCCTCCGCCCGGCCCCGACGACGGGCGGGGCCACCAGGGCCCGGCTCCCTCAAGGTCGTTGAGGTCGTCCAGGACCACCAGCCAGCTCCGGTCGGTGACGGCGAGCCAGTCCAGGAACGCGGCCGCGTCGCGCTCCGCGTCCTGCCCGTCCGCACCGGGCACCTCGGCCTTCGCCGCCGCCTGCGCGTAGGCGGCGATGATCTGCGCGGTCTCGGCGGCGTTCACCCAGACCGACACGTCCACGCCTTCCGCGTGCGCCTGTTGGGCGTACGAGGCGGCGAGCTGGGACTTTCCGACCCCGCCGCCCCCGGACAGCACCTGCGTGAGCACCACGGTCGTGTGCTGCTCCCGCTCCCGGTCGATCAGCTCCCGCAGGTCCTCGCGAGGCTGGAACGCGGTGGCCGTCGGCGGTACCGCGCCGACCCGCACCGGGGGCTGCGCCAATTCTTCTCGCGCAGGCGGCTGTTGATTGATCGTCAGATTGATGTCGCGCCCGGCGCCGAGCGATCCCTCGCCCGACGCACGGACCTGGACAGTGGACGGCTGCCGTTCCTCGCGCCGGCCACGCCAGGGCCGGAACGACGGGGTCACGGCCGATTCCCGTTCAGGCCGACGTCGTCACCCACAGCACTCACCACTCCACCCCACCAGCCGTCCGCTCGACCCGACCCGCAGCGTACTGCCGGCATCGCAGGCCGGTGTCAGTTTCCCGGAGGGGAGGCCGCCCAGCCGTGTTCGAGCAGCGCGAAGACCTCCTCGGCGGCCCGGCGCGGTTCGGCGTGCCCCAGGATCAGGCCGCGGGACTCCAGCGCGAATCGGGCCAACGCGGCGCAGCTGACGTCGTCCTCGGGCGCACCGACATCCTCGGCGATGGCCCTGGCCAGGGCCGTTTCGTAGCGCGTCCACATCCGCTGGGCGTAGTCCCGCAGCACGGGGGTCTCCTGCACCATGCGCGCGAAGTCGGCGAACCGTGGATCGGCGGCGTGGACGGCGAGTTGGGTCTGGCTCAGCAGCAGGTGCTCGCGCAGCGCCTGCGGGATCGACCGCCCCGGGGGCCGCTCGCGCACGGCCGCGACGAGGGCCGCCTCCAGATCGTCGTCCTGGTCGAAGACCAGCGCCTCCTTGCCCGAGAAGTGCTTGAACAGGGTCGTCACCGAGACGTCCGCGGCGTCGGCGACGTCCTTGACACCCACCTGGTCGTAGCCGCGTTCGAGGAAGAGCTCGAGTGCGGCGTCGGCCAGGGCCTGCCGGGTCTGGGCCTTCTTGCGCTCACGGCGCCCCATCGCTTCGGTCACTCGCCCACAGTACCTCGAACTGCACTCACTACGAAAGTTGAGTCGTTGCACTTATTTAGCGACTGTGCTTTCGTTGTGCCCAGCTAGCCACCGACCCCCGAGGAGCAATCCCATGAACCCCCCTGCCCATGCCCCCCGCATCGCGATCGTCGGCGCCGGCCTCGGCGGCCTCACCTGCGCCCGGGTCCTCCAGCGCCACGGCCGCACCGTCACCGTCACCGTCTTCGAACGCGAGGAATCCGCCGACGCCCGCCCCCAGGGCGGCACCCTCGACCTGCACGCCGACACCGGCCAGGCCGCCCTCGCAGCGGCGGGGCTCCTCGACCGGTTCCACGACCTCGCCCGCCCCGAGGGCGACGAGTGGCGCGTCCTCGACTTCGCCACCGCCGCCCCGTCGACCCATCAGGGGCCGCCCTCCTCCGACACCCGCCCGGAGATCGACCGAGGCCAACTGCGCGGCCTGCTCCTGGACTCGCTCACCGACGGCACGGTCCGGTGGGACCGCGCCGTCGCCGGGGTCACCCCACTGCCGGACGGCACCTGCCGCCTCCTCCTCGCCGACGGCGGCACCGAGGACTTCGACCTGGTGGTCGGCGCCGACGGCGCCTGGTCACGCGTCCGCCCGGCCCTGTCGCCCGCCGCACCCCGCTACACCGGTGTCACCTTCCTCGAGACCGGCTTCGACCACTGCGACACCCGCCATCCCGACCTCGCCCGCCTGGTCGGCAACGGATCGATGCTGGCGAAGGGCGCCGGCAGGTCCCTGGTCGCCCAGCGCAACAGCAACGGCCACATCCGCGCCTACATCGCCCTCCGCGAGCCGCAGGACTGGCACGCGACCGCCGGCGTCGACCTCGACGACCACCGGGCCGTACGGACGCAGCTCCTCAGGATGTTCGACGGCTGGGACGAAAGCCTGCGCTACCTCCTGCGCAACGGCGACACCGGCTTCGTCAACCGGTCCCTGTTCGTCCTGCCCGCGCCCCACACCTGGGAGCACGTCCCCGGCGTCACCCTGCTCGGCGACGCCGCGCACCTGATGCCCCCGGTGGGGCTCGGCGCCAACCTCGCCATGCTCGACGGCGCCGACCTCGCCCACGCCCTCCTCACCGAATCCACCATCGACGCCGCCGTCCGCGCCTACGAGAGCGTCATGCTGCCCCGCTCGGCCGAGGCCGCGACGGCCAGCGCGCAGGGCCTCGACCACCTCGTCCCCACGACGGCCCCCTGAACCGGCTCCCCCGCCCCGCGATCCGGATCCGCCCCCGGAACTCGCCGAGAAGCCGGCCGCCGACCCCGAGGAGCGCGTCCGCCGCGCGGTCGCGCCCCATCGCAACCTCCCGCACCCGTCCCTGCTCCGCCTCCTCGCCGACCCCTCGGAGCGCGTGGCGGAAGCCGCCGGCGCCTCACCGTTCCTTCCGGGCGAGCACATGGAGCGGCTGCTGAACAGGGCGGGTCTGTAGCCCCGACCCACCCGGGCCCCGTAAGCGAGCGGTACGCTCCTTCTACAGCTGTAGAAGATCCGGCGAGGACGAGGGGAAGGACCGGTCATGAGCGGCAGGAACGCGGTGGTGGTCGGGGGCGGCATCGGCGGGCTGGCGGCGGCGATCGGGCTGCGGCTGGCCGGGTGGGAGGTGACCGTGCTGGAGCGGGCCGCCGTCCTGGACGACGCGGGCGCCGGCATCTCGCTCGCCGCCAACGGGATGCGCGCCCTCCAGGCCCTCGGGGTGGGCGAGCGGATCGAGGCGGCCGCCCGGCGCCAGTACACCGGCGGCACCCGCACCCCCGACGGGCGGCGGCTGGCCCGGATGGACGGGCGGGCGCTGGAGCGCGAGCTGGGCGCGCCGATCGTCGGCATCCCCCGCGCGGAGCTCCACCGCATCCTGCGCGAGGCGCTGCCCGCCGGCTCCCTGGTGGTCGGCGCGGAGGCGACGGAGGTCGGCGGTGCCCCCGGCCGGCCGCTGGTCCACCACGGCGGCACCGCGCTCGAGGCCGATCTCCTCGTGGCGGCCGACGGCATCCACAGCCGCGTCCGCCGCACCCTCTTCCCCGCCCACCCCGGGCCGGTCTACAGCGGCTCGACCGTCCTGCGCGCGATCACCGAGCACCCCGTCGAGGGCCTGCGCACCGACTTCGAGCTGACCTGGGGCCACGGCGCCGAGTTCGGCCACATCGCCTTCCCCGACGGCCGGGCCGAGTGGCACGCCGTCCTCACCGCCCCCGCCGGGGTCCGCCACCGGGACCCGCTGTCCGAGATGCGCCGCCGCTTCGCCCGCTGGCACGAGCCGATCCCGGCACTGCTCGCCGCCACCGACCCGCGGGCGGTGCTGCACCACGACATCCACGAGCTGGCCACCCCGCTGCCCTCCTACGCGGCCGGCCGGGTCGCCCTGCTCGGCGACGCCGCGCACGCGATGACGCCCTTCCTCGGCCAGGGCGCCTGCCAGGCGCTGGAGGACGCCGTCACCCTCGCGGCGGCCGTCGCCGCCGGCCCCACCGTCGAGGGCGCGCTCGCCCGCTACGACGCGGCGCGCCGCCCGCGCAGCCAGACCGTGGCCCGCGACGCCCGCCGGGCGGGACGGATGGGCCAGCAGCTCACCAACCCGCTCGCGGTCGGGCTGCGCAACGCCGCGATCCGGCTCACCCCGCCCGGCGCGATGATGCGCACCGTGCTGCGGCACGCCGACTGGACGCCGCCCCGGATCGCCCCGCGCGCCGCATGAGCGCGCCCCAGGCGTCCGGGCGACTTGACCGCGGATCTGATTAGGTACCATATTAGATCCGTGAACGAGCACCCGACCCCCGAACCGGCCTCCCCCAGCCTCGACCAGGCCCGCCGCCAGATCGCCCGCTACGGCCTGTCGGCCGATCCGCAGGCCGTCCTGGTCGCCGCCCGGCTGATGGCCGCGGGCGCCAGGGTCGGCCAGGCCGGGGAGGTGCACTTCGGACGCTTCGGGCTCTCCACCGGCCGCTACCGGCTCCTCGCCGACCTGGAGGACCACGGCGGCGAGAAGTCGCCCTCCCAGCTGGCCACGAGCCTGGGCGTCTCCCGGGCGACGGTGACGGGCCTGGTCGACGGGCTGGAGCGGAAGGGCCTGGTGGCCCGCAGGCCGTCCACCGAGGACGGCCGGGGCAACGTGGTGATCCTCACCGCCCGTGGCGCGGACCGGCTGCGCGAGCTGGCCCCCGAGCACTTCGCCCGGATGCAGGCCATGGTCGACGGGCTCTCCGTCGAGGAGCGCGCGACCTTCCTGGACCTCCTGGGCCGGGTGGTCGCGGGCATCGACGCCCTGACCGCCGACTGACCGGAACACCCCGAGGCGGGCCGCCCCACGCCGGCGGCCCGCCTCCCCTCGGCCCTCATAGTTAGCTGCCTAAGCACAAATACTTAGCCACCTAAGCACATCCCGAGAGGACACCGCATGAGCACCAAGGCCCCCGGCGCTCCCCCGCCCTTCGTCCTGTGGCGCGAGGTCCTGGCCGCCTACGCCATGCCCGCCCTCATGGCGGGCGCGGGCGGGGCGATCACCCGGCAGCCCGAACTGGTCGCCGCCGCCCTGACCACCATCGGCGGCACCTCCGCCCTGGTGGCCGCCACCCTCGGCGCCCTGCTGCGCCGCCGCCCCGCCCGCACCCGGCCACCGCGCACCCCGCGCGCCCTGGCCGCCGCCCTCCTCGGGCTGACCGCCGCCGCACTCGGCCTGGCCGCCGGACTCGCGGCCGCGCACTGGCTCCCGCACCTCCCGCACCTGGCCGACAACCCCTGGCCCCGCCGCCTGCCCGTCGACCTCCCGCTCTCCTCCGCGATCGCCGCCACCATCGTCACCTGGCGCTGGCGCGGCAGCCGCCGGACCCCCGGCACCACCACCGCACCCCTCCCCGAAAGGCAGAACGCATGATCGTCGTCATGGGCGCCACCGGCGCCACCGGAGGCGCCACCCTGCGCAGCCTCTCCGCCCTCGGCGTGCCCACCCGGGCCCTGAGCCGCGACCCCGCCCGCCTGGCCGCCGCGCTGAACGGCTCCGCGCTGGTCGGTTCCGCACCGGACGATCCCGCGCCCGCCCTCGCCCAGCCCGTCGCGGCCGACGCCGCCGACCCGGCCTCGCTCCGGGAAGCCTTCCGGGGCGCGAAGCAGCTCCTGCTCACCATGGCCAACGGGCCCCGGCAGGTGCAGTACGAGCTGAACGCCGTCGAGGCCGCGCTCGTCTGCGGGGTGGAGCACATCGTCAAGGTCTCGGCCCCCGCCGCCGAGCCTGACTCCCCCGTCGCCGTCTCGCGCGGCCACCACTTCATCGAGGAGCAACTGCGCGACTCCGGCATCCGGACCACCGTCCTGCGGCCGTACGCCTTCATGCAGAAGCTGCTCCTGCAAGCGCCGGCGATCGCCGCCGGGGTGCTGCCCGGCGCGATGAAGCGGGCGCGGTGCAACTACGTGGACGTCCGCGACGTCGGCGAGGCGGCGGCCGCGGTGCTGACCCGCCCGGAGATGGCCGGCGCCACGGTGCCGCTCACCGGCCCCCGGCCGTACAGCCACCAGGAGCTCGCCGACCTGCTGAGGGACCTGCTGGGACACCCCGTGCGGCACCTGGAGCTGACCCCGTCCGAGTTCCACGCCCATCTGGTCGGGCGCGCCGGGATGCCCGACTGGCTGGCCGCCCACGTGGTGGAGATCCAGCAGCTGGCCACGCTCCGTGAGGAGAAGCCCGACGACGCCTTCACCCGCCTGACCGGACGGGCCCCGCGTACCCTGGAAGCCTTCCTCGGCGAGCACCTGCACCACTTCCGCTGACCGTCCGTGACGGCCCGGCGGGCCGGGTCTACCGACCGGTAACCCGGCCCGCCACCCGAAGGGAGCACCATTCCCTGTGGCGTGGGTCACGATCGGAAAATCGGCCTGACGATCCGTCAATTCGACTGACTCACCGTCACCGTCGGGAGAACAGGCGTCAGTTGTGAGCTGATGAGGCGTCAGATTCGGCCACCGAAGGCCTAGTTGGGCCGAGTGTCACCCTCCGCAACCACGGCCGTACGGGTCTACCATCGGTCGGGTTGTCCGCTCCGGCCCCGGAGTGGGGTCACCCGGTCCGGCGAGTGCTCCCACTGCCCCCAAGGGCCGGGCATCGATCGGGACGGGGCGAGGACGAGGAGTACACGGACCGCCATGACCACCGAACCGAGTCAGACGCACGAGAGCACCGCGAGCACCGAGCCGCACGGCGCAGCGCAGGCCGCGCCGCAGGCCGCGCAGGCCGAACAAACCGCGCCGAAACAGGCCCTCTTCCGGGGCCGCCCGGCCGCCGAGCCGCGCACCCTGGTGGACGTCCTGGACGCCACCGTACGCGCCCACGGCGACGAGCCGGCCCTGGACGACGGGCGCACCGTGCTCAGCTACCGGGCCCTCGCCGCCGAGGTCGATCAGCTGCGCCGCCGCCTGGCCGCCGCCGGGATCGGCGCCGGCGACCGGGTGGGCGTGCGGGTGCCCTCCGGCACCAACGACCTGTACGTGTCCATCCTGGGCGTGATCGCCGCCGGCGCCGCCTACGTCCCCGTCGACGCGGAGGACCCGGACGAGCGCGCCCAGCTGGTCTTCGGCGAGGCCGCCGTGGCCGCCGTGCTCGGCGCCGAGCGCGCCCTGACCGTCACCGGCGAGCGCGCCCCCGCCCTGGAACGCCGCCCCACCCCGGCCGACGACGCGTGGATCATCTTCACCTCCGGCTCCACCGGCAAGCCCAAGGGCGTCGCGGTCACCCACCGCAACGCCGCCGCCTTCGTGGACGCCGAGGCCGCGCTCTTCCTCCAGGAGGAGCCGATCGGCCCCGGCGACCGCGTGATGGCCGGGCTGTCCGTGGCCTTCGACGCCTCCTGCGAGGAGATGTGGCTGGCCTGGCGCCACGGCGCCTGCCTGGTGCCCGTGCCCCGCTCCCAGGTGCGCAGCGGCGCCGACCTGGGCCCGTGGCTGGCCGAGCAGGAGATCACCGTGGTCTCCACCGTGCCCACCCTGGCCGCGCTGTGGCCGGCCGAGGCGCTCAACGAAGTCCGGCTGCTGATCTTCGGCGGCGAGGCGTGCCCGCCCGAGCTGGTGCAGCGCCTGGTCACCGAGGGCCGCGAGGTGTGGAACACCTACGGCCCCACCGAGGCGACCGTCGTCGCCTGCGCGGCGCTGCTGACCGGCGAGGGCCCGGTGCGCATCGGCCTGCCGCTGGACGGCTGGGACCTCGCCGTGGTCGACGAGGCGGGCGTGCCCGTGGCCCCCGGCGGCACCGGGCAACTGGTGATCGGCGGCGTCGGCATGGCCCGCTACCTGGACCCGGAGAAGGACGCCGAGAAGTACGCGCCGCTGCCCTCGCTGGGCTGGGAGCGCGCCTACCGCAGCGGCGACCTCGTCGAGGCCGACCCGCAGGGCCTGCTGTTCCTGGGCCGCACCGACGAGCAGATCAAGCTCGGCGGGCGCCGCATCGAGCTGGGCGAGGTCGACGCGGCCCTGCAGGCGCTGCCCGGCGTGGCCGGCGCGGCGGCGGCCGTGCGCACCGCGCGCGGCGGCAACCAGCTGCTGGTCGGCTACCTGGTGATCCAGGAGGGCTTCGACCGGGAGCTGGCCGTGGAGCGGCTGCGCGCCGAGCTGCCCGCCGCCCTGGTGCCGCTGCTCGCGCCCGTGGACACCCTGCCCACCCGCACCTCGGGCAAGGTCGACCGGGCCGCCCTGCCCTGGCCTCTGCCGGAGCTGGAGAGCGCCGGCCCGTCCGAGCAGCTGTACGGCACCGAGGCGTGGCTGGCCGAGCAGTGGTCCGAGATCCTCGGCGTGCAGGTCTCCGGCGCCCGCGACGACTTCTTCGCCGTCGGCGGCGGCAGCCTGGCCGCCGCCCGGCTGACCACCCTGCTGCGCTCGCGCTACCCCAACGCCTCCGTGCTGGACGTCTACCAGCACCCGACGCTGCGCAAGCTCGCCCGGCACCTGGAGAGCACCGCCGCCGAGAGCGGCGAGGCGCGCACGATCACCCTGGTGCCGACCAGGGCCAAGCTGCTGCAGCTGCTGCTGCTGATCCCGCTGTTCACCGTGGTGGGCCTGCGCTGGACGGTCGCCCTGCTGGCCGCGGGCAACCTGCTCACCCACCTGGGCGACTTCCCGTGGGCGCCCACCGCCTCCTGGTGGTGGGTCGGCGCGGGCGCGCTCGCCCTGTACACCCCGGCCGGCCGGCTGGCCGTCGCGGCGGGCGGGGCGCGGCTGCTGCTGCGGGACCTTCGCCCGGGCACCCACCCGCGCGGCGGCTCGGTGCACCTGAGGCTGTGGACGGCCGAGCGGCTGGCCGAGCTGACCGGCGCGACCGGTCTGTCCGGCGCCTGGCTGACCCGTTACGCGCGGGCGCTGGGCTGCAAGGTGGCCCCCGAGGTGGACCTGCACTCGCTGCCGCCGGTCACCGGCATGCTCAAGCTGGGCCGGGGCTGCGCCGTCGAGGCCGAGGTGGACCTGTGCGGTTACTGGCTGGACGGCGACCTGCTGGAGGTCGGCTCCGTGAAGGTCGGCTCCGGCGCGACCGTCGGCACCCGCTCGACGCTGCTGCCCGGCGCCAGGGTCGGCAAGCGCGCCCAGGTACTGCCGGGCTCCAGCGTCCTCGGCCAGGTGCCGACCGGCCAGCGCTGGGGCGGCGCGCCCGCCGTCAAGCTGGGCCGCGCCGAGCGGACCTGGCCGAAGTCCCGCCCGCAGCGAAAGGCCCACTGGGCCGCGATGTACGGCGTCGGCGGCGCGGTGCTGGCCGCGCTGCCGGTGCTGCCGGCCGTCGCCGCGCTGGTGGTGCTCTCCCGCTTCGTCGAGCAGGGCACGGACCTCGGCGGGGCGCTGGGCGGCGCGATGCTGGGCCTGCTGCCCGCCACCCTGGCCTACGGCGCGGTGTACGCCGCGCAGCTGGTGGCGCTGGTACGGCTGCTGAGCCGCGGGCTGACGCCGGGCGTGCACCCGCTGCACGGGCGGGTCGGCTGGCAGGCGTGGACGGTGACCCAGCTGATGGACCAGGCCCGGGAGGTGCTGTTCCCGCTGTACGCGGGGCTGGTCACCCCGCTGTGGCTGCGGGCGCTGGGGATGCGGGTCGGCCGGCACGCGGAGGTCTCCACGGTGCTGGCGCTGCCGAGCCTGACCACGGTCGGTGACGGCGCGTTCCTGGCGGACGACACGCTGATGGCCCCGTACGAGCTGGGCGGCGGCTGGCTGCGCCTGGGCGAGGCGAAGGTGGGCGAGCGGGCGTTCCTCGGCAACTCGGGGATGACGGCGCCGGGCCGCTCGGTGCCCAAGCGGGGCCTGGTGGGCGTGCTGTCGGCGACGCCGGCGAAGGCGAAGAAGGGCGGCTCGTACCTGGGCATGCCCCCGGTGCGGCTGCCGCGCTCGGCCGACGAGGCCGACCAGAGCCTCACCTACGAGCCCCCGGCGCGGCTGCTGTGGGCGCGCGGGCTGGTCGAGGTCGCGCGGGTGCTGCCCGTGGTCGCCTCGGGGGCCCTGGGCCTGCTGACGGCGGCGGCGCTGACCTGGCTCACCGACACCTCCCCGCTGCTGGCCGCGGCCCTGTCGGGCCTGGTGCTGCTGGCGGCGGGCGCCGTGGCCTGCCTGGTCGCGGTGGCGGCGAAGTGGCTGCTGGTCGGGCGGTTCCGGGCGGTGGAGCACCCGCTGTGGAGCGGTTTCGTGTGGCGCAACGAGCTGGCGGACACCTTCGTCGAGGTGCTGGCCGTGCCGTGGCTGGTCGGCTCGGTGCCGGGCACGCCGGTGCTGAACCTGTGGCTGCGCTCCCTCGGCGCCAAGGTCGGCCAGGGCGTGTGGTGCGAGAGCTACTGGCTGCCGGAGGCCGACCTGGTCACCCTCGGTGACGGCGCGACCATCAACCGTGGCTGCGTCGTGCAGACCCACCTCTTCCACGACCGGATCATGCGGATGGATACTGTGGTCCTCCGCGAGGGCGCCACCCTGGGCCCGGGCGGGATCGTGCTGCCCGGCAGCACGGTCGGCGCGCGCAGCACCCTGGGCCCGGCCTCGCTGGTGATGCGCGCCGAGTCCGTCCCCGCCGACACGCGGTGGCTGGGCAACCCCATCGAGGCGTGGCAGACCACGTCGTGACCACCCGTCCCGGCCCCGCGAGCGCCGGCCCCCAGGAAGTGCACGCCCCCGTGAAGCCCAAGCACCTCCCGGCCGTCGCCGGCGCCCCGGACCCGTACTTCCCCGACAGCGGCGACCACCGCTTCCGGGTGCACCGGTACGAGCTCGCCCTGGACTACCGGCCCGGCCCCAACCGGCTGGCCGGGTCGGCCCGGCTCAGCGCGGTCGCCGACACGGCGCTGGACTCCTTCGCCCTGGACCTCGCCGAGTTCCGCATCGGCCGGGTGCTGGTCGACGGCAAGGCCGCGAAGTACACCCACCGCGGCGGCAAGCTGCGCATCCGCCCCGCCCGGACGCTGGCCGCGGGGGCGGCCTTCACCGTCGAGGTGCACTACACCGGCAACCCGCGCCCGGTGCGCAGCCCCTGGGGCGGCGTGGGCTGGGAGGAGCTGGAGGAGGGCGCGCTGGTGGCCAGCCAGCCGATCGGCGCGCCGTCCTGGTACCCGTGCAACGACCGGCCGGCCGACAAGGCCACGTACCAGATAGCGGTGACCACGCCCTCGCCGTTCACCGTGGTCGCGAGCGGGCGGCTGCTGACCCGTACGACCCGGGCCTCCAGCACCACCTGGGTGTACGAGCAGAGCGCGCCGACCTCGCCGTACCTGGTGACGGTCTCCATCGGGCCGTACCGTCCGGTGCCGCTGGCCGCGCGCCCCGCCGTGCCGCAGACCGGGTACGCGCCGGAGCGGCTGACGGCCGACTTCGCGCGGGACTTCGCCCGGCAGCCGGAGATGACGGAGTACTTCGGCCGGGTCTTCGGGCCGTACCCGTTCGGCGAGTACACGGTGGTCGTCGCCGACGAGGAGCTGGACGTACCGGTGGAGGCGCAGGGCGTCGCCACCTTCGGCACCAACCACCTGGGCGGCGGCTGGGAGCGCGAGCGGCTGATCGCCCACGAGCTGGCACATCAGTGGTTCGGCAACAGCGTGACCATCGCGAACTGGCGGCACATCTGGCTCAACGAGGGCTTCGCCAAGTACGCGGAGTGGCTCTGGTCCGAGCACGCCGGCGGCCCGTCCGCGGCCACCCACGCGGCGGCCGCGCACTCCCTGCTCGCCTCGCTGCCGCAGGACCTGCGGCTCGGCGACCCGGGGCGCAAGCTCATGTTCGACGACCGGCTGTACCAGCGCGGGGGCCTGGTGGTGCACGCGCTGCGCCACCTCCTCGGCGACGACGCCTTCTTCGCGATGCTGCGGGACTGGACGGCCGTGAACCGGCACGGCGTGGTCTCCACCGAGGACCTGGTCACGCACACCGCCCGGTACGCCGGGGCGTCGCGGGAACCGCTGGAGGCGCTGTTCGAGGCGTGGGTGTACCGGCCCGAACTGCCGGAGCTGCCGGGCCGGGGGCCCGGGGAGTTCGTTCGCCGGCTGTTCATCCGCTGAGCTCGTTCGCCGGGGCCCGGGCTCGGTCCATTCGCTGAGGCCGGGGCTCGGTCTGTTCGCTGAGGCCCGGGCTCGGTCCATTCGCCGCGGCCGGGGCGCCGGATATTCGCTGAGGCCGGGATGTGGGCTCGGCTACTGTCGCCGGCATGCCGAACTTCGATCATCAGACCGACCTGCCCGCCGAGCTGCTCCCCGCCACCCAGCGCGCGCTGCTGCACCGGATCGCCGTCGCCCAGTCCGAGGGCCGCACCCCCTCCCTGGTCGCCGGCCTCCTGCGGGGCGGGCGGCCGGTCTGGAGCGGCGCCCGCAGCATGATCGACGGGCACGCGCCGACCCCCGACGTCCAGTACCGCATCGGCTCGATCACCAAGACCTTCGTGGCCGTGCTGGTCCTGCGGCTGCGCGACGAGGGCCTGCTCGACCTGGCCGACCCGCTGGGCCGCCACCTGCCCGGCACCCCCGCCGACGGGGCCACCGTCGCCCAGTTGCTCTCGCACTCCTCCGGGCTCACCGCCGAGACGCCCGGGCCCTGGTGGGAGCGCACGGAGGGCTCGCTGCGCCCCGGGCTCGGCGACCTGCTGGAGGCCGAGCGCCCGCTCAAGCACCCGGCCGGGCGGCGGCACCACTACTCCAACCCCGGCTTCGCGCTGCTCGGCGCCCTCGTCGAGCAGCTGCGCGGCGAGCCCTGGGGCGAGGTGCTGCGGCGCGAGGTCCTGGAGCCACTGGGCATGGACCGCACCAGCCTGCTGCCGCAGGCCCCGCACGCGGGCGGCTTCGCCGTCCACCCGTGGGCCGATGTCATGCTCCCCGAGCCGCTCACCGACACCGGGCGGATGGCCCCGGCCGGCCAGCTCTGGTCCACCGGCGCCGACCTGGCCCGCTGGGCGGCCTTCCTCGCCGCCGGCGACGACAAGGTGCTCTCCTCCGCCACCCTCGCCGAGATGCGCCGCCCGGCCGTCGCCCCCGAGGACGAGCAGTGGACCTCAGCGTACGGGCTGGGCCTGGCGCTGATCCGCCACCAGGGCCGCACCCTGTACGGGCACTCCGGCTCCATGCCCGGCTTCACGGCGGGCCTGTGGGTCAGCGCGGCGGACGGCCTGGCCGCGTACGCCCTGTCCAACGCCACCACCGTCGACACCCCGCGGGTGGCGGCCGAGCTGATCGACCTCGTCGCCACGCACGAGCCGGCGCTGCCCGAGCCCTGGCGCCCGCTGCCGGCGGCGGACGCGGACGACGAGCTGCTGGCGCTCACCGGGCCCTGGTACTGGGGCGCCGCACCGCAGGCCCTGCGGCTGCGCGCCGGGCGCCTCCTGGAGCTCGGCCCGCTCGGCGGCGGGCGCCGGGAGTCGCGCTTCGAGCCGCAGGCGGACGGCACCTGGCTCGGGCTGGAGGGGTACTACGCGGGCGAGACGCTGAGGGTCGTCCGGGGCACGGACGGCGCGGTCAGCCACCTGGACGTCGGCTCGTTCGTCTTCACCCGTGAGCCGTACGGGCCGGCCGCGGTCGTCCCCGGCGGGATCGATCCGCAGGGGTGGCACGCGGGCTGAGCCTCCCCTCGGGGGGCTCGACGGGCTGCGCGGGGGCGTGCATGACAGGTGCGCGCCCCCGTTGTCCACCCATGTCGAACGGCCGTCCGGTGCCCGGGAGATGACCTACGGGCCACGGGTGGTCCCATTCAGCAGTTGCACATCTGCGCTCCTCCGCGCCGCAACGTGGATGCCAACCGGCTCGGACATTCATACGGGGACCGGTTCGCGACCCTGCCCGACACCTGCGAGCCGGGACGGTGCCTGGGGAGACCACGGCACCGCCGATCGTGCTGCCCTGGAGGGTCCGCCATGACCACCGTCCCCACGTACGCTCCGACCGCAGTAGCCCCCACCCACGAGACCCCGGCTGTCCCGGCTGTCCCGGCCGTGCCGGCCCAGCGCCACCAGCCCGCCCCGGCCGGCTACACCGTCTCCCTCGCCCGCGACGAGGACGACGTCCGCGCCGCCCAGCGCCTGCGCCACCGCGTCTTCGCCGCCGAGCTCGGCGCCGTCCTGAACAGCCCGCTCTCCGGGCTCGACATCGACCCCTTCGACGAGTTCTGCGACCACCTGCTGGTCCGCGAGCAGGAGACCGGCGAGGTGGTCGGCACCTACCGGCTGCTGCGCCCGGAGGCCGCGCGGCGGGCCGGACGGCTCTACTCCGACGGGGAGTTCGACCTCTCCGCCCTCGCCCCGGTCCGCCCGGACCTGGTCGAGGTCGGCCGCTCCTGCATCCACCCCGACCACCGGGGCAACGGCGCCGTCATCAACCTGATGTGGGGCGGCATCGCCCGCTACCTGGTCGACACCGGCAACACCTGGGTCGGCGGCTGCTGCTCCATCGACCTCGCCGACGGCGGCGCCGAGGCGGCCCGCGTCTGGGACACCGTCAGCGCCAAGCACCTCGCCCCCGACGAGTACCGCGTCACCCCGCACCGCCGCTGGGACGCCACCGGGGTGCCGCGCGCCGAGCGCGGCGCGCTGCCCGCCCTGCTGCGCGGCTACCTGCGGCTCGGGGCCTGGGTCTGCGGCGAGCCCGCCTACGACCCGGACTTCGGCTGCGCCGACCTGTACGTGCTGCTGTCGCTGAAGCGCACCGACCCGCGCTACCTGCGGCACTTCCTGTCCGGCGCGGCCCAGACGCAGCCCTCCGGCACGTCCGGCACCTCCGGCACGTCCGCCACCTCCGGCTCCTCCGCCCCTGCGGCCCCCTCGGTCCCGTGAGCGTCTGGCTGCCGACCGCACCCTGCCGTCCGGAGACCTGCCTCGGCGAGCGGGCTCCGGCGGTGCCGCACCCCCTGCGGGTCCTGCGGCTGGCCTCCTGCGTGGCGGTCGTCCTGGCGGGCGTCGCGCTGAGCGTGCCGGTGAAGCTGCTGCCGTACGCGGCCCGGACGCCACTCACCCGACTGTGGGCCCGCGTGCTGCTGCGCAGCCTCGGGGTCACCGTGCGGCTCAGCGGGTCGGGCGGCAGCGGCGGGGCCCTGGTGGTCGCCAACCACGTGTCCTGGCTGGACATCCCGCTGCTCGCGGTCGGGCGGCCGGGGCGCTCCCTCGCCAAGACCGAGGTGCGCAGGTGGCCGGTGCTCGGGCACCTGGTCGCGTGGGGCGGCACCGTCTTCCTCGACCGGGACCGGCTGCGGACCCTGCCCGACACCGTGGCGGCGGTGGCCGCGGTGCTGCGCTCCGGGCGTCCGCTGATCGTCTTCCCCGAGGGGTCGACCTGGTGCGGCCGGGAGAGCGGTCGCTTCCGCCCGGCGCTGTTCCAGGCCGTGGTGGACGCGGGAGCCGTCGTCCAGCCGGTGACGATCCGCTACCGGCTGGAGGACGGCACGCCCACCAACGCCGCGGCCTTCATCGGGGACGACGGGCTGCTCACCTCCCTCGCCCGGGTGGTCGCCGTCCGCGGGCTCGTCGCCGAGGTGACGTTCCGTCCGCCGATCCCCCCGCCCGGACCCCAGCCCACCCGAGCGGGCGCCCGCCGCGAACTCGCCCGCGCGGCCCAGGCGTCGGTGGTGGGCTTCCACTGAGGCGCACGCCGGATCGGGCGGCGAGGCGTGACCGCCGCCCGACCCTGCTCGGGCCTGCTCGGGCTGTTCCGGCTTGCTCCGGCCTCCGGCGCGGGGTGGTGAGGTCGAGCGCTACGCGGGGGCGGCCTCGGGTTGTTCCTGCTGGGCCTGCGGGTTGGGCCGGTCGCTGCTGCCGCCGTTGCCGGACTCGGACTCGGACTCGGCCTGGGCCCCGGACTCGGGATCGGGATCGTGCTGGAGGCGGGTGGCCCGGCCCAGCAGCACGGCGACCAGGACGGCGGTGACGGCCAGCGCCACCGAGCCGCTGCGCAGGGCGAGGTGGATGCCGTCGACGAAGGCGCCGTCCACCGCCTGCTGCACCGGGGCGGGCAGGGCCACGGCGGCGGTCCCCGCCCCGTGGGCCCCGCCGGCGGGGGCGTCCGCGATCGAGCCGACCGACTCCGGCGAGATACCCAGCCGGTGCAGCGAGGAGGTCAGTTCCTCCGTCATCCGGCTGGTCAGGACGGCACCGAGCACCGCGATCCCGAAGACGCCACCGAGTTCGCGCAGGGTGTTGATGGTGGCCGAGGCCATGCCCATCTGCACGGGCGCGACCCGCTGGAGCACCGCGACCGAGATCGGGGTGAAGGTCAGCCCCATGCCGAAGCCCATGGTGAACAGCGTCCAGAGGTAGGCGTCGTAGTGGGCGTGGTCTCCGTAGAGCGACAGCCCGCCCAGGCCCACGGCGCAGAGCACCAGGCCGGCCACCATCGGCAGCCTGGGGCCGTACCTCCCGGCGAGCCGGCCGGAGAGCGGACCCGCGATCACCAGCATCGCGGTCATCGGCAGCCCGCCGTAGCCCGCGCCGGACGGGGACCAGCCGAGCACGCCCTGCATCATCAGCGGCAGGAAGAACAGCGCCCCGAACATCCCGAAGCTGACCATGAACGCACCCAGCAGCGCCCCACCGAGCCCGCCGTCGCGGAAGAGCCCGAGCTCCAGCATCGGTTCGGCCAGCCGCAGTTCGAGCGCCAGGAAGGCGACCAGCAGGAGGACCCCGGCGGTGCCGCAGCCGAGCACCACGGTGCTGGTCCAGCCGCGCGAGGCGCCCTCGATCAGGGCGTAGACCAGCAGGCCCAGGCCCGCCGAGGACAGTGCGAAGCCGCCGTAGTCGATCCGCCGGGCGCGCGGCGGGATCACGGGCAGCACCTTGGCCGCGAGCACCACCCCGGCCACGCCGATCGGCACGTTGATCCAGAACACGCTGGACCAGCCCAGGTGTTCGACCATCGGACCGCCGATCACCGGGCCGACCGAGAGGCCCAGGGCGGAGACCCCGGACCACAGCCCGATGGCCTTGGCCCGTTCGGCCTCGCCGGTGAAGACGTGGCCCAGCAGGCTCAGGCTCCCGGGCGTGAGCAGCGCGGCCCCGACGCCCTGCACCATCCGCGCCGCGACCAGGACGCCGATCGTCCCGGCGAGGGCCGCCACGGCGGAACCGGCCGTGAACAGGGCCAGGCCCAGGACGAACATCCGGGTGCGGCCGTACCGGTCGCCCAGCGCTCCGCCGGTCAGGACGAGCGCGGCGTAGATCAGGCTGTAGCCCTCGGCGACCCACTGGAGGCCGCTGATCCCGGCGTCCAGGTCCTGCCCGATGCGGGGCAGGGCGACGTTGACGACGACGTTGTCCAGCATGGCCATGAACATGGCCACGCAGAGCGTGAGCAGCGCCAGCCCCTTGCGGCGCGCGCTCGACTCCCCCATGGGGTCCCTCCCGAGTTCCGGCCCCTAACGGCGTTAGGGGCTGATGTGACACGCACAGGCTGCCCCTAACACCGTTAGATGGCAAGCCGAATTCCCGACCTGCGGATTCGCCCGCGAAGCCGCCGTGGCACTGTTGATGCGCCGCACCGCACGATCGGGGGCACCGCACCGATCCGCTCGACCACTGGAGGCGTCCGAACAGCCATGCCGGAGAATGACCACGCGACACCCGCTCTGACCAGGGACGCCCTCGCCCAGGCAGCCCTGCGCGTGCTCGAACGGGACGGCCTCGCCGGACTGTCGATGCGCAAGGTCGCCGCCGAGGTCGGCGTCAAGGCGGCCTCGCTGTACTGGCACGTGCGCAACAAGGAGGAGCTGCTCGACCTCCTCAACGACGCCATCCTGGCCAAGGCCGATCCCCCGCCCCGCGAGGGCGGCTGGCGCGAACAGCTCGCCGAGTACTGCCACCGCTACCGCCGGCTACTCCTCGACAACCGCGACGCCGCCAAGGTCATCTCCGGTCGGCTCGTCCCGGGCCCGAGCATGTTCGACCTGATGGAGGACAAGCTCGACCGCCTCCGCTCCGCCGGGTTCTCCGACTCCGACACCGCCATGGCCACCTACCTGATGAGCTCCTTCGTCCAGGGTTTCGTACTCCAGGAACAGTCACCGCTGTCCGCCGCCGAGGCCGGCGGGGCCAGCCGGCTGGAGGTCGTCACCTCCGTCGCCGACCGGTTCCGGGCACTGCCGCCCGAGACCTACCCCAACCTGGTCGACCTCGCCGACGAGCTCACCACCCCCAATATGGATGTCCGTTTCGAATTCTGCGTCCAGCGCGTCCTCGACGGGCTCGCCACACTCCTCCCACCGGAACGCCGCTGACCACCGCCCCGACCTGCGGTGACACCCCGGGCCACTGTTAGCCTTCCCGGAGGTCAAGGGCGGGCAAAGAACGGCGGGGGCATGAGCGACACTCAGGCGGGCGGGGGCGAGCCGACCGGCCATCAGCCGGGGGACCCGACACCCGTCCCCGGCGGTCAGGTCGGCCCGATCACCTTCGTCGCCCGGAAGGCCGGCGGCTGCCTCGGCGAACTGCTCATCGAACTCGTCGGCGGCACCCTCGCGATGGCTCTCACCACAGCCTCGCTCGCCGGGGCCTTCTACGGCGTCAAGCTCCTCCACCGCGCCAGCGCCCTCGGCGCCTACGGGGTGGCCGCACTCGGCCTGCTCGCCCTCGTCCACGGCATCCGGCAGGTGCGCCGCCCCAGGGAACAGCGCAGCCGTGCCGGACGGTTCGCCGCCACCGCCACCGCCGTACTCGGCGGCTGGCTGCTCCTCTGCGTCGGCTACGCCTCCCTGGACGCCGCCTTCGGCCTCAACATCGGCCTCTGACCCCCGACTTGTGGCCACCGCCTTGCGGCCCCCGACCGGCGCCCCCGACCGGTGCCCCCGGCTCGGCCCCGCCGTGCTGCGCCTACGATACGAGTCATGATCGCCTACCTCCCTGCCGCCTTCTTCTTCCTGTTGTTCGGCATCGGGGTCCTGCGAGACCGCCGCCGGTTCAGCAATGCCGTCCTGCTCGGCATCGCCGTCTCCCTCCTCTCCCTCGCCCTGCTCGCCGAACTGCGCCACGCGCCCACCCTGGTCGCGGAGTTGGCGGCGGTCGCGATCGTCCTCCTTCCGGCCATCGGCACGATCGCCCTGATCTGGTTCCTGATCGCCAACGGCCTCACCATGATCCGCAAGGAGGGCCGCCGACCCGCCAACCTGCTGTCGTTGCTCGCTGGGCTCGGCATCCTCGCCCTGCTCGCCCTGATGGCCGCCGCCATCGCCACCCGCTCGCCCCGTCTCGGCATCCTCGCCGGCACGGCCCTCCTGGTCGTCGGCTACATCTCCTTCCTGTTCGTCTGCTTCGTGGGCTACGCCTTCCTGTACGGCCGCCACCGGCCGCGCCGGGACGTGGACTTCGTGGTCGTCCTCGGCTCCGGACTGATCGGCGGTGAGCGCGTCCCGCCGCTGCTCGCCAGCCGGATCGACCGGGGCCGGGAGGTGTACGAGCAGCAGGCCGCCCGCGGCAACCCGCCGGTGCTGATCACCTCGGGCGGCCAGGGCCCCGACGAGAAGCTGCCGGAGTCCCACGCGATGGCCGACTACCTGACCGAGCGCGGCTTCCCGGCCGAGCACGTCGTACGGGAGGACCGCTCGCGCACCACCGAGGAGAACCTGCTGTTCAGCAGGGCCCTGATGGAGCAGGCCAAGCCCGACTACCGCTGTGTGGTGGTCACCAACAACTTCCACGCCTTCCGTGCGGCCCTCCTCGCCCGCAAGACCGGGGTCAACGGCCATGTCTTCGGCTCCCCGACCGCCGCCTACTACTGGCCCAGCGCGACGATCCGCGAGTTCGCCGCCGTCTTCCTCTCGCACAAGCTGATCAACTTCGGGATCTGCGGCCTCCTCGCTCTCTGTGGTCTCCTCGCCGTCCTCTGACCGGCACTGACGGCACCACCCGCGCCGTTCGGGCCCGGTCGCCGGGCCGGGGCGTCCGGCCCGGCGACCAGCGCCCTCTCAGGCCGCCGGACGCGGGGCCAGGATCGCGCAGGTCGTGGTGCCGTGGGCGTAGAGCTTGCCGTTCTCCACACCCACCACCCGGGCCTCCGCCGTCGCCATCGTCCGCCCCAGGTGCAGTACCTCGCCCTCGCACCGCAGCAGCCCCGAATCCGCGAACAGCGGGCGCAGCATATGGACGTTGAGCTGGGTGGTGGTGTACCCGATCCCCGCCGGAAGCCGGCTCAGCACCGCGCAGCCGAGCGCCGAGTCCAGCAGGGTGGCCAGGTAGCCGCCGTGCACGGTGTTCATCGGGTTGTACAGGTGCTCACCCGGCTCACCCTCGAACACCGCGATGCCCGGCTTCACCTCGGTCACATGGAAGTCCATCGTGCTGCAGATCGCGGGCTCCTGGATCCGCCCGGCGATCATCTCCAGCAGAATCTCCTCTCCGGTCAAATGGGTGTACTCCGCCAGCGGCGGGCCCACCGTCCAGGTGTGCGTCCGGGAGCGCGGCTCCCCACCCTCCGCAGTCCCCTGCCCGCCGTCACCGATCTCATGGTTCGTCATGGGATCAACCTGCCCTGCCCGACCTCCGCTCTCAAGTGCCCTCTACGGGAGGGCGGGTGGCCAATCGCCGCGAAACCGGACCATGTCGGCCCACACCATTCCCGGGTGGCGGACCTCGGCTCACCGTCACATGGCTCCCGGCCCCGGCACGCGCCACCCTGCAGGGAATCGGCCCCCACGCCGACCCCACCCAGGAGCCCCCATGTCCCTGCGCTTCACCCTGACGCGGCTGCGCCCCGCCACCGCCGCGCTGCTGACCGCCGCAGCCCTCGCCATCGGCACAGCCGCACCCGCGCCGACCTCCGCCACCACCGAAGCCACCGCAGCCACCGCAGCCACCGCCGAGGTCACGACCGCTACGACCGCCACCACCACCGACGCCACCGGGGCCTTTCAACAGGTGACCGGCTTCGGTGCCAACCCGGGCCACCTGGCGATGTACACCTACACGCCCGCCACCCTGCCCACCGGCGCTCCCCTCGTCATCGCCCTGCACGGCTGCACGCAGAGCGCCACCGACTACTACCGCAACTCGGGCTGGACCACCTTCGCCGACCGCTACGGCTTCGCGGTGGTGTTCCCGCAGACCGACAGCACCAACAACCCCCTCTCCTGCTTCAGCTGGTTCGACACGACCAAGGACGCCCGGGGCGTCGGCGAGGCCGAGTCGGTGGCCGAGATGGTCACCAAGGCCGAAGCCCTGTACAGCTCGGACACCCACCGGGTGTTCGTCACGGGCCTCTCCGCCGGCGGCGGGATGGCCGCCGACCTGCTGGCCGACTACCCCGACGTGTTCGCCGGCGGGGCGATCGACTCCGGCCTGCCGGCCCGCTGCGCCTCCACCCAGGCGGCGGCGAGCAGCTGCCAGAACTCCGACCAGGGCCTCTCGCCCGCCCAGTGGGGCGACAAGGTCCGGGCCGCGTACCCGGGTTACACCGGCTCGTGGCCCCGGGTGGCGATCTGGCAGGGCAGTGCCGACACCACGGTGAAGCCCGTGAACGCGACCGAGCTTCGCGATCAGTGGACCAACGCCCAGGGTCTCGGCCAGCAGCCGAGCAGCACCCACAGCCTGCCGGGCGGCACCACGGAGGAGGACTACGCCGCCTCGAACAGCCGGCCGGGAGTGGCACTGTTCACCATCCCCGGGATGGCCCACGGCCTCGCCGTCCACCCCGGCACGGGCCCCGACCGGTGCGGGGCGACCGGCACCTACTACCTGGACACGATCTGCTCCAGCTACTACACCTCGCTCTTCTGGGGGCTGGACGGCACCGGCCCCGGCACCCCCGGCCTCCCGGCACCGACCGGGCTGACCGCGGCCCCGGTCGGACAGGACTCGGCCTCCCTCAGCTGGCAGGCCGTCAGCGGGGCCTCCTCCTACCAGGTCTACCGGGACGGCGCCCCGCTCAGCAGCAGCACCGCCACCTCCTACACCGACGAGGGGCTCTCCCCCGCCACCACCTACGGCTACGCCGTGGCCGCCGTGGACCCGGCCGGAGCCATCGGCGCCCGCTCGCCGGCCGTGACGGTCACCACCGGTGGCAGCGCGCCGCAGTGCTTCACCGACAGCAACTTCGGCCACGTCCAGGCGGGCCGGGCCACCCAGCGCTCGGGCCTGACGTACGCGCTCGGCTCGGGCCAGAGCATGGGCCTGTGGAACGTGTTCGTCACCCACACCCTGAAGCAGACCGGCCCGGGCTACTTCGTCCTCGCCGACGGCCAGTGCTGACCGGAGGACGATCGAACGGCGGTTCATCCGCACCCCTCCTTACTGCTCTGGCCCGCGTCCTTACTGCTCTGGCCCGCGAATTCCGGACGCAGCCCCTCGAACAGGTCCGTCTCGACCCGCCCGTCCCCGGTGCTCGGCGCCGCCGCCAGGCTCCGGGCCAGGTGGTAGTCCTCCGTCGGCCAGACCTCGCGCTCGATGTCCCGGGGGTGGGCCATGAAGGCGACGCCGGGCTGCACCTGGGTGGCGTGGGCCAGCAGTGCCGCGTCCCGTACGGCGAACTGCTCGGCGCAGGCGATCCGGGTGGTGGTGGCGAGGGCGGGTGGGGTGTCGGGCCAGCCGGCGAGCAGCTCGCCCATGGGCGAGGGCATGCCCTTGGCCGTCATGGCGTCGTGCAGGGCCTGGAACCAGGCCCGTGAGAGAGCGAGGTGGTAGTAGAGCTTCGCCACCTGCCAGGGCTCTCCCGCCTCCCGGTACCGGGTGCCGTCGGCCGCCGCCTCGATGGCTTCGAGCGTGGCCCGGTGCGTCATCACGTGGTCGGGGTGCGGATAGCCGCCCGTCTCGTCGTACGTGATCACCACCTGCGGGCGGAACTCCCGGATCAGGGCGACCAGCGGCCCGGCCGCGACCTCCACCGGTTGGGCCGCGAAGCAGCCCTCGGGCAGGGGATCGCCCGGGCCGGGCATCCCGGAGTCGACGAAGCCGAGGAACTGCTGCCGCACGCCGAGGATCTCCCGGGCCGAGGCCATCTCCCGGCGCCGGATCCGGGCGAGATCCGCCCTGACCTCGGGCGTGTCCATGGCCGGGTTGAGCACCGAGCCACGCTCGCCTCCCGTGCAGGTGGCGACCAGGACGTCCACTCCCTCGGCCGCGTAGCGGGCCAGGGTGGCGGCGCCCTTGCTGGACTCGTCGTCGGGGTGGGCGTGCACGGCGAGCAGGCGCAGTCCGGACTGGTGCTGGATCAACATCGGGGCCTCCCAAGCGGTTCGGTCGGCGGCCACGGTGGCCGCCCGAGGAGAACTTAGGACGGTCCCAGTCATGAGGTCAAGGCAATTAATTAGGTCGAGCATAAATACTGTGCTCGACCCAGAGAAGTGCGCTAAGGTCGCGCCATGACGAAGCCCAGCCCCGAAACCGCCCCCGGAACCGCGACCACCCCCAACCTCCGCGAGCTCAACAAGCGCCGCACCCGCGAGGCGATCTCGCACGTCGCGACCAGGCTCTTCATCGACCAGGGCTTCGACCGGACGACCATCGCCGAGGTGGCCGCCGCCGCCGGCGTCGCCAAGATGACCGTCACCAACCACTTCCCGCGCAAGGAGGACCTGCTGCTGGACCTTCACGAGGAACTCGTCGGCCGACCCGCACGAGCGGTGGCCGCCCGCACGCCCGGTGAATCCGCGCTCGCCGCAGTGCGCCGCGACTGCCTCTCCGCACTCGACCGGCACGACCCCCGACTCGGCTTCGCCGCCCAGGCGTTCGCCCGCACGATCGCCGACAGCCCCGCTCTCCTCGCCCGTCTCCGCGAACTGCACGAGCAGGGAGAGACGGCGCTCGCCGAGGCGCTCGCGGAGGCCGCCCATCCGACGCCCGCCACCGACCCCACCGCCACCGACCCCGCCACCGACCGCACCGACCCCGTCCACGTCGACTTCGAGAGCCGGGTCGCCGCCGCCCTGCTCGCCGCAGTCGACCGGTCGGTGTTCACCGAGGTGTTCCGCCGCATCCTGGCCGGGGAGGAGCACCCCGCCATCACCGCAGCGGTGCGCCCGTCAGCCGTCCTGGCCTTCGACCGATTGGAGGGTGCCCTCGGAGGCTTCGCCGTCCGGCCCACCGACTGACCCCTCCGACCACTCGGGCCCCTTTGACCCGCCTTGACGAAAGGTTGACTTGTTCACGGCAGAAGCTAGAAGCACACCAGACCTATCGTCGGCCCATGCCCCCACAGCCCCTCAGGCCCACCACCCTGCCGGTCCTGCCCTACCGCAAGCCCACCCGCGGCCGGGACTACTGGGTCCTCGACAACGTCCTGGCCGACCCCGACGCCGTCCGTGAACGCTGCCTGGCGCGGGGAGAGTGGACAGAGGGCTACCCGTACCGTCCCGAGACCTGGCCGGGCCTGCGCACCATGCCCGGTCTCGAACCCGAGGAGCTGGCCCGGGTCGAGGCGCTGGTCCGCAAGGCCACCGGCGCCTCCCGCCTCTGGGTCCAGAGCACTCCGGGCGGCGGCACGCTCAACCACAACTGCGTCCAACTCGTGGGCGCGGGAGAGTCGGAGTCCCGTCCGCACACCGACTCCCGCGCGCTCTGCCGCTACGCCGCCGTGCTCTACCTCAGCCCGGGCGCCCCCAAGGACGCGGGCACCAGCTTCTACCGCCAGCAGTTCCCGGGCGGCCGCCTCGGGGGCAACCTGGTCGACGCACCGCACAACAACCTGGTCGAGGCACTGGGCACCCGGCGCGTGCCGGCCGACCACTTCGTCGAGGATGTCCGCGTCCCCAACCGCTACAACCAACTGCTCCTCTACCACTCCAACCTCATCCACAGCGCGACGAGTTACTACGGCATCGAACTGCCGGACCGCCGGATGACGGCCGTCTTCTTCTGGATGGCCTGACACCCCCGCTCCCCGACCCGCCCGGGGACGAGAGCTGCCGCCCTCAGCCCCCGACCCCGGGCCGCCCGCCACCGCGCCCTCGCCCTGGTTCGGATGCGTTGTGTGCGGGGACGGTGACGGCATGGAGAACCCCGAACCGCTTCCGGCCACCGAGGCCGTTCACCCTGCCTGGGCGGGCATCGACGAGCTGCCCACCCTCGACCTGCTTCGGCTGATGAACGCGGAGGACCGTACCGTCCCGCCGGCCGTGGGTGCCGAACTGGAGGGGATCGCCGCCGTGGTCGATGCGGCTGCGGCGCGGATGGCGGCAGGTGGGCGGCTGATCTACGTGGGCGCGGGGACGGCAGGGCGGCTGGGGGTCCTGGACGCCTCCGAGTGCCCGCCGACGTTCGGCACTGATCCGGGGCTCGTGGTCGGTCTGATCGCGGGTGGGCCGTCGGCCCTGACCACCGCCGCCGAGGGTGCGGAGGACCGCCCGGACCTCGCCGAGGCCGACCTCGCCGCTCTCCGCCCCACACCGGCCGACACGGTGGTGGCCGTATCGGCCTCGGGGCGGACGCCCTATGCGGTGGCGGCCGTGCGGGCTGCCCGCGCGGCGGGTGCGCTGACGGTGGCTCTGGCCTGCACTCGTGGCTCGGTTCTGGCGCAGGCTTCCGAGCTGGCCGTCGAGGTGGTGGTGGGCCCGGAGGTGCTGGCCGGGTCGAGCCGTCTCAAGGCGGGCACAGCGCAGAAGCTGGTGCTCAACCTGCTGTCGACCGCCGTGATGATCCGTCTGGGTCGGACCTACGGGAATCTGATGGTCGACCTCCGGGCCACCAACACGAAACTCCGCGACCGGGCCCGCCGGATCGTCACGGAGGCCACCGGGGCGGATGAGGAGGCGGTGCGTCAGGCCCTGGAGGCGAGCGGCGGTCGGACGAAGGACACGATCCTGATGCTGCTCGCCGACGTCGACGCCGAGTCCGCGGCCCGCCTGCTCGCCGCCTCCGAGGGGCGCCTGCGCCAGGCCCTCCGAGCGGCAAAGCCCTGAGCAGCCACCCCGCCCCGCCTCACCCCAACCGCAGCTCCTCCGCCGTCACGACCTCGCCGAGGCGCGGGAAGTCCAGGTCCACCGAGGCCCGGTGCTCCTCCGCCGAGAGCGCCGCCATCGCGTCCTCGACGAACACCACCTCGTAGCCATGGTCGCTGGCCGCCCGCGCGGTCGACTCCACGCCCAGGTTGGTCGCGATCCCGGCGAACACCAGGGTGTCCACCCCGCGCGCCGCCAGCAGCTCATGCAGCCCGGTGCCCTGGAAGCCGCCGATGGTGCGCTTCACCACCACCTCGTCGGCCACCGCGACGACCTCCGCCGCCAGGTCGCTGCCGGGCGGCTGCACCTCGACGTTCGGCCGCTCGACGCGCACCGCGACGACCGGCGCCCCGGCCTCCCGGAAGGCGCGGGCGAGGCCGAGGGAGGCGGCCAGCACCTCCGAACCGGGGCGCGGCGCCAGCTGGTTGGCGATGATCCGGTCCATCAGGTCGATCAGGACGAGGGCCGTACGGCGGGATTCGAGAGTGGTCACCCGCCTCACGCTAGCGCACTCCCGAAACACCCTCCCCGCCTGCGCCCGCGTCCCCACTCACGCCCTCGCCTGCGCCCGCACCCCGACCCGCATCCCCGCCCTCACGCGCGATCTCGACCCGGAAGCCCTCGATCAGCACCCGCAGCCCGTACTCGAAGTCCGCGTCGTGGTCGGTCATCCGCAGCACCTCCACGGCCTCGCTCAGCAGCGGCAGTCCGTCCAGCGCCTCGTCGGGGAAGGGCTCGCGCCCGGCCGCGTTCTGGAGCCACGCCTGTTCCTCGGTGACCCAGCCCATGATGTACCGGTCGACGGTGAGCAGCAGCCGCAGCGCCGTCCGGGGCCGCAGTCCCGCCCGGCACAGGGCGCTCAGCTGGGCCTCGACGGCGGGCAGTTCGTCGACCGTGGGCAGGGTGCCGGCGTGCACCCGGGCGCCGTCGCGGTAGGCGAGCAGCCCCTTGCGCTTGGCGCGGGCGTCGGCGGCGATCCATTCGGGCCAGCGGTCCGGTTCGGGGGCGCGGTCGGGCGGCAGCGCCTCGGCGAGCATGGCCTCGGCCATGAGGTCGAGCAGTTCCCGCTTGTTCTTGAAGTGCCAGTACAGCGCCGGGGACTGCACGCCGAGTTCACGGGCGAGGCGCCGGGTGGTGAGCCCCTCGATGCCCTCCTCGTTGAGCACGCGCAGCGCGGTGCGCACCACCTCGTCGCGTTGCAGCGCCATCCGCGACCACCCCTTCCCGCATACGAGATCGAACCCCTGCGGAGGAGCAGAAGAAATCGACTTGCCCCCTCACCTTATCGCCGATAAGTTCCCGAGCTGGAATTTATCAGCGATAAGTAACGCCGTCGCGCCCAGCCGTCGTACCCGGCCGACACACCCACGCCGACACACCCAGCCGACACACCCACACCGACGCCCCTGAAGGGATCGACTCCCGCATGCCCTCGCTCCTGTCCGGCCTGACCCGCCTGTCCGGACTGCTGCCGAACACCGCCCCCTGGCGCAACTCCCGGGACTTCCGGCTGACCTGGACCTCCGGCACCGTCACCATGCTCGGCTCGATCTTCACCATGACCGCGATCCCCCTACAGATCGCCCACCTCACCGGCTCGCCGCTGGCCGTGGGCGCCGTCGGGGCGGTCGAACTCGCCCCCGTGATCCTGTTCGGCCTGTACGGCGGTGTGCTCGCCGACCGCGCCGACCGGCGCACCGTCGCCCTGGTCACCGAGATCGCGCTCGCCGGCCTGAGCGCGCTGCTCCTGGCCAACGCCCTGCTGGGCACCCCCGCCGTGTGGCCGCTGTACGTCGCCGCCGGGGTGACGGCCGCCCTCCAGGGCATCCAGCAGCCCTCGCTCGACGCGATGATCCCCCGCCTGGTGCCGCACGGCCAGCTGGTCGCGGCCGGGGCGCTGCTGTCGCTGCGCGGGAGCATCGCCACCGTGGCGGCCCCGGCCGCCGCCGGGCTGCTGATCGCGGGCGCGGGCGTCCCATGGGCCTACCTGATCGACCTCGTCACCTTCCTGGTCTCGATCGCCCTGCTCGCCCGCGTCCGCCCGGTGCCCTCCGAGCGCGACGCCGAGGCGCCGCAGCTCCGCGAGTTCATCGAGGGTGCCCGCTACGCCGCCCGCCGGCCCGACCTGATGGGCACCTACCTGGCCGACCTGGCGGCCACCGCCTTCGCCCTTCCCACCGCCCTGTTCCCGTTCCTCGCCGAGGAGTTGGACGCGGTGTGGGCGCTCGGCCTGCTCTACTCGGCGGCGGCGGTCGGCAGCCTGCTCGCGGCCGCGACCGGCGGCTGGACGGAACGCGTCCACCGGCACGGCCGCCTGGTGCTGCTGTCCGTCGCCCTGGTCGGAGCGGCCACCGCCGCGGCCGCCCTCGCCCCGAACCTCTGGACCGTCCTGATCTGCCTGGCCCTCGCGGGCGCCGCCCACTGGATCGGCGACACCTTCCGCGGCGCCATCTGGAACCAGTCCATCCCGGACGAACTCCGGGGCCGCGCCGCTGGGTTGGAGATGCTGATCGGCACCGCCGGACCGGCCCTCGGCGACCTGCGGGCCGGGGGCCTGGCCGCCCGGCAAGGCATCCTCGCCTCGCTGCGCACCGGGGGCCTGCTCTGCCTCGGCGGAGCCGCCGTCCTGTCGGCCTCGTTCCCCTCCCTGTGGCGCTACGACCAGCGCACGCACGCGCAGCACACGCACGGGCAGGAGCCCCACGGACAGGAGCCGCACGAGCAGGAGCCGCAGCCCGCTGAGCCCGCGCACTGACGCCGGCTCAACCGCGCCCCGGGGGCGGCAGGATCCCGTACGCATACGAGCCATGCGCCACCCGCCCACCTCGACCGGCCACCCTCCGAAACCAAATCGACGTGGCCGCGTCAAGCGAAGACTTGCCCACGGATTGCCGACCGATGCTTCGTCAATCGTTCACCGCACGAGGTCTACTCGCATAGACGATCCAATGGTGCCATGGACACGTCGCCCGGCCGCCCGAGCCCGGCCCACCCCCAGGAGCCCCCATGCCCCGCCCCCGCCGTCTGGCCACCGTCCTCGCCACCGCCGCCCTGACGGGCGCCGCCCTCACCACCGGCGCCACCGCCCACGCGGCCCCGGTCGCCCACACCGCAGGCTCCACCCTCGCCGTGAGCTGCTCCCAGGCGTACCTCCCGCTGCCCGACCCGGCCTGCACCCCCGGCGCCACCAACCCGGACGTCAGCCAGGACACCATCGACTCCACCATCTGCGTCGGGGGCTACAGCACCTCGATCCGCCCGTCCACCAGCTACACCAACCGCCTCAAGATCCAGCAGATCGCCCAGTACGGCTACGCCGACACCAACACGGCGGACTACGAGGAGGACCACCACATCCCGCTGTCCCTCGGCGGCCACCCGACCGACCCGCGCAACCTGTGGCCCCAGCCCCGCTACGCCACGGGCCCGAACGACAACACCGCCGCCGACAAGGACACCGTGGAGTACAAGCTCTACAAGGCCGTCTGCAACCACCAGGTCGACCTGGTGCCCGCCCAGCAGGCCATCGCCACCGACTGGACCACCGCGCTGTCCGTCCTCGGCCTCTCCTGATCACAACCGCGCCCCATCACGGCTGCACCTGATCACAACGGCGCCCGATCACAACCGCGCCCGATCACAACGGCACCCGATCACAACCGCGCCCGATCACAACCGCAGCCGATCGAACCCACGAGGGTTCACAGACCGAGCGCCCGCGCCGACGCCCCGATCGGCGCGGGCAGCTCCGTCCACCCGCGCAGGTAGCGATCCACCGCCGCGGCCACCGCCCGGCCCTCGGCGATCGCCCAGACGATCAGCGACTGCCCGCGCCCGGCGTCCCCTGCCACGAACACCCCGGCCGGACCGGCCGCGAAGCCCTCGTCCCGCTGCAGGGCGCCGTCCGGCCCGGTGGCGAGGCCGAGTTGGGCGAACAGCACGTCCGGCTCGGGCCCGGTGAAGCCCAGCGCGAGCAGCGCCAGCCGTGCCGGCAGCACCCGTTCGGTGCCGGGCAACGGGCTCCGCTCCCTCGGGTCGGCCTCGGCGAAGCGGACGGCGCCCAGCCGGCCGTCCGGCCCCGGCTCGAAGCCCACCGTGGCCGCCGCGAACATCCGGGCGCCGAGCGCCGCGGCCCCGCCCTCCTCGTGCGAGGTCGTCTCCCGCTCGACCTTGGGATGCACGGGCCAGGGCTGCCCGGCCGCCCGACGCGCAGGAGGTCGCGGGTTGATGTCCAACTGCGTGACGGAGGCCGCGCGCTCGCGCAGCGCCGTCCCCAGGCAGTCCGCCGCGGTGTCCCCGCCGCCGACGATCACCACGTCCAGGCCCTCGGCGGAGAGCGGCGAGACCGGACGGTCGCCCTCGGCGACCCGGTTCGCCCAGGTCAGGTACTCCATCGCCGGGTGCACCCCGGGCAGGTCCCGCCCGGGTACGGGAAGCTCCCGGCAGGCGGTGGCGCCGACGGCGACCACCACCGCGTCGTACTCGGCCCGCAGCTCCGAGCCCGGTACGTCCCGCCCCACCCACACCCCGGTGCGCAGCACCGTGCCCTCCTCCCGCAGCTGGTCCAGGCGGCGCTCCAGCCGGTACTTCTCCAGCCGGAACGGCGGGATGCCGTACCGCAGCAGGCCCCCGGCCCGGTCCTCCCGCTCGTACACCGTGACGGCGTGCCCGGCCCTGGTCAGCTGCTGCGCGGCGGCCAGCCCGGCCGGGCCCGAGCCGACCACCGCGACCCGCCACCCGCCACCAGGCCCGTCACCCTGCCCGTCACCACGCCCGTCCCCCCGCCGCGCCCCGCACGGATCGGCGGGCTGCGGACGGTCCCAGCCCTGCTCCCAGGCCCGGTCGGCGAGCGCCAGTTCCACGCTCTTGATCGTCACGGCCCCGATCGCCGCGGCCGAGCCCTCGATGGCGAGCACGCAGGCACTCTCGCAGGGCGCCGGGCAGAGCCGCCCGGTGAACTCGGGGAAGTTGTTGGTCGCCAGCAGCCGCTCCGCCGCCGCGCGCCAGTCGCCCGCAGCCGCCAGCCGGTTCCACTCGGGCACCAGGTTCCCGAGCGGGCAGGCGCTGTGGCAGAAGGGCAGTCCGCAGTCCATGCACCGCGCGGCCTGCGCGCTCACCACCGGCAGCGGCGGGCCCGGCCGGTACACCTCGCGCCGGTCCCCCAGCCGTTCCCGGGCGTCACGCCGCTCCCGCTCGGTGCGCGGGGTGGTGAGGAAAGCCATCCGGTCCGCCATGACGGCCTCCGGCGAGGGGCGTGCCGACATCGTGCCCGGCGGCCCGCTCGGCGGCGCGCCACCGTGAGGCCACCGTACGCCCCCGAAGCACTCCACAACACCCCGAAGCAGCCCCGGGAACCGCCCCGAACCCAGCGGGCCCGAGGGCACGCACGGGAACAGCCCCAACAGCAGGCCCGAGGCGCACACGGGAACTCCCCGAGCACGGGCCCGAGCCCTCGCCCACGCGCCCCCCGGCGCGCGCCGCCACCCCGTACGCCCCCGAAGCACCGCCCAAAAGCCGCATCGCAGCCCGAAGCCCCGCCCCGCCCTCACCCGCCGTGGCCACGCCAGGGAGAATCGCTCGTCATGAGCCACACCGTGCTGATCGCCGAGGACGACCGGGCCATCCGCGACTCGCTCACCCGCGCGCTCACCCTGGAGGGGTACCGGGTCCGCAGCGCCCCGGACGGCGTCCAGGCCCTGGCCGTCCTGGCCGAACAGCGCCCCGACGTCCTGATCCTGGACGTGATGATGCCCGCGCCGGACGGCCTGGAGATCTGCCGCCGCCTGCGCGCCGCCGGCGACCGCACCCCCGTCCTGATGCTCACCGCCCGCGTCGAGGTGCCGGACCGGATCGCGGGCCTGGACGCCGGGGCCGACGACTACCTCGTCAAGCCCTTCGACGTGGAGGAGCTCTTCGCCCGCCTGCGCGCCCTGCTGCGCCGCAACCCTCCCGAAGCCCCGCCCGGGCCCGCCGAGGAGGTGCTCACCGTCGCCGATCTGCGGGTGGAGCCCTCCGCCCGGCGCGTCTGGCGGGCCGAGCACGAACTGGAGCTCTCCCGCACCGAGTTCGACCTCCTGGAGCTGCTGGCCCGCAACGCCGGCGCCGTCCTCGACCAGACCACCCTGTACGAGCGCATCTGGGGCTACGACTTCGGCCCCGGCTCCAAGAACCTCGCCGTCTTCATCGGCTACCTGCGCCGCAAGCTGGACCTGCCCGGCCTGGCCCCGCTGATCCACACCGTCCGCGGCGTCGGCTACACGCTGCGCGAGCCGTGACGGGCCCGCGCCGCCGCATGGGGAGCCTGCCCCGGCCGGGGTTGCGCACCACCGTCACCCTGGTCTTCGCCGCGATGGCCGCCCTGGTCGCGGTGCTGATCGGCACCCTCGGCTACCACTCCGCCGCGCGGCTGATCCGCGACGACGAGTCGGACGACTTCACCTCCGCCGTCCGGGCGGTGAGCGGCCAGGTGCAGAGCCAGAACCTGTTCCCGGGGGACTTCAACGGCCCGACCGGGATGGGCGAGCAGCTGCTGCACCCGGTCAGGGTGACCGCCCAGGCCCTCGACTCCCACGGCGCCGTCCTCCCCGGCACCTCCCACTTCGACCTGCCGACCACCGCGGCGGACCGCGAGCTCGCCGCGGCCCAGGCCCCCGGCCGCACGGAGACGGGCGTGCGCAACCCCAACGGCATCATCTGCCGGGTGGGCGTGATCTCGCTCGGAAACGGCCGGGGCGCCGTCCAGATCGTGCAACGGCTGGACGACGTCGAGGAGTTGCTGGGCGAGCTGCGCCGCCAGATGATCGCGGTGGTGGCCGTCGTCGTCCTGGTGGCGGGGGCGGCCGGCTGGCTGGTCGCCGGCCGGATCACGGGACGCCTGGTCCGGCTCACCGACGCGGCCGAACTCGTCGCCGCCAGCGGCCGGTTGGACGTTCCGGTGCCCGCCCGGGGGACGGACGAGGTGAGCCGTCTCGCGCGGGCCTTCGACCGGATGCTGGTCCGGCTGGCCACGGCCAAGGAGAACCAGCGCCGGCTCGTCCAGGACGCCGGACACGAGCTGCGCACCCCGCTGACCAGCCTGCGCACCAACCTCTCCGTCCTGCCCAGCCTGAACCGGCTGCCGCCCGCCGAACGCAACGCGCTGATGGCCGATCTCGCGGACGAGGCCCGGGAGTTGACCCAGCTCGTCGAGGAACTGGTGGCCCTGGCCGCCGACCGCAAGGCGGACGAGGAGCCGACGCGGGTCGCGCTGGCCGAGCTCGTCCGCACCGCCGCCGCCCAGGCCCGCCGGCGCAGCGGCCGGGAGATCACCGTGGACGCGGACGACTCAGTGGTGACCGCCCGCCCGGACGCGCTGGCCCGCGCGGTGGCCAACCTCCTGGACAACGCCGCCAAGTTCGACCCGGCCGGCACCGCCCCGATCGAGGTGGTGGTGCGCGACGCCCGGGTCGAGGTGCGCGACCGGGGCCCGGGCATCGACCCGGCCGACCTGCACCGGGTCTTCGACCGCTTCTACCGCGCCACCGCCGCCCGCAGCCTGCCCGGTTCGGGCCTCGGCCTGGCCATCGTCCACGAGGCCGCCCGCTCCCACGGCGGCTCCGCGTTCGCCGCCAACCGCGAGGGCGGCGGCGCGGTGATCGGCTTCACCCTGGGGCCAGGCTGAGGCCCCTCAGCCCAGACTGAGGCCGCGGCCTCGTTCATCCGGCACCGGCGGCTGGAGCACTGTCGCGCCGACCTGATGGCCGCCGCCTTCGGCGGGGTGTCGGTCGCCAGGATCGGCGCGCGCTGGGGGTTCCCGGACGCGGCGGTGTTCAGCCGGACGTTCAAGGCCGCCTACGGACTGCCCCCGGGCGAGTTCCGCCGACGGGCCTTCACCGGCTCCGGGTTCGTCCTGGCGTGACGCACGTCCAGGTGTGACGCACGTCCAGGTGTGACGACGGCGGGCCCCGGCGACGAATCGCCGGGGCCCGCCGGGGGAGGTGCCGTCAGACGGCGGCCAGCAGCGCCCGGCCGAGCCAGTCCGCGTTGTCCTTCACGCCGGGCAGGACGAAGAAGTACCCGCCGCCGGTCGGCGAGATGTAGTCGACCAGCGGCTCGTCGATCAGCCGGGTCTGGGTGGCCTCGAACTGCCGCACCACGTCCTGCTGGTAGCAGCAGAACACCAGGCCCATGTCGAGGTTGCCCGCCTTGTCCACGCCCCGGTCGTAGTTGAAGCCGCGGCGCAGGATGCGGGAGGTGTCGGTGTCGGCGGTGCGCGGGTTGGCGAGGCGGATGTGGGCCTTGAGCGGGATCGCCTTGCCGTCCGGGTCCTTGGCGTAGTCCGGGGTGTCGTTCTCCGCGTGCCCGTCCAGCGGCGCGCCGGTGTCGCGGCGGCGGCCGAACATCTTCTCCTGCTCGGCGAGGGTGACGCGGTCCCAGAACTCGATCAGCATCCGGATGATCCGAATGACCTGGTAGCTCCCGCCGGTGGCCCAGGCGGGCTCACCCGCGCCGTCCTGCACCCAGATCAGCCGGTCCATCTCCCGGGAGGAGGTGGTGTCCGGGTTGACGATGCCGTCCTTGAAGCCGAGCAGGTTGCGCTGGGCGCCGTCCGGGCGGGACTGGTTCTGGAAGCCGTCGACGCGCCAGAGGATCTGCAGGGCGCCGCGGGTGTGCCGGGTGATGTCGCGCAGGGCGTGCAGCACGGTGTCCTGACGGTCGGCGCAGATCTGCAGCGAGAGGTCGCCGTGCAGTTCGGCGGCCTGGAGGTTGTCGTTGGGGAAGGTCTTCATCGGCGCGAGCTTGACGGGCTTGGCCTTGGCGAGGCCGTAGCGGTCGTCGAAGAGCGAGGCGCCGACGCCGACGGTGACGGTCAGGTTGTCGGTGGTCACGGTCGGGCCGAGGATGCCGCTGTCCGCGGGCGGCGCGCCGACGCCGAGGTCGGGCGGGGTGCCTCCGGCGGTGAGGAAGCGGATCCGCTCGGTCAGGGTCTTGAGGAGGTCTTCGAGGCCCTTGCGGTCCTGGGCGATGACCTGGCAGGAGACGAACGCGGCGTAGCCCGGGACCGGGGTGGTGACGCCGGCCTGGTGCGCGCCGTGGAAGGGCACGACCCCGTTCGACGCCTGCTTGCTGTCCCCGGCGGTGGCCGTGCCCGTACCGAGGGCGAAGGAGGCCCCGCCGGCGAGGACGGCAGCCCCGGCGCCCGCGCCGAGCGCGGCGCGCATGAAGCCGCGACGCGCCGGTCCGGCCTCCGCCACCGCCGTCGCCGCCGTCGGAGCAGCGGGGGCGGTGTGGCCGAACGGGCAGGTGCCTCCGGAGGCTGCGGTGTGGTCGGTCATCAGGCGGCCTTCCGGATCTCGAGCAGGGCGGGGATGGGCGAGAGGTCTTCGAGCAGCTGGCCGGTGGCGCCGTTGATCTGACGGCGGGTGTCGGCGGGCAACTGGTCCAGGGGCGTCCAGCCCTCGGGCTTGTGGGCGGCGGCGACGAGGTCTCCGACCCGCTTCATCCCGGCGTTGACGCGCACCAGCACCTGCGGGTCGCGCTCGTCGAGCAGCGGCTGCAGGACGGTCAGCAGCTCCTGGGTGCCGGCCAGGTTGGCCTGCGTGGTGGCCAGGTTGGTGCCGCTGCCCTGGTCGGTGTCGCCGGTCAGCTCGAACTGCAGCGTGTTCTCGAGGATCTCGTGGGCGCGCAGCGGCAGGTCACCCGGGTCGAACTGCTGCCCGGGGAAGTCCTGGACGAGCTTGGCGACGTCTCCGGAGAGCTGGTCGGCGACTCCCGTCAGCTCCTCGGCGGACTGGCCGTGCCACAGGCCGTACTCCAGCCGCAGGAAGCCGGAGAAGTCCTTGTCCCGGGCCTTGTCGGCGAGGCCGTCGGGGCGGCCGTCGATCTTGCCGTCGAGGTCGGCGAAGGTGCCGTAGGCGGCGCCGAGGGAGGCGTACCGGAGGTGGGCGGTGAGCCAGTCGGCCTTCGCGGTGGCGAGGTCGCCCGCGTGGACGTCGGCCTGGAGCTTCTGCGTCTCGGTCAGCAGGGTCGCGAGGCCCTTGTTGACGTAGTCCTTGTAGGCGTCGAGCGGGCCCTTGAGGTCGTCCTCGGCCACGGGCTTGACGGCCTTGACCTGGGCGCCGCCGGTGACGTGGACGGCGGCCGAGGTGACGGACTTCCCGCCGGTGGGCACGCAGCGCCAGGCGTAGTCCCCGGAGCCGATGGTCGCGGTCAGCGCCCGGGTGGTGCCGGGGGCCAGGCCCTCGATCTCGCCGTAGACGGCGCCGGTTCCGGGGTTGACGAGGTACACCTCGGAGACCTTGTCCCCGGTGTTGTGCATCTGGAAGACCTGCTGGCCGGGCAGCGGGGTGGTGAAGCCGTGGCCGCACTCCGCCTCGGAGACGGAGACGGTGGAGGAGCTGTCCTTCTTGCCGTCACTGGCCGCGATCACCACGCCGGCGACCACCACCGGGACGGTCACCAGCACGACCGGCACCACCCAGCGCGGACGCCCGGAGCGTACGGGCTCGGCGGGCTCCTCCTTCGGCTCCGAAGCAGCCGAAGCAACCGGGGCAGCCGGGGCAGCCGAAGCGGCCGGGGCGGAAGGAGCCGGGGCGGAAGGTGCCGAGGCCGGCCTGCGCACACCCTCGACGAACAGCGTCATCACCACGCACAGGTACGCCACGTACCCCAGCACCTGCAGCACCGTCATCGTGACGGTCAGGTTGAGCGTGCCCTGCACCAGCGTCGCGTACCAGGACGAGGCGTCCAGGTGCCCGCTCAGGTCGACGGCGTACGTGCTGCCGCCGCCGACCAGCCCGGACTCCTGGAGGTCGCGCAGCCCGTACCCGAGCACACCCGCCGCGACGACGATCAGCCCGGCGCCGGTGATGGTGAAGAACCGGGTGAGGTTCATCTTCAGCGCCCGCCGGTACAGCCCCCAGCAGAGCCCGGTGGAGAGCAGCAGGCCGACGGCGGCGCCGAGGAGCGGGCCGGTGGACTCCCCGGCGGTGCGCACGTTGGTCCAGAGGAAGAGCGAGGTCTCCAGGCCCTCGCGGGCGACGGCGAGGAAGCTGGTGAGCACCAGCGCGCCGGCGCCCATGGCGAGCGAGGCCTGCACCTTCTCCTTGAGGTCGGCGGAGAGGGTGCGCGCGGAGCGGCGCATCCAGAACACCATCGCGGTGACGAAGCCGACCGCGATCAGACTGAGCACCCCGCCGAACGCCTCCTGGGCGTGGCCGGAGAGGTTGGCCGCGGTGAAGGTGAGCACCGCGCCGAAGCTGAGGCTGAGCGCGACGGCCGCCGCGACGCCGGTCCACACCTGGGGCAGTCGGGCCCTGTGACCGAAGCGGACGAGCGTGGCGACGAGGATCGACACGATCAGTCCGGCTTCGAGGCCCTCCCGGAGCCCGATCAGAAAGCTCGGAAACGCTTCATCCCACATGCAGCGGGCTCCTCCCCCGGGCCGCCCCGGGTCATACCGGTCCTGAGGCCCCCGACGCCGGCGGCGGGCGGGGCGGCACAACCGAACGCCCCGGACGGATATGGTCCGGGGCGACACGGATTAGCTTAGGCAAACCTTAGGGTCGGGCCGGTCAACTGCACCCCACGATCGCGTAAGAGTTCGGTATGAGAATGGTTGTGCGAAGGTCAAGACCGCAGGTCAACACCGTGCAGCGCGTCTCACCCCCACCACTGCCCGGGGAGGGCCTCCGGCTCGTCCGGCCCGGCCGCGCCCACCCTCGCGGGCTCGGCCGCGGTGACGAGCAGACCGCCGTCCGCCGTCCCGGCGACGAGGTGGCCGCGCTCGCGCAGCACCGTCGCGGCGGCCTCGACGACCGCCGCGCGCGTCGCCCCGGAGGGCGGGCCGTCGGGCCCGTCGGCGGGCCGCCAGCCGACCACCACCCCCTCGGGGCCCGGGCCGATCCACAGCGGTGAGGCTCCGGGCGCGGTGTCGAAACCGGCGCGGGCCAGGGCTTCGGTGACGTCCTCGCAGAGTTCAGGGTGATCCACCATTGGCGCAGCGTAGGCCCGGGCCCGTACGGCCCCCCGGCGCCGCGCGCGCCGGAGCGCCCCAACGGCACCCGACCGCAGCAGCGGCACCCGTACGGCCGTCCGGTGGACGCCCGATCGGGCGTCAGGGACCCCCGTCCGGCCCGACACGAGCCGCCGGACGGGCCGATGGACGTGCACAGTCGGCGCGCTGCGGACAGCATGTCAGAGTAAGCGCTTCATCACTCTGAGCAGCGGGCCGGCGGATCGGGCCGATCCGCCCGCCGGTGCGTCCGGCGGGTCCCGCATCGAGAGGTCCCATGATCACCACACTTCGTCGGCCGGCCGTCGCGCCGGCGGGCCTCCCCGTCGGCACGACGGCTCGTCGGCCGAGGACGCCGATGACGCGGATGACGCCGGGGAGCCAGTCGTGAGCACCGACCAGCAGTCGAAGCCGGGACCGGTCACCAGCACCCGCGCCAAGCCGGCGAACAAGGCCGAGGCCCTCGCCGACTGGACCGACGGCCGGCTCGGCATCTACTCCCTCGCCAAGGCGAACCTGCGCAAGATCTTTCCGGACCACTGGTCCTTCATGCTGGGCGAGATCGCGCTCTACACGTTCGTCATCATCATCCTCACCGGCGTCTGGCTGACCCTGTTCTTCAAGCCGAGCATGGGCGAGGTCGTCTACGACGGCTCCTACGTGCCGCTCAAGGGCATCCGGATGTCGGAGGCGTACGCCTCGACGGTCGACATCAGCTTCGAGGTGCGCGGCGGCCTGCTGATGCGCCAGATCCACCACTGGGCGGCGATCGTCTTCGTCGCCTCGATGCTGACGCACATGCTGCGCGTCTTCTTCACCGGGGCGTTCCGCAAGCCGCGTGAGATCAACTGGGTCTTCGGCGCGCTGCTGCTCTTCCTCGGCATGTTCGACGGCTTCATGGGCTACTCGCTGCCCGACGACCTGCTCTCCGGCACCGGCATCCGGTTCATGGAGGGCGCCGTCCTGGCCGTCCCGATCGTCGGCACGTACCTGCAGTTCTTCCTCTTCGGCGGGGAGTTCCCGGGCTTCGACATCGTGCCGCGCCTGTTCACCGTCCACATCCTGCTGATCCCCGGCATCATGGTCGGCCTGCTCGCGGCCCACCTGATCCTGGTCTTCTACCACAAGCACACCCAGTTCGCGGGGCCCGGCCGCACCAACGACAACGTGGTCGGCATGCCGCTGCTGCCGGTCTACATGGCCAAGGCCGGCGGCTTCTTCTTCCTGGTCTTCGGCGTGGTGGCGGTGATGTCCGCGATCGCGACCGTCAACCCGATCTGGGCGTACGGCCCGTACCGGCCCGACCAGGTGTCCACCGACGCGCAGCCCGACTGGTACATGGGCTTCTCCGAGGGCCTGGTGCGCGTGATGCCGGGCTGGGAGATCAGCGTCTGGGGCGGGCACACCCTCAACCTCGGGGTGTTCGTCCCGCTGGTGATCTTCCCGACCGTGCTGCTGGTCATCTGGTGCTGGCCGTTCCTGGAGGCGTGGGTCACCGGCGACCGCGGCGAGCACCACATCGCCGACCGGCCGCGCAACGCCCCGGTGCGCACGGCGTTCGGCGCCGCCTGGATGAGCCTCTACCTGATCCTGCTGGCCGGCGGCGGCAACGACCTGCTGGCCACCCACTTCCACCTGTCGATCAACGCGATCACCTACGCGGTGCGCGCGGGCTTCTTCGCCGTGCCGGTGGTCGTCTTCGTGATCACCAAGCGGTGGTGCCTGGGCCTCCAGCGGCGCGACAAGGAGAAGGTGCTGCACGGCCGGGAGACCGGCGTCATCGAGCGGCTCCAGCACGGCGAGTTCGTCGAGATCCACGCGCCGCTGCCGCAGGGGCGGCTGCACACGCTCACCTCGCACGACCAGCCGCAGCCCTCCGAACTGCCGCCCGCGGTGGACGAGAACGGGGTGGCGCGCAAGGCGGGCCTGCTGACCCGGGCGCGGGTGAAGCTGTCGCGCGGCTTCTACGGCGAGGGCAGTCAGATCGCCAAGCCGACCGCCGAGGAGCACCACGAGATCACCAGCGGCCACGGCCACCACTGATCCCGGCTCGAACACGACGAAGGCCCGCCGCACCCGCGGCGGGCCTTCGTCGTTGCGAACCTTCGTCGCTGCGGGCTCAGCCCCGCAGGGCGGCGGGGACGACGGCGAGCAGCGCGGCCGCCAGGGTCACGGACAGGCAGAGCACCGCCCAGCGGCCGCAGATGCGACGGCACTCGGCGCGGTAGCGGGCGGCGAGGCGGCGGCAGCGCTCGACCGCGCGGTCCACGACCTCCTCGGCGTAACGCAGGCGGTCGGCGGTGTACGCCTGTTCCAGGCTCTCCCGCTCGGCGGCGGGCAGCCAGGGGAACTGCTCGGCGAAGGCCCGGGCGTCCCGTTCGGCGGCCGCGACCTCGGCCTCCCAGGCCAGGAACCCCTCCAGGCGGGCGAGCCCCAGCCGGGACTCCCCGCGGCCGCCGGTCGGCCCGCCCTGCCGCGGGGCCCGTGCTCTCGGCGGACGCCGTCTGCCAGCCATGACCGCTCCTCGTGTCCTGTCGGGTCGTCCCGCCGGCACGCCGTCCGGGACTCACTCCTGCGCTGGATCGCTCCGCGACCACGCCACTACTACCAGTGACCGTGCGCAGCTCACCGCCCGACTCGCCGACCCCCTCGGCGGCGGAGCCGATCCGGGGCGACCGGCGGTTTGGACGTTGCGTGCCGCGCATACTTGCGTGGCACGCAACTTTCTGGCCAGAGTGGGCACATGACGAAGGAGCAGCCCGGTCTGCGGGAACGGAAGAAGGCCGCGACCAGGGAGGCGATCACCTGGGCGGCGCTGTGCCTGGCCGTCGAGCGCGGGCTGGAGAACGTGCGGGTGGAGGACATCGCGGCCAGGGCCGGGGTGTCCCCGCGCACCTACAACAACTACTTCTCCAGCAAGGCGGAGGCGATCGTCTCCCGCCACCACGACCGCATCGTCCTGGCCGCGGAGGAACTGCTCGCCCGCCCGGCCGAGGAGCCGCTGTGGGAGGCGCTCACCCACGTCCTGCTCGCGCGCTTCGAGCGCGCGACCGAGGACCCGGACCCGGAGTGGACCTCGGCCGTACGGCTGGTGATGAGCCGGCCGGCCCTGCAGGCCGAGTTCAGCCGCGGCGGCGCGGTCGCCCGTACGGGCCTCGCGGCCGCGGTGGCCGCCCGCACCGGCACCGACGCCGCCCGCGACCTCTACCCGAGGCTGGTCGCCGCCGTGGCGCTGGCCGCGGTCGACGCCGCCAACGAGCAGTACCTCGCCGCCGACCCGGTGGTGCCGTACCGGCCGCTGCTCGCCGACGCGCTGCGCCAGGTGGCGGCCGGGCTGCCGGCTCCTCCGTCATCCCCATGAAGTCACCGCGAACTCACCGTCCCTGAGGGGGATTCGAGATGAGCACACCATCGACGACCGTCGACGTCGTCATCGCGGGCGCCGGCCCGGTCGGCCTGATGCTGGCCTGCGAGCTGACCCTGGCCGGGATCCGGCCGGTGGTGCTGGACCGGCTGACCGGGCGTTCGACCGCGCAGAAGGCCAACGGCCTGGTCGGCCAGGTGGTCCGGCTGATGGACCGGCGCGGACTGTACGAGCCGCTGGGCGGCACCGGCACCCCGCAGCCCGTGCCCCGGTTCGTGTTCGGCGCCTTCCCGCTCGACCTGAGCCTCGTGCCGGACAGCCCGCTGCACGTCCTGATGACCCCGCAGCACCGGATCGAGGCGGTGCTCGAGGAGCGCGCCCTCGAGCTCGGCGTCGGGTTCCGCCGGGGCTGCGAGGTCACCGGGTACGCCGAGGAGGCCGACGGCGTCACCGTCGAGTACCGGGGCCCCGAGGGCGAGGGACGGCTGCGCGCCCGGTACCTGGTCGGCGCGGACGGCGGGCGCAGCACCGTCCGCAAGCTCGCGGGCATCGGCTTCCCCGGGGTCACCTCCACCGACCCGGTCTCGTTCACCGGCCACGTGGCGCCGCTGGAGGGCCTGCGCACCACCGAGTCCGGCGCGCTGCTGCTGCCCGGCTGCCCGACGCCGATCGCCCCGTTCACCCACACCCGCACCGAGCACGGCGTGGTGGTCGTCGCCCCGTTCAGCCCGCAGGCCACCATGCTGGCCGCCGTGGAGTGGGGCCGCCCGGCCCCGGAGGAGGCCGAGCCGGCCACCCTGGAGGACCTGCGCGCCGCACTGCGGCGGGTCACCGGCGCCGACCTGGAGCTCGCCCCCGCCCCCGAGGGCTTCCCGCAGGGCGTACGGCGCCACGCCGGGCACAACACCCGGCTGGCCGAGCGCTACCGGCGGGGCCGGGTGCTGCTGGTCGGCGACGCGGCGCACGTCCACGCCGCCGCCGGGGGCCCGGGCCTCAACCTCGGGCTCCAGGACGCCGCCAACCTCGGCTGGAAGCTGGCCGCCGACATCCGGGGCTGGGCACCGCCGGGCCTGCTCGACACCTACGAGGGCGAGCGGCGGCCCGTCGGGGAGCGGGTGTTCATGCACAGCCAGGCCCAGATGGCCCTGATGGCCCCGGGCGACGGCATCACCGCGATCCGCGCCCTGTTCGGCGAACTGCTCGCCCACCCGGACAACCTGGGCCGGATCACCTCGCTGATGGCGGGCAGCGACGTCCGCTACGCCGTCGACTGCGCGCACCCGCTGGCCGGGCGCTTCGCCCCGGACCTCACCGTGACGACCACCGAGGGGACCGCCCGGCTCGCCGAACTCACCCGCACCGCAAGGCCGTTGCTCCTCGACCTCACCGGCGGGCCCACCGGCGGGCCCACCGACGGCCCGCCCGGCCTCGCCGACCGGGCGGCGGGCTGGAAGGACCGGGTGGACGTCGTGTCGGCGCGCTGCGCGGAAGCGCCCGCCGGCGCGCTGCTGCTGCGCCCGGACGGGTACGTCGCCTGGGCCGGCGGGGCCGAGGCGGACGGCCCGGACGGCCCGGACGGGCTGGAGCGGGCACTGAACACCTGGTTCGGCGCGCCCCGGGCCTGAGCCCCGCCCCTGAAACAGGCCGCGCGAGCGGCCCGGCGTCCACTATCGTCGTCGCGGCCCGTGCCACCGGGGGCGGGCCGTCATCTGACGGAACGACGGGACGGGGACGCGGTGCGCGTCGGAATCATCGGTACGGGCATGGTCGGGCAGACGCTGGGGAGCAAGCTGGTCTCCCTCGGCCACCAGGTCACGCTGGGATCGCGGAGCAAGGACAACGAGAAGGGCCTGGCCTGGGCCGAGGAGGCGGGCCCCGACGGCCACACCGGCACCTTCGCGGAGGCCGCGGCCTTCGGCGAGGTGGTGCTGAACGCCACCGGCGGCACCGTCTCCCTGGAGGCGCTGCGCGCGGCCGGGGCCGAGAACCTCGACGGCAAGCTGCTGATCGACATCTCCAACCCGCTGGTGTTCGGCCCGGACGGCCAGGTGAGCCTCGACCCGGTGAACACCGACAGCGTCGGCGAGCGGATCCAGCGCGAGTTCCCCGGGGCGAGGGTGGTCAAGACCCTCAACACCGTGAACCGCGAGCTGATGGTGGCCCCGGAGAAGCTGGCCGGCGAGCACAACCTCTTCGTCGCCGGGAACGACGAGGCCGCCAAGGCCGAGACGGTCGCGCTGCTCGGCGAGTTCGGCTGGCCGGCCGAGTGGATCATCGACCTCGGGGACATCGCGGGCGCCCGCGCCACCGAGATGATGATGCCGTTCTGGCTCCGGGTGATGGGAAGCCTGGGCACCGCCGAGTTCAACTACCGCATCCAGCGAGCCGGTTGATCCGGCTCGGGACACACCCTGAGCCCGCCCCCGCGCGCACACCGCCGACGGGGGCGGGCCCGGGGCGGCCACGGGCGGCCGGTGGGGGAGAATGGGGGCATGTCCCGACGTCGCTCCGCGCCCCGCCAGGCCGCTCCCCGGCTGCTGCCCTCCTCCCCCTGCCCGTGCGGGCTGCCCGGCACGTACGGCGACTGCTGCGGCCGGCTGCACCGCGGGACCGCGAAGGCGAGCACCGCCGAGTCGCTGATGCGCTCGCGCTACAGCGCCTTCGCCGCGCGGGACGAGGCGTACCTGCTGCGCACCTGGCACCCGGACACCCGGCCCGCCGAGGTGGAGCTGGACCCGGGGCTGCGCTGGACGGGGCTGGAGGTGGTCGCCACCACGGAGGGCGGGGCCTTCCACTCCCAGGGGACGGTGGCCTTCCGGGCGCACTGGACGGAGGGCGGCGAGGAGGGCGTGCTCACCGAGAACAGCCGCTTCGTCCGGCACGAGGGCGCCTGGGTGTACGTCGACGCCCTCTCGCTCGGCTGATCGGGCGCTCCTTACAGGTAGTCGTCCAGGCGGGCCAGGGTGAAGCCGGCCGCGGTGACGTCGTTGACGACCTTGCGCAGCAGGTCCGGCATGGTGGCCTTCCAGATGTCGGTGCCCCGGAAGTGGGTCAGGATGATGTCGCCCGGGTGCAGCTTCTGGTCGTCGTAGCGCCAGTCCATGCGGTCCGGCCACGCCTCCTCGTTCCACATCGGCACCGCCTGCACGCCGCAGGAGGCGGCTGCGCGCAGGGTGTCGTCGTTGTACTCGCCGTAGGGCGGGCGGAAGAGGCGGGGGCGGGTGCCGATCTGCTGCTCCAGCTGGTCCTGCTGGCGGCAGATCTCCGCGCGCTGGGTCTCGTAGTCGAGGACCTTGAGGTTGCGGTGGTTGATGGTGTGGTTGTTGATCTCCACACCCTGGGCGTGCAGGTCGCGGAAGTAGCCGTAGTTGTCGCGGGCGAGGTAGTCGGAGACGAACGCGCTGACGGGGACGCCGAGTTCGTCGAGCATCCGGTTGAACTCCGGGTCCTTCTCGGCTCCGTCGTCGACGGTCAGGAAGACCACCTTGTCCTCGGTGGGCACCCGGTAGACGACGGGCGGGCGGCCCTCCTTCATCTTGACGCCGGTGGTCGGGCTCAGCGCGACCCTGGCCGCCGGGCGCGGGGCCTTGAGCAGCGGGGTGGTGACGCCCCAGCGCTGGGCGGTCTCGAAGGCGGCGCGCACGGCGGCCTCCTGACGGGCCACCGCCTCGCTGCTGCTCTCCTCCTCCTTGCGGGCGAGGCCCGGCAGCAGCGGCGGCGCGGCCGGAGGGCGGGCGGTGCCGCGCTCGGCCACGGCGGGGGCGGCCGCGTTCGCCTCGACGTTCGCCTCTGCCTTCGCCCCTGCGTTCGCACCGGCGTTCGCACCGGCGCCTCCCCCTGCTTCCGCGCCGGCGCCCGCCACGGCCGGGGCTGTCGGGGCTGCCGGGGCCGCCGGGGCGGGCTGGGGACGGTCGGGCGCGGCCGGCCCGGCGCAGCCGGAGACGACGGCGGAGAGGCAGACGGTGGCCAGCAGGCTTGTTCGCGCCGCTCTCCTCTGACTCCCCCTCAAACCCCCATTAATCCGACTATCTGATGGTCTGCTCATGAGGGCACTGCTCCCCCCTCACGGGCCCCCGCCAACCCTCCATCACCCGTGCGGGGCAACGACGCGCCGGGCACCTTGCCCATCCTTTGCCTGGCCCCCACCTGCGGAGAAAACCCGATTGCGGCCGACGGGCCCGACCGACGATCATGCGCCCATGACCGACACCGCGCACCCGACCCACCGCTGGACCGTCACCCCGGAGGACGTGACCACCCCCGAGGCCCAGCGGCTCCTGCGCGACTACTACGACGACGTCGCCAACCGCTACTACCGCCTCCACCTCGGCCGCGAGGGCACCCCCGAGGAACTGGAGACCGGCTTCGCCGACTCCCCCAGCGACGACCTCGCCCCGCCCACCGGCGTCTTCCTGCTCGGCCGCCACGACGGCGCCGCCCAGTCCTGCGCCGGGCTGCGCCTGCGCGAGGACGCCACCGTGGAGCTCACCCGCGTCTTCGTCCGCCCCGCGCTGCGCGGTACCGGCGGCGGCGCCCGGCTGCTCGCCGCCGTCGACGAGGCCGCCCGGGCGCTGGGCGCCCGCCGGATCGTGCTCGACACCCGGCTCGACCTGGTCGAGGCCCGCGCCCTGTACGGCCGCCACGGCTACCGCGAGATCCCCGCCTACAGCGACGGGCCCTACGCCGAGATCTGGTACGCCAAGGAGCTCACGCCGTCGGCGAGTTGACCGGCACCCCTGCCTGCAGGGCCGCCTCCAGCTCCGCCGCCGAGGGCGGGTTGGCGCCGGGGCGGGAGACGGTGAGCGCGGCGGCCGTCACGGCCTCGGCCAGGCAGCCCGCCAGGTCGGTGCCGGCGGCGCGGGCGTGCAGCAGGGCGGCCATGAAGGAGTCCCCGGCGCCCACCGTGTCCGCGACCCGCGCGGGGACGGCGGGCACCCGCAGCCGCTCGCCCTCGGAGGTGAGCGCGAAGGCGCCCCGCTCACCCAGGGTCACCGCGACCACGGACGGGCCGAGGGCCAGCCAGCGTTCGGCCACCGCCTCGGGCCGCTCACCCGGGTAGAGCCAGTCCAGGTCCTCGTCGCTGGCCTTGACCAGGCCGCTCAGCGCCACACAGCGCTCGACCCGCCGCACGGCCCCGGCCCGCTCACCCATCAGCGCGGGGCGCACATTGGGGTCGTAGCTGACCGGCACCCGGCCGCGCCAGCGCTCCACCAGGGCGAGGACGGAGGTGGCGCCCGGTTCGGTGACAGCGCCGATCGAGCCGAGGTGGAGGGCGGCGGGCGGCGCCCCGAGGTCCACGGGCGGCAGCGTCCAGCCGATGTCGAAGGTGTACTGCGGACGCCCCTGCCCGTCCAGGCGGACCACCGCCGAGGGCGTGCGCGCCGACTCCGCCGCCCGGACCGTCACCCCGGCCGACTCCAGGTGCGCCCGGATCAGCCTGCCGTTGGCGTCAGGACCCAGCTCCGTCAGCAGCACCGCCGGGCGGCCCAGCCGGGCCAGGCCGTACGCGACGTTCGCCGGGCTGCCGCCGGGGTGCACCACGTCCGGGGCGCCGTCCGCGCGGACGATGTCGGCGACGCACTCGCCGACCACCAGGACGGGGGAATCGGGGCTGGTCACGGGCGGGCTCCTGGCGTCCGGTGCGGGCGGCGGTCGGGCGCCACCCTACGGGGCGATGCCGGACGAGGGGAGCCGTGCACACGAGTACGGCCGCCGGATCTGGCCAGGAGCTCCGGCGGCCGTGACCTCGTCCGTCAGGGGACGAAGTGATTCCGAGACTAGGCACACCCCGGGCTCGCTGCCAGCACAGTGCGCCGTCCGGGGGATCACCGCGTGTCGCGGGGGGCGATCGGCTAGCGTCCGGCGGTGTGCTGAACCTTCTGCGCGGGACTCGTGCCGTCCTCGCCCTGGTACTCGGAGGGGTGCTGCTGTCCGGCGCCGTCCCGGTGGCGAACGCCGCGGACGGGCTGGGCGACCCGGTCTTCCCCGAGCTCGGCAATCCCGGCTACCGGGCGCTGGCGTACGACCTCGCCTTCGACTACCGGGGCGACACCCGCACCGTGGAGGCCACCGCCGCCGTCACCGCGCGCCTCGACCGGACGCTCGCCGAACTGCGGCTGGACGCCCTCGGGTTGGCGGTGCGCGCGGTGCGCGTCGACGGGCGGCCGGCCCGGTTCGCCACCCGGGACGAGAAGCTGGTCGTCACCCCGGAGCGGCCGCTGCGGCGCGGCGGCACGGCCCGGGTGAGCGTCGAGTACACGGCCGATCCGCGCGCCCGGCTGCCGCACAGCGCCTGGGTCCCGACCCCGGACGGCTTCGCCGTCGCCCCGCAGCCGGACACGGCGCACACCGTCTTCCCCTGCAACGACCACCCCGGCGACAAGGCCCGCTTCACCGTCGCCGTCACCACCCCGGACGGCCTGACGGGCGTGGCCGGCGGGGAGTTGACGGCCACCGAAGCCCTGGGCGACGGCCGCACCACCCGCCGGTACGTCTCGCGGGCGCCGATGGCCACCGAGCTGTTCCAGCTCTCCGTCGGCGACTACACCGTGCGCGAGCGCACCGGCCCGCACGGGCTGCCGGTGCGCGACGTCGTCCCGACCGCCCGGGCCGCCGCCCTCGAACCGGCCCTCGCCCTCACCCCCGGCCAACTCGCCTGGGCGGAGGACAGGTTGGGGCCGTTCCCGTTCGAGACCTACGGCCTCCTGCCGGTGAACAGCGACGACCCGGCCGCCTTCGGCTTCACCGGGCTGGAGACCCAGACCCTCACCCTGTACAAGCCCGGCTTCCTGCTCAAGCCCGAGCCGGCGATCGGCTCGCACATGATGCACGAGATCGTCCACTCCTGGTTCGGCGACAGCGTCACGCCCGCCACCTGGGCCGACCTCTGGCTCAACGAGGGCCACGCCGACTACTACGGACTGACGTACCGCTACGAACGCGGCTGGCCCGACGACGCCGGGCGCACCACCCTGACCGAGCGGATGCGCGAGGTCTACCGGCAGGGCGACCGGTGGCGCCGCGAGGCCGGGCCGGTCGCCGCGCCCACCGCCGAGCACCTCTTCGACGACCAGCGCTACCTCGGCGGCGCACTGGTGCTGTACGCCCTGCGCGAGAAGGTCGGCGAGGACGCCTTCGCCCGGATCGAGCGCGCCTTCCTGACCCGCTACCGCCACGGCAACGCCGACACCCGGGACTACGTGCGGCTCGCCTCCGAGGTCGCGGGGCAGGACCTGGACGGGTTCCTCGGCGCGTGGCTGTACGGGCGGAGCACCCCGCCGATGCCGGGGCACCCGGACTGGACGGTCGGGTAGCGGAGCGGGTGGCGGACCGGGCCGCGGGGCGCCGCGCCCGTACGCCGGGTTTGCGTCCGCGCGCCCGTGTGCGCCCCTGGCCGGGCGGGTGGCGCGGGGCCCATCGTGGTACTCACGGCCCGCCCGCCGCCCGGCCTAGCCCCGGTCGGCTCGCGGGCCGTCCAGCTTTCCCCTCGGCGCTTTCCCCCGAGAATCCCGCAAGAAATCTCGCCCCGGCGGGCAACCGGACCCGCCCGCCATCGCGTTCAGCAGCCGTGAGAACGACATCGACGGCGCGGCCCCTCGGCCCGCCACGGCTGACGGGAACGGCGCGGACACCATGGCGGGGGCGGCGGGATGAGGGACGCGACACCGGACTTCGGCGAGTTCGTCGCCGCCTGCGGTCCCAAACTGCTGCGCACGGCCTGGCTGCTGACCGGCGACCCGCACCAGGCCGAGGACCTGCTGCAGACGGCGCTCGCCAAGGTCTGGCCCCGCTGGGAGCGGATCGCGCGCGACCGGCCCGAGGCGTACCTGCGCAGAGTCCTCGTCACCTGCCATGTCTCCTGGTGGCGGCGTCGCTGGACCGGGGAGCTGCCGCACGGCGAACTGCCGGAGCCGGCGCCGGGCGCGGACCCGTTCGAGGGGGTGGTGCTGGGGCAGGTGGTCGCCGAGGCCGTCCGGGCGCTGGCGCCGCGCCAGCGGGCGGTGGTGGTGCTGCGGTTCTTCGAGGACCTGAGCGTGGAGGAGACCGCCGAGGTGCTGCGCTGTTCCACCGGCACGGTCAAGAGCCAGACGCACCGTGCGCTGGCCGTCCTGCGCGAACGGCTGCCGGAGCGCGAACTGCTCCTGCACGGGCGCGGGGGGCGGCATGAGTAGGCGCGACCTCCACCGGGACGTGTACGACGAGGGTGAGCTGCGTGAGCTGCTGCACCGCGCCGTGCCCCCGCTGGCGACGCCGGACGACCGCGTCCGGCAGGTGCTCGCGAAGGCCGGGCGCACCCGGCGCCGTCGGCGGGCCACCGGGCTCGCGGGCGGGCTGGGCGCCGGGCTGCTCGCGGCGGCGCTGGCGGCCGCGCCCGCGATGGCCCCGCGCGGGCCTGACGCGGTGATCGAGCCGGGGGCCGGTGCCTCGGGCTCCGCGTCCGCGCCCGGGGAACCGGTGGTGACGACCCGGTTCCCGGCGTTCAGCCTCGCCGTGGACCTTCCGCCGGGCTGGCAGGCCCGGAGCGTCACCGCGAACCCCGCGGACGGCATCGGTCACCTGGCCAACCTGCCGTTCGACGCGAAGCCCTCCTGCCCGGCGAACACCGGCTCCTGCTCGCCGCTCGGGCTGCTGCCCGCCGACGGCGCCGTCCTCACGGTGCGGCTCACCACGGTGACGCAGCAGGACACGCCGACACCGGCGGCCCTGACCGACATGACGCTCGACAAGGACTGCTCCACCCACGGCGGCACGCGCGAACTCCTCGGCCACCGGACGGTCGGGACGGCCGAGAAGCAGGCACGCGTCGAGGTGACCGCCTGCCTCAGGACGCCGAGCCAACGGACCCTGGGGCAGGTCCAGCACATCCTCGACTCGGCACGGGTCGCGGGCCCCGCCGACGAGGGCTCGGCCGTCGCCGAACCACAGGGCTGAGCCCCCCTTCCTCCTCGCCCCTTTTCCCCCTTCACGTGAGGAACAGATCGACATGTCCCTACCCCGTCGCGCCCTCTTCGGGCTCGGTGCGCTGGTCCTGGCGGGCTGCGCGCCCAGCGGCCACCCGGCCTCCGCGCCGGCCATCTCCGCCGCGGCGCCCGCCGCCGTACCCTCCACCACGACGGCCGCGCGGCCCGCGCCGCCCGAGCTGCCGCGCCAACTGCCGGGCGTCGGGCCGAGGATGCTCGCCGCCGTCCCGGCCGAGGCGCGCCAGGTGCTGGTCGTCACCGGCGACGGTCCGGAGGCCACCACCGGGCACGCGGTGCTCTACCGCGACGACGGCGCCGGGTGGCTCGCCAGGCCCTCCTCGCCCACCCGCAACGGCGGGCACGGCTGGAGCGCCGACCACCGCGAGGGCGATCTGCGCTCCCCCGTCGGCGTGTTCGGCCTCAGCGACGCCGGCGGCCGCCTCCCGAACCCGGGCACCCGGCTGCCGTACGACCGCACCGACACCTTCACCATCGGCGGCACGGGCCTGATGGGTGAGCCGCTGGCGGGCTCCTTCGACTACGTCGTCGCCATCGACTACAACCGGGTGCCGGGCAACTCGCCCCTGGACACCCGCCGTCCGCGCGGCGGCCGCTTCGGCGGCGGGATCTGGCTGCACGCCGACCACGGCGGCCCGACCCACGGCTGCGTCGCACTGCCCCTGGAGCGGATGCGGGACCTCCTGCTCGCCCTCGATCCAGCACTCCACCCGGTAGTGGTGATGGGGGACGCGCAGTCCCTGGCGGGGTGATGATCAATTCGGTCGAGCGGGACCGGCGCTCCGCGTAGCCTCAGCCCATGGAGGATCAGGAGACGTACGCGCGGTACCGGGAGGACGCGAAGGTGCTGGCGGCGATCGGGGAGCACGTCCACGCCCAGGTCGACCGGGTGCCGCTGCGGCTGCCCCGGGCGCTGGCCCAGGCTGCGGTGGACGCCTGGGAGCGGGACGAGGAGGGCGACATCGGGGAGGAGACGATCGCCGAGTACGAACTGCGGGGCCAGGCCGGTGACCTGGCGCTGCTCGGCCTCTCGATCCAGGAGAGCGGCCGCTGGGAGGGCGAGGAGGTCGTCGTCGACCTGCACGTCTCCTACGCCGGGGCGGCCTTCGACGCGTACGTCGAGGCCGCCGGGCCGGCGTTCCGTCGGCGGGACTGAGGCGCATCGCGTAACCCGGGCGGCGGAGTGTCGTTGGACCTGCCATGAAGAAGCGCAGCATGCTCGCCGTCGCCTCCCTGGCCGTGGGGGTCGTCGCCTCCCTCACCGCTCCCTCCGCGCACGCCAGTGCCGTCGGCGGGCAGGAGGGCCTGCCCGGGCCGCTGGCCGGCGCGCCGGACGCACTGCCGGGGCAGGTCGGGGACGCCGGTGGCGTGGTCGGCTCGGCCACCGGGTTCGTGACGGGCTCGGCGCCGGGTCTGACGCCCGCGTAGGTCGGGGCACCTGGTCGAGCGCCGGGGCAGGACACCCGGTCAGGACATCGGCGCGGCGAGGTCCTGCGTCCAGTAGGTGGCCGTCGGGGTGGTCGCGAAGCCGACGCCGACGTCCTTGAAGGCGCAGTCCAGCAGGTTGGTCTGGTGGATGCCGCCGTCCATCCAGCGGGAGACGACGGCGGCGGGGGTGATCGGGCCCCGGTCGAGGTTCTCGCCCCACTGGGACCAGCGGTAGCCCGCGGCGGTGATCCGGGCGTCGGTACGGACGCCGTCGGGGCCGATGTGGTCGAAGTAGCCCCGGGCCACCATGTCGTCGACGTGCTTCTGGGCGGCGGTGTGCAGGCGGGGGTCGATCCGCAGCGGGCCGCAACCGGCCTTCGCCCGTTCGGCGTTGACCAGGTCGACGAGCTGGCGCTCGGGGTTGGGCGGCGGGGCGGTCGGCTTCGCGGTGGTCGCCGTGGGCGTCGGGGTCGGTGTCGGAGACGCGGTGGGCGTCTCGGCCGGGGTCGGCGTGTCGGCCGCCGCGGCGACGGTCGCCGGGGCGGTGTCGGGGGCTGCGGCGGCCGGGGTGGTCGGCGCGGGTGCGGCCTGCTGGGGCGGTTCGCCGTGCGGCCAGACCATGGCGAGGGTGGTGACGGCCAGGACGGCGGCCGTGCCGCCGGTCAGGGCGGCCTTGCGGGTGACGGAGCCCGTCCAGCCGCTGTGCCCGCCCGCGGCGTTCCCGGCGTGCCGGGCCGCCGTGGAGGCGGCGGTGGCGGCGGCGTGCTGGAGGGACAGCGCCGTGGGAAGGCCCGGCAGGCTCGGCGGGAGCGGCACCAGGGCGAGGCCCGCGAGCAGCCCCTCGGCGGGGAAGAGGTCGCGGCCGAGGCGGTCGCAGTCGGCGCAGCCCCGGACGTGGCGGGCGATGCGCTTGCGCCACACCGAGTTGGGGGTGCCGTCGAACCCGGTGGTCAGTTCGGCGAGTTCGGGGCAGCGCGGGTACGCGCCGAGTGCCCGGACCACGACGCGGCCGGCCTCCAGCTGCTTCTTCATCCGCTGGACGCGCACGGCGGTGTGCTGCGGGCTCAGGTCGAGGGCTTCGGCGAGTTCGGCGCGGGTGAGCTCGCCGGACGCCTCCATCCACCAGAGGGCGAGCAGTTCGCGGTCGTCCGGGTCGAGCCAGCGGGTCGCCTCGGCGACCTCGCGGCGCTGTCCGGACAGGCCGAGGCGCAGGATGGTCAGGTCGGTGAAGTCGGCCCGGGGGTCGGCGACCTCCCAGGTCTCGTCGAGGCCCCCGACGGTGGGCTGCTGCCGGCCGTCGGCGTGGCGGCGGCGGATCTGGTTCATCGTGATGGCGACGAGCCAGGAGCGGAAGGCGTCCGGGTCGCGCAGCCCGTCCAGGCCGTCGAGGGCACGGATCATGGTCTCCTGGGCGACGTCGTCGACGTCGGCGTGGCCGCCGAGGGCCCGCCCGGCCACGTTGTAGACGAGTGGCAGCCAGGCGGCGGCCAGCGCCTCCTGGGCCTGCCGGTCTCCTGCCTGGGCCGCCCTGACCAGGGTGCTCCCGGTCCGGTTCCGCACGTCCCTGCCGTGCACCTCAGCGTTCATGGTCCGCACTCCGTGTTGCCGTGTTTCCGTCCGCCGCTGCCTCCTCGGAGACTCGTGGGGAGTGATCAGATAACAACAATGTGCGCGGAATCGGAAAATCGGCTCTGATCGGTCTCTCGGTCGGTCTCTCGGTCGGCGTCTCCGGCGGCGGCCGGGACTCAGGACGGGGAGGCGAACACCTGGGTCCACCAGGGGCCGCCGGAGCCCGTGCGCACGCCGACCCCGAGCTGCTTGAAGGAGCAGTTCAGGATGTTCGCCCGGTGGCCGGGGCTGTTCATCCAGGCGTCCATCACGGCGGCCGGGTCCTTCTGGCCCCGGGCGATGTTCTCGCCCCAGGTGCTCCAACGGTAGCCGGCGGCCTCGATCCGCTGGTCGGCGTGCTGGCCCTCGGGGGTGGCGTGGTCGAAGTAGTTGCGGTCGGCCATGTCGTCGCTGTGCGCCTGGGCGGCGGTGGCCAGGCGGGAGTCGGCGGTGACCGGGCCGCAGCCGGCCTTGGCGCGTTCGACGTTCACCAGGTCGAGCACCTGCTGGGCGTAGCCGGGGGACGCCCCTCCCCCGGCCGGGGCCGCCGGGGCGCCGGTGGCGGAGCGCTGGGCCGTGCCCGTACCGGTGGCCCGGGCGGCGGTCGGGGTCGGCTTGGCGGGGGCGGTGGTGGCGGTGGTGGCGGTGGGCGCCGGGGTGGCGGTCGCGGTGGGTGACGCCGGGGCGGTGGGCGTCGGCGCGGCCGTCGCGCTCGGGCTCGCCGGCGCCGGTACCGTCCCCGTGCCGAGCGCTCCGGCACCGGGCACCTGGATGCCGTCGTGGGTGCCGACCTCGGCCTCGATCAGGGAGTCGGCCGCCAGCGACTGCGCGGCGGAGTCCCGGTCGGTCTGCTTCCCGCCGAAGGCCGCGTACCCGGCTCCGGTCAGCGCGGCGACCAGTCCGGTGCCCGCCACGGCCGCGACCACCGCCGTGACCGGCAACAGGGCGCCCCGGCGCTTGCCCCGGCGCCCGCGGCCAGCCTGGCGCCGGTCCGCGCGCCGGGATGCGCGGCCTTCGGCGGCCGGGAGGATGGTCGTCCTGTCGTCGCTGTTCACGTGGTCACGCTTTCTGTCCGGGCCGGCTCGATCGGGTCCTGGGGTCGGGTGCCGACACCTGGGAGACCCCTGCCCGGCGTGCCGATAACAGAAATGTCCGAACGGATGTCCGGAGGACCCGGACGGACGGTCCGGGAGTGCCCCGCGGGGCTTCGATTCGTCCGAGTGACGTCGATTCAAACCTCCGGTTCCACCGAACCGTTCCGGACCGGGTTGAATCGGCCATTCTCGACAAAACCCCCGACGGGCGATCCGTGGACGGACAACTGGCGGTTAGGTTGGCAATGACAACGAGAGGCGCTCGCCCGCGGGCCGGCGCCGCATCGACGAGAGGTGCCCGCCCATGCAGGTGAGCGTCGACCGGGACCGCTGCTGCAGCTCCGGCATGTGTGTCACCAACGCCCCCGACATCTTCGACCAGGACGACCGGGACTCCCTGGTGATGCTCCGTCAGACCTCCTTCCGGCCCGAGCAGTTCGCCGCGCTGCGGCTGGCCGCCGAGCTCTGCCCCGGCGGCGCGATCAGCGTCACCGAGGACGCCCCGGAGAGCTGAGCACGACCCCGCCGTTACCCGGCCCGTCCCCCGCTCCCCACCCCGCCCCGGCCCGAACCCGCCCGAACCCCCAGGACTCCGCGACACGAGGAGACCCCCGTGACCACCACACCCACCACACCCACCGCCACCGCCGTCCCGATGCCGTCCCCGCACTCCGCCGGGTGCCCGTTCGGCCCCCCGCCCGCGTACACCGAGGCCGCCACCCGCGGCCCGGTCACCCGGGCCGACCTGCCCGACGGCGGGTCCTGCTGGCTCGCTACCGGCTACGCCGAGGTCCGCGCCATCCTGTCCGACCGCCGCTTCAGCGCCGACGCCCGGCACCCCGCCTTCCCCTTCCTGCTGCCCGGCCGGCGCGAGCTCGTCGCCGCGAACCCGACCTTCGTGCGGCTCGACGACCCCGAGCACGCCCGGCTGCGCCGGATGGTCACCGGCGACTTCCTGGTCAAGAAGGTCGCGGCGCTGCGCCCGGCCATCCAGCGGATCGTCGACGAGGCGCTGGACGCGATGACCGAGGGCCGCACCTCGGCCGACCTGGTCGCCGAGTTCGCGCTGCCCGTGCCCTCCCTGGTGATCTGCCTGCTGCTCGGCGTCCCGTACGAGGACCGGGCTCGGTTCCAGGGCCTCAGCCGCATCCTGCTGAGCAACACCAGCACGGTGGAGGAGGTGGGCGCCGCCTCCGACGAGCTGCGGGACTACCTGACGGAGCTGGCCGCGCTCAAGCGGGAGCGGCCGGCGGACGACATCATCAGCCGCCTCGCCGCCCGGGACGACCTCACCACGCGCGAGGTCGCCGCCACCGGGGTGCTGCTGCTCGTCGCCGGGCACGAGACCACGGCGAACATGATCGCCCTCTCCACGGCGCTGCTCGTCGACCAGCCCGAGCAGGTCGCCAAGCTCGCCGACCCGGAGCTGGTGCCCGGGGCCGTTGAGGAGCTGATGCGCGTCCTGACCATCGTGGACAACGGGCTGCCCCGGGTGGCGACGGAGGACGTGGAGCTTGGCGGCGTCCTGATCCGGGCCGGGGAGGGCGTGATCGCGCTGGTCTCCACCGCCAACCGCGACGAGACGGTGTTCGGCGACGCCGGGCACCGGCCCGTCGACGAGGTCGACCTCGGCCGCGACGCCCGGCGCCACCTGGCCTTCGGGTTCGGCGTGCACCAGTGCCTCGGGCAGCCGCTGGCGCGCGCCGAGCTCCAGATCGCCCTGCCGACGCTGTTCCGGCGGCTGCCGGGCCTGCGGCTGGCGGTGCCGCGCGAGGAGCTGGCGTTCCGCACCGAGTCGCTGATCTTCGGGATGCGCTCGCTGCCGGTGGCCTGGTAGCGGACGGGGCCCGGGAAGGGCGCTGCCCCGGCTGGCCCCCGCGCCGGGGCGGGGGCAGGCTGGTAGGGACCCGAGCAGGACCCGAGCAGGACTCGAGCAAGACCAGTGCAGGACCAGAGAGGACGGAGCCCGCGATGAGCGACATGAGCGACCGCTCCGGGCCGAGCACCGACCGTGACGAGGACATCCGCGCCGCCGACCCGGAGGAGGGCATCACCTCGATGCAGAACGTGCACGCGCAGGACACCTCCCAGGCCGAGGGCGAGGAGATGATGGACGAGCCGGGCTCGTACAGCTGAGAGCCGCTGCGCATCCGAGAACGACACCTGACTCACGACCGACCAGGACCGCCCGGTACCACCGGGCGGTCCCCGTGACCGCCCGTGTCGCCGCCCCGGCGGCGGTCCACCGGCGAGGGAGGATGGGCGCATGACGGAACACGACCAGGCGGGGCGGGCGGCGACGCCGCCGGACCCGCACATCTCATGGGCGACCTGGACCACGCAGTCGATCATCAGCGGCCCCGGCGGGGTGACCACCGTCGAGGTCGGCCCGATCTCCGGCGATCTCACCCTCCACACCACCTGGGTGGACGGCGAGGCCCGGCTGACCGTCCAGTACTCGGGCGCGCTGGACTGGTACACCGTGGCCGGCAGCCCGGTGGCCGCCGCCGACGAGACCACCGCGCGGGCGATCCACCAGGCGATGGTCAACGGCGTCAAGCAGGGCGGGGGCGCCTCGGCCCCGGTCTCCTAGAGCAGCTCCGCCGCCCGCGGTCCCGTACGGGACCGCGGGCGGCGTTGTCGCGCCTCGGGCCGGCGGGATCAGGGCAGCGGGTGGGCGTGCACCGGCAGGTGCGGGCTCTGGTGACCGCCGCTGGCCAGGATCCGTACCTCGCCCGCGTCACTGATCTCCGCGCGCACGATGCCGCTCTCGTCCTCGTACACCGGGTGCCCGCCGGGGCCGGTCGCGCTGGTGCGGACGACCACCACCACGTCCTGCGGCGCCTGGGTGCCCGGGGTCCCGGGGAAGGTCAGCGCGTAGCGGTTGACGGATGTCATCATCGGCTCCTGGCTCATGGCGCCGTCCGGACTACCCGACGGGCTGGGCGGCCCGGGCGGCGGCGCCGCGGACCTCCAGTTCGGCGAGCAGCAGGGCGGTGGCCTCGGTGACGGCCTCCACGGCCCGGTCGAACGCCTCCCGGTTGTGCGCCGCCGGGGCGCGGAAGCCGGACACCTTGCGGACGTACTGCAGCGCGGCGGCGCGGAAGTCGTCCTCGTCGGCGTCGGGGGTCACGGGCGGACGCAGCGTCTTGATGTTGCGGCACATGCCCCCAGTGTCGCGCGCCGGGGGCGCCTGGGCGACCCTCTTCCGTCACCCCGTCCTCACGGGCGCGTCATCCGGCCGGATTAGGATGCCGGTCGAACCAATCCTCTCCGCCGCCCCTCGTACTCCGGTCCGTGGGGGTGGCTCCCTGCTGCTCGGAGCCCCGTCTTGCCTCTCGCGCTGGTCGCGCTGGCCGTCACCGCGTTCGCCATCGGCACCACCGAATTCGCCGCCATGGGGCTGCTCCCCCAGGTCGCCGACAGTCTGGGGGTCACCATCCCGCAGGCGGGCTGGCTGATCTCCGCGTACGCGCTGGGCGTGGTGGTCGGTGCGCCGCTGCTGACGGCGCTGGCCTCCGGGCGGCCGCGCAAGGCGGTGCTGGTGGCGCTGGCCGGGCTGTTCGCGGTCGGGAACCTGCTGTGCGCGGTGGCGCCGGACTTCTGGACGCTCGCGGCCGCGCGGCTGATCACCGGGCTGCCGCACGGCGCGTTCTTCGGGGCGGGCGCGGTCGCGGCGGCCGAGCTGGTGGCGCCGCAGAAGCGGGCACGGGCGGTGGCGGTGATGTTCTCCGGGCTGACCGTCGCCAACATCGTCGGCGTCCCCGCCGCCACCCTGCTCGGCCAGCACCTGGGCTGGCGGGCGACCATGCTCGTGGTGGTGCTGATCGCCGCCGCCGGGACGCTGGCCATCGCCCGGCTGGTGCCGCACCTGCCCTCCCCCGGCCAGACGGGGCTGCGGCACGAGCTGCGGACCTTCCGCAGCGGGCAGCTGTGGCTGGCGCTGGCCACGGTGGTGTTCGGCTGCGGCGGCATGTTCGCCTGCTACAGCTACATCGCGCCGCTGCTCACCGAGGTGTCCGGCTACGCGACCGGGTCGGTGACGCTGGTGCTGGCCCTGTTCGGGGCCGGGATGACGATCGGCAACGTGCTCGGCGGCTTCGCGGCCGACCGGGCGCTGCGGCCCACCGTCTGCGTCTCCTTCGTGCTGCTCTCGGCGACGCTGGCGCTGTTCGCGCTGACGGCGCACGCACGCTGGTCGGCGGCGCTCACGGTGGTGCTGATCGGGCTGTTCGGGTTCGCGATCGTGCCGGCCGTGCAGACCCTGGTGATGCGGAGCGCGCGCAGTGCGCCGACCCTGGCCTCGGCGACGGTGCAGGGCGCGTTCAACCTGGCCAACGCACAGGGCGCGTACTTCGGCGGGGTGGCGCTGGACGCCGGTCTCGGCTGGACCTCCCCGACGCTGGTGGGCTCGGGCCTGGCGGCCTCCGGCGCGCTGATCGCGGTGCTCGCCTGGGCGGCGGACCGGCGGCGGCCGGCCCCCGTTCCGGTGGAGCCGGCCGCGTTGGTGAGCGTCTCCTAGTGCCGCGCCAGGCAACCTTCGCCCCGTCGCGACGCCCGACGCGGCACTAGAAGGCTTCGCGGTGGGCCTCGGCGAGGAGGAGGTAGCCCTCGCCGTTGGCCTTGATGCCGGCCTTCTCGTCCTCGGTCAGCTCGCGGCGGACCTTGGCGGGGACGCCGGCGACCAGGGAGCCGGGCGGCACGACGGTGCCCTGGGTGACGACGGCGCCGGCGGCGATCAGCGAGCCTGCGCCGATGCGGGCGCCGTTGAGCACGGTGGAGCTCATCCCGACCAGGACGTCGTCCTCGACGGTGCAGCCGTGCAGCACCGCGTTGTGGCCGACCGAGATGCGCTCGCCGACGACCAGGGGGAAGCCGGGGTCGGCGTGGAGGCTGCAGTTGTCCTGGATGTTGGTGCCCGCGCCCACGCTGATCGGCCCGGCGTCGCCGCGCAGCACCGCCCCGTACCAGACGCTCGCTCCGGCGCCGACCGTCACGTCCCCGATCACGACGGCGCCCGGTGCGACGAAGGCGCTCGGGTCGACGGTGGGGGTCAGGCCCCCGACTGCGGCGATCAGCGGCTCGGGCATGTCTCGTCCTCCGGCGGTTCGGTGGTTGGGTCGCCGGTCAGCGTAGGGGGTCGGCGGCGGTGGCGGGAGCCCCGGATCCGCAGAGGGCGGCGGTGGCCACCCGGCTCCAGGCCGCCCGGACCGCGGCCTCGTCCGGGACGTACGCCCGACCCCGAGCCGACCCCGAGCCGACCCCGAGCCGACACCGAGCCGCGTCCCCGGGCCGCGTCCCCGATCCCTCTCGGGGGCGCGGCCCGGTCGGGTTCAGCCCAGCGGGGCCTTGTCGCGCAGGATCTCGACGAAGGCGCGCAGCCAGGCCGGGTGGTCGGGCCAGGCGCGGGCGGAGACGACCACGCCGTCCACCACGGCCTCGCCGTCGACGAACTCGGCGCCGGACGCCTTGATGTCGGGGGCGAGGGCCGGGTACGCGGAGCTGCGACGGCCGTCGAGGACTCCGGCGGCGGCGGTGATCAGCGGGCCGTGGCAGATCTGGGCGACGGGCTTGTCGGCCTCGAAGAAGTGCCGGGCGATGCGCTGGACCTCGGGGTCGTTGCGCAGGTACTCGGGGGCGCGGCCGCCGGGGATGACGAGGGCGACGTACTCGGCCGGGTCGACGTCGGCGAAGGCCACGTCGGCGGGCCAGGTGTAGCCGGGCTTCTCGGTGTAGGTGTCGTAGCCGTCGACGAAGTCGTGCACCACGAACTGGAGGCGCTTCCTGCTGGGGGCCGCGATGTCGACCTGGTAGCCCTCCTCGCGCAGCCGCTGGTACGGGTAGAACACCTCCAGCGACTCGGCGGCGTCCCCGGTGACGAGCAGGATCTTGGATGTCATCGCCGACGTTCCTCCACGTGGTCGGGCCTCGGAGCTGGTCCGGGCGCCGGTCGGGTGGGCCGCGTTCCCGGGCCCGGCGCCCAACCTCCCGCACCGGCCCGCCCGTTGGCAACAGGGCGCACCGGGCGCGCAACAGCGCGTACGCGGCGGCGCGCGCCGGTGGCGGTGCGTGTGCGCCGGGTGACCGCCCGGCCTGGGTGCCGGTTGTCGGGCCGCCTAGACTCCTGTGCTGCCCGTACCGGATGCCCCAGGAGGAGCCCGTGACCGACCGCACCACCTATCTCGTCCTGCCCGGCTACCAGAACTCCGACCCGGGGCACTGGCAGTCGCTCTGGGAGGCCTCCGAGCCCGAGACGTTCCACCGGGTCGTGCAGGCGGACTGGGACCACCCGGAGCAGGGCGACTGGGTGGCCCGGGTGGATGCGGCGGTGGCCGCCGCCGCGGCGGACGGGCCCGTGGTGCTGGTCGCGCACAGCCTCGGCTGCATCACCGCCGTCCGCTGGGCGGCCGGCGCCGGGGCGGAGCGCACCGCGGCTGTCCGGGGCGCGCTGCTGGTGGCCCCGGCGGACGTGGACACCGCCGAGGTGCCGGAGCTGGTGAACTTCCGGCCGGTGGCGCTGGAGGCGCTGCCGTTCCCGTCGATCGTGGTCGCCTCGACGGACGACCCGTGGGTGAGCCCGGCGCGGGCGCGGCGGTTCGCCGCGGCCTGGGGCTCCCGGTACGAGCAGCCGGGTGCGTACGGGCACCTCAACGCGGGCTCCGGACTGGGGGACTGGCCGCTGGGCCGTGAGCTGCTCGCCGAACTGTGACACCGTGAACGGGGGGATGACGTGGGTGACGTGGGTGGAGGGAAACGGCCCCGCCGGGGCAGGCGCCTGCTGGTGAGGCTGCTCGCGGCGAGCGGTCTGGCCGCCGTACTGCTGTACACCGAGGGCCAGTGGGAGAGCCGCTCCGGCGGGCGGATGCTGGTCGCGGACCTGCTGAACCGGCCGGGCCTGATGCTGGGATCGGCGCTGGCCGCACTGATCGCGGCGGCCTGGCTGGGCGACCGCCGCACCGCGCTGCGCACGGCCACCAGGGCGGTCACGGTGACCGCGGGGGTGGTGTTCGTGCTCGGCGCGGTGTCGGTGAACAAGGTGCAGGCCGCGGAGACCCGCAGCCGGGAGGAGGCGCCGGCCGCCCAGCAGCGGACGCTGGTCGTGGTGCACCGCTCCTACCCGGACGGGCCGCACGCGGGCGAGCACTGGCAGGTGCTGCTGGAGGCGGGCGAGGGCTGGTCGGCCCGGCGCTGGTCCCTGGCGGAGGTCGGCGGCGGGGAGCAGGAGGCCCGGCTGGTGACGGCGCGGTGGACGGGCCGGGAGCAGATCACGGTGGTCACCGACTCCTACCAGCGGGTGTTCAACCTCGACCAGGACACCGGGGAGCCCGTCGAGGCCCGCTGAGAAGCGGGGGAAGGCCCGCTCCTTCCTTCCAGTTCCTCCAGGAGCGGGCCCCGTCCACCTACCTACTGGTCGTCGCCCGGCGGCGGGTCCGAGGGCGAGGAGCGGCCCTTGTCGGTCCCGCGGGTCCTCCCCGGGTTCGGCGTCCCCGTGCAGGTGGGCCCGGTCGGCGGGGTGCTCGCGGTGGCGCAGTTGCCGTCGCGCTTGGGCGGGTCGGGGATGTACGTGGTGGTGAACTGCTGGTCGGGGACGGTCCTGACGGCGTCGCTCATCGCCTTCTGCCAGATCGGCCCGGGGCCGGTGGCGCCGAACACCTCGTCCTGGTGCTCCCCGCCGATGGTGATGTTGCGCATCGGCACCTTGGTGCCGGGGCTGCCCAGCCAGACGGAGCCCACCAGGTTGCCGGTGTAGCCGGTGAACCAGGCCGACTTCTTCTCGTCCGAGGTGCCGGTCTTGGCGGCGATCTGGCGGCCGTCGTCCAGGCCGAGGTTCTTGGCGGTGCCCTTCTCCGTCACGCCGAGCAGCACGGAGTTGATCACGTCGGCGGTGTGCTCGGACATGACCGACTCGCAGTGCGGGGCGGGCACCTGGACGTCCTTGCCGTCCACCATGGTGATCCGGGTGATCGCCAGCGGGGCGCAGTGGGTGCCCCGGGCGGCGAAGGTGGCGTAGGCGTTGGCCATGGTCAGCGGGCTGACCTCCTGGGTGCCCAGGCCGAGGGAGGGCGACTCCTCGAACGCGTCGCCGCTCGCCTTGCCGTTGATGCCCAGCTTGCCGGCCATCTGCTCGACGGCGCAGAGGCCGATCTCCTGCTCCATCTGCACGAAGTAGGTGTTGACGGAGAGCGCCATCGCCTCCTTGAGCTCGTACGGGCCCACCTCGCGCGCGCTCTCGTTGGGGACGCTGCCCTCCTTGGTGCCCTTCTTGAGGTTCTTCCAGGTGCCGTGGCAGGTGCTCACCGTCGGCCATTCGAGCCGGTTCGGGGCGTCGTAGCGCTGGGTGGGCGGCAGGCCCGCCTCCAGGGCGGCGGCGGCCACGACCGGCTTGAAGTTGGAGCCGGGCTGGAAGCCGAGGCCCCCGCCCATCGCCAGGTCGACGTTGTAGTTGATGATGGTCTCGTTCTTCTCCTTCGCGAGGCCGTACGGGCGCGTCTGCGCCATCGCGAGGATCTTCCCGCTGCCGGGCTCGACCATCGTCATCGCCGCCGAGACCGGGTCGGTGACGAAGACCTTGGTGGAGACGGCGTTCTGGGCGGCGGCCTGCTTGTCCGGGTCCAGCGTGGTGTAGATGTTCAGGCCGCCGGTGTTCCACAGCTGCTTGCGCTCGGCGGAGCTCTTGCCGAAGACCGGGTCCTGCCGCACGATGTGCCGCACGTAGTCGCAGAAGAAGCCCATGCCGGCCTGGGCGGTGATGCAGCCGTTCTGCGGCTCGCGGTAGCGCAGGCCCAGCGGGGCGGCCTTCGCCTCCTTGGCCTGGTCGGCGGTGAGGTGCTTGTTCTCCACCATCTTGTCGATCACCGTGTCCCGGCGCTTCTGCGCGGCGACGGGGTGCAGCTTCGGGTCGTACTGGGTGGGGTTCTGCACCAGCCCGGCGAGCGTCGCGGCCTCGGGGACGGTGAGGTCCTTGGCGTCCTTGCTGAAGTAGCGCTGGGAGGCGGCCTGGATGCCGTACGCCTGGTGACCGTAGAAGGTGATGTTGAGGTAGTTGGTGAGGATCTGCTCCTTGCTCAGGTCCTCCTCCAGCTTGATGGCGTACCGCAGTTCCTGGATCTTGCGGCCCAGGGTCTTGCGCTGCGCCTCGCGCACCGCGTCCAGGTCGTCGCCGGCCTTCTCCACGTTGACGTTCTTCACGTACTGCTGGGTGAGGGTGGAGGCGCCCTGGACGGCGGCGCCGCTCTCCGCGTTCTTGGTGATGGCCCGCAGGACGCCCTTGAGGTCGACGGCGCCGTGCTCGTAGAAGCGGGCGTCCTCGATGTCCACCTGCGCCTTGCGGACCAGCGGGGACATCTGCTCGGCGGTCAGGACGGTGCGGTCGCGCTCGTAGACCTTGGCGATCAGGCCGCCCTTGGCGTCGAAGATCTGGGTGGCCTGGGTCAGCGGCGGGGTCTTGAAGTCGTCGGGGATGTTCTCGAAGCTCTCGGCGCCGCTCTTGGCCCCCAGGCCCATCGCGCCGGCCGCGGGGAGGACGATGCCCGCGAGGAGGACACCGCCGAGGGTGCAGGAGCCGAGGAACGTGGCCGCATGGCGGAGCAGTCCGAGCGGGGTCTCGCGGCGCTTGGGGCGCGGCACCCAGGTGTCCCCCGGGTCCGGGACGGCTATGCGGCTCTTCCGTGACATAGATCGAACACTACGGCCGCGATTGCCCTGCGTGGGCAGGCTGTTGGCGAACGATTGTCACAAAATCGCCACAGCTTGGGCCACTTGACCGTGGCCCGCCAGATGATCACCCCGGGACAAGGGCCGTTCGCCCACAACCCTTGCCCCGGGGCGGGCGGTTCACCCCGCGGGGCAGAACACGTCCTGCGCCGGGCGACGGCCCGTGACCAGGAAATCCGTGACCGCCGCGTCACCGCAGGCGTTCCCGTTCGCCCGGTACACGTCGTGCCCTCCGGAGTCCACGGTGACCATCCGGGCGCGCTCCCCGAAGGCCGCCCGCAGCTTGAGCGCGCCCGCGTACGGCGTGGCCGGGTCCCGCAGGTTCTGCGCCAGCAGGACGTTCGCCGGGCCCCGGTCCGTCACCTGTACCGCGGGCTCCGCGGGGGCGAACGGCCAGTAGGCGCAGGGCATCACGTTCACCGGCATGCCGGCCGTCAGCGGACGGGCGGCGCGCTCGGCGGCCACGTCCTTCGCGTACGCGGCCTCGTCGGCCGGCCAGGAGACGTCGTTGCACAGGGTGCCGGCCGAGGCGGCGATGTGGTTCTGCGCGACGGCCTCCACCTGCGGGGTCATCACGGCCGGGGCGGGCAGCGGGCGGCGGCCCAGGCCCGCGAGCATCAGCCGGGCGAAGCCGGGGAACTGCTGGTCCGAGTACAGGCTCTGGAGCATGGCGCCGCGCAGCACGTTGCCGTTCAGCTCGGCCGGGAGGGCGCCGGGCCAGGGCAGGGGTGTACGGTCCAGGCGGGCGGCGAGGTCCAGGTAGAGCGGGCGGACCTCCTCGGGGGTGTCGGCGAGGCGGTCCGGGTTGCCCGGCGCGGAGGCCCACTTCGCGAAGTCGGGGAAGCGGTCCTCGGCGCCCGGGCCGAAGGCGGCGAGCCAGTTGCGGCCGACCTTCGCCGGGTCCGGGTCGTCGTTGCTGTCCAGCACGACCCGGTCGGTGGTCCGGGCGAACAGGGTGGACCAGACGGCGCCCGCGTAGGTGCCGTAGGAGGTGCCCCAGGCGGAGAGCCGGCGCTCGCCGAGGGCGCGGCGGATGCCGTCGATGTCGCGGGCCTCGTTGGCGGTGGAGAGACTGCGCAGCACCGGGCCGCCGTTGCGGGCACAGGCCTCAGCGAAGCGGTGGCCGAGGGCGATGTTCCCGGCGATGGAGCCGTCCGGGGCGGGGAAGGGGCGCAGCCGGTCGGGCGCCAGGTCCTCGTGGTCGATGCCGCAGGTGACGGGGGTGGAGGCGCCGACGCCGCGCGGGTCGAAGCCGACCAGGTCGAAGCGGTCCCTGACCTCCTGCGGCAGGGTGGCGCCCAGGCGGGTCGGGCGGTCGAGGCCCCCGTCGCCGGGGCCGCCGGGGATGAGCAGCAGCACGCCGTGGCGCTGGTCGGGGTGGGCGGCGCGAACGCGGGAGACGGTGAGGGTGATCTGCTCGCCGTCCGGGTCCGCGTAGTCCAGGGGGACGCGGACGGTGGCGCACTGCTGGGGCAGGCCGGGGGCGGCGCCGGGGCAGTCCGTCCAGGCGAGGCGGTCCCTGTTCGTGGGGGCGGCGGAGGCGGGGGCGGCGGTGAGCACGGTGGCGGCGAGGGCGGCGACGGTGGCGGCGGTTGCGATGGTGCGGATGTTCTTCGGCATGCCCAGGAGTCTGGTCGGGCAGGCGAGTTGGGGACATCCGGGCAACCGCCCGCCCGGGGGTGGGGTTCTCCCCCGGGCCGCCCGCTCGAGAATGGCCGGATCGGCCCTGAGTCCCGCCGCGCTTCCCGCGCGGCGGGCGGGCCGCCTCACGTACGGGGATCGTCAGGGCAGGGTGAGGATGCGGGGGCCCTCCTCGGTGATCGCGACGGTGTGCTCGACGTGGGTGGCGCGGCTGCCGTCGGCGGTGCGCAGCGTCCAGCCGTCCGGGTCGGTGTCGCAGGCGTCGCGGCCGCCCGCGATCAGCATCGGCTCGATGGCGAGGACGAGACCCGGGCGCAGCGGGTAACCCCGGCCGGGGCGGCCCTCGTTGGGCAGGTGGGGGTCCTCGTGCATGCGGCGGCCGATGCCGTGCCCGCCGAAGCCCTCGGGCATGCCGTACCGGCTGGCGCGGGCGACGGTGCCGATGGCGTGGGAGATGTCGCCGAGGCGGTTGCCGACCACGGCGGCGGCGATGCCGGCCTCCAGGGCGCGGCGGTTGGCAGCGATGAGGGCGGTGTCCTCGGGGCGGGCGGTGCCGACGGTGAAGCTGACGGCGGCGTCGCCGGCCCAGCCGTCCAGGAGGGCGCCGCAGTCGATGCTGACCAGGTCCCCGTCGCGCAGCCGGTAGCCGTCGGGGATGCCGTGCACGACGGCGTCGTTGACGGAGGCGCAGATGACGGCGGGGAAGGGGACGGGCGCGAAGGCGGGGCGGTAGCCGAGGAACGGGGAGGTGGCCCCGGCGGCCTTGAGGACGCCGCGCGCCACCTCGTCCAGGTCCAGCAGGCTGACGCCGACGGCGGCGGTGTCCTCGCAGGCGGCGAGGGCGTTGGCGACGACACGGCCGGCTTCGCGCATGGCGGCGAGGGCGGTGTCCGACTTGAGTTCGACCATGGGGTACCTCCCGGTAGCTCCAATTCTTATACCGGTATTTATATCACGGTCGGGGTGGACGGACGGACGGGCGGCGTAGACTCGGCGCCATGGTGAGGACTCCGCTGACCCCCTGGGAGCGCGAGCGCGGCGAGCGCTTCGGCGCCCTGCTGCGCGAGGCGCGCGGCGAACGCAGCATGGTCGAGGTGGCGGCGGTGGCCGGCGTCTCGGCGGAGACGCTGCGCAAGATCGAGACCGGACGGGCGCCGACGCCCTCCTTCTTCACCATCGCCGCGCTGGCCTACGCCCTCGGCCTCTCCCTGGACGAGCTGGCGGGCGCCTGCGCGCTGCCCGAGGACGAGAACGAGGGCGAGGCGCTCTCCGCGTAGGAGCCGGGAACGGCGGACGGCCCGCCCGGTGCGTACCGGGCGGGCCGTGTCGTGTGTGCGGGCGGACGGGCCTCAGCCCACCGAGCTGTTGTAGCTCTCGATCGCGGGCTGGATCTCCTTGGCCGCGTCGGCGAGCGCCTGCTTGGCGGTCTTGGAGCCCGAGATCGTCTGCTCGATCGCCGTCTCCACGCCCTTGCGCGCCTGCGGCATCACGCCGAGCAGGCAGCCGGCGGTGGCCGGGGTGGGCTTGGTGGCCTTCAGCTGGTCGATGGCCGTCTGGAACTGCGGGTACTTGGCCACCCACTCCTTGTCCTTGGGGTCGTCCAGGGACTTCTGGTTGACCGGGAAGTAGCCGGTGCCGGTGTGCCAGGCGGCCTGCTGCTCGGGGGCGGTCAGGAACTTCTCCAGCTCCCAGGCCGCGCGCTTCTCGGCGTCCGAGTGGCCGGGGCCGCTGATCCACAGCGAGGCGCCGCCGATCACCGGGCCGCCCTGGTCGCCGGCGGCGGTCTTCGGGAAGGCGGCCGTGCCGACCTCGAACTTGGCGGCCTCCTTGTAGCCGCGCAGCACGCCGGTGGACTCCAGGTGCATCGCGACCGTGCCGGCCTTGAACGCGGCCTGGGCGTCGTCGGTGTTGCGGCCGGTGTTGCTCGCGTAGCCGCCCTTGACCAGGTCGGCCCACCACTGGACGATCTCGGCGCCCTTGTCGGAGTCGAAGGAGACCTTGCCGGCCTTGTTGGTCCGACCGTTGTCGTTGTCGCAGTACATGCTGCCGGACTCGGCGAGCAGCTGCTCCACGAACCAGCCGTAGATCGCGGCGCCGAAGCCGGCGCGGACGACCTTGCCGTCGGCGTCCTTCTTGGTGAGCTTCTTGGCCAGCTCGCCCAGCTCCTTCAGGTCCTTGGGGGCCTGCGCCGGGTCGAGGCCCGCCTCCTTGAAGGCGTCCGCGTTCAGGTACAGCAGCGGCATCGAGGAGTTGAACGGCATCGAGACGAGCTTGCCGCCGGCCGAGTAGTAGTTGCGGATGTTGGGGTCGAGGTCGTCCAGCGAGTACTTGTCCTTGTCCGCGAACGCCTGCGCGGGGACGGTCTGCTTGGAGTCGATCATGAACCGGGTGCCGATGTCGTACACCTGGGCGATGGACGGGGTGCCCTTCTGCTGCACTGCGGCCTTGTACTTGGCGACCAGCTCGTCGTACTTGCCCTGGAACTCGGCCTTGACCTCGATCTTGCCCTGGTGCGCGGCGTTGAACTGGCTGACCAGGCCGTTGAGCACCTCGGCGTTCTTGCCGGTCATCGAGTGCCAGAACTCGACCTTGGTGACGCCGGTGGCCGAGTCCAGCGCCTGCGCGCCGGGCGCCGCGTCGGCCGAGGCGCCCGAACCGGAGCCCGAGTCGGAGGCGTCGGAGCCACAGGCGGTGATCGCGGTCAGGGACAGGCCGGCCACGAGCAGGGCCGCGAGCGCGCGGGCACTCTTCTTCACGAGGGTTCTCTTTCCAGTCTGGGGTGTGGCTGACAACGGGGCTGACAACAGGGCTGGCAACGGAGCTGACAACGGATCGGACGGGACGGTCAGCGGACGGCGCCCGCGGTGAGCCCGCGGACGATGAAGCGCTGACCGAAGACCACCAGCGCGAGGGTGGGGAGCAGCGAGAGCACCGCGCCGGCCAGGATCAGGCCGGGGTCGGCCATCTCGGAGTCGCGCAGGGACGTCAGGCCGATCTGCAGGGTCCGCATCTCGGCGGTGCGGGTGATGATGAGCGGCCAGAAGTACTGGTTCCAGGCGGACAGGAACACGTAGATCGACAGCGCGGCGAGGGCCGGCTTGTTGAGCGGCACCACCACCCGCCACAGGAAGCGCCAGTGGCCGGCCCCGTCGATCCGGGCGGCGTCGCGCAGTTCGCCCGGCAGCTGCCGGAAGGACTGGCGCAGCATGAAGGTGCCGAACCCCGAGGCGAGGAAGGGCAGCACCAGGCCGAAGTAGGTGTTACCGAAGCCCCAGTCCGACAGCGTCAGGTAGTTGGGGATGATGATGGCCTCCCACGGGACCATCAGCGTGGCCAGGAACACCCCGAACACCAGGGCCCGGGCCTTCATCGGCAGGAAGACGAAGGCGTACGCGGCGAGGATCGAGGTGACGAGCTGGGCGAGCGTGATGATCGTCGCGGTGAGCGCCGAGTTGGCGTACTGGCGCACCAGCGGGATCGCGTCCACGGCGCCGGTGAAGTTGCGCCCGGTGATCTCGTGCGGGACCAGCGCCGGCGGGTAGCTGGAGAGTTCGGTCGGGCCCATGAAGGCGCCCGCGAACGCGTAGTACACCGGGAAGACCACGGTGAGGACGGCGACGGCCAGCACCAGGTAGACCACGGCCCGGCCGATCAGGTCGCGCGGGGAGCGCCCGGCTATGAGGCTCATGCGCCCGCCTCGCTTCGCTCGGCAGGGGCATTCGCCCATACGCGCCTCTTGATGATTCGCTCACTTCGTTCGCTCATGCGCCTCTTGATGATTCGCTCACTTCGTTCGCTCATGCGTAGTGCACCTTCCGCTCCAGGACGCCGAACTGGACGGCGGTACAGGCGAGCACGACCACGAGCAGCACCACGGCCTGGGCACTGGCCATGCCGAAGTCGCTGGAGCCGTAGGCGAAGGCCTTCTCGTAGACGGAGTAGACGAGGGTCTTGGTGGAGCTGTCCGGCCCGCCCTTGGTGAGGATGTGGATCTGGCCGAAACTCTGCAGCGCGTGGACGGTGGAGATCACCGTCAGGAAGAACAGGTTCGGGCCGAGCATCGGGACGGTGATGCTGCGGGCCAGCCGCAGGCCCGAGGCGCCGTCCAGGCGGGCGGCCTCGACGATCTCGGTGGGGATCGAGCCGATGCCCGCGGAGAGCACCAGCACGTTGTAGCCCAGGTTCATCCACACCGTGGTGACGGCCACCGAGATCAGCGCGTACCGCGAATCGGTGAGCCAGCCGACCGGGCCGAGGCCCACCTGCGAGAGCAGGCCGTTGAGCACCCCGCTGGCGGGGTTGTAGAACACCGCGAAGACCACCGAGCCGCTGGCCACGGAGAAGGCGAAGGGCAGCGCGAAGGCGGAGCGCATGAACCGCACGCCGCGGATCCGGTTCTCCAGGAGCAGGACCACCACCAGCGCCCCGAGCACGCCCGGTACCACGGTGAACAGCGTGAACAGCGCCGTGGTGAGGAGGGTCTCGCCGAAGTCGGCCGAGCTCAGCAGCTGCTGGTAGTGCTTCATCCCCACGAAGCGGCTGGGCGCGCCGAACAGGTCGTTGGCGTGCGCGCTCAGGTAGAGGGTGCGGCCCAGCGGGTAGCCGATGAAGACGGCGAAGACCGCCAGGGAGGGCAGCAGGAAGGCCCAGGCGAGCCCGTGCTCGCCCCAGCGGTGACGGCGGCCCGGGAGGCTCGCGGGGTGCGGTGCGGTCGGCATTCTGCGCGCGTCCGCCTTTCGTGTGTCGGTTCCGGCCGAAACCGTGTCCTGCCCACACGACGCGGTGGAAACCTCACGATGAGCAACAGGTGTCCTCGGGCTTACGCGTTCGCGTCAGATCCGGCCGTTCGGCGCCGGGACGTGCGGCGGATCACACGCCGGTCGTGGGCGGACGGCTCCCCGGGGTGCCGACCCGATATCGCCGGGGTGTCCGTGCGGTGCAATACGGTGCCCGCGTGGACGACACCGAATTCGACATGCGGGCCGCGATGGCCGAATCCTTGCGGGGGCGCTCCGGCGCCTGGGCCCTGGTCGAGGGCTTCGCCGCCCACTGGGGCAAGCCCCTGGGGCCGGACGACGGCTTCGCCGGGGCCGAACTGGACGCCGCCGAGGCGCGGCTGGGCCTGCGGCTGCCGGTGGCGCTGCGCGAGGCGTACGAGCTCTTCGGGCGCCGGGCGGACCTGACCAGCAACCAGGACGTGCTGCTGACGCCGGACGAGCTGTACGTCATGGAAGGCGCACTGGTCTACCGGGAGGAGAACCAGGGCTGCGCACACTGGGGCGTCCTCCTCGACGACCTCGACCAGGAGGACCCTCCGGCGGTCGTGCGCCCGGATCTGGCGGACAAGTCCCAGGAGCGGTGGGAGCCGTGGGAGGAGCGCTTCTCCATCGCGGCCGCGGTGATGGCCCTGTACGAGAAGGTGCTGGAGGACGACGACCTGAGCCTGGAACTCGACCCGGAGGACGAGGTGTTCGGCGAACTGGAGGCCCTGCCCCCGCTCGGGCAGGACCTGCGGTGGTTCACGGGGCGCGGCGTGCTGGTGATGGTGATGGAGGGCTACGCGGTGGGGCGGGCCCGCACCGAGGCGGAGCTGGACGCGTTCTAGGGGTTACGGAACCGGCCCGGGGCTACGGAACCGGCTCGACGGCCCTGCGGTGCGGGGCCGTCGAGCCGGTTCGGCCTACGGTCAGGCGGTGACGCCGCCGTCGAGGACCAGGTCGGCGCCGACGGTGTACCCGGCCTCCGGGGAGGCGAGGTACAGCACGGCGGCGGCGATCTCCTCGACCGCGCCGGCCCGGCCCACCGGCACCTCCGCCTTCATGCGCTCGGCCTTCTCGGCCTCGCTCTCGCCCGTACGGGTCGACATGTCGGTGGCCACCGGGCCGGGGCTGACCAGGTTGATCCGGATGCCGTCCGCGACGTGGTCGCGGGCGGCCGAGCGGGTCAGCGCGCTGACGGCGGCCTTGCTGGTGACGTACGCTCCGGCGCCCTCCAGGCGCTTGTGGGCGCCGAGGTTGGAGGAGACGTTGACGATGGCGCCGCCGCCGTTCTCCCGCAGGTGGGCGATCTGGTGCTGCATGGCGAACAGGGTGCCGTTCACGTTGACCTCGAACAGGTAGCGCCACTGCTCCTCGTCGATGTCGGCGACCTTGCCCATGCCGGCCAGCACCCCGGCGTTGTTGACGGCCACGTGCAGGGCGCCGAAGGCTTCGACGGTCTCCCGGACCAGCCGGGCGGCGTCCTCGCTCTTCGACACGTCGCCGGTGATCGCGACGGCCTTGCCGCCCGCCTGCTCGATCAGCTCGACGGTCTCCGCCAGCGGCCCGGCACTGCGGCCCGCCACGGCGACGTTGGCGCCCTCCGCGGCGAAGGCCAGGGCGATGGCACGGCCGATGCCGCGGCCGGCGCCGGTGACGAGGACGGAGCGGTCGGCGAAACGCGTGGTCATGATGGTTACTCCTCGGTGGTGTTCGGTGGAACGGATCGTGGGGGTCTGGGGTGCTGCCGCTGCATGCGGCAGGGTCTCGGGGGCCGCGGCCGTACGCGGCAGGGTGGCGGCCGCGGCGGCGGTGAGCGCCAGCAGCACGGCGGCGGCCGCGAAGGCCAGGGCGTAGCCGTCGACACCCGGCCGGACGGCGGCGAGCGCCATCAGGGCGGCGACTCCGGCGGCCGGGCCGAGCTCCATCGCGGTGTTGAACAGGCCCGCGGCCAGGCCCGTGCGCTCGGCCGGCACACCGGCCGTGGCGAGCACGGCGGCGCCGGCGAAGGAGGCGGCGGAGCCCGCGGCGAGCAGCACCAGCCCGGGCAGCAGCCCGGTGGCGTAGCCGCTGTCGGGCCCGAGGCCCGCCAGCAGGCCGAGGCTCGCGCCGGCCAGGGCGAGCCCGGCGGCGGTGACCGGTACCGGGCCGCGCCGGGCGGTCAGCGCTCCGGCGATCCGGCCGGCCACCGGGAGGGTGAGGGCGAAGGGCAGGAACGCGCCGGAGGTGGCCAACACGCCCCAGCCGCGCTGCTGTTGGAGGTAGAGGGCGATCAGCAGCGAGCTGAGCGCGGTGCCGGTGGCGGTGGCCATGACGGCGGCCAGCGCGGTGGCCCGGCGCCGCTCGGCGAGGAAGCCGGGCGGCAGCAGCGGGTCGGCGGTGCGGCGTTCGGCGGCGGCGAAGGCCAGCAGCAGGAGCGCGCCGAGCGCCACGGGGGCGTACGCGGCGGGGCTGCGCCAGCCGTACCCGGTGGAGGCGACCAGGCCGCAACTGGCGGCGCAGACACCGGCGGTGGCGAGGGCGGCGCCGCGCAGGTCGAGACCGGCGGTGCGGGCGGGGCTACGGCCGGGTGCGGGCGCGCTCTGCGGGAGCGTGCCGGAGCGGGCGAGGGCGGTGGCCGCGACCAGGACGGGCACGGCGAACAGCCAGCGCCAGGACACCCAGGCGGCGACGGCCCCGGAGAGCAGGTTGCCGACGGTGGCGCCGAGCACCGACAGGCCGCCCCAAGTGGCCATCGCCCGGCGGTAGTCGGCCGCCCGCGGGTGCAGTTCCCGGACGACGGCCACCGCCGCGGGGGCGATCAGGGCCGCGCCGAGGCCCTGGGCGAAGCGGCCGGCGAGCAGCAGGGCCGGGGAGGGGGCGAGCGCGCACAGGACGGAGGAGGCCGCGAACAGGAGCAGGCCCGACCGCAGGACGGAGCGCCCTCCCCGACGATCCGTCAGCCGCCCGCCGAAGAGCAGCAGGGAGCTGAAGGAGAGTCCGTAGACGGCGTTCAGCAGCAGGAGTCCGGCCGGGCCGAGCCCCAGTTCGCCCGCCACCAGCGGCAACGGGACCGAGAGGATCATGATCGTGAAGATCAGCGTCGCCTGGACGACACCGAGCAGCGCGAAGCCGGAGCGACCGGCCCTGGCAGCGTCATGCACAATCCTTACCCCCTTCAAGAACGATCGGTCCAGAATGAGGGCATGCAAAATCCCACCCCCGTAACATGATTGACATCTCGTCAGTCCAGCAGCGCCAGCGCCTGCTCGGCGGCGTCCAGCACCCGCGGGCCCCCGTCCACGGTCTTTCCGACCACCCGGATGCCCTGCAGCAGCACCACCAGCATCCGCGCCAGCGCCCGCGGCTCCCGCCCCGGGGAGAGCTCGCCCTGCGCCTGGGCGCGCATCAGGGCGCCGGTGAGCGCCAGCTCCAGGCTGCCCAGACTGGCGGCGGCCTTCCGTTCCACCCCCGGGTCGTGCGCGGCGAGTTCGATCACCGTATTGGTCACGAAGCACCCGCGACGCCCTTCCTCCCCTGCCGTGTCGGCATAGCGCCGCACCAGCGCGCGCACGGCCGGCAGCGCGGGGCCCGGCTGGGACAGCTCGGCCAGCAGCGCGGGATCGTGCTGCTCGACGTAGCGCTCCAGCGCGCGCAGGTACAGCTCGCGCTTGCTGCCGAAGGTGGCGTACAGGCTGGCCCGGGCGATGCCGAGCCCCTCGACCAGGTCGGCCATCGAGGTGGCCTCGTAGCCGCGCCGCCAGAACAGCTCCAGTGCGGACTGCAGGGCGGCGTCCGGATCGAACTCCTTGGTGCGTGCCATGAGAGGAACCCTAGACCCATCTAGAACGATCGGTCAAGAATGGCCAACTTGCGCCCCTTGACAGCTTGCTGACTGAGCATTGCCAAGCGGCCCGTGCACGGCTACGTTTACCGATCCGTTCATCATTCAACCTCCCCCGCACTGGAGGCTCTTCCCCATGTCCACGAACCTCCCAGCCAGCACCAGGCAACTGGCCGAGACCGCCCAGCCCTACGTACTGGCGGCCTTCCGGATCGTCGTCGGCCTGCTCTTCGCCTTCCACGGCGCCGCCTCGCTCTTCGGCGTCTTCGGCGGCGCGGCCAAGTCCGGCGGCAGCGTCCCGGTCGGTGAGTGGCCGGGCTGGTGGGCCGCCCTGATCCAGCTGGTCGGCGGCGTGCTCGTCCTGGTCGGCGCCGGCACCCGCTGGGCGGCGCTGCTCAGCTCCGGCTCGATGGCCTACGCGTACTTCACCGTCCACCAGGAGCACTCCCTGCTGCCGCTCCAGAACGGCGGCGAGGCCTCGGTGATGTTCTGCTGGGCCTTCTTCGCCATCGCGTTCATAGGCTCCGGCCCGTACTCGGTGGACGCGCTGCTGACCCGCCGCACCCAGGCCACGGCGGCCGAGCCGGCCGCCCGGCCGGCCACCACGGTCTGAGCCACCACGGTCCGAGCCGGCACGCATCTCCGAGCCGGGGCCGCGCCGGGGCTCACCCCTCGGCGAGGTACCGCTCGACAGTGGCCACCTTCGCGGTGAGCCCGTCGGTGACCCCGGCACGGTCGTCGATCTTGATGACCGTGCTCACCCGGTCCCCGTACGCCTTCACCGCCTCGATCGCCGCCCGGATCACCGGCATCACCTCGTCCCACTCCCCCTCGATGCTGGTGAACATCGCATCCGTGCGGTTCGGCAGTCCGCTCGCACGCACCACCCGGACGGCGGCGGCCACCGCCTCCCCCACGTCCTCGCCGATGCCCAGCGGGGTCACCGAAAACGCTGCGATCACCGTTCCTCCTAGCCTGGTCGCGTCCCCGGATCCCCGGGGCCGCGACCAGGCTAGACGGCCGTTCAGCCGATGGCCGTTCAGCCGACGGCCGGCAGCGGCGGGTCGACGGCCAGGGAGGCGGTGGAGCGGGCGCGGTGCTGGTCGGCCCAGGAGGCCAGGGCGAGGGTGCAGGCGTGGTCCAGGTGGCGCAGGCCGGACCAGTCCAGTTCCACCGGGCGGTCGGCGGGGAGCCGTTCCAGGGTGTCCAGCAGGCGGGGCAGCCGCAGGAAGGTCGCGTTGCCGCTGAGCCGGACGCGGTGCAGCGGCTGCCCGGTCTCCGGCACCACCTCCTCCACGGCGATCTGCAGGTGGGAGGTCTGCCAGGCGGACTTGACCACCGCCAGGCCGACGCCGATGAGCACCCCTTCGAACAGGTCGGTGGCGATGATCGCCACTGCCGTCGCGGTGAGCACCACCGCCTCCCCCCGGTGCCCGCGGCAGAGCGCAGCGATCCGCCGTACGGGCACGAGCTTGGCGCCCGCGTGCACCAGGACGGCGGCCAGCGCCGCCAGCGGGACGTACCCGAGGGCGGCGGGCAGCAGGGCGGTGAACAGCAGCAGCCACAGGCCGTGCAGGAAGCGGGAGGCCCTGGTGCGGGCGCCGGCCTGGACGTTGGCGGCGCTGCGGACGATCACGGCCGTCATCGGCAGGGCGCCGAGCAGCCCGCAGACGGTGTTGCCGACGCCCTGGGCGGTGAGTTCGCGGTCGTAGTCGGTGCGCGGGCCGTGGTGCATCCGGTCGACGGCGGCGGCACTGAAGAGCGTCTCGGCGGAGGCGATGAGGGTGAAGGCGATGACGGTGCCGAGCCCGGCGGTGCTCAGCAGCGCCTGGAGGTCGGCGCCCTCGGGCGTGTGGACGACGTCGAGCAAGCCGGAGACCCGCACCCGGGCCACGGGCAGGTCGGCGGCGACGGTGACGGCGGCGGCCAGCCCGACCGCGGCGAGCGGCGCGGGGACGGCGCGGGCGATCCGCGGGGGCAGGTGCTTCCAGGCGAGGAGGACCAGCACCGTGGCCAGGCCGAGGGCGAGCGCGGTGCGGTTCGCGGCGCCGGTGAGCGCCTCGGCGGCCAGGTGGGGCAGTCCGGCGAGCTTGTCGGGGCCGGTGGCGGGGGCGCGGCGGTCGGCGAGGGCGTAGAGCTGGCCGGTGAGCAGGGTCAGTCCGATGCCGGCGAGCATGCCGTGCACCACCGAGGCGCTCATGGCGCGGAACCAGCGGCCGAGCCGCAGGGCGCCCATGGCGAGCTGGAGCAGCCCGGTGGCGAGCACCAGCAGGCCCAGTGCGCCGGGGCCGTAGGTCCGGACGGCGTCGGCGACGAGCACGGTCAGTCCGGCGGCGGGGCCGCTGACCTGGAGGCTGCTGCCGGGCAGCAGGCCGACGACCAGGCCGCCGACGAGGCCCGTGACCAGCCCGAGTTCGGCCGGGACGCCGGAGGCGACGGCCACGCCGACGCACAGGGGCAGGGCGATCAGGAAGACGACGAGGGAGGCGGGCAGGTCGTGCCGCCAGGGCACGGCGCGCAGCGCGGCGAGGGGGTGGCGGCGGGCCGGCGCGGTCACCCGGTCACCGCCGGGCGGCGGGCGGGGGCGGGGGTGAGGGTGCGGACGGGGGTGGGGTCACAGCACATGGAGTCGTTCCTTCCGCGCGCCCGGGCACTGCGGGCGCGCCGTCGCGTGGCGAGCGGGGTGTGAGGACCACCCGGGTGGGGGCGACAGCGGTGGGGGCGACAGCGGGGCGGCCGGGCGGGCCGCGGGGTTGCGGTCCCGGGCGACGCTTCCGGACGGCGGCCGTGGACGGCGGTTCGGGAAGGCGGTTCTGGAAAGGCGGCCGCCCACGGGAGCTCCCCCGCTCCCCGGGCGCCTCGAACTCCCCCCGCCGCGGCCTCAGTTCGGACGTCACGGGCCCGGCGTGGCACCGACGGTACCCAGCCGCGCCGGGCCGTCCGACCCCGGACACCGGGCCTTCACCGGCACTCCACGCGAGGTCCGCTTTCGGGCGCGGAGGCGGGGGTTCCCCGGGAACGCGGGCACGAGCCTCGTCCTTCTGTACGAAAGGGCCCGCCACCCAGGCGTTCAACAATCCGTTGAAGTCCCCTTGACACCCCACGGGCCTCGCCGTACTTTCATTCCACATACAGAAACCGTTCTTCCGTATGGTGGAATTCTGGAGATGAGCCCTCCGACCCACTGCGGGCCGACGCAGGAGAGATCCGATGCCCCGTATGACAGCCGCCCGCGCGGCCGTGGAGATCCTGAAGCTCGAAGGCGTCGAGGTCGCCTTCGGCGTGCCGGGCGCCGCCATCAACCCGTTCTACGCCGCCCTCGAGGCATCCGGCGGCATCCGCCACACCCTCGCCCGCCACGTCGAGGGCGCCTCCCACATGGCCGAGGGCTACACCCGCGCCGAGGCGGGCAACATCGGCGTCTGCATCGGCACCTCCGGCCCGGCCGGCACCGACATGATCACGGGCCTGTACTCGGCGATCGCCGACTCCGTCCCGATCCTGTGCATCACCGGCCAGGCGCCCGTCGCCCGCCTCCACAAGGAGGACTTCCAGGCCGTCGACATCGCCTCCATCTCCCGGCCCGTCACCAAGGCCTCCACCACCGTGCTCGAGGCCGCGCAGGTGCCCGGCGTCTTCCAGCAGGCGTTCCACCTGATGCGCTCCGGCCGCCCCGGGCCCGTCCTGATCGACCTGCCGATCGACGTCCAGCTCACCGAGATCGACTTCGACCCCGAGGCGTACCAGCCGCTGCCCGTCCACAAGCCGGCCGCCAACCGCGTCCAGATCGACAAGGCCATCGCCCTGCTCCAGCAGTCCGAGCGGCCCCTGATCGTCGCCGGCGGCGGGGTCGTCAACGCCGACGCCGCCGAACTCCTGCGCGAGTTCGCCGAGTTGACCGGTGTCCCGGTGGTCCCCACCCTCATGGGCTGGGGCGTCCTGCCGGACGACCACGAGCTGAACGCCGGCATGGTCGGCCTCCAGACCTCCCACCGCTACGGCAACGCGACCTTCCTCGCCTCCGACTTCGTCCTCGGCATCGGCAACCGCTGGGCCAACCGCCACACCGGCGGACTCGAGGTCTACACGGCCGGCCGCACCTTCGTCCACGTCGACGTCGACCCCACCCAGATCGGCCGGATCTTCGCCCCCGCCCTCGGCATCGCCTCCGACGCCAGGGCCGCGCTCGAGCTGTTCGTCCAGGCCGCCCGCGAGCTCAGGGCCTCCGGCGCCCTCAAGGACCGCAGCGCCTGGGCCGCCTCCGCCCAGGAGCGCAGGGCCACCCTCCAGCGGCGCACCCACTTCGACGACGTGCCGCTCAAGCCCCAGCGCGTCTACGAGGAGATGAACCGCGCCTTCGGCCCCGAGACCCGCTACGTCACCACCATCGGCCTCTCCCAGATCGCCGGCGCGCAGATGCTCCACGTCTACCGGCCGCGCCACTGGATCAACTGCGGCCAGGCCGGCCCGCTCGGCTGGACCATCCCGGCCGCCCTCGGCGTCGCCACCGCCGACCCCAGGGGGCAGGTCGTCGCACTGTCGGGCGACTACGACTTCCAGTTCATGATCGAGGAGCTGGCGGTGGGCGCCCAGCACCGCATCCCGTACGTCCACGTGCTGGTCAACAACTCCTACCTGGGGCTGATCCGCCAGGCGCAGCGCGCCTTCGAGATCGACTTCCAGGTCAACCTGGAGTTCGAGAACCTCAACTCCCCCGAACTGGGCGTCTACGGCGTGGACCACGTCAAGGTCGTCGAGGGCCTGGGCTGCAAGGCCATCCGCGTCACCGAGCCCGACCAGCTGCTGCCCGCCTTCGAGGAGGCGAAGAAGCTGGCCGCCGAGTTCCGCGTCCCGGTGGTGGTCGAGGCGGTCCTGGAGCGGGTCACCAACATCTCCATGGCCGCCGCCGACATCGACAAGGTCAACGAGTTCGAGGAGCTCGCCACCCTCCCGGAGCACGCGCCGACCGCCGTCAGGCCGCTCGTCCGCTGATCCGCGCCGCCGCGCCGGGGCCGGTACTCCGCGCCGGTACGGTGTGCTCTGACGGGCATACCGCCGACCCTCCGAGAGGACCACCACCGTGAGCCTGTACGACATCCCGCTGCGCACCCTCGCCGGCGAGGCCACCTCCCTCGCCGACTACAAGGGCAAGGCGCTGCTGATCGTCAACGTCGCCTCCAAGTGCGGCCTCACCCCGCAGTACGGGGGCCTGGAGCGCCTCCAGGCCCGCTACGCCGCGCGCGGCTTCACCGTGCTCGGCTTCCCCTGCAACCAGTTCGCCGGGCAGGAGCCGGGCAGCGCCGAGGAGATCCAGGCCTTCTGCTCCACCTCCTACGGCATCACCTTCCCGCTGTTCGAGAAGGTCGAGGTCAACGGCGAGGGCCGCCACCCGCTGTACGCCCGGCTGACGGAGACGGCCGACGCCGAGGGCGAGGCCGGGGACATCACCTGGAACTTCGAGAAGTTCGTCGTCTCCCCGGACGGCGCCGTGAGCGCCCGCCTGCGCCCGCGCGTGGACCCGGAGTCGGACGAGGCGATCGCCGCCATCGAGGCCGTTCTGCCCGCCTGACGGCGTTCACAGCAACAGCCGTGTCCCGGGCGGGAGTTCACCCGCCCGGGCCGCGTCGTGCAGATGCGCCAGCAAGGTGGCGTGCAGCGCCTCCGCCGCCCTGGTCGGCGGCAGCCCGTGGCCGTGCGCGATGGCGATCGTGCGCCCCAGGCCCGGGCCGGCGAACGGCGTCACCGCCAGACCCGAGCGGGCCGCCACCATCCCCGGCACCACGGCCGGCCCGAGCCCCGCCCGTACGAAGCCGAGCACCGCGTCCATCTCCCCGCCCTCCACGGCGAACTCGGGCTCGAACCCGGCCTCCCGGCAGGCCGCCAGCGTCGCCTCCCGCAGGTCGTAGCCCTCCCGGAACATCACCAGCGGGCGCCCCTCCAGCTCCGCCACCCGGACCTTCGCTCGTTCCGCAGGCTCCGCGGAGACCAGCACCAGCTCCTCGTGCAGCAGCCCGGTCACGCCCGGCTGCTCCGCGCCCGTCCGTTCCAGGCCCGCCCGTTCCCCGCCCGCCGGGGCGATCACCAGCGCGAGGTCCAGCTCCCCCGCCTCCAGCAGCCCCACGAGGTCGCGCGAGCCGCCCTCGCGGATCACCATCGCCACCCCCGGATGCCGGTCCCGGAAGGCGCGCAGCACGTCCGGCACCAGGCTGGTGCACAGGCTCGGCGGCGCCCCCAGCCGCACCCGGCCCCGGCGCAGCTGCACCGTCTCCTGGACGGCGAGGCGCGCGCTCTCGGTGTCCGCCACGATGCGCCGGGCCAGCGGCAGCAGCGCGTCCCCGGCGTCGGTCAGGGCGATGTTGCCGCGCGTACGGTGGAACAGCTCCGCGCCCAACTCCCGTTCCAGGGACCGGATCTGCTGGGAGAGCGAGGGCTGGGCCACCCGCACCGCCTCGGCGGCCCGGGTGAAATGGCAGGTGTCGGCCACGGCGAGGAAGTAGCGGAGCTGCTGGAGCTGCATTCCCCCAGCGTACGGCGCCTCCATAGCCAGGGCCTATCGTCACCAGCCGCATCATGTCTTGGACGCACCCCCGCGCACCTCCCTACCGTTGCCGCCATGACAACCGCGACGCGGACGGGCCGCCCTCCGTCCCTCCTCTTGAACCTGTGGCGGTCGACCGTCGGCAAGAAGGCCGTCATGGCCGTCAGCGGACTCCTCATGCTGCTGTACCTGGTCGCCCACATGCTGGGCAACCTGCAGATCTTCTTCGGGCCGGCCGAGATCAACCACTACGCCCACTGGCTGCGCACCCTCGGCACGCCGTTCCTGCGCTACGAGTGGCTGATCTGGATCTTCCGCGTCGGCCTGCTCGCGGCCGTCGTCGCGCACGGCGTCTCCGCGTACCAGCTCAGCCGCCGCGACCTCGCCGCCCGGCCCACCAAGTACGCCCACCGGCGCCGGCGTGCCAGCTACGCGACCCGCACGATGCGCTGGGGCGGAGTGATCCTCGGCCTGTTCGTGATCTGGCACATCCTCGACCTCACCACCGGCACCGTGAACCCCGCCGGCGAGCACGAGCACCCGTACCAGAACATCGTGGCCTCCTTCGACCGCTGGCCCGTCGCCCTGTTCTACATCCTCGCGGTGCTCGCCCTCGGCCTGCACATCCGGCACGGCTTCTGGAGCGCCGCCCAGACCCTCGGCGCCAACAACCCCCGCCGCGACCGCACCCTCAAGATCGCGGCCAACGGCCTCGCCCTCGCGCTGACCTGCGGATTCGTGTCCGTGCCCGTGGCCGTGATGATCGGAGTCGTCCAGTGAGTCGTCCTGTGAGCTACCTCGACTACACGATCGGCGACCCGGTCACCGACACCAAGGCCCCCGCCGGGCCCATCGAACAGCGCTGGGACGAGCGCCGCTTCCAGGCGAAACTCGTCAACCCGGCCAACCGGCGCAAACACACCGTGATCGTCGTCGGCACCGGCCTGGCCGGCGGCGCCGCCGGCGCCACCCTCGCCGAACAGGGCTACCACGTCGTCCAGTTCTGCTTCCAGGACTCCCCGCGCCGGGCCCACTCGATCGCCGCCCAGGGCGGTATCAACGCGGCCAAGAACTACCGCAACGACGGCGACTCCATCCGCCGCCTCTTCTACGACACCGTCAAGGGCGGCGACTTCCGCGCCCGCGAGTCCAACGTGCACCGGCTCGCCCAGGTGTCGGTGGAGATCATCGACCAGTGCGTCGCCCAGGGCGTGCCCTTCGCCCGCGAGTACGGGGGCCTGCTCGACACCCGCTCCTTCGGCGGCGTCCAGGTCTCCCGCACCTTCTACGCCCGCGGCCAGACGGGCCAGCAGCTGCTGCTCGGCGCCTACCAGGCGCTCTCGCGGCAGATCGCCGCCGGGAACGTGGAGATGCACCCGCGCACCGAGATGCTCGACCTGATCGTGGTCGACGGACGGGCCCGCGGCATCGTCGCCCGGGACCTGGTCACCGGCGAGATCCGCAGCTACACCGCCGACGCCGTCGTCCTCGCCAGCGGCGGCTACGGCAACGTCTTCTACCTCTCCACCAACGCCAAGAACTCCAACGCCACCGCGATCTGGCGGGCCCACCGGCGCGGCGCCCACTTCGCCAACCCCTGCTTCACCCAGATCCACCCCACCTGCATCCCGCGCTCCGGGGACCACCAGTCCAAGCTCACCCTGATGAGCGAGTCCCTGCGCAACGACGGCCGCATCTGGGTGCCCAAGGCCCAGGGCGACACCCGCCCGCCCGCGCAGATCCCCGAGGAGGAGCGCGACTACTACCTCGAGCGCATCTACCCCTCCTTCGGCAACCTGGTGCCCCGCGACATCGCCTCCCGCGCCGCCAAGAACGTCTGCGACGAGGGCCGCGGCGTCGGCCCCGGCGGGCAGGGCGTCTACCTCGACTTCGCCGACGCCATCCGCCGGCTCGGCCGGGCGGCCGTCGAGGCCAAGTACGGCAACCTCTTCGAGATGTACGAGCGCATCACCGCCGAGGACCCGTACCAGGTGCCGATGCGCATCTACCCGGCGATCCACTACACGATGGGCGGGCTCTGGGTGGACTACGACCTCCAGACCTCCGTACCCGGCCTGTTCGCCATCGGCGAGGCCAACTTCTCCGACCACGGCGCCAACCGCCTCGGCGCCAGCGCCCTGATGCAGGGCCTCGCCGACGGCTACTTCGTCCTGCCGCCCACCCTCAACGACTACCTCGCCCGCCACCCGCTGCCCGCCGTCCCCGGCGACCACCCCGCCGTCACCGAGGCGGAGGCCGAGGTCGGGGACCGGCTCAACCTGATCCTCGCCGTCGACGGCGACCGCACCCCCGACTCCTTCCACCGCGAACTCGGCGAACTCCTCTGGGACGAGTGCGGCATGGCCCGCGACGAAGCCGGCCTCAAGCGGGCCCTCGCCCGGATCCCCGAACTGCGCGAGGAGTTCTGGCGCCGCATCAAGGTCCCCGGCACGGGCCGGGAGCTCAACCAGTCCCTCGAGAAGGCCAACCGGCTCGTCGACTACTTCGAACTCGCCGAACTCATGTGCCTCGACGCCCTCCACCGCGCCGAGTCCTGCGGAGGCCACTTCCGCACGGAGAGCCAGACCCCCGAAGGCGAGGCCGCCCGCCGCGACGACACCTTCTCCTACGCCGCCGCCTGGGAGTTCACCGGCACCGGCACCGCCCCCGTCCTCCACCGCGAAGCCCTCGCCTTCGAACACGTCCACCCCACCCAGCGGAGCTACGCATGAACCTCACCCTTCGCATCTGGCGCCAGGCGGGCCCGGAGTCGGCCGGCTCGATGACCACGTACGAGGTGTCCGGGATCAGCCCCGACATGTCGTTCCTGGAGATGCTCGACACCCTCAACGAGGAGCTGATCCTGCGCGGGGACGAGCCCGTCGCGTTCGACCACGACTGCCGGGAGGGCATCTGCGGCGCCTGCGGCATGGTCATCAACGGGCAGGCGCACGGCCCGGAGCGCACCACCACCTGCCAGCTGCACATGCGGCACTTCGAGGACGGCGACACCATCGACGTCGAGCCCTGGCGGGCCGCCGCGTTCCCGGTGGTCAAGGACCTGGTCGTGGACCGCTCCGCCTTCGACCGGATCATCGGCTCCGGCGGGTACATCACCGCCCCCACCGGCAGCGCCCCCGAGGCCCACGCCACGCCCGTCCCCAAGGAGGTGGCGGACCTCGCCTTCGAGCACGCCGAGTGCATCGGCTGCGGCGCCTGCGTGGCGGCCTGCCCCAACGGCTCGGCGATGCTCTTCACCTCCGCCAAGGTCGTCCACCTCAACGTCCTCCCGCAGGGCGGCCCCGAGCGCACCTCCCGGGTGCGCGAGATGGTCGGCACGATGGACGCCGAGGGCTTCGGCGGCTGCACCAACACCGGCGAGTGCGCCACGGCCTGCCCCAAGGGCATCCCCCTGACCGGCATCGCCACCCTGAACCGGGAGTTCCTCCGCGCCTCCCTCGGCGGCTGAGGCTCCCTCTTCACGGTCGGCCCCTCGCGGCGGGAATCGTCAGACGCATCCCAGGCTCATCGCGAGGGGCCGACGTGCGTCCTGATGCCGATGGGGGCGCGTGGCTCCATCTCACGCTCCCCGTACGGGTGGTGGATCGGCGGCAGCGGTGCTCGTTCCCGGGAATTCGCGCTACGGTGGTCCTCCGCTACGGGAGGACGGCATATGCCCGAGGTTCAGTCCTGTTCCGGCTGCGGCGGGTCCGGGGGGACCCAGAAGACCGAGGCGACGGTCGATCTGGACGAGGAAGGAAGCATGGTGCCCAGGGTCCACGAGTACTGGTCACCCTGCGGTCGGTGCCACGGATCGGGAACGGTGATCGTCGGATGAGGCTGGTCTTCGAGTGCGTCGAGTGCGGTGGGCACTACCTGCCGCCCGAGAACATGAGCTACCCGGACGGGCCCGCCTCGCCCGTGTGGTGCTCCGCCTGCCAGGGCGCCAAACGGGCGGAGGGCCTGCGGGAGGACCCGCTGCTGGCCCGGGTCGCCCTGGCCGCCGCCCGCGCCGCGCTGGCGCGGCGGGCCGCCGACCAGAGTGAGCCCGTCGCCGCCCAGGGCCGCGGCGACGTCCGCCCGTCCCGGCCGCCGCTGTCGCGCCGGGCCCGGTCGGGGCCGGGCGGGGTGCGGGGAAAGCTCGGCTGAGCACGAGCTCCTGAGGAGTTCGCCCCACCGGGCGGAGCGGCCCGGTCAGAACAGCGCTTCCTGGGTGTCGGGCTCGGGCGGGCGGAGGCGGTGTTCGATGGTGAGGCCCTCGGTGGGGCGGGCGGCGGCGGGGGTGAGGGTCCAGCCGGTGAGGCGGCGGGTGTCGAGGAGGAGCGGGGGCGCGCCGGCGGGCTGGTCGAGGAAGAGGTGGCGGCCGACGGGTGGGCGCAGGGCTCCGGCGATGACGGCGCCGTCGGTGAGGGCGGTGATCTCGCCGTAGGACTCGGGGGCGCCGGTGGTGAGGCCGAAGCGGTCGACGTGGTCGACCACCGGGCGGTCGGTGAAGAGCTCCAGGGCGTGGCCGTCGAGGAGGCGGTGGGCGCGGTCGCGGGCCTCGGTGAGAACGGTGCGGCGGTGCGGTTCGTCGCCGTGGCGCCACCAGTGGTCCACCTTGAGACGGGATTTGAGGCGTTCGCGGGCCATTCCCGAGGCGGAGACGGTGAGTTCGGCGCGGCGTACGGCGGGCAGGCTGCCGCGGGCCGTCAACGCGTAGGCCAGGGCGCCCTGTTCGAGGAGGCGGCTGTCGCCGCGCTGCTCGGCGGTGAGGCCGACCTTGAGCAGGCCCTCGCCGAACCAGGCGAGGTAGAGCAGGTAGGTGCGGCCGTCGTCGAGGATCTGGTCCCGGGCGAGGGCGAGGCCCCGGTCCACACTCTGGCAGGCCGGGCACTGGGTGGCACCGCCGTCCGGGGCGACCGTCGCGTGGTGCGGGCAGGACGTGCGCTCCGTCGCCCCGGCCAGCCAGGCCCCGACGCACCGGCGCGGGCCGTGCAGCAGCCAGCCGACCTCGGCGCCCGGCTCCACCGCGCGCTCGTGCACCCGGGCGCCGGAGACGGCCCCGAGCAGGGCGCGGCCGCCGTGCCAGCTCAGGCCGGTCGACATCCATCCGGGACGCTGCACCCCGATCGTCACGCCTCTCCTCACGTGGAGCGGATCGAAAGGAGAGAGGCTACCCGGTGGCACCGACAGAGCGGGTGCCCGCGCGCTCATGAGCGGAGCCGGATGACCAGCGCGGCGAAGTACCGCCGATTGAAACGCACTACGCCGCACCGGGGTTCAGACACAGGGGCCGAATCAGCCATTCTCGATCCGGCCACCGTACCCCTCCGTAAGCGGACCAGCGGCGGCTAGGTTGACCGGGACAACGAGAGGCGGCCGCCGGGCAGCCGGCGCCGCCCTGGCGAAAGGTGCCCGACATGCAGGTGAGCGTCGACCGGGACCGTTGCTGTAGCTCCGGCATGTGCGTGACGAACGCCCCCGAGGTCTTCGACCAGGACGACCGGGACAGTCTCGTGAGGCTCCGTCGGACCGTCCTGCTGCCCGAGCAGTTCGACGACGTCAGACTCGCCTCCGAGCTCTGCCCGGGCCGGGCGATCACCGTCACCGGGGACGAGCCCCCGCACACCGGGGCCTGACGGACCCCCCGCCGCCGGCCCGACGGGCCGCTGGGCACCTTCCTGGGCTCCCTGAACCCCACGAGGAAACCCGCGACGTGAGGAAACCCCCGCCTTGACCACCACACCCACCGCCCCCGCCGTCCCGTTGCTGCCGGCCCGGCACTCCGGCGGCTGCCCGTTCGGCCCGCCGCCCGCGTACTCCGAGGCCGCCGCCACCGGGCCGGTGACCAGGGCCGAGCTGCCCGACGGCGACCTCTGCTGGCTGGTCACCGGCTTCGCCGAGGTCCGTACCGTGCTGTCCGACCGCCGGTTCAGCGCCGACATACGCCACCCGGCCTTCCCGCTGCTGATCGCCGGCGCTCGCGAGCTGATCACCGACAATCCGGACTTCCTGCGGCTCGACGACCCCGAGCACGCCCGCCAGCGCCGCATGATCACCGGGGAATTCCTGGTCAAGCGGGTGGAGGCGCTGCGCCCGGAGATCCAGCGGATCGTGGACGAGACACTGGACCGGATGACCGCGGGCCGGACCACGGCCGACCTGGTCACCGACTTCGCGCTGCCGGTGCCCTCGCTGGCGATCTGCCTGCTGCTCGGCGTGCCGTACGAGGACCACGACCGCTTCCAGGGCCTGAGCCGCACGATGCTCAGCCGGGAGAGCACCGTGGAGCAGCTCCGGGAGGCCCAGGAGGAGGTCCGGGCGTACCTGCGCGACCTGACGGCCCGCAAGCGCGCGCAGCCGGAGGACGACGCCCTCAGCCGACTGGCGGCGCGGGACGACCTGACCCCGGACGACGTGGCCGGCATGGCCGTGCTGCTGCTGGTCGCCGGGCACGAGACGACCGCGAACATGATCTCGCTGTCGACGGCGCTGCTGCTGGAGCACCCCGAGCAGATCCCCGGCCTGGCCGACCCGGCCACCCTGCCGGGCGCGGTGGAGGAGCTGCTGCGGCTGCTGACCATCGTGCACACCGGCCTGCCCCGGGTGGCGCTGGAGGACGTGGAGCTGGGCGGCGTCACCGTCCGGGCCGGGGAGGGCGTGATGGCGATGCTCTCCACCGCCAACCGGGAGGAGGCGGTGTTCGGCGGCGCCGGCCGTCGGGCGACGGACGAACTGGACCTGGAGCGGGACGCCCGGCGGCACCTGGCGTTCGGCTTCGGCGTGCACCAGTGCCTGGGCCAGCCGCTGGCCCGCGCCGAACTCCAGATCGCCCTGGAGACGCTGTTCCGCCGGCTGCCGGGGCTGCGGCTGACCGGCGAGCGCGAGTTCCGCACCGAGTCGTTCATCTACGGGATGCGGTCACTGCCCGTGGCTTGGTGAGCGGATCCCGCTCCTCGTCGAAGGCCGGTGGGCGCCCGCCGCGTGAACCTTTGCGCAGGCGGGCGGCACCGGCCCGCCCCCGGTGCGGGATCCCGTCGATCACCCGGCAGGATCCGAAGGAGAGGGCCTAAGCGGACCGGCCGACCCCGACGGAGAACGCCCCGTACGTGTTGCCCGTGTCCGGGCTGGCCGTCCGGGTCCACTGCCCGGCGGGCGGGGCGCTGTTGCCGCTGGGCCAGTCGGCGTGCGCCGCGCCGGCCGTCAGGGCGGCGATGCCGGCGGCAGCGGCGGCGGCCACGGCGAGGCGGCGAAGGGCGTTGTGCTGCATGAACTCTCCCCCGGAGTAGGCTTCCTGGCGATCCTCACCCACCCCGGTCCCGGTGTCCAGCGCCCGGGCGGGATGCGCAGGTCGCGGCGGGTTCACCGGGCGTTCTATTGTGGCCGAGCGCGACAGCGCGGTGACGTGAATGGGGTGGAACGGTGGCGGGGCGGCGGAACAGCGGGGTGCTGGCGATCTGGGCGGAGGCGCAGCGGCAGCAGCAGCGCCGGGAGGAGGCCCGCTGGCGTGCCGAGGCGGCGGAGCTGCGGCGGCACGAGCGTGACCAGCGGGAGGCGCAGCGGGCGGCCACCCGTGACGAGCGGGAGGCGAAGGCCGCCTACCAGCAGTCGCGGGAGGCGGAGGCGGCGCAGCGGACGGCCGAACTGGACGCCAGGGTCGGGGAGTTGCGCGGTCTGCTGGCGGCCGGTCTGGCGGCGCCCGCGTTCGGGCCGCAGGTGCTGTTGGCGGCGCCCCCGATGGCGCCGTTCGATCCGGGTCCGCTGGGTGTGGCGGTGGCGATGCCGGACCAGCGTGATCCGAAGTACTACGTGACGCCGCCGGACGCCGTCCAGGCCCGTGACCCCGGGGTGCGGCGCCAGTACGAGCAGTACCTGGCGCAGGCCCGGGCCGAGTTCGAGCGGGACTGGTACGCGGCGCAGGCGAGGGAGGCGGAGCGCCAGCAGCGGCTGGCCGGTTACCACGAGGAGTACCTGGCGTGGGCGGAGCGCTTCCGTCGGGAGGACGCCAAGCGGGCGGCCGCCACGGAGGAGTTGCTGCAGCGTCTGCGGGCGGGTGAGCCGGAGGCCGTGCAGGAGTACTTCTCGGCGGGGCTGTACGCCTCGGCGGCCTGGCCGGAGGGTTTTCCGCACGCGCTGGTGGCGGCCTGGGACGCGGCGAACCGGGAGCTGGTGGTGAACTGGGAGCTGCCGGGCCCGGACGTGGTGCCGGCGGCGGCCCGTGTGCGGTACGTGAAGTCGGACGACCGCGAGGCGGAGGTGGCCCGCCCGGCGGCGGAGCGCAAGGCGCTGTACAAGGAGGTGCTGGCGCAGTCGGCGCTGCGGGTGGCGGCGGAGCTGTTCCGGGCGGACCGGGACGGCCTGCTGGACTCGGTGGTGGTGAACGGCTTCGTGCAGGGGATCGATCCGGCGACGGGCCGGGAGGCGGAGCGCTTCCTGTCGACGCTGACGGCCTCCCGTGCGGACTTCGCCGCCCTGGCGCTGGACCGGGTGGCTCCGGTGGACTGCCTGGTGGGCCTGGGCGGCAAGCTGTCCTCGCGTCCGGAGCGGCTGGACGAGGTGAAGCCGGGCCGGCTGCCGGAGCAGGTGAGCGGCAGTGTGGCGGGGCAGGGCGGGGAGGGCGATCCGGACCTCTTCGAGATGGACCCGATCGAGTTCGAGGAGCTGATCGCGGAGCTGTTCCGGCTGCGCGGTTTCCGCGTGATGACCACGGCCCGCAGCGGGGACGTCGGCGTGGACGTGGTGGCCGAGGACCTGGATCCGGTGACGGGCGGAAAGATCGTCATCCAGGCCAAGCGGTACCGGAAGACGGTGCCGCCGACGGCCGTGCGGGACCTGGAGTCGACGGTGCGCCACCACGGCGCGATCAAGGGCGTCCTCGTCACCACCGCGGGTTTCGGCCGGGGCTCGTACGCCTACATCGAGGGCAAGCCGCTGACGCTGGTGACCGGCCCCGAGCTGGTGGACCTGCTGGCCGAGCAGGGCCTGCGCGGTCGCCTCGGCGGCGGTCCGGCGCCCGCCGCCGAGGCGCCGCGGGAGGAGGCGGCGGAGAGCGCGCTGACGGTGAGCTGGCAGAGCCGGGCCGCGACCGGGGGCGCGGTGGAGCTGGATGTGACGGCCTTCCTGTGCGCGGGCGGGCGGGTGCTGAGCGACGAGCACTTCGTCTTCTTCAACAACCCGCAGGATCCGGACGGCGCGGTGCGGCTGCACCCGACGCGGTCGGTGCCGGGCGAGCCGGTGCGGGAGGCCCGGCTGAGCGTGGACCTGCTGCGGCTGCCGACGGCGGTGCAGGAGGTGGTGGTCGCGGTCTCCACCGAGGAGGAGGAGCCCGGTCCGCTGCCGCTGGGCCAGGTGTACGGGCTGGCGGTGGGGGCCTCGTACGCTCCGGGCGCGGACGGGCCGGCCCGCTGGCCGGGCGCCAACGGGGGCGTGCCGGACTCGGCGATGCTGCTGGGCTCGTTCCGGCGGGCGCGGGGCGGCTGGCGGTTCGAGCCGTCGGGCCGCACGGTGACGGCGGGCCTGGCGGGGCTGGCGACGGCCTTCGGCGTCTCGGTGGAGTAGACCCCGGGTGACTTTGGTCCTCCGGGGCGGGTCATACCGCGGGAGGAGACCGGCCCCCGGCGCCACCCGCCGCCAGGTCGGCCGCTCGGTGAGCGCGTAGCCGCGCCCGCACGCGCAGGAGCCCCCGGACGGATTCCGAGAATCCTCCGGGGGCTCCTGCGCGTGAACGCGCCGGTCAGGCGGCCGGCTCGGCGCCGGCCGGCTTGGCCTCGACGGGCTTCGCGGGCTTGGACCTGCCGCCGCCGAGGAGGCCGAAGAAGACGGCCAGGGTCGGCACCAGGTAGAGCAGCCAGACGACCAGCTGGAGCACCGTCGGGTCGGGCTGGAAGTTGAACACGCCCTTGAGCAGCGTCCCGTACCAGCTGTCCTTCGGGATGGTGCTGGAGATGTCGAAGGCCGTCGAGTGCAGGCCCGGCAGCCAGCCGGCCTCCTGGAGGTCGTGCACGCCGTACGCGAGCACGCCCGCGGCGACCACGACCAGCATCGCGCCGGTCCAGGTGAAGAACCTCGCCAGGTTGATCTTCAGCGCGCCCCGGTAGAACAGCCAGCCGAGCACCACCGAGGTGAGCAGGCCCAGCGCCGCGCCGACCAGCGGGTTCCAGCCGTCGTCGGTGGCCTGCACCGCGGACCAGATGAACAGCGCCGTCTCCAGCCCCTCCCGGCCGACGGCCAGGAAGGAGGTGACCACCAGGGCCGTGGTGCCCATCGCGAGCGCCGCGTCCAGCTTGCCGTGCAGCTCGGTCTTCAGGTGGCGGGCGGTGCGGCGCATCCAGAAGACCATCCAGGTCACCAGGCCGACGGAGATGATCGACAGCGAGCCGCCGAGCGCCTCCTGCGCCTCGAAGGTGAGCTGCGAGGAGCCGAACTGCAGCACCGCGCCGAAGACCATGGAGAGCACCACGGCCGAGCCGACGCCGAGCCACACCGGCGGCAGCTTGTCCCGGCGGCCGGTCTTGACCAGGTAGGCGATCAGGATGCAGACGACCAGGCTGGCTTCGAGACCTTCGCGCAGGCCGATCAGGTAGTTGCCGAACACGGCTGACTCCTCGGGGTGTGGGGGGTGGGAGCGGGATCAACCCGGGAACGACCCGGGATCAGCCTGGGGCCGACCCGGGATCGACCCGGGAACGACCATGGGTCAGCCGAACAGGGCCTGACCCCACCACTCCCCCGGCTTGCGGACGCCCGCCGGGCAGGCGAAGTGGGCGGAGCCGACGTGCTGGATGTACTCGTTGAGCTTGTCGCTGCCCGCGAGCCGCTGCTGGAGGGGGACGAACGCCTTGCGGGTGTCACGCTGGTAGGCGAGGAAGAACAGGCCCGCGTCGAGGCGGCCGAGGCCGTCCGTGCCGTCGGTGAAGGAGAAGCCGCGGCGCAGGATCATCAGGCCGTTGTTGGCGTCGGGGTGCGCGAGGGCGACGTGCGAGTCGGCGGGCATCGCCTTCAGGTCGGGGGCGTCGTGCTCCTTGGCCTTGCCGTACGGGGCGCCCTCGCCCTTGGTGCGGCCGAAGACGTCCTCCTGCTCCTTGAGCGCGGTGCGGTCCCAGGTCTCGATGTGCATCCGGATGCGCCGGGCGACGAGGTAGGAGCCGCCGGTCATCCAGTCCGCGCCGTCGCCGGGGGCGGCCCAGACGTGCTCGCCGAGCTTGGCGTCGTCGGTGCCGGCGATGTTGTGGGTGCCGTCCTTGAAGCCCATCAGGTTGCGCGGGGTCTGCGCGTCCGGGGTGGTGGAGGAGGTCTTGCCGAAGCCGAGCTGGGACCAGCGGATGCCGACGGTGCCCATGCCGATGCGGGCCAGGTTGCGGATGGCGTGCACGGCCACCTGCGGGTCGTCGGCGCACGCCTGCACGCAGATGTCGCCGCCACTGCGCTGCGGGTCGAGCTTGTCGCCCTTGAAGCCCGGCAGGTCGATCAGCGCCTCGGGCCGCTTGGCCTTGAGGCCGAAGCGGTCCACGCCGTCCTTCTCGAACAGGCTCGGGCCGAAGCCGATGGTGAGGGTGAGCCGGGAGGCGGGCAGGCCCAGGGCCTCACCGGTGTCGTCCGGGGGCGCCTCGGGCAGTCCGGTCGCGGCGCCGGTGCCGACCTCGCGGCCGCCGGTCATCGCGGCGGCGGCCTTCGTCCACTCCTTGAGCATCTTCACCAGGGATTCCCTGGTGGCGCGCTCGGAGACGTCGAAAGCGGCGAAGTGCAGCCGGTCCTGGACGGGCGTGGCGATGCCGGCCTGGTGCTCGCCGTAGAAGGGCACCTCCGCGGCGGTCGGCGCGGGGGCGGCCGCCGGGGCCGCATCGTCCTGCCGGGTGGCGGCGGCGACGGAGCCCACGGCGGCGGCGCCGAGGGCGACTCCCGCGCCGGCCCAGCCGATGACGGCTCGGCGGCTGACGTTGCTGCCAGCCGACGACTGGTTCTGCTGCTCGTTCTCGGCGTCCATCGGCGGGCCGGACCCTTCTCGTTGTGCTGGTTGCTACTGGACCCGCGGAGGCCGTGGCGCCCGGTTCGGGCGGCCACGGCTTCGGTGGGGTGGGACTGCTCGGCTGCCGGGTCGACTACTCGACGACCTGCTCGGCGACCTGCCTGACGACCTACCTGACGACCTACTCGACGACCTACTTGACGACCACGGCGGCGGCCAGCTTCGACAGCGGCTCACCGAGGGAGTTGACCGCGTCGGAGAAGGTCTTGCGCTCGGCCTCGGTGACCTTGTCGTAGGAGGTGAAGGTGCCATCCGCCTGCTTGTACTTCGCGAGCAGGGCGTTGATGGCGGCGAACTCGGAGTCCAGGGTCTTGGCGAGCTCCGCGTCCTTCGCCGAGGCGACGGGCTTGAGCAGCTCGTACGCCTTCAGCGCGCCCTCGACGTTGGCCTGGAAGTCGGCCAGGTCGGTGTGGCTGTAGCGGTCCTCCTCGCCGGTGATCTTGTTGGTGGCGACCTCGTCCAGCAGCTCCTTGGCGCCGTTGGCCATGCTGGTCGCGGTGATCTCGGCGGAGGGGATCTTCTTCTGCCAGTCCTTCAGGTCGTTGACCAGCTGGTCGGCGAGGGTCTTCTCCTCGTCGCCGACCTTGCCGTCGGCCCACAGGGCCTTCTCCAGGCGGTGCCAGCCCGTCCACGGCTTGCCCTGCTCGACCTTGTCCTCGCGGGTGTCGGTCTTCGGGTCCACGTCGCCGAAGCTCTCCGCGACGGGCTCGGTGCGCTCCCAGCCGGTGCGCGAGGGGGCGTAGAGGGACTTGGCCTTCTCCACGTCGCCGGCCTTGATCGCCCCGGCGAAGGACTCGACGGCCGGGATGGTCGCGTCGGCCTGCTCCTGGGCGTACTTGCGGTACGCGTCGACGGCGGCGGTCAGCCGCGGGTCGGCCGGGGCGGCGGCGCTGCCGCTCTCGCCGCCGGTGACGGTGATCTTCTGGCGGATGCCGTCGCCGACCATGCCGGGCTTGCAGGCGATCTCGTACGAGCCGGCCTTGATCTCGGCGTTGATGCTCGCCTTGGTGCCGGGGCCGATGTTCTCGCGCTCGGTGACGATCTTGTCGCCCTCGCCGTAGACGTAGACCTCGGTGGTCTTGGAGCCCTTGTTCGCGATGTCCAGGACGACGTGGCCGGCCGGGAAGGTGGTCTTGGAGACCTCGCAGGCGGTGTCGGTCGCGTTCACCTTGACCGCGTCCGCGTCGCCGCCGGCCTTGTCGTCCTTCTTGGCGGAGCAGCCGGACAGGGCGGCGGTCGCCACGGCGAGGGAGAGCAGCACGGCTGCGGCGGAACGACGACGGGCGGACATGCGGGCTCCAACGGAAAAGGGCAGGGGGGTGCCATGGGAGCGGGCCGCCGGACGGATCGGCGTTCCGCGTTTAGCTGAGGCATACCTTACGTAGGGATGCCTCACCTTCGACACCCACCCCCCTGACCGTTACCTTTCCGGCATCCGGCGCGACCACCGCTCCGGCGCGGGTCTACCTCTCCGGCATCCGGCGGGTCGCCGCCCGGGCCGTCCAGCGGCCCTCGTGGCGGCTGATGCGGATCGGGTGGCCGAAGGTCTCGCTGATCAGCTCCGTGGTCATCACCTCGTCCACCGGCCCGGCGGCCACACACTCGCCGCCGCGCAGCAGCAGGGCGTGGGTGGTGCTCTCGGGCAGCTCCTCCAGGTGGTGGGTGACCAGCACGCTGGCCAGCTCGGGGTGCTGGTGGCGCAGCAGGTCGAGGCTGTCCAGCAGCAGTTCGCGGGCGGTGAGGTCGAGGCCCGTGGCGGGTTCGTCGAGCAGCAGCAGCCGGGGGCTGGGCATCAGGGCGCGGGCGATCAGGGCCCGGCCACGCTCGCCCTGGGAGAGGGTGGTCCAGGGGGCGTCGGCCATCGCAGTCATGCCGAGCGTGCCGATGAGGAGTTCGGCGCGCTCGACGGCCTCGGGGGCGGGCTTGCGGTGCAGGTCGGGCTCGATGGTGCCGGCGTACCCGGTGAGCACCACCTCCCGTACGGTCAGCGGGGAGCGCAGCGGGTGGCGGGGGTTGACGTGCCCGAGGTGGGCGCGCAGTTCGCGGATGTCGACCCGGCCGAGGCGCCGGCCGAGCACGTCGACCTCGCCGCGGGTGGGGTGGGAGACGGCGCCGAGCAGCGAGAGCAGCGTGGACTTTCCCGCGCCGTTGGGGCCGAGCAGGGCCCAGTGCTCGCCGGGTTCGATGCTCAGGGTGATCCCGCGCAGCAGGTGGCGCCCGTCGCGGACGACGTCGACGTCACGGGTGCGCAGCAGGGGGGAGAACGAGCTCATGGGTGCACCGTACAACCACCGGTTCGCGGCCCGCTCGGAGTCCTGCTGAAAACCGATCAGCTGTTGGTTAGTTACTGATCACTTTTGATTTGAGCAGGACACGACTTGGCAAAGTTATGACTTTTCCTCTAGCTGCTCGTGACCGATCACCGTCAATCTCTTCGCAGCTCTACTCCCTGCATCTCCACCCCACTTGGAGCCTGCGTGTCCCCCACCTCCCTCCGGCGTGCCCGCACGGCGGCCGCCGTCGCCGTCGTCGCCGCCCTCGCAGCCGTGACCGTCCCCGCCACCACCGCCTCCGCCGCGCCCGGCATGCGCGAGGCCGCGATAGCCCAGGCCCGCGCCAACGTCGCCCGCAACGCCGGGGTGTTCGGCTTCGGCGCGGGCCAGGACCTCGTCCTCAAGGACGTCGTCCTCGATGCGGACGGCGCCTCCCACGTCCGCTTCGACCGCACCTACCAGGGCCTTCCCGTCGTCGGCGGCGACCTGGTCGTCCATCAGGACGCGCGCGGCAAGCTCAAGGACAGCACCCGCGCCGCCGCCCACCAGCCCGCCGTCGCCTCCACCGTCCCCAAGGTGCCCGCGCAGAGCGGCGCCGCCGACGCGCTCACCGCCGCCCTCGGCGTCCGGGACGCCGTCAGCACCCCCGAACTCGTCGTCTGGGCCGCCGACGGCACGCCCCGCCTCGCCTGGCGCACCACCGTCGAGGGCACCGGCGACCACGGCCAGCCCGCCGGCCGCGTCGTCGTCACCGACGCCACCACCGGCGAGCAGATCGAGGCGTACGACGCCGAGCACCAGGCCACCGGCACCGGGAACTCCGAGTACACCGGCACGGTCACCGTCGACACCACCCCCGTCTCCGGCGGCTACACCCTGACCGACCCGATCCGCGGCCACGTCACCAAGGACGCCCACAACCTCTCGTCGAGCTCGATCAAGGCCACCTCGGGCACCGCGTTCACCAGCACCACCAACGTCTTCGGCGACGGCAAGAAGTTCTCCACCGACCGCTCCACCGCCGCCGTCGACGCCCACGCCAACACCGCCTGGACGTACGACTACTACAAGAACGTCCACGGCCGCAGCGGCATCAAGAACGACGGCAAGGGCGCCACCGTCTTCGTCCACGTCGGCACCAACTGGGACAACGCCCAGTGGTCCGACGCCTGCTTCTGCATGATGACCGGCGACGGCGACGGCACCACCGACCCCGAGCAGGTCGACCTCGACACCATGGGCCACGAGATGACCCACGGCGTCACCAGCGCCACCGCCAACCTGCGCTACAGCGGCGAGTCCGGCGGCCTCAACGAGTCGACCAGCGACATCTTCGGCACCATGGTCGAGTGGTACGCCAACAACTCCGTCGACAAGGGCGACTACCTGTTCAGCGACCAGTCCACCCCGCCGTGGCTGCGCCGCTTCGACAAGCCCTCCCTCGACGGCCGCTCCGCCGACTGCTGGAGCAGCTCCGTCGGCAAGCTCGACGTCCACAACTCCTCCGGCGTCGGCAACCACTGGTTCTACCTCGCCAGCGAGGGCAGCGGCACCAAGACCGTCAACGGCGTCACCTACAACAGCCCCACCTGCAACGGCTCCTCGCTGGCCGGCATCGGCAACCAGAAGGTCGCCAAGATCTGGTACCGCGCGCTGACCGTCTACATGACCTCCACGACCAACTACAAGGGCGCCCGCGCCGCCTCCCTCAACGCCGCCCGGGACCTGTACGGCTCCGGCAGCGCCGAGTACACCGCCGTGGCGGCGGCGTGGAGCGGGGTCAACGTCAACTAGCCAGTTCCTGCTAGCTCTTGAAACCGACGTGGACGTGGTCGTGGTGGGTGTCGTCGGTGAAGAACTGGTTGCCGACGCCGCCCTGGACCGCCAGCGGCCCGCCCACGTTGTACGAACCGGCGGCGGCCGCGTCCCGCATGAACTGCTCGATCAGGCCGCGGGACGTGGCCCGGTCCACCACGGGGTGACCGTCGATCCGCCACACGTCGAAGGCCCGGCCCAGCGGATGGTCGCTGGGCCGGGTCGTCCCGAACACGTCCAACGGGTGCCCGCTGCGCACCACGCTCACCGAGAAGGCGTACGGGCCGGCCAGGCGCAGCATCGCCTCCAGCACGCTGTCGTGCACGGCACCGCTGCGCAGATCCGCCACCGCCTCGGGCGGCAGCTCGATCCTCGGCTCGGCCAGCACCCTGGCCACCGCCGGGGCGGGGGTGGCGGCGGCCGCCCCCGGGGCGCCCGGGTGCAACTCGGTGACCGTCCAGCGGGGCTCGGCGCGGCTGAGGCGGACGTCCACGGTGGTGCCACCCTCCACCACCGACCCGTCGGGGCCGCGCGTCCAACGGCGGCAGACGACCAGCACGCTCGCCGAGTCGTCCAGCAGGCCCCCGTACTGGGCGTCCACCACCTCGACCGTGGCCTCGGGCTCCCCGGTGATCAGCCCCTGCGCCTGCTCCACCAGCCCGCCCGGCAGCCCCAGCACCACCACCCGCCGACGGGCCGCCTCCACCCCCTGCCCGCCGACCGGCCAGGCGGCCACGGCGGCAACCACCTCGACGGCGCGGCGCTTGACGTCCGGCTGCAGCTCATCCGGCCCGGGCTGCCAGAGCGCCGGGCCGGGCAGCGGCACCTGCGCGGGAGCCTGGACGGCCTCCCGCGTCCCGGTGGGAGTCCCGCTCGGGCCCGGCCTCCCTCCCCCAGCACCCGCACACCCGGTCACCAGCAGCCCCGCCCACAGCACCGTCCGCCGAGCCACACCCGTGCCGTTCGCGACGCTCGTCATGCGGCCAGTATCGGACCGAACCTCCCGGGGCGCCGATCGGAGATCCTCGTCACAGGGCCGTAACCTCGCCCCCGCCCGGGCTTTGTCATTGGCATGACGCCAATCATGACGCCGATGACGAACGACCTCTCCCGCCTCCTCTTCGGCCCCGACCGCCACCGCGTCCACGGCCCCTGGCGCGCCCTCGTCGCCGACCCCGCCATGCACCGCCTCCCCGAGACCCCGGTGGCGGATCAGATCGACGCCTCCTACCGGCGGTTGAAGGAGCTCAACGCCCGTACCGACCCGGCAGCCCTGGCCGCCGATCCCCGGCAGCTCGCCGCCCTGCACGAGTGGACGGGGGTGGTCGACGGCGGGCTGACCGTGCTGGCCGGCATCCACTACAACCTCTTCCTCGGCACCCTGCTCGACCACGACCCCTCCCCCAAGCGCCCCTTGGACGACTTCCTGCGGATGGACCGGATCGGCACCTTCCTGTGCACCGAACTGGGCCACGGCAACGACGCCGCGGCCCTGGAGACGGTGGCGGACTACGACCGCACCGACCGCTCCTTCATCCTGCACACCCCCGGGCCCTCCGCCCGCAAGTTCATGCCGAACACCGGCCCGGCCGGCGGGCCGAAGTCCGCCGTGGTCGCCGCCCGCCTGCGCGTCGAGGGGCGTGACCACGGGATCTTCCTCTTCCTCACCCCCCTGACCGACGAGGACGGCGGCCCGCTGCCCGGGGTCGCCGTCCGTCCGCTGCCGCAGCGCCCCGGCAGCCCCGTCGACCACTGCGTGACCTCCTTCGACCGGGTCCGGCTGCCGTTCGAGGCCCTGCTGACCGGCGCGCACGGCCGGCTCGCCGACGACGGCACGCTGAGCAGCGCCTACGGCAGCAGGCGGAAACGGTTCCTCACCGCGATCGGCCGGGTGACCACCGGCAAGCTGTGCATGAGCGCCGGTGCGCTCGGCGCGGCCCGGGCGGCCCTCGCCACGGCCGTCCGGTACGCGCACCACCGCGAGGTGACGGGCGCCCGCCCCGACCGGCGCGTCCCGGTGTGGACCCACCGCACCCACCACGGGCCGCTGCTGGAGGGGCTGGCCACCGCGTACGCGATGACCGCCCTGCACCGCGCCACGGTCGAGCGCTGGGCCGCCCACGACCCGGCCGACCCGGAGGCCTCCGCCACCGCCGAACGGCAGGTCGCCGTCACCAAGGGCTGGACGACCTGGCAGGCCCGCGACCTGATCATCGAGGCCCGCGAACGGTGCGGCGCCCAGGGGCTGCTGCCGGTCAACGGGATCACCGCCTACGCGGCGGACATCGAGGGCACCATCACCGCCGAGGGCGACAACCTGGCGCTCTGGGCCAAGGCGGGCGCCGAACTCCTGCTGGAGTCCGAGCCCCCGGCTCCCGCCGGCACCGACCTGCCCGGGGACCTCGGCTCGCTCGACGACCTCGACGACCTCGGCTCACTCGACGACCCGGCCGTCCGCCAGCGCCTGCTGCGGGCGGCCGTCCGGCTGCGGCTGGCCCGCGCCCGCGCCCGGCTGCGCGAGGCCCCCGCCCGGGACGGCCTGCGCCGGTGGAACGCCGCCGCACCCGACGCCCTGGCCGCCGTCACCGCGCACGCCGAGCACGAGGCCGCCGCCGCCCTCCTCGCCTGGGCCGGAGCCGCCCGCGACGACACCGCCCGGGCGCTGCTGCACGACCTGCACCGGCTGTTCACCCTGCGCCGGATCGACGCCCACGGGACGCTGCTGCTGGGCGCCGGGGAGCTGACCCCCGGACAGGCAGCCGCTCTTCCGGACGTGCAGGAACGATCCTTCGGACGGCTGGTGGAGCACGCACTCGCGCTGGTGGACGCCTTCGACCTGCCCGACGCCTTCCACGCCGCCCGGCCCATCACCGGCCGGGCCTACCAGGACGCCTTCGCCTCCATGTCCGTCCGCTCCGCCTGAGCCCGCCGGCCCCCACCCGCCGGGGGCGGCCGGAGGACCTCGGCCTCCGGCAACCTCCGACCGACGGCGCGTGAGAAGTCGACCCCGTCGACTTCTCACGCCAGGACTGGTCCGGTGGAAGGGCAGGGGTCGCTGTCGTGGGGGTCGGACAGCCTGCCCGGACGGCTGATACGGATCCACCGGTACCCGTTCCGGCCGGGCTGACCGAAGCCCCCGGCCGCCGGTGACTCTGGCACGATCTCCGTCACCGCCTCGAGGCGGTCGACGGCCTGACGGAAGCGACGAAGCACGTGATCACTCACTACCAGCAACGACTACGCGAACGGTTCCTGTCCGTCCCCGTTCTCCCGCCTCCCGCCCCCTGGCGCCCGGTCGGGCACCGCACCCCTGTCGGCGGACTGCTCGGCATCGGCTTCGCCCCCGCTCCCGACGACGGCCGAGACCTGGTCATGGTCGTCTCCGTCGACGGCCACGGACTCTTCGACGCCGTCACCGGTGAGAAGATCGCAAGGGACCGCGATCCCGACCCCGACACCAGCACCCCGGACGCAGTACCGGATCTCTCCTGCCCCGGACTCGGCCCCATCGCCGGAATCCGCGTACGCATCGCCGGACTCTTCGGCGGCGGCCTGCACACCACCACCCACGACGGCTGGACCCTGGAGGTCGTCAGCCCCGAGTGGCCGCACGACCGCGTCCTGCTGTCCGCAGACGGCGGACAGCACAACGGACCGCACGGCGAAAGCTGGTGGCACATCTTCGACTCCACCTACTCCGACCTGCGAGCCGCCGGCTTCTCCCCCTCCGGACGCACCCTCGCCATCGCCACCAGCAGCGACCTCACCCTCTGGACACGGCCGACGCTCGACGCGGCGCCCCCAGGCGAGGCCGTCGCATGACACGCGACGACCTCACCGCGCTGCTCGCCGAACAGACACCGGCATGCGGCCCCGCACGCGAGGCCCTGCTCACCGGAGGCGCCTTCGTCGTCTGGGACGGCCTGGTCCCCGCGTACCGGGTCGCGGGCACCTACCGGGCCCGGCTCGGAATCACCCGGAGGCGAGGGCAACCGACACTCGCCCTCGCCGAAACCGTCGAGATCCTGGGAAGCGCAGGAGACGAACTCCTCCGAATCGGCCGGATCGACGCGGCAGATCGACCATGGACGTTCATGCTCTTCCTCGACGCCACAGCCACCACGGTGTTGGCGTGCGCTGGTGTCGCCACCGCCCGGAACGAAACAGCCTGACAGCAAGCCGATTGCCCAACTGGCCGACGGAAGCACTCAGCGCGAGAAGTCGGCCCGGCCGACTTCTCGCGCTGGGTCCGCTCGGGATTCTGCTGGGGGAGCATTCACACACCGAGTACCGATGGCTAGGCGAGAGGTGGTGGCGACAGCTGTGACGACGAGGTCGACCCCGATTCCGCGGTGAGGATGACGGAGAGCGTCGCCTGGGTGCTGAGGCGACTGCCGCAGGATCAGCTTGACCGGTTCCTGGAGGTGCTCGCGGGTTTGGCCGAGGCGGAGGAGCACCCCGGGCGGCGCGAGTTCTTGGAGGGGTTTGCGGTCTCCTCCGGTCTGGTCGAGGTGTAGAGGGCGGCTGCCCGGCGGGTGGCTTCGGCGAGGCGGGTGCGGAGGCCGGCGGGGTGGAGGACTTCGGCTTCGGGGCCCAGGCGGAGGATCTCGAAGTAGCCGATGTCCCAGGATTCGAGGGGCAGGGTCACCATGACCCAGCCGTCGGCGTCGGGTGGGCCCGCGGTGGTCAGCGCGTCGGCGGCGGCGGTCGGTTCCAGGAACAGCGCGAGGTTCTCCACCGCGACGGGGCTGAGGCGGACCAGGGCCCGTTCGCGGAGCATCGCGCGGGCGAACTCCCGGGCGGAGGCGTCCCAGTAGGCGGCGAGGTCGAAGTCCTGGTCGCGGTCGAAGCGGTCCTCGGTGACGGTGGCGGTTTCGAAACGGTCGACCCGGTAGGAGGCCATCCGCCCGGACGGGCCCCGGGCCGCCAGGTACCACTGGCCGGCCTTCAGCACCAGCCCGTACGGTTCGAGGCGCCGCTCGCGCGAGCCGTACCGGGCGTGGAGGACCCGCTCCTCCCAGACCGCCCGTGAGACCTCCGGGAGCAGAGCGGGGGTGGCGGCCTCCCGGAACCAGGCCGGGGCGTCGAGGTGGAAGCGCTGGACGGCCGCCGCCGGAGCGTCCCCCACGGCCGCCGCGACCTTGAGCCGAGCCGCGAGGGCCTGCCCGGCGAGGCCCATGTCGCGCAGGGGGCCGGGAAGCCCGGCCAGGTGCAGGACTTCCGCCTCGGCGCGTTCGAGGCCGGTGAGCCGGGTCCGGTAGCCATCGACGAGCCGGTAGCCGCCGCCCCGGCCGCGTTCGGCGTAGACCGGTACCCCGGCCTCGGCGAGGGCGGCGATGTCGCGCTGGACGGTGCGCTCGGAGACCTCGAGTTCGGCAGCGAGGTCCGCGGCGGTCATCGCGCGCCGGTTCTGGAGGAGCAGGAGCAGCGCGATCGCCCGGCTGGCCCGCACATCATGTCCTTCCGTCGACGAAGGTCCATTGTCAGTCCAGCAGCGGCACCCCCGCCGCGGGTACCGGGCCGTGGGCGCGGCCGCGACCGGCGACGGCGGGCCCTGGGCCTCGGCGCGTCACGCCTCCGGCTTCGCGTCCTGCGCACCGGCGATGAGCGCGGCCGGGTGGGCGGCGAAGACGGTCATCCACTGCGGGTGCAGCCGGTAGTAGACGACCTCCTCCTCCCAGTCGAACATCTCGGCGCCGTACAGGTCCTTCAGGTACGCGAGCAACTCCGGCCAGGCGGCGGACGGCTCCTCGCCGTACGGGTTGAGGATCTCGACCGTGCCGTGGGTGAACACGCCGAGCTCCTCCCCCCGCATGTGCGCCGCGCTGACGGCCGGGCGGGCGGCCATGTGGCGGGCCTTGGCGGCGCGGCGCGCGGTGCCGAAGTGCCACATGCCGTGGAGGAAGTGCCCGTCGGCGCCGCTGATCCGCGGCTCGCCCTTGGCCGTGACGGTGGACAGCGCGAGGGTGCACATGCCGGTGAGCACGCCGGTGAGCTGTTCGGCGGTGATGGTGCGCTCGTCGCTGACGATCGAGCGCAGGTGGGCGCTGGAGCGGGAGAGCGAGGCGTCGAGGAGGGCCTGGAGCCGCTGGAGCTCCTCGGGGGTTTCGCGCATGGGGAGGGTTCCTGTCGCAGAGGGGTCGTCCCGGCCGGTGCCGCGTACGGCGCCGGCCGGCTCCTTCCACTGTTCCCCCGAAACCCGACACCTTCTGTCGTCTTTCCGGGCAGGGTCACCCGCAGGCGGGTCAGGACGACGACTCGGCCACCAGCCGCCCCGCCCACCGCTGCAGCGCGGGCACGACGGGCGGGTGCGTCAGGCCCAGCGTGGCGGCGAGGCGGGTGGCGGAGGCGGTGTCGTACTGGTCCTCGGAGAGGAAGGTGAGCGCCTCGGGGCTGGCGCCGGTGATGCCGCGCGGCAGGTGGCGCACCAGCCCGACGGGGACGATGGCGCGGGGCGGGCGCACGCCGAGGTGGCCGGCCAGCTGCTCGACGAGCTCGGGGAAGAAGGGCGTCGCCGGGTCGAGGACGGTGTGGACCTGCACGGGCGCGTCGTCGAAGTCGGGCACGGCGGCCAGGAAGGCGGCGAGGTGGTCCACGGTGACCACGGGCACGAAGGTGCGCTTCGAGCTGGGCAGCAGCGGCAGCTGCCCGGCCTTGAGCTGGCGGACGACCGTGGCGAGGCCGAAGCGCTGCCCGTACTCGCCGGTCTGCGAGTGCCCGATGACGTTGCCCGGGTTGACGGTGGTCAGCGGCACGCCGAGCTCGGGGGCGGTGACGCGGATCGCGGCGTCGCCGAGCCGCTTGGAGGCGGGGTACGCCCCGTGGGTGCTGTAGAGGGTGTCGGCGGCCTGCGTCGCGAGCGGGTAGCGCGGGTGGGTGTCGCTGCCGGTGCGATAGCCGGAGAGGTGGACGTGGCGGCGCAGCAGCGGCCGGGTGGCGGACCAGCGCAGCGCGTTGAGGGCGCCCTGCACGTTGACGGGCTCGGCCTCGGCGCGGGTGAGCCCGAACTGGTAGCGGGCGGCGAGGTTGTACACGTCGCGCACCTCGCCGAGCCGGGCCTCGTCCTCGCCGCCGATGCCGAGCCCGGGCGCGGTGACGTCGGCGGCGACGGTGGTCAGTCCGCTCTCGTCGGCGCCGTGGGTGCGCAGCCAGCGGCGCAGCGCGGCACCGGCCGTGGTGCCCCGGAAGGAGGCCGCCACCGGGGTGCCCCGGCCGAGGAGTTCGAGGACGAGCCACCGGCCGATGAATCCGGTGGCGCCGAGGACGAGCACGCGGGGCGGCGGCGGGGTGGGCGGCATGACGGGTTCTCCAGGGATCTGTCGACTCGTGGATTGCGTGTGGTGCCGGGCTCGTGACGTTGTGCGGCCGTCGCGGCGGCTGACGATAGACCGTCGCGCGTCGTCCTGTCGATGGATCAGATGGATCAGATGGATCAATCGGCCATCCCCCGGGACGAGTTCGTCCCCGGTGCCGTCAGGCCGGGTGCCGTCAGGCCGGGTGCTGCCGGGCCGCCGGGCGCTCCAGGACCAGCAGCGTCCACCGCACTCCCCCGCGCCCGTGCAGGTCCTGCCGCGACGCCTGGTGCACCGGGCGCAGGCCGTGCTCCGCGGCGAGGGCGAGGGTCTCCTCGTCGGGGACGTCGTACATCCGCCGCCCGGCGGGTACGGGTCCGTGGCGCACGGTGAGGGAGAGCCGGCCGCCGGGGGCGAGGAGGCCGCTCACCGTCCGCAGGGCGGTCCGGCGTTCCCCGGGGGCGAGGTGCATCCAGACGGCGGTGACCAGGACGAGGTCGTAGCGCTCGCCGCTCGCCCGCACCTGCGGCAGGTCGGGCAGCGCGTCCGACATCCACCGCACGCCGCTTCCGGCGTGCAACCGCTCGCCGTGGGCGCGCAGTTCGGGCGTCGGCTCGACGGCGAGGACGCGGTGCCCGAGGGCGGCGAGGGCCGCGGCGTCGCGTCCGGTGCCGGCCCCGAGGTCGAGGACGGCGGCGGGCGCGGGCGGGTAGTGGGCGAGCAGCTCGCCGTGGACCTCGTCGAAGCTCACGCTCTCGTACTGGACGGCGAGTTCGTCGGCCGCCTCGCCGTATCCGAGTGTTCCGGCGGGTCGGGTCATGTCGTGTCCCCCATGATGACGGCGTCGCCGGCCGCGGCGGCGCCCGCGAAGAAGTCGCGCAGGTCGCGCAGGTCACCGACGACGCGTGCGGCCCACGTCTCGGACCAGGGTGTGGCGTGGCCGAGCGTGGCGACCGTCCGGGCGAGGACGGCGGCCTGCTGGCGGACGAGTTCTCCGAGCGCGGAGTCGCGCAGGAAGAGGGAGGCGACGGCGACCTGGTCGGGGCGCAGCACCGGCGGTGCGCCGCGCTCGGGGCGGCGGGGCCCGCCGTAGACGGGCAGCCGGGCCGCCGGGTCGGGGTGGAAGCCGTTCTCGGTGAGCGCGAGTTCCATCAGCAGCGCGGTGCTGCGGACGCCGAGGGCGAGCCCGGCGGCGGCGAGCCGGTCGTAGCCGACGTCGCGGTGCCGGGGCACCAACTCGCCGAGTTCCTCGGGCGAGCAGGCGTCGACGGCCAGGCCCGGCAGACGGCGCCAGTAGTGATCGACACTCACCCGCACAGCCTAACGAACGGCGGCCGGACGGGAGGCCGATCACGCCTCGCCGGGGTGCCAGGCGGGCCATTCCCACGGGCGGTCGGCCCAGTGGACGCGCTGGGCGTCGTGCGGGTCGAGGTCGGGGAACAGCTGGTGGACGCGGGGTTCGAACTCCTCGGGTGCGAGCGGCTCCCAGCCGTGTCCTTCGAAGTGGACGAGCCGGTAGCGGCTGTCGGTGCGGAACTCGGCCACGTCGACCAGAGGTTTGGTCGTGCTGTTCGTCTCCATGACCCCAAGCATGTGACCGGGCGGCAACCGGCGCCCGCCCAGACCCCTCTTCCGGGTCATGTCCCGGCGTCCGCGCGCTCGTTGAACAGGTGGCTCGACGCATACGCGAGCGTTCGGCTCCGGGAGGACGAGGACATGACGGGGCAGCCGCCCACCGCAGGGCCGTGGCAGTGGCCGCAGAACGCCTGGCAGCCTCCCCCGGTGCCCGTGCCGCCCCCGCCGGGCGCGCCCCCGGCGCCCGCTGCTCCGCCGCCGCCTCCCCCGCCTCCGATGCGGCGCTCGCGCCGGGCGTGGGCGGTGGCGGCGGTCGGTACGGGCGCGGTGCTGGCGGCCGTCCTGGTGACCTGCGGGCCGGGTTCGGGCACGGACGTACGGCCTGCGGCCCTGGCCACCCCGGCGCCGACGCCGGTGCCCTCACCGCTGCCTGCCCCGACGCCGGGGCAGGAGGCGAGCCCGGGCCCGGCCGCCGAGAACGCCCTCGCCCAGGCGGCGCAGCCGTCCTCGGGCGCGCCGTCCCCGTCGCCGGGCGCGCGCCCGAGGCCCTCGCGCTCCCCGCACCCGGCGGGCCGCAGCGCCGCCTCCTCCGCGGCGCCCGCCGGGGCGGCCCTGCCGAGCCTGGGCCCGGGAAACCCCTGTGACCAGGGCGAACGCGTCGCCCACTGGCCCGCGGACTCCGAGCAGGCCCGGATCTGCCGCCACCTGTACGGCTGACGGGCGACGGCCGGACGGAGGCAGCGCACGGAAGGCGGCCGCACACGGCAGCCGGTGGGGCGGGGGCTCCACCCCCCACGGGCGGAGCCCCCGCGTTCAGCGCGCCGCCCCGAGCAGTTCCCTGTCGAGGCGCGGCGCGAGTATCCGGGCGAGGGTGTCGGTGATGTGCCCGGTGTCCCGGTACAGGACCACGCCCTCCAGCACCGCCGGGCAGCTGGGCCCGGTGCCGGGGCAGAGCAGCGGCCCGAGGTCGAGGGTGCGGACGCCGTAGCGGGCGGCGAGGCCGTCGTCGAGCAGCGGGTCGTGCTCGAAGGCGGTGTCGCGGGGGAAGACGCAGGCGTCGGAGCGGCCGTCGGAGGCGGCCAGGCAGGTGGGGATGTCCTTGCCGGGCATCGGGGTGTCGCCCAGGTAGGCGAGCGGGGCGCCGAGCGCGGTGAGACGGTCGAGGGTGCGGGTCCAGCCCTGGGCGCGCTCCTCCTGGGTGCCGTAGCGGTTGAGGCCCGCCAGCAGCACCAGCCGGGGCTTGGGCTCGTCGGCGAGCCGGGTGAGGGTGTTCTCCCGCCAGCGGTCGCACTCCTCGAAGGTGCGGCCGAGGACGTTGTTGCGCACGGTGAGGGTGCTGAGCGGGCAGCCTGGCTTGACGAGCACCTCCAGCGCCCAGTGCCGCTCCTTGGCCATGGCGAGCCCGGCGGAGATCCACTGACCGGCGTGGGAGTCGCCGAGGAGGACGATCCGGTCGGGGCTGTGCTCCTCGCCGAAGAGGCAGCGGGGGCTGCTGTCGGCGTTGAGCGCGATCTCGCAGCCCTTGCCGGGCGGGAAGTCCTCGCGGGCGCGGGCCAGGGAGGGCGTCAAGCCGGTGAGCACCGTGCCGGGGGCGAGCAGCTGCGGCCCGTCCGCGGCCCCGGGCGGGGCGACGGTGGAGCCGCCGGAGGCGGAGGTGCCGAGCGCCCGGACCGTCCCGCCGCCGAGGGTGAGTGCGGCGATCAGCGGGATGACCAGCGCGCTCGCGCCCACCGCGAGCCCGCGCCGGGGCGCCGTGGTGCCGCCGTGGCGCAGCGGCTCCTCGACGAGGCGCATGGTGAGCCAGGCGGGCAGGGCGCTGGCGGCCGTCAGCGCGGCCAGCGTCGTCCAGGGCAGGGCGCCGTAGCGGGCCTGGGCGATGGTGATCACCGGCCAGTGCCACAGGTACCAGCCGTACGAGAGCCGGCCGGCGGCGCGCAGCGGACGGGTCTCCAGCAACCGGGCGGCCGCGAACCGCGAGGGCGACCGCTCCGTCGAAGGCTGCGCGGCGTCGGCGAGGAGCAGGGCGGCCGCGCCGAGGACGGGCAGCAGCGCGGCGGAGCCCGGGAAGGGGGTGTCGCGGTCGTACAGGAAGAGCGGGACGGCCACGGCGGCCAGCCCGGCCCACCCGGCGATCCTCAACAGGGCCCGCACGCCCGCCCGTTCGATGCCACGACCCGCCAGCAGGGCGGCGCAGGCCCCGGCGGCGAACTCCCAGAGGCGGCTGCCGGTGGAGAAGTAGGCGAGCGGCGCGGAGGTCTCCGTCCAGCGCAGGCACAGGAACAGCGAGACGCCGCCGATGCCGAGCGTGCCGAGCGTGATCGCGGCCGTGCGCCGGCGCCCGTACAGGTAGCGGGCGAGGCCGATCAGCAGCACGCCCCAGAGCAGGTAGAACTGGTTCTCCACGCTCAGCGACCAGAAGTGCTGCAACGGGCTCGGGTCGCGCTCGGAGGCCAGGTAGTCGGTCTGCTGGCCGACGAAGCGCCAGTTGGCGAACTGCCCGGCGGAGGCGATGAGATCGCGGGCGAGGTCCGTTCCGCGCAGCGGGTCCAGCAGGGCGCCTCCGGCGACGGCGGTGGCGACGAGCACGGTGGCGGCGGCGGGCAGGATGCGCCGGGCGCGGCGGGCGGCGAAGTCCCACAGGCCCAGCGGGCGGCCGACGAGCATGCCGGTGATGAGGAAGCCGGAGATGACGAAGAAGACGTCGACCCCGACGTAGCCGCCGGTCAGGCCGGGCACCCCGGCGTGGAAGGCGAGGACGGACAGGACGGCGAGACCCCGCAGGCCCTCGATGTCGGGGCGGAACGCGCCGCGCCGGCGGGCGAGTTCACCCTTCGCCCTGGCGGCGGGCACCCGCGAGACCCGGACGACCTCGGGCAGCAGTTCGCCTGTGGATGCACTGGTGGATGTGCTGGTGGATGTACCGGTGGATGAACTGGTGGATGTACTGACGGCAGGGGACGAAGGCGGTACGGCCGTTGACACGGCGGTGCTCTCCTTGCAGATGGCGACGGTGGTCTGGGCCGCCGGCCGATGGGGCGGCCGGGCGGCGGAGTCCGCGCCGGTGGGGCGACGCGCCGGGAATCAGGGGGAGACGAAGCAGGATTGACGATGCGTCAGAAGATGAGCGGATCGGCCCAGCCGGAGGCCAGCAGCCCGCACAGCGCCAGGACGGCGGTGACGGCGACAGCCTCGGCGCGCCCGAACCCGAGGTCCGAGCGGCCCCGCGCGGGCGGGGCGACCTCGCCCACGGCGGCGCCCTTGCCGCCGCCGGTGCCGCCGAGCAGCGGCCACAGGGACCGGATCAGCGGGATCATGGTGTACGCGGTGAGCGCGAGCAGCCCGGTCAGGGCCCAGTACGGCTGCCAGCCGTAGAGCATCACGGCGCGTACGAGTCCGGCCACGCCGGCCAGGACGACGAACCCGAGCCAGCCGACCCCGATGCGGGCGACGGCGCGGGCGAGTGAACTACCGCCGGAGACGGCGCCGGTGGGCACCCAGTCGGCGGAACGGCGGCGCAGCGCGTGGGCGATGGCGACCACGTGGCAGAGCCCGCCGAGGAGTTGGACCCGGGTGACCTCGAATCGCCACCGGGTGCGGGACATGGCGGGCAGCAGCACGAGGGCGACCCAGATCGGCGGCAGGAACGGGAGCACCTGCCAGGGCTGGATCTCCTCCGGCCGGAAGAACAGCATGATCAGCGCGGGCAGTGGCACGGCGAAGACGTTCACCGCGCTGGTGACGTAGCCGAGGATGCCGTTCCAGAAGCAGAGCCGGGCAGATCGCGGTAGCGGACCCCTGCGGAAGTCGGGGTCGCCGACGAGTGCGAGGGAGCCGAGGCACCAGCGGTACTGCTGGCTGATGAAGGCGGGCAGGCCCGTGGGCGACATGCCCTTGGCGACGAGCGCGGGCACGTACCGGGTGGTCCACCCGGCGCGGGCGAGCGAGAGGCCCGTGTAGAGGTCCTCGCTGTGGTCGATCTCGGCGAAGCCGCCGACGCGCATCAGGGCGGCGCGGCGGTAGAGCGCATTGGTGCCGCAGCAGACGGTGCCGTCCTGGGCGTCCCGGGAGGGCTGGATCCAGCGGTAGAAGATCTCCTGGGTGGCTCCGGCCGCGCGCTCGAGCCAGGACATGTCGGCGTCCGTGTCGAAGCACTGCGGGCTCTGCACGATGCCGACCTCTGGGTTGTCGAGGTAGGGCACCAGGTGGTGCAGGAAGTCGGGGCGCGGGCAGAAGTCGGCGTCGAGGACGGCGATGATCTCGCCGTCGCCCTCGGCCAGGCCGTGGTTGAGGTTGCCGGCCTTCTTGAAGCGGCCCCGGTCGGGGCGGGCGCGGTACCGGAAGCCGTAGGACTCGGCGAGTTCGCGCACCTCGGGCCGGTCGGCGTCGTCGAGGACGATGACGGTGAGGCTGCCGGGCCACCGGACGGCGGCGGTGTGGCGGTAGGCGTTGTCCAGGACGGCGAGGGGTTCGCCGGCGGTGGGCAGCAGCAGGTCGACGCTGGGGTGGTGCCCGGGGTTCCAGGCGCGCAGCAGCAGGTCGTGGGAGTCGCGGGTGTAGCGGCGGGCGCGCTGGCCGTCGGCGAGGGAGAGCAGCCAGGTGGCCGCGTTGAGCACGGTCAGCACCAGGAACGGCCAGAGCAGCGGCTTGCTGAGGGCGAACAGGCCGAGCGTGGCGGTGGCTCCCGCGTAGGAGAGGGTGGCGCAGAGCAGCACCCAGCGGCGCTGCGGGCCGAAGTACCAGTAGAGCTCCTCGTCGTCGGGTGGGCTGGGGAGGCGGAGGTCGGGCTCGTCGGAGCCCGCCCCTGCGCTGGTCACGGCGCTGGTGACTGCGCTGGTCACGGCACTGGTGACGACGCTGGTCGCAGCGCCGGTGACGGGGTCGGTCACGGGGTCGGTGACGGGTGCGGACATGGCGGTGCCATGGAGTACGGGCATGCGGAGATGGCCCCCCTGGGCATGGGACGGAACGTGGCCGTTCGCCCTCAGCCTCTCACATTGGCCTAGACCAATCGTGAACGAGGCGTGACATCTCCGCATCGCCCCAGGTCAGCGACTTGACAAGGCGTCATCCTCCGACGAACCGTCAAACGATCAACGATTGACCGTTGGATCACTCCGGCGTCACGCCCTACCGGCGGGTCACCTCCGCACCCGTCACCCCCACCCGTCACACCGCCGGGAGCTCCTTCGTCAGCACCGCGAAGCGCAGATCCGACCGCAGCGGCAGCCCGAAGCGCTCGTCCCCGTACGGGAATGGCGAGTACTCGCCGGTACGGCGGTAGCCGCGCCGCTCGTACCAGGCGATGAGCTCGCCCCGCTGCTCGATCACCTTCATCTCGAGCAGCCCCACGCCCCACTCCTCCCGCGCCACCCGCTCCGCCTCGACCAGCACCACGCGGCCGATCCCGCCGCCCTGGAGGGTCGGGCGGACGGAGAACATGCCGAAGTACGCGCTGCCCTCGCGCCGCTCCAGCTGGCAGCAGGCGACCAGTTCGCCGTCGGCCTCGGCGAGCAGCACCACGCCCTGCGGGTCCTCGACGGCCTCGGTGACCCCGGCAGCGTCGGTGCGCCGGCCCTCCAGCAGATGCGCCTCGGTGGTCCACCCGGCCCGGCTGGACTCCCCCCGGTACGCGGACTCCACCAGCTCCACCAGAGCCGGGACGTCGGCTGCGGTGGCGCGCCGGAAAGTCGGCTCCCCGGTGAATCCGGCGGAACCGGCGGTGGTCTCGGACATGGCGATCTTCTCCTCGTACGCACGAACGGCCACCCGGACGGGCGGCCTCCGGGCATCGTGCCACAGCCCCGCGCCGGGCCCGCCGGACGGCCCGGACCAGGGCGGATGCATCTACGCGCGTCCACGATCGGCCCCGGACCCCCTCCGCAAGGGCCCCCGACACCATGTGACGGTCGTTCACGATGTGCTCCGAGAGGTCTGGCACCGTGGCGCGTCCATGGCTACTGTGCTCCCGGCCGAAAGGTCCCAACCTCCAGCCTCATCAGGCCCGTTGGGCCCTCCGCACCCGACCACAGGAGTGCTCCATGTCCCGCGCCGTCCCTGCCGTCCCCGCTCCGGGATCAGCCGACTCCACCGCCGCCGCCAAGGCTCCGGCCGCCCGCCGGTGGCTGCCCGCCCTCACCACCCTGGTCGCCTCCGCCGCCCTCGTCACGGGCCTGGCCGCGCCCGCCTCCGCCGCCGAGCCGGCCACGGCCGCCGCCCCCGTCGTCGAGGGCAAGGCCGGCTTCCACCCCGAGCGCGACTTCGCCGGCTCCACCGTCGCCGCCCACGAGGGCCGCGCCCAGGCCCCGGCCGTCGCCTCCCTCGCCGTCACCCAGACCCAGGGCCTGGACGTCTCCAGCTACCAGGGCAGCGTCAACTGGGGCGGCGTCGCCGCCAACGGCGCCCGCTTCGCCTACGTCAAGGCCACCGAGGGCACCGGCTACACCAACCCGTCCTTCGCCCAGCAGTACAACGGCTCCTACAACTCCGGCCTCATCCGCGGCGCCTACCACTTCGCCCTGCCCAACTCCTCCTCCGGAGCCACGCAGGCCAACTACTTCGTCAACCACGGCGGCGGCTGGTCCGCCGACGGCAAGACCCTGCCGCCCGCGCTCGACATCGAGTACAACCCCTACGGCGCCACCTGCTACGGCCTCAGCCAGAGCGCGATGGTCAGCTGGATAGGCGACTTCAGCAACACCGTCCACAGCCGCACCGGCCGCTACCCGACCATCTACACCACCACCAACTGGTGGTCCCAGTGCACCGGCAACTACGGCGGCTTCGCCGCCACCAACCCGCTGTGGATCGCCCGCTACTCCACCAGCGCCGGCACGCTCCCCAACGGCTGGGGCTACTACACCTTCTGGCAGTACGCCGACTCCGGCACCTTCCCCGGCGACCAGGACGTCTTCAACGGCGCCGCCGACCGCCTGCGGGCCCTCGCCCTGGGCTAGGCCCTCTCTTTCGGATCTTGCCGGGCGGTCGCCGCCGGGGCACGCACCTCGACGGCTTCTCGTCAGTCGCCAATGCTCCGCAGTGGCTCCCTCCTCGGCACCGCCGATGCACGC